>CALISD010000077.1 GCA_938041955.1 uncultured Granulosicoccaceae bacterium | reverse complement strand
ATCAGTTTCTGCACCGTTAGCGCCTCTTGCGCTGTAGCCAATTTACTGGGCTTACCGTGCAACCACTTATCCAGCTCGGTGAGTTGGCGTTGTAGTGCACTGGTACGCGGATCCTCACCAGTGCTCCAGTCAATAGATTCGACCCACGGCCCGCCATCAGATTGCCAAACCTGATAAAACTCCCGAAACTGAAAGCTCATCTTGCTACCTTTGACCGTGACCTCTTGCCGGTCCGGCTGTTGACCGCCTGTTGTGCCGATGATATTCACTGGGCGACCATCCGCCGTTTCTAATCGGGCCAATATATCCAGCTCACACAAGGCAGTATCCGACGGGTAGTTCGGGGTTGCATAACGCAGTGTTAATGGACCGAGGAAACGGTGTGCCAAAAAAAGAAAATGCGAAATAACTTCTCGCGTGTAACCACCCTCAGCTCGAAAGCGTAACCAGTCTGCATCAATCTGCCAGGCACGGGGCCAGGCCGCATAATTCACAACGATATCGATGCCTAACAGCTTGCCAGTCGTGCCGCTATCAATCGCCTGCTGCAACACATCAAAACCCAGTGACGATGCCTGTGTAAAGTTCACCACTGCAGGCAGATGTGACGATTCGAGCTGCGCTACCAAATCTTCGCTTTCAGCATTGTCAGTGCCTAACGGTTTTTCCATAAATACGCCCTGCCCGGCCTGCGCTGCTACTAATGCATAGGCCTTGCGCGGCGCTGGGGGGCAAGCCAAATAAACCACATCCGCATTGGCCATTGCGGCGCTGGCGTCTATTGCAACTGGCAAATCAGTGCCTAGCTCGCGCGTCCTTGCAATCGAAGCCTCCGCTGGATCCCAAATACCACTGATTTCGAAATCCGGATGGTCCAACGCGCTCTGGAGCATACGTCGACCCATAATGCCCAGACCAATAATTGCAATCTTATTTGCCATAACTCTAAGAACCTAAATTGAAAACTCAGCTTGTCTGCTCAGCGAGCGCTACTATGGGCGTCTATGGAATTCGCCCGCACATGATAGTTGCAACATTCAATATCCATAGCCACAAAAGAAACGGGCCAGAGATCCATCAGTGGCAATTAGTTATTGTCGGTTATTTTGAGTGAAACGCTTTATCTCTGCGACCACGTCTTCCTCAAGATCATGTAAAGACAAAATCATATTTTGATATTTCCCGTCATTATCCATACTTTTCAATAAAGGATAAACCGGGCGCTCGACGGTCCAATAATGTGAGTCCAGGAAAACCATGGGACTGGCAATACCAAATGACAAATAGTGGTTTTGAGTTGCATCCTGAAATATTTCCTGGATGGTTCCTGCACTACCAGGCGAAAATATTACACCACCCTTTGCTATAGCGAGCAAACCATCTTCCCGGACGCTATTCGCAAAGTACTTGGCAATCTTGGTAGCAAATGGTGTCGGTGGTTCATGGCCATATAACCAAGTGGGAATACCCACACTTTCAAAATCAGACCGTGGATATAGCGATTGCACCTCAAATGCAGCGTCAAGCCATATGGCATCTTTGTAGCTCGGTGCCTTGGAAAGTAACTCTATCGCACTGAGCATCTCTTTTTCATCTTGACCAGCAAACCAGACACCGACATGTGTTGCTTCCATTGCCCCGGGCCCACCGCCGGAAATCATAAGATATCCAGCCTCTGTGAGTCGCTTGCTTAAACGGGCCACTGTAGTAAACATGGCCTCACTGCGCAGCAAGCCATGCCCCCCCATAATGGCTATGACTCTCGTGCTTTCGTAACCATCTAAAAAACTATGTAGCGCGTCGGTAATGGAATGATCATGTAGACGACGAGCCAAAGTTTCTTTGATACTCCCGGCTTCTTTGCCCATTTTGATGTAGTGGCGATAAACGCGGCTATCCAGACAGGCTTTGTATGACTCGGGGTTACCTACCTCATAACCTCCATACAAATCTGCAGCGGAATATAACTGAGCGGGAAACATATTGAATGGCACATCCATCTGAGGAAATATGTGGCACTCAGTGCAGTACGGGACATATAGATCATCCGGTATGACGCAACCCATGAAGATACAATCGTTAAATCGAACGCTTCCGTTTCTTGGCACGGCTGACAAATCTATATTTTGGAAAGCCACTTGTTCAATAACGGAATTCGACGCAAGCAGCACTTGCAATTCGTCATCCGATTCAATTTCAGTGAAATGCACCGATTGACTGCCTCTTTTGGTTTTTTGAATAGGCTAACCGATACCACAATTGGGAATACTTGCATGGTAGTAACTCAGCGAATTAGACCGGACCTATGCCTAAAGGCATTGCATTTACTACTTGGCTACATCGAACTGGTTGATTGTACTGGCAGGGCTATTCTTGATGATAAACGTGGCGCTATTCCAGCCGACACACCAAAAATTTTTGAACGTTTAAATATCTGCTGAACATTGGATGGATTTAAGCGCAAACTTCGAAAGTAGATTCAAAGGCATTGTTGGTTCTGCCCACTCTATAATGAAGCACTACAGGGATTTCGGTCTATCGAGGCAAACCAATAGAAGTAATAGTGAACTACTCTTTGGCAGTTAGCTTCTAGTGGGCTGTGCGGGAAGTTCGGTAACAAACTTTTCACAGCCACAGTCGTCAGAGCAAGGCGGAAAAATGCAGGCATAGCAGGGCCTACGTCGAATTTTTCCAACGCAGCTATGGCGGCTGTGGCGAAGATAAAGTGTT
>CALISD010000076.1 GCA_938041955.1 uncultured Granulosicoccaceae bacterium | reverse complement strand
TTGCTACAGCCCCTACAGCTTGTAATAGTTTGACGATCACAATAGCAGGCACGAGAATTTTAATCAGGGACAGGTAGATCGTGCCCGCTTCGCGTAGCACAATCATTGTCCAGTTATAGAAGCCAGGGATATTTCTCACTTATGCGCACTATCGAACATTAAATACCCCATCACAGATTTAAACGGACTCACTTACAACCACCTGATACCGCTGTATTGCAATTAACGAAAAGTGATCTCCACCTGTTCTACCTACCTCAAATTTCGCCACATCAAAACATACATAACCACAATGATGAATATCTTCAATGGTTGAAAATACCGAGGTGGACTCAAACCGGACCAGCCCCCACGACAGGCTATCGTTTTCGATTGCCACTTTCTACTGTTCGTTGTTGAATAGGTAGACGAACGAAGCCCAGAGCCATCTGCTACGGCTACGCCAGTTTGCCATGAGCAACGAAAGAGGTGCCCCGCAATCTCTGACTGAACTTAAAATGCCCGGAACGCGATCAAACAAGGCCCGGCTACATGACAAGCCAACATACAATAGGGAATGAAGTCACATTCATGACGCCTTGTATCGCGTACGGCCGCCAATAGAGTGGCGTTCCGACTATCGACTTGAGCACTAATGAATCGACCGACGCGGCTTTGCATACTGCCAACCAGTCCAGCTTCCATGACGGGCAACCGAATTTCTCTGATAGTTATTGTCTCTCGGGCGATTGAATCAACCGAACGAAGTTATCTCCTTTAGCTAATTTTCAAATAACAACCGTCGAATTGCAGAGTGCGTAGCATAATCCAGCGTTGGTGCTCAAAACAACTGCACTCCACATTTGCTTGGCACATTTGCAGCAAGACCCGTGTGTGACTGTAACCTCGCCCGCGGCAGTGAAGTCTCATCGATAATAAATTGTTATATGGAGTACAGCTCGATTGAGAAGAAACGAGATTCTGTACCAACAGCAAAAAAGAGCCTCTGTGCTACGACACACAGCGGCGACATTTCAGATCAACCACATAACGCCCTAGGGACCGTACCATGAGCAACCAACATCGAGCCGTCCAGTGACCGATCTTACCTGACACGCCAGACTTCTAAAATGTCTAGCACTAAACCCGAAAAAACTATTCCACAGAAAAGTATCGTTGTAGAGGAGTTGGAGCAACGCCTCCTATTCTCTGCTGAAATACTTTCTGCGAGTCTGCATGGTGACAACCTGCCCGGCTCACCGGAGCTGGAACAAGTTGACTGGAGCGCCCTCCCTGCGAAACAGGGCAATAGTGCAGATATGACTGTAGCTGCAAAAAAGGCATCGCTGAGTGAGGGCGATCTATCTGAACTTATTGCTGAATCAGCAATACACAACACAGATGCGCGACAACTTGAAAATGAAGATGCACTAGCGGAAGGCAGTACATTAGAAACAATCGAAACTCCAGCGCTCAGAGTCGAGGTGATATTCATTGATGCGGCCGTTGAAGACTCAAAGCAGCTCCTTTCTGATGTAAAAGCAACCCGCTCAGATCAGATTGAATGGAAGATCGTATGGCTTGATGCAGAGCGCGACGGCATAAAGCACATAACAGAATCGCTTGCTGGCGTCGACAACATTGACGCCATACATATTATCAGTCACGGAGATGATCAGGGCTTTCAGCTCGGAAACAGCAGACTCGATACCACCACCGCCGACAACTATGCGAGTGAATTGACCGACTGGGGTAAGTCCCTTACACAAGATGCTGACCTTCTGATCTACGGATGTGACCTTGCCAGCTCAGAGATTGGCCGCGCACTGATCAACACATTAGCCGACGCCACCAACAGTGATGTAGCAGCAAGCGTCAATGCGACAGGCCACGAAAAGCTGGGGGCCGATTGGATACTTGAGTATACCCAGGGCGTCATCAACACTGACATCGCGATTTCTAGCCAGGTACAACATAGTTGGTACTCTAGCCTGATTGCCAACGACATTGTCGACGGATCCACTGGTGACGATGTCATTGATGCAAGCTATATCGATCCGGCAGACGGTGAAATGGTTGATAACGCTGATGGTACTGGTCCCGCTGGAAATGAAGATGTCATCGATGCTGGTGCGGGCAACGACACGATCACCTCAGGCGACGAAGCCGACATAATCGCCGGTGAAGCCGGCGATGATATAATCTCGACAGGCGGGTATAGCGATTATCTGCCCGCTTATGTACCCACATCCGGCGCCTCAGGCACAGTCACTGGAACTTCCGGTAACCTGGATGTTAGCTATACAGTTACGTCAGACATGACGCTAAACGCCGCCGGCGCAATATATTCAATTACCTCTGATTCTGAGCAAACTGAAACACACACACACACATTCTCACAACCAGTCACCGGTGGGCAGATTGTTGTTACCGACCTCGGATTAAACAATGGAACCGGTTCAGCATTCGACCTCTACGTTGACGGCGTTGGGATTGGAAGTCTTGTCTCTGCTGGAAACGCCACAATAACTTATCATGGCAATGCGTATTACATACCTTTAGATCGAATCTGGGGCACTGGCCCAGCCGATAACGGAGCTACGATAACAATCGATGTACCGTTTTCAACTTTGCAGGCCATTGGAGGACATGCGACTGCGACCGATCCTGGAGACCAAACCAACTATACGGTTTCCATCGACAGCAATCCTGCACAAGCTGGAGACATCGCCGATGGGGGAGATGACTCCGACACCATACTGATCGCAGACGATTTCGCTTACGATCACTACCTGGGTGGTGAAGGTGGTATCGACAATGACTCTATCGACGCATCCGTGAATTCAACCGCGCTGTTTGTAGCTTTTGATGGCAACGAATCAGGCACCATCTTAGACGGTCACAACACCGCTTCATTCATCGAGATTGAAAACTTTATACTCACCACGCAAGCGGACTTTATTGATGCATCGATTGCGAACACAGCTGTATCTGTAGACGGCGGGGCCGGAGCAGACGTAATAATCGGTAGCACAGGCGACGACCTGATTACCGGCAATACCGGCAACGACGACTTAACCGGTGGCGCCGGCTCCGATACCTACATTCTCGCGAATGGCTTTGGCGCAGACACCATTCAGGATTTTTCGATCGGCAGCGACCTGCTTGATGTGCAAACACTGACCGACGCGACTGGCAATCCTGTAGATACTGATGATGTTGCCATCAGCGACGATGGCAGCGGGAACGCCGTTCTGACATTCCCCAACGGGGAAAGCATCAATCTGGTGAGCATTGCAACTACCGCCGTCGATTCTGCCGTAGAGCTGAATAGCATTGGCATACCAAGCAACGATCCACCGGTTGTTGATCTCGACGCAGACAATAGCGGTGGTAGCGGACTTTCCTTCAACACTACGTTTACTGAAAACGGCGGACCGATTCCTGTAGCCGACTCCGATGCGTTCATCACCGATGTTGATAGTGCTCAGCTAGCAAGCTTACAAGCAATTATTGTCAACGCTCCTGATGGTAGCAACGAACGCCTGTGGGCAAACCCGGGTGTTACCGGACTAACAGTAAGCTTCAGTACAGCCACCAGCATACTCACCATTACAGGCCCTGCTACGGTAGCTGAGTATCAACAGGTACTGCGGACAATAACCTACGAAAACCTTTCCGAAGACCCGGATTCAACCCAGCGAACGGTCAATATAGTTGTATCTGACTCAGCAGCCTCTAGTCAGGTCGCACAGTCGTACATCAACGTTGTTGCGGTCAATGATCCTCCCTGGGTCGCCAACAACACCGGAGCACCAACAACCCGCGGAAGCACTGTCCAGTTGTCTTCTGCAATGCTTAATGAAGGAGACCCTGACGATAGTTTGTTCGAACTGACTTATTCCATTACCGGAACTGCGAACGGGCATGTCGAACTTGTGTCAAACCCCGCAACGCCAGTTCTCACATTCACACAAGCAGATATCACCAACGGTCAAGTGCACTTCGTACACGATGGATTGTCAGGGGCTGATGGCAGTTTTGATTTCACCCTGAGTGACGGTGGAGAGGATGGTGTTACACCGGCGATCGGTAACTTCTCGGTCTCAATCGTTGCTATATCAGACAACTATTCAACAGACGAAGATACACCGATTAATGTTGACGTCACCAGTGGCCTGCTAGCAAACGATCGTCAACCCGATGTCTTACTCGGAGGCAACACGGTATTGGGTTTTGATGCATCAATAGATACCGATGGGAACGCACAATGGGCCAGCAATGTCGGTACAACCAACCTAAACCTTAGTGGCGCGACTTACACAACTCTGCCAGATAATCCAATACCCGGTATTGACGCAGCATTTGATTTCAGTGGTAACAGTAGTGGCGCAACCACTCCGGCACTCGATTCATTCCCCGCTATTGTCGGTACAGAATCAGCCACATTAGAAGCATGGATATATATAGATTCACTAAGTACTAACAACGTAATCTTCGACACCGGAACAAGTGGCGGCCCGGGTATCACCCTGGTGACTAGCGGTGGCCAGTTAATTCTCGCAGCTTCCGGCAATGGCGGAGTGGCCTCCATGTCTGTAGCTGCCCCGACAGCAGGTGAATGGCATCACATCGCTGTAAGCATCAAGATGAAAGGAGGTTTCGACGACCAGGTTAGATTGTATGTCGATGGATCACGTGAGTTTCTGTTAACAGTACTGCTGTCAAATTGGGGACCCGGAGATTTTGGCCTGGGGACAAGTAACGGCTCGACAGTTGGTGGGTTCACCGGAGACCTTGCCGGACAGATCGCACACTTTCGTGTGCACGATGAAGATCTCGGCGACGCAACCATTTCTCATCACGCTGCAAACCCTGGCGCTGGTACCGCTATACCTTACGTTGAAAGCACCAATACCAGCACCACCCTGGGCGCTGTCAGTGTGCTGGCTGACGGCAGTTTTAACTATGATCCAGCTGGTCAGTTCGAATCTCTGGGTGTTGGTCAGTCCACCACAGATACATTCACTTACGTGTATAACGATGGGCTGGATAATACAGTGCCCGTTGACGTCACGATCAATATCAATGGCGTAAACGATGTGCCTGTTACGTCCTCAATTGAATCTTCTGTACTCAACTACACAGAAAACAATCCTGCAACAACAATAACATCAACTCTCACTGTTGATGACATTGATGCTGCACCGATTCAATCTGCCACTGTGTCTTTTAGCGGATCCTATGTACCAACAGAGGACGTTCTGGGTTATTTAAATCAACCGGATATCAGTGGCACTTACGATTCCGGTACCGGGACGCTTACCCTTACCGGTGCATCGAGCGCTGCAAGCTATCAGACAGCACTTCGATCCGTCACTTACCTGAATAACAGCGAATCTCCAAACACATTACCCAGAACAGTCTCCTTTCTGGTCAATGATGGAATTATCAACAGCAACCTACAGACTCGTCAAATATCAATTACACCGGTTAATGATCCCCCGGTGCAATCTGCTATCGAAGGCGTACCCCTTAACTATATTGAAAACGAAGGTCCGGTAGCAGTTACATCATCACTAATCATCAACGATGTTGACGATGCACTGATTCATTCTGCATCCGTCTCCATCAGTAACAATTTTGCAATCGGCGAAGACGTTCTTACATTCACCAATCAAGCAGGAATTACCGGTATCTATAGTACAAGTACCGGTATTCTTTCACTCAGCGGTACCGCAACCGTTACAGACTATGAGCTGGCTCTGCGCTCAATAACCTACGAAAACAACAGTGACGACCCATCAACGCTGAGTCGAACCGTATCCTTTGTAGTTAACGACGGTGATATCAACAGCAACCTGTTATCTCGCGATATTGTTTTCTCTGCAGTCAATGATCTACCCGTACTTTCCACTATCGAGATCGAACCGGCATTCTATGTCGAAAACAATACTCCGACAGGTATCACCGGCAACCTGGCAGTATTTGATGTCGATGATACAAATATTGAATCTGCGACTGTTACCATCACCGGCAACTTTACTCCAGATGAAGATGTTCTGTCTTTCACCAATTCACCCGACATCAGTGGCATTTACGATGTTGCAACCGGCATATTAAACTTAGCCGGTTCAGCCACACTAGCCGATTACGAAACTGCGATTCATTCAATCACTTATCACAACGCCAATGACAATCCTTCGATACTGGATCGCACTGTATCCTTTGTAGTTAATGACGGCGAAGGCAGCAGTAATACACTGTCTCGCAACATTACTATCACCACTGTTAATGATCCGCCTGTACTTTCTACCATCGAAACCGCACCTGCAAGCTACACGGAAAACGGTTCTCCCACTGGAATAACCGGAAACCTCAGTGTTAGCGATGTTGACGATACGAATATTGAGTCAGCTACCGTCTCTATTACTGGCAACTTTGCTTTGGGTGAAGATGTTCTGACATTTACTGACCAATTCGGTATCACTGGCAGCTACAATGGCGTTAACGGGGAACTGACACTCACAGGTGCCGCTACTCTCGTAAACTATCAAGCGGCAATTCAATCAGTTACCTACCAGAACACCAGTGATAACCCGTCTACTCTCGATCGAACTGTGTCGTTTGTAGTCAACGATGGCGATCTCTCCAGTAATTTGCTATCTCGCGACATTGTTATCACGCCCGTCAATGATCTGCCTGTACTGTCCACCATCGAGGCCGGACCGGCTTTCTATACCGAGAACGATAGTCCTATAGGCATCACTGGCAATCTGGCGATCTTTGACGTCGATGATACGACTATTGAATCTGCGATCATTTCTATAACAGGCAACTTCGCTTCAGGGGAAGATGTACTGAGTTTCATCAATCAATCCGGTATCAGTGGCAACTACGATGCTTCCACTGGCATATTAACCCTGACCGGTTCTGCCACATTGGCCGAATACGAGACCGCGATTCACGCAATAACCTATCAAAACGCCAACGACAATCCTTCGGTACTGGATCGCAGCGTATCTTTTGTAGTCAATGACGGCGATGACAGCAGCAACGTTCTGTCTCGCAACATCACTATTTTCGCCACCAATGATCCACCCGAACTTGCTGACATTGAACCAGCACCAGTAGTCTACACCGAGAACGGATCTCCTATCGGCATTACCAGTAATCTCGGTATTAACGATATCGATGATGTAAATATTGAATCTGCCACAATTTCTATAACCGGTAACTTCACGTCGGGTGAAGATATTCTGGCTTTCACCAATCAGCCCGGTATCACAGGTAGCTACAACATCGCTAACGGTGAACTGACATTTACAGGTTCCGCCACTGTGGCTGATTATCAAGCTGCCATTCATTCAGTAACCTACCAGAATACCAATGACAGACCATCTACTCTCGAGCGAACGGTATCCCTTATCGTTAACGACGGAGATGTCAGCAGCAACATATTATCACGCAACATTACTATCATCGCTGTTAATGATCCGCCCGTACTTTCTACCATCGAAACAGCACCTGCGTTTTACACCGAAAACGGACCGCCTATAGGCATTACCGGCAACCTCAGTGTTTATGATGTTGACGATACGAATATTGAATCAGCCACCGTTGCAATTACCGGTAACTTCGCTTCAGGTGAAGATGTTCTGGCTTTCAGCAATCAATTCGGGATCACTGGCAGCTACAATGGCGTTAACGGGGAACTGACACTCACAGGTGCCGCCAACCTGACTGATTATCAAGCGGCAATTCAATCAGTTACCTACCAGAACACCAGTGATAACCCGTCTACTCTGGATCGAACCGTGTCGTTTGTCGTCAACGATGGCGATCTCTCCAGTAATTTGCTATCTCGCGACATTGTTATCACGCCCGTCAACGATCTGCCTGTACTGTCCACCATCGAGTCCGGACCGGCTTTCTATGCCGAGAACGATAGTCCTATAGGCATCACAGGGAATCTGGCGGTCTTTGACATCGATGATACCAATATTCAATCCGCGACCGTTTCTATAACAGGCAACTTCTCTTCTGGTGAAGATGCACTGAGCTTCATCAATCAATCCGGTATCAGTGGCAGCTACGATGCTTCCACTGGCAAATTAACCCTGACCGGTTCTGCCACACTGGCCGAATATGAAGCCGCGATTCACTCAATAACCTATCAAAACTCCAACGACAATCCTTCAGTACTGGATCGCAGCGTATCTTTCGTAGTCAATGACGGCGATGACACCAGCAACGTTCTGTCTCGCAACATCACTATTATCGCCATCAATGATCCACCTGAGCTTGCTGACATCGAAACAGCACCTATAGTCTACACCGAGAACGGATCTCCCACCGGTATTACAGACAACCTCGGAATCACCGATGTAGACACCACTAACATTGAGTCTGCAACCGTCACGATTTCAGGTAACTTCGTTGCGGGCGAAGATATACTTGCCTTCACTAATCAGCTCAATATCACCGGTATCTACGATGAGACTATCGGTCAACTGACGCTAACCGGCGCTGCCACTCCGGCTGAGTATGCAACCGCCATCCAATCAATTGTTTATCACAACACCAGCGACGATCCGTCTTCACTCAACCGCACAATCAGTTTTCTCGTTAACGACGGTGTCGATAGCAGCAACCTTTTGTCCCGTGATATTGCGTTCACGGTGGTCAACGACGCACCTGTGTTATCTGGTATCGAAGTCATGCCTGCGCTCTATACAGAGAACGATACCCCTATTGGCATTACGGGAAATCTGGTGATCAGTGATGTCGACAACACGAATATTGAATCGGCAAGCGTATCCATCACAGGTAATCTCGCACCAGAAGAAGATATGCTGGTCTTTACTAATCAGTCGGGCATCACCGGCAGTTACAACAGTGCAAACGGAATACTGAGCCTGACCGGCTCAGCAACACTCAGCGATTATCAGGCAGCGCTTCGGTCAGTTAGCTACTACAACAGCAGTGATGATCCATCTACAATAGACCGCTCGGTCAGTTTCGCAATTGACGATGGCAATGACTCCAGCAGCCTGTTGTCTCGAAACATTGTAATTACCGCCGTCAATGATGCCCCCGATCTGTCAACCACAGAGGCCTTACCGGTACTCTATACCGAAAACGATGTTCCTATCGGTATCACAGACAGTCTGACTGTTAATGATGTAGACAATAGTTTTATCCAATCTGCTACCGTTTCGATCAGCAGTAACTTCGCAACAGGTGAAGATGAATTTCTGTATACGAACCAGTCGGGAATTACAGGCAACTATGATGCAGTTAACGGCATACTGACACTTACCGGCTCAGCGGCTCTTTCCGACTACCAAGCCGCGATTCAATCAGTCACTTATCAGAACACCAGCAACAATCCCTCTGATTTAACCCGAACAGTAAGTCTGGTCGTGAATGACGGTTTAAACAGTAGTGTTCCTCTTTCACGAAGCATCGAAATTATACCTGTCAACGACCCGCCAGTGGCCATGGAAATCGAATCCGCTTTCCTGGTTTACGCCGAGAACGACGCTCCCGTAGTGATCACCAACACCCTCAGTTTCAGCGATGATGACGACACCATTATTGAATCAGCAACTGTTGTTATCACGACCAACTTTTCAGCTGCTGAGGATCAGCTGATGTTTACTGATCAGTCCGGCATTACGGGGAACTACAGTGCGGCAACCGGGGTTTTAGCATTAAATGGCTCATCGAGCATTGCAGACTATCAGGCAGCGCTTCAATCGATTCGCTACACCAACACCAGCGACAATCCGACTGCTCTGCAACGCGACATCACCTTTAGCGTCAATGACGGAGATCAGGACAGTAATATTCAAATAAGGACAATCTCTCTCACCGCGGTCAATGATGCCCCGATTCTCTCATCGCCTGACACCACCGCCGCGCAATATACAGAGAACAACCCAACTATTATTTCTTCGACTATTGCACTGGACGATATCGACAACACCCAGTTACAGTCAGCCACCGTGTCTATCGATAACTACTATGCTGCAAGCGAGGACTCACTCGCATTTACCACCCAACCCGGTATCAATGGGATCTTCAATCCAGTCACCGGCGTTTTAAGCCTTTCCGGGTCCTCCAGCATAGAGAATTACGAGACTGCTCTTCGATCTGTTACCTATACAAACAACAGCGATGATCCATCTACGCTGGATCGAACTATCAGCTACTCAGTCAATGATGGCGGTAGCACAAGTAATTCACTAACGCGCGATATTGCATTAACTGCAGTCAATGATGCGCCAATGCTGTCTGACATAGAACCTACTGCAGTTACCTTTATCGAGAATGAAGCACCGGTTGGTATTACCAACAATCTCAGCCTCGAAGATTTCGATGACATTAATATCGAGTCCGCCACCGTTTCTATTAACACTAACTTCACTTATGATGAAGACGAGCTTCTATATTCCGATCAATCAGGGATAACCGGGTCCTACGATAACAACACCGGTTTGCTTACTTTGAACGGCTCCGCCAGCATGAATAATTATCAACAGGCGCTGAGAAGTGTTACGTACGCAAACCACAGTGAAAACCCGAATCCGCAGACACGCCAGATCTCATTTACAATAAATGACGGCGATCTCAACAGCAATGCATTGACTCGTGACATTCAGATAGTCCAAATCAACGATGCACCGGTAACTGCAGTAATTGAATCAACAGCCTTGCAATATACTGAAAATCAAGGTTCTGTACGTGTTAGCTCGACGCTTGAGTTAAGCGACTTTGACGACATCAATTTTGAATCTGCTATTGTGACCATCAGCAGTAATTACAGACCCGGTGAGGATCAACTCAACTACACCGGCAGCAGTAATATCACCGCAAGCTGGGACCCGCTCTCGGGAAAGCTGACTTTAACAGGAACAGATAGTGTAGAAAGCTATCAGGCGGCATTACGATCGATCACTTACGAAAACACCAGTCACAACCCCGACAATTCAACTCGCACTCTCTCCTTTAGCGTCAACGACGGTGACACAGAGAGCAATATCGTACAGAGAGATATCACGATTGCCGGTCTAAATGACGCACCATTGCAATCTGCGCTTGAATCTACAGACCTGGCTTACACCGAAAACCAGGGTTCGACGCCAATCACCAGCACGATCCAGCTTACAGATCTTGATGATCAATTCATTGAGTCTGCATTGATCACCATAGCTAACGGATACAATGACGATCAGGATCGACTCTCATTTGTTAATACATCCACAATCACAGGAACCTGGCACCCGGATGCTGCTGAACTCATACTCACCGGTGCAGATACTATTACGGCGTATCAGGAGGCATTGCAGACGGTTCATTATGAAAATATCGCTGACAACCCGGACCTTTCTGATCGAACCGTTACACTATCAATCAACGACGGTGATACTGACTCTAATCTATTGTCGCGCAATATCAATGTCTTGCCGATCAATGATCCTCCGACCATAACAGACCTTGAAACTGTCACACTTGATTACCTGGAAAACATGGGCGGAATAGACATCACCGCAGGCTTAATCACTGATGACGTCGATAACACCACACTTACCAGCGCCGTTGTCCGAATATCTAACGGGTATAATTCGAACGAAGATGTATTATCTTTTGCAAACACACCTAACATCACAGCCAGCTGGGACAGCGTTCAAGGTATTCTGACATTGAATGGCTCTGACACCCTCGCCGCCTATCAAACAGCGCTGCGCGCAATTCAATATCAGAATAACAGCGATGATCCCACACAAGCGAGCAGAACACTGGATTACAGCGTGTTTGATGGAGACCAGCGTTCGAATTCCGTTACCCGCCCTCTCTCCATTACGAGTATTAATGATGCACCGTCAGGTACCGATGCCACACTGACTTTTCTGGAAGACACTACGCTCACGCTTTCACGCGCCGACTTTGGCTTCTCCGACATTCTGGACAATAATACATTCTCGGCGGTTACCATCAGCCAACTTCCAGGAGACGGGACACTGCTTCTCAATGCTATTCCGGTGAACACAGACCAGGTGATCACTATCAGCGACATTGATTCCAATCTTCTGACGTATGCACCAGAATCTGATGCTAGTGGTGTCGCCAATGATAATTTTGGATTCCGGGTTCATGATGACGGCGGAAATAGTGACGATGGAGTATCTGTTGATCAGCAACAACGCGTCATTACATTTAACATTACCAACGTAAGCGATGCACCATCCGGAGGTGATAACACAGTGACTACACCTGAAGACACTGACCATGTCTTCATCGCTGATGACTTTCGATTTACCGATCCTCAGGACAATGATAGCTTCAATAGTATTATCATTACTTCACTACCCACGAGCGGCATACTTAAACTTAACGGGGCACCTCTAAACGCAGGAAGTGTCGTAGAGATAAATGCCATAAATAGCGGAGTGCTGACGTACACACCTCCAGCAAACGATACTGGATCCGGTCACAATGGTTTCGGATTTAAAGTTCAGGATACCGGTGACCGGTCCAACGGTGGGGAGTTTACCGACCCGACAGACAACTTTATCAGCTTTGACGTACAGGACGTAAACGATCCACCTCGACTGGTTACAGAGAATGCCACCGTAGATGAGGGCAGCGAAATCAGATTGACGACAGCGGTACTTACCGCCATCGATGCTGATGACTTACTGGCAACTGAGCTTATGTTCAGTCTCAAAAGCGTGCCCATGCATGGCATTTTGACCTTGAACGGCAATGTTCTTTCACCAGACAACACCTTTACACTCGCCCAGTTAGAAAGCGATCAACTCCTTTACACACATGACGGCTCTGAGTCCAGCGAAGACTATTTCGACGTCTCAGTGCAGGATGGCGGTGAAAATGGCTCTACCCCTTCCTCCGGACGGTTTTCAATCATTGTCACCGAGGTGATTGATCCAGCACCGGAACTGGAAGGCGATGTACTCAATTTGGCGTTTGGTCAATCTTTTAATTCACTGAATGGTGATGTACTCGCATCGGGCTATAGCGAGTTAAGCAATGCACAACTCTCATCAAATACGCTATTAGTGGTACAACTTGAGCGAGAACCTGCGCATGGAACACTACAATTCAGTCCGGATGGCAGCTTTTCGTATACGCATAACGGTTCTGCGGCGTTGCAGGATTCCTTCACCTACCGGGTAACCAATGAGGATGGCGTCTTCACGATTGCACAAGTGGATATAAATATCGAACCACCGCTAGCTTCTGCCTTTAGTGCAACGACTTCTTCAACAGTGGAAACAATAACACCAGTGGAAGAACAGGTCGCAGCGGAGGAAATAACGGTAATTCAAACCGAACTGGCCTACGTGTCGCCAGAAATCCCTTCCTCGACGTCGAGAATAGAACGAACAGACACGAATGTAGAAGAGGTGATTAACAACACCAATATCTCACCGGTGGTATCCACTATTGTATTGAGTACCCTACTTGATGAACTTGACGTCAAAAAACATATAAAAGCCAAAAACTACGCACTATACAACGAGAACGTGACACTTACTAATATGATGTTTGACGTGCTACTGGAAGTTGAAACACAGCCTTTACGAGAAATCACTTCCAACAGTCATTTCCTTGAAGGATTGTCGAGATTCGAAAACGACCTTCAGCAATCCGAAGAACAGATCAGCAGGAAATATCGCCTTGGAATCGACACGGGGATAGGTATTTCCTTAGGCGCCAGCGCCGGGGTTGTTGCCTGGGCTTTAAGAGGCGGTGCATTGTTCGCAAGCGTCATGGCATCTACACCACTCTGGTCAAGTATAGATCCGACCAGCCTTGCCAAAGAACGCAAGAATGAACAGGATATCTCTGCCGAAGATACTGAAGTTGAAGAATACTTCTCCGACTGAGGCCACCTCACTGTGCCAGATTAAGCATTAACAAAGCATCCTTACCAAGTTGAAACTGCTGTCGACGAACCCCGGTTGTCAACGAAATCACAATAAATACTTATTTTACCTTTCTACCGCGACTGATAGCGATGTTTAATCAGAATAGATTAGACACAAGTAATTATTCTCAATACCTGCTTTCTACTCGTCGCTGTTTGAGTCAAGTTGATGAAAGTAATAACAGAGCCCGTCTGGAGCAACGACAAAGAACGCTATATATTTCTGCCCGTCACGCTCTTCGGTCTGAAGATTCTTAACCTCGACACCTTGTGATTCAAGTCCGGCTTTCGCCTGATGGATGTCTGACACCAGGATCGCTGCTCCATCTTGACTTGCGTCACCGCCGTTTATGGAAAAGCCTACTCTTACGCCATCTCTTTCCAGAATCACATTGGCTAGCGGCGTGTCTGTGCGTACCACCTCAGACATTCCAAACGTTTTAGAATACCACGCAGCGGCTATGTCTAAATCTTCAACTGGCAAGTCGAGTACATCGTCCCGATATGGGTAGGCTGCTAAGAATAGTGGCGTGTTCATCTTGATATGCGCTCCCTATGATGAGAACCTTTTTTTATAAGGTGTTAAACGAATAGTGTTAAACGGCTTAATGCCTTTCTATTATTTCATACGTTTTAGTTCATCGATGCGCAAGTTAGTCAGCCGGGTTTTACACTGGGCGACAATCATCGGATGGAAAGGCATGTCTTGAATGCGTTTGTTTTCAGCTTCACATTGATTATCCCGGTAAGTTCGAAACGCTATCTGGGCCTTGCTCAAAGCAGTCACATCGTCGTAGGCAACTTTGTGCCGGTGAAGCAGGACGGTTAGCACCTTTTCCAGATTGATTTCCGATTGACGGAAATCCCCTGCGGCACAGTAGTTCTTTCCTTCTATCGGCAGATTACTTCGCTCACCGCACTCCCACCTTGCTGCACCTGCGGATGTTGTCTGTATGAGAACTACAGCAATTACACCGAAGCTTGTTGATAGTGCACTTAATTGTTTTAACACTTAATAAACCTTCTTCCGGGGCTCGTTTAGTAATGTCGGCAATCTCGTTACAGGTGACACAACTACCACAACTACCCATCAATCCGTATTACCTTCCGCTTGATTATTTTCAGTTTGCAGACCTGCTCAAACTTTACCCTTTTGGCCTTAGTCGATCCACCCGGGGTGTCGGTTATCTTCGATGAAGGATATCTCCGACCTAATAGCCGTTTGACTTTCCTGCCCTGTTACATACCCAGACCGCCGCTCGACATTGGTATTAACCTCCATGCGCCGAGTGACACGGTCTAACGATACCTGCCAAAATTGCCGGAACATCCACCAGAACGGCCGAAAAAAACTAAGTCGCGGTAAATTTAGCTAACAGCAAACCTATCGTTCAGACGCGTACCTAACCATAGGAACTATAGTAACATTTGCTATAAAATATCTGAACAGGTTTGCTCTGTTGCTTTATTCTAGATCACTGCAGCGCGCCCAAAAGCAAAGGTCCCTCATTTCAACAAGCTCATAGCATCCGCAAGCTTCAACTTCGGTCAAACCGGATTTACCCATGATTACCGTTTTACTAGCAGAGGACAATGACAGTGTTGCAGCATCGATCTGTCGGTATTTGGAGCATTTGGATTTTATCGTATTACACGTCAAAGATGGCGAAAGCGCTATTCAAACTGCAATAGCGCAACGACCAGACATCATTCTAATGGATATTCACATGCCGGGACTCGGCGGTCTGGAAGCTATAAAACGCATTCGTGAAGCACCCGAAGCTGCCGGCATCCCGGTGATAGCAACCACCGGACTAGCTGATCCAAATGATTCAGTGCGTTGCCTCGAGGCCGGAGCAATCCACTACTTTAGCAAACCATACCGAATACAAGATTTAGTAGATCGCATATTAGAGTTGTGTGCAACGGAAAACTGAGAGTGCATCTACTGGCCAATTGGACCCACTCAGCCTGGGACTTAAACAGGCCACAGCCGGTAAGCGAGACATAGATTCCCGGGAATGTTAGAGTGGAACCCATGCATTTACTCCAATAGACATGGTTAGCGACTGTGATCATCTTCCCCAAGCCTTTCATCGCCCATCGGGCGAAGTCATGAAGAAAGCCGCACTAACCCACAATGAAACAGATCGGCTCGCGGCGCTCGAACGCTATGGCATTCTGGACACGCCGTCCGATGCTGTGCTGGACGGTATTACCCAGGCAACAGCAGACCTTTGTGAAACGCCTATCGCCCTGATCAGCCTGATCGACTCCACCCGCCAATGGTTCAAAAGCTGTATTGGTATGTCCGTGCGAGAGACGTCCCGTGATCTGGCTTTTTGTGCCCACGCAATTCTGGAGCCCACAGCGCTCATGGAAGTCGAGGACACGTTCCTGGACGCACGTTTTGCAGACAGTCCACTGGTAACAGGTGATCCGAAGATTCGGTTTTACGCTGGAAAACCACTGATCACCTCTGATGGCTATGTACTGGGTACTTTGTGTGTTATCGACGACAAGCCACGTCGACTCACCGATGCACAGAGGGACGGGTTAAGCCGCCTTGCACAAGTTGTCATAGACCTGTTGGAGGAGCGTCACGGATCCAGAATTGGTGCGATTGATCAAGCAGTTGAAGAAACGGCGCGCCACGGAGTGCTGATCACTGACCCCAACCAGCCCGACAATCCCATCACCTATGTAAATCGGGCAATCGAAAAATTAACCGGTTACTCGAGCGCCGAGCTAATCGGCAAAAATTGTCGCTTCCTGCAAGGACCAGACACCGACACAAATGCGATCTCAAACCTGCGCCTGGCAATCGCTGCAAGTGAGCCTTGTACAGAAGTAATAAAAAACTACCGCAAAGATGGCACGGTATTCTGGAACGAGTTGACGGTATCACCAATAAAAGACAAGTCGGGCAACACGATCAACTACGTTGGTGTGCAGAATGACATAACGGATCTACTTTTCGCCAGGGAACACAGCACTAGGCTTGCAGATGTAACCGCAGAAGCTGATTTGGCGCGAGCCTCTCGAAACCGTCTGGCGCAAATTGTCGAAGATTCTGCCAATGAAATTTACGTCTCGAACGCTGACACTTACAAAATTCTGGATGTCAATCGGGCTGCGCGCGAAAATCTGGGATATACACTGGAGGAATCGCTACAGCTTTGGCCTTGGGACTTTGTCGAAGGGTTATCAGCGGAGAATATGGAAGCACTCGTTGCTCCACTGCGCGACGGCACACTAGATGCCCAGGTGCTTGAAACAGTGCACCGTAGAAAAGACGGATCGACATACCCGGTCTCAACACATTTACAGTTTATGGCATCCCAGTCACCGCCGGTGTACACGGCGATTGTGCAGGACATCTCCGACCGCGTCCGTCAGGAGGAAATGATAAAACTACGCGATCGCGCAATTGAAGCGCTCGACGTCGGCGTATCAATTACCGACGCTACCAGCGACAATTTTCCACTGGTCTACGTCAACCAGGCGCTGTGCGATATGACGGGGTACTCACCCGATGAAGTACTCGGCCAAGGCGTCCTGATGTTGCAAATGGATGACCAACATCAACCCGAACACCAAAAACTTCGGCAGGCCCAGGCAAAGGGAGAACCCGTCCATGTAACCTTAAAGAGTACTCGCAAAGATGGCTCTCACTACATGGACGAACTTTCGCTATCACCTGTTCACAACGAGGCTGGCGAGTTAACTCACTACATCGGTATCAATCGGGATGTCACAGAAAAATTAGAAACAGAGGCACGATTGCGTCAAGCTCAAAAAATTGATGCTATCGGTCAGCTATCTGGCGGCATCGCACATGATTTCAACAATTTACTTAGTGTAATTACCGGCAACCTTGAATTTCTTACACTCACCATCACCGATAAAGCTCAACGCAATTGCATTGATGAAGCAGACAAAGCGGCACAGATGGGTGCAAGGCTCACCCGTCGATTGCTGACCTTCGCCAAACAAGGTCAACTCGAACCCGTTGTGCTTGATGCCAATGAACATGTGCTCAGTGCGATAGAACTCTTAAGTTCAACGATCGGTGAAACAATAAATCTTCGCTCCCATTTGTCACCGGACCTATGGCGTATTCACGCAGATTCAAGTGAAATTGAAAACACAGTCGTTAACCTCGTTCTTAACGCGCGAGATGCTATGCCTGACGGTGGAAACATAAAAGTCGAAACCAAAAATGTCAGTTTCGGCAAGGATGACATCTACGACGACCTTGGAATTTCACCGGGAGACTATATCCGGCTATCGGTAACAGACAACGGTAGCGGCATGACAGACGAGGTTATTGATCGCATATTTGAGCCGTTCTTCACAACTAAAGGGCCAGGCAAAGGCACAGGCCTTGGCCTGGCTTCGATACACGGATTCATTAATCAATCAGGTGGGTATGTGCGCGTTTTTTCCGAATTGACACATGGCACGACCATCGTGCTCTATTTACCAAGGTACTCTGAAGAACGCACACATCAAGAAGTTATACATGCAAATAAATTGAAACCAACAAACACCGATGCTCGAATTCTGGTTGTAGAAGACAATGATATGGTGCGCAATATAACTGTAAAGCGACTACGTGCATTGGGATTTATCACAGAACAGGTTTGCAACGGAAAAGAGGCCATAAATTTCCTGTCGCGAGACCAGGACATAGACCTGATTCTATCTGATGTTGTGATGTCAGGCGGATTATCAGGGTTCGACGTAGCAAAGTGGGTTAAAAGCAACCTGCCCCGCTGCCGCATTCTTTTGGCATCAGGATACAATGAACCAGACGCTGAGGATTCCGAATATCAGGGTACCGAATTCACGATTCTGAAAAAACCTTATAGCATTGCCGAACTACAAAATGCTATCAACGCTACACTCAAGCAGAATCTTCAAGTCAACTGATATGTACGGACTATTCTTCGGCATAGAATATCCAGCGTATTAAACATAACTACCATCAGATAGAAAACAGCGCTATCGAACTGCCATTAATAGGCGAACAACTTATTCGTGTATCCTATTTGAAAAACTTCGCTGTCGTATGATCACTACCGATCTAGCCAGATAGACTTAACCAGCGAAACTGTGCTCCTCCAAACCCGACAGTGCACATTGTTATGCATGACTGAATTCACGTCATTGCCGTATTCCTTCACTGCGCTAAAGTTCCCTCGGCCTTCAACAAAGGTGCCAGCAGACTACCCATAGCACGATCAAGTTCCTGCCACTGTGCAACACATCTGCTCCTGCGCTCTGCAGGATCAAGTACGGACTTTAGCAAACGTTCATTCTGATCAGGATTACTACCCAAAATCCAGCAATTGATCGTCTGGTTTCTTGTTTTATATAAAGAATGTGCATGCCAGTAGTCTTGCAATGAACCGTCCAACAGCTGTGAAGCGCGCCCAAATGCCTGTGAATCTTCAAACCATTGCTCACCACCATTGGGCCACCCTTTTATCATAAGCCAGGAGGAGATTGCCTCAGCATTATCGTCGCTGCCCGGCGACATCTCATTTGTCACCACATGGGCCCATAAGTGGTACAGAGTGTATTCTATGGTGTCGATCCCACGCTTAAGGGCCGCCTCGCGTGAGTCTTCAAGCTTTGACTGAGCGGTAATAGCCTGAACAACATACTCGTAAGGAATAGATAACTCTCTGGTCTCCAGGTTGGCTGAGGGTGCTCCGCGATTATTCAATACCACGGTAACATCGTCAATTCTTAACCGTTCAGAGTCTTTAAAATTGCTGTTGATCAACTGAAGAAAATCAGACACAACATTACTTCGCTCCAGCAGACTTCTCGCCATCGGCTGTATATCGTTAACCGGTGCTTTCCACTGTGCACTGGCATCAGCAAAGGCTTGCGACGAAGCAAGCAAAAAGATCAGCGTCACAAGTGATATTAGTTTATTCATCGTTGATTTTGCCTCACTTATAGTTCACAACTAATAGCTGTTATACGATGTACACCCACACGAACCTCTCTAGGAGTTTTTCGCACACCATCAGCCTGCCATCGAGCTGTGCCAATATAAAAATATAAAAGTCTAATTTTTTTCGATTAACGCACTCATTAGTGCGTCTGCGCTACCCTTCAATCTGCACCTTTTCTGTCGAATACACGAAATCCTCTATATAAGAAGATTCCAAACAACCCACTAGCCTGCATTATTCACAAGGCGACGAAGAAAACTAAGGCAAACACCTGTAAACATAGGTCTAAACTGTCGTTGGAGGGCCACTATGAAAATAACAGTGTGTCTATTCGCCATCAGACGAAAATATCGCGTCACATCTCGCATGATTAAGCTCGGCACGTGGCGGGCCACGTTTC
>CALISD010000075.1 GCA_938041955.1 uncultured Granulosicoccaceae bacterium | reverse complement strand
AGAGAAGCGGTTACTCGAGAATTGAAGAAAATGGAAAAGATCGGGCTGATTACCTGGAGCCCGGGAAACTATGTTATCCACGATGTAGATGCATTCGAGGTGTATGTGTTGGGGTGATGCTGCTCGATAATCGTGCACAGTCTCATTATCAATCTCTGGTGAGGGCTTATAGCTGTTGAAAAACAGTCTGGCTCTTGTCGTGAGTATCTATAACGAGCTGATAAAGCGTGGAGGATTCTATTTACTCGATAGTGTTTTCTGTAAGGCCTGTTGACGCTTGTGAAGGACCGGGGTGTTCTCGGTAAATGGAAGCTGGCCTAATGTCCAATTGGCTATTACCTTCGGAAGCGGACAAGCAATAAGATATTGCATCGATAATATTAATTTGTCGGTGTCCGAATAAGGAAAACGTAAGGTTCAACTAGAAGGTTCGTAAAGTGCGTGGGAACATAGACATAGGCCCCTATCTTCCGGGAGTACAACTCTTTACAGTTCGGTGCTTTTTTATGCTGTAGTCTTATGACTTTTCGCTTTTTGACTAGTTCGGTTGTAACAACAGCGTCGTTCTATACTACTTAGCCAGTATGTCGGGTGAGTGTTGTTGGTAGTCTACAAATGTATGTTGCGACCCTGTTGATAGCAAGGCTATTGCCTTACGACACTTTCTGGTACCAGGTAATGCACCACGGTTGCCAATAGGCTCGCAGAGATTTGTAAAGAGTGGTCTAAACGTGATGTATTGTTTACTTTTAAGGAATGTTGCTGACGAGATCAGAAGTTCAATACCTCATGTGCAGTGGATTCTGGTGATCCGCCTTTTTTCTCGCTGCCCGAGATCACGTGAATACTATCATTCAGTATCACGGCCGCTCCGCTATGCCTTCCGATCTGTAGTGGGCTTAGCTGACGCCAGGTATTATTTATGATGTTGTATGACTCGACGGTGTTTTCAGCATTGCCATCGGTACCGACTTCTCCTCCTATCACGACAACCTCCTGACCTACGGTCACTGTCATAGCCCCCGCCCTTTGTGTCGGAATAGATTTACCGATAGACCAGTTTTGGGTTTTGAAATCATAAATATTGGTCGTCGCAATTGTATTGGCGAAAACATTCGGGTAAGCGCTTTGACGCCCTGCTGCGACCACAAGTTGATTGTTGCTGATAGATGCTGTTATGTGGTCCCGGGCTGTGGGAGCGTCAGACAATGTTTGCCATTGGCCGGTTTTCAGGTTGAATCGATCCAGCCAGGGTTTGGCTCCAGGGTTGTGACCATTGGTGTTGCCACCGACAATGTATATAAAGCCTTCGTGTACGACAGCAGCGGTAGAACCGCGTCTTCTGTTTTGTGGGATCGTGCCTTCCTTTGCCCAGGTATTGGATGCAGGTGTATAGGTGTAGATGTCTGCCACAGATATTTCATTCGGGTAAGGGCCTGTGAAAGCACCTATTACCCAGATTTTATTGTTGTATGCCACTGGTTGAAAATGATTCAGTTCTAATGGCGGTGCTGCCTTGTGTGACCACTTGTTAGTGATCGGGTCATATACACTGACATTGCGTGCGCCGCGTCCACCGAGGAGGTAGAGTTTTCCGTTGAGCGCAACGCCACCCGCTTCATGTCTTTTTTGTACCGCGCTGCCATCGGCTGTGTATTGGTTCTGCCATTGGTTACTAAATTTTGTGTTGCCTGCGGAATTTGTATTCGATGATGTATCGTTGCTACCTACAGTGGTAGATACGGGTAAATCAGTATCGCTCACTTTCGCCCCGGTAGCCTTATTCTCGCAACGGATCTCATCGCCGAAGGTGGGGAAACAATCCAGGGTGCCATCATGGGTTTCTTTAAGTAATAAAAACTGATCCAGTTCGAATCCGTCTTCTCTTGCATAAAAAGTGATCTTGTTCGATCCCGCCACTGGAACATCCAGCCATATTTGCTTCGGTACGCCACAGTGTTCTTCGTTGGTGCGCTGGGCACTGGTCCAAATCCATTTGTTTTTTGCGCAAGTCTGTATCCGCTTGCCACTGTCAGGTGTGCTGCCGTTTATACCAACGTGCAGGCCATTATCTTCGCTACCTGTGGAGTAGGCTTTTACATAGACCAGGTATCGCCCGGCTTGCGGAATGTTGACTACATAATCGATGCTGGGTCCGGGACCCGGGTTACCCCAGAAGCTCCCTTCAAGGCCGCCGGAAATTGGATCGCTATGTGTTACACGGGTATCTGGTAGCAATTCCAGATTGGCCTTGCCGCTAGCCGAGTTGTTGTGTGGAGCGTCGGGGTCATCCTGGAAATTGGGTGTGTTGTCAGGACTGGTTAATACCCAGCGTTCATTTCTAGTGGTGAAATCTTCTGCTTCGATCCTGATTGCCACGAAATTTTCAGTCAATGCAGCATTGGTGTCTGCAGTGTCTGGGGTAGTAGCTGGAGCCGGTTTCGCTGTGGCGTCGGGGCCCAGATTAGCGGGCACGAAGCTTGTGTCTTTGGTCAGTATTAGCTTGTCAAGAATGATACCGTCCTCACGCATTGATAGGTTCAGTACGTGAGTGCCGGCTGTGGGTATTGTCACCGTGACATTCCCACCACCACGCTTTTTGTTTGACCACGTCCAGTCACCTGGAAAATTCTCCAGTATCTGAGTGTTGTTGTGGTTGTTGTTGATTCCTACGTAGACACTATCGTTTCTACCGGCACCATCGCTATCGCCCCAGCCACGCAACCATACCGTGTAGGTGCCCGCTTCTGAAAACAGCAACGGATAGTTCAGCACTGCAGAACCGTTTGCGTTAGTGCTGAGTTTGCCGGTGTTTGGTGTCGCTTCCATTGCGTGGTCGCTGGCCCCTGGGGTGTTGTTCTTAAGCCATTGGTGCGCGCCACTAGCGGACTTAGAAGCGTAGCTTTCCACTTCAACTGATATCAGACCTTCGTCTATCGTTGCATTGGCGGTGGCTTCAGTATCGTTCTCAGGGACATCAACGTTTTCGACCGTGCCTGCAATGGGTTCTTCATTGGACGTTTCAGCATTTTCCGATGTTCCGCCAGCCAGGGTGGTAACTGCAGGGCCCTCGTCGGATGGGGTGTAAGCCGGATTGCTGGCTAGTATTAGTTTATCTAGAATCAAGCCGTCTTCACGCATCCAGATGTTAATGGTGTGCAGTCCCGGTGAAGGTACGACTATCGTAGCCGAAGCGCCTGATCTCTTTTTACTGGACCAGTGCCACTTGGGTGGGAAGTTTTGTATCGCCGCTGCAGAACCCAGAGTTCCGTTGATTCCTACATGGACACTATCGCTTTTACCTTCATTTCCAATGGTGTCTCCCCAACCGCGCAACCACACTGTGTAATTGCCTGCTTCGTTGAAATATACCGGGTAGTTCATTACGGGAGAGCCTTGGTTACTGTTCTTTAGGACGCCAGTATCCGGGGTGGTAACCATGGAGGCATTTCCACTGGCGCCTGATTGAAGTGATCGGACCCACTGTTTATTGCTTGCACTGGTCGTAGTCTCGAAACTCTCAACTTCTATTGCTACGATTCCATTGATAGTCGTTAGGTTGTTGGTAGCCGCGTCAGAATCATCTGCTACGTTATCAGCAGCGCCTGTATTCTGGTTTGTATCGGTTGCTGTGGCTTCAGATGAATCCACCGGTGTTTCTTCAGTCGGGTTGTCCGCAACTTCTTCATTTGAAGTATCTTCAACTGTATCGGTTGTTGTGTCTTCAGTGGCGACATCATCGTTAGCGACGATAATGTTTATTGGTGTTCCGTCGTCTGTAATGCTATCGCCACCAGTTGATTGTTCGCTATCTGACGAGGGTCCGTTGTCAGACGGGGTGTCGCCTTTTCCTGATGGCTGATAGGTTGAATCTGTGGTTAGTAAAATCTTGTCGACGGCTAGCCCATCTTCTCTCATCCATAGATTGACTGCGTGTATACCGGCTGATGGTACTTCCAGACTGGCCCGCACACCATCACGCGTATTGCTGCTCCAGTTCCAACTTGATGGAAATTTATCTATTTTGTCTGCTGTTGCAGACAGACTACCGTTCAACCCGGCATGCAGGCTATCACTGCTGCCCTCCTCATTAGAATCTCCCCAGCCGCGAACCCATAAGTACCAGGTACCAGGGCGATCAAAGTAGGCGAAATAGGCCATTGAAGGGCTGCCTTGCGAATCGTTGGCTAATTTGCCATTGTCTGGCGTTGTAGTCATCGCCGCATTGTTGCTGGCATCTGCGAGGTTAATGGGTACCCATTGATGGGTGGCTGTTGCGGACAGAGTGTCATAGTACTCTGCTTCCAGCGTAACCAGTCCAGGCTCGTTTGTTAAGTCTGTTGCAGGGTCTGGGTCAATCTCTGTGATGACTGCACCGTAGTCGCTGTTGGTGGTCTCGACACCAGGCAACAACAACGGGTTCATGTCGGTGGCATAGGTTGCCATACTGGGGATGATGGAAGGAGCGCCACCCGAACTCACAATAAGTTGGTTATCAATAACTCGTGCCACAGGGGCAAGCAAAGCCTGCGGTAACTCTGCCACTGTATCCCAATTGTCGTTTGTTGGATCGTAGCGGTAAACCTTGTTCCCGTTAGTGGCGCCTCCTACGACGTATATTGCACCTTTGTGTACAAAAGTTGATGGTTCTATATGCGATTGAACGGCTGGTAAGCTCGCTTTCTGTGTCCAGATTTCTGTCTCCGGGTCAAAGACATGAACCAGGTTTGTGTCAGGAGTACCCGGTCCACACCCATCGTGGGTGAACTGTCCGCCAATCGCGTAGATCAATCCTTTGTGGACCACGGTGGCAAAATGATTCCTTGGTATTGGCATTGGAGCGATGCTTGAAATGTCGCTCCAGCCGGCTGACGGGTTATCGAGGTCGTATACATAATGATTGGCCACATCGCACTGAGCGTTGGCGTCAAGGCCGCCAAACCAGTGAATACGGTTATCTACCAATGCAGCACCACCAGCGGCAACCGGTGCAGGCAGTTGTGGCCCTTGTGACCAGTTATGGGTAGTGAGGTTGAACTTCCACACCTTTGCGGTGACAGCGCCCGGGTGGTGTCCAAGTCTGCCGCCGATAATCCATACTTCATTACCATGAACGATAACGCCGTTGTGCGTTACGGCATTGCCTTGAGGTATGGATGTTGTGCTTATTACAGACCACGACTGTGTGCCTGCGTCAAACTTTTCTACTGCAGGTTCGATCTTTATGCCAGCGCCGAACCCGTTGAAGACGTAGAGATCATCACGGTATTGAACCGCGGTTGATTCAAACCTTGCATTTTTGATATCAGGCAGAAGTGTCCATGTATCAGCGGGACTGGCAGCGGCGATTTTCGGTTCGTCAGACGGGTTTATCAAGTCATCAGTAGTTTGACTAGTGATGGATGCAGCGGTGATGTTGGGCCTGGAGTCATCTTCAGCCAGCTGATAAGCCAGAAGTGGGACACAGATCACAGCCACTACAAGTGCTTTGAAAACGGATGTTGAGATACTTGTCATGCTGATCGCCTGTCGATTGCGTCCCGTCAGACCAATCCATGATCAGTTAGACGCTACCCTGTGTTAACTGGTTTCCACCTATACAAGTTAAGATATCGGCCGTTCTTACTGAGCTTTAATCGAACCATGAAGCGCACGCGCAGGGTGTGTGGTGGGAGGCCTACTCTTAAAGGTTCTATAAGGGGAAGGGTAGGTTGGTGAGGCTCGAGCGAATCTGTTGAATACCTGCCCGCAAGGCAATAGAACACTCTCAGCACACGAAGGGCGCAAAACACGGTGGAAACTATCCTGAACTCGATACTTGGTTGCGAGTCATGTGGCAGGCACAGGGCTTGAGGGGTATGTGGAAACGCGGAGGGGTGCGTATTTCTAATATATGCCTGGGCAGGTAGGATGAAGTTGTTGCGGGAAATTAAAACAACTCCCGAGATCAAGCACGAGTAAGGCCTTTATGTGGACTGGCTTGATATGGAAGAAAAAGAGGGTCAGGTTTTGTAAAGCATATTCATCCCTGAACAAATCAAAACCGGACCCGCTTTATCCTGGTAATTAACTACTTAATTTCAGTGCTGCATAGCGACATGTGATCCACACAGGCTTGAGCTTCAGCCGGTTCTAGCGTGCCATCTACAAAATCCGCACACTTGTCAACAGTGCCCGGGGTGCCAATCGCTGTACAAGTATCGCGAAAATAGGAAACTCCCACATACCCGGTCCCATCAGTGTTGTTGACGACGCTGATTGCCTGTGTGTTGAAGAAAAACTCACAAGACTTCTCGTTGTCAAACACGTCTAAATTTGCATTCCCGCCTGCCGCATCTCTGACGTCGTCAATTTGAGATTCAAAAGGGCAATCCGCCAATGGTGTTGTCGTCAAGCAGGATTCCAGATCGGTCCTGAAGTCACCTCCGATTTCTGCACCGAGGCCGCGATTTCGCTTTCCACGCTTTCCATTGTTTCCGGACTTAATGTAAAGGCTACCATCTGCAAGTATGGCATTGTACATCCCGAAGTCGCTGAAGGACTTTCCTGAAAGATTGTCCCACTTCTTTATTGTTTTTCCCGAGCTGTCTTTAAGCACAATGTTGCTCAAGCTTTTTGTCGAGCTTACAGTGACTGCGCAGGTTCCAGGGTCGATATCGTAGCTAATCACTGCGCTATCACCTTTTCCACCTCGGTTGCGCTTGCTCTTGCCCCTTCTGTGGTTGGCTTGCTCCCACTTTCCGTGTCCATACCCATGTCCATGTCCATTATTTCCGGCATGGCCGGCTGTAAGAAAAAGGGTGGTTGTTAGTGTGATGGCTGTCGTAACAAGCAACTTCTTCATGCATGACTCCTAGTCATTAGTAATCTCGAAGCCGGAAGGTATCAAAGTATCGAACGGAATTCCGTGACCCACGTGGAGAGATATTTGTAGAAGTCAATTACTCTGTGGCGTGGTTCTCTATACGACGGATGAGCGCTATTCAGCCTCGTTCCAGCAGCGGGTCGCCTGACTCTCGATTACTGATGCGCTAATACACGTTCCGGCTTCGGTGTGGCCAACGCGTTGATGCCCTCAGGACTGCCCTCCAACAATTCGGGTAGCCGCGGTAAACGGTTACTGGTTACCTGCCGTGTGAGCCGGGACATGCAGTCTCTAAATGTTGATTGACGGTGATTACTGAGGAACTGCAATAGTGATTCATATTAAAGCTCGCTTTGCATTGGTTTTTTACCGGTGGAAAAACTGTGTTTGTGCTTCTTGAGCTAATGATCATTTATTATATGTGTGTCAGAGTGATTGGAGGGCTCGGTGTGACGGCCTCCCGGACTTACACGGTAAGACTAACGGAGGCCTGTGATGCACAGATGTCCGTCGAGTATGGTCTGAGACATACCTTGTGTGATTGCTAAGTGACAGGTGCACCTTCATTGCCTGAAAGTATGCATGTTTTCGTTCCGCGCTCTGATAGACCGGGTGTGGCTATGCTCTGAGCGACACTGACAGATGGCCGTTAGCGGGGATTCCATTTCATAGGCCTTATGGGTTGTGCCCTTTAATCGATTTCGGCTCTCAGGACACAATTGTTATTTTTTAAACGCTTTTTCTTTCACCAACTTTCAAAGAAAACATAATATAGTTTAGCCGCGTCGATCTACGGGTTACAAACTATTGCGCAGTGAACACTTGCTTCTTTC
>CALISD010000074.1 GCA_938041955.1 uncultured Granulosicoccaceae bacterium | reverse complement strand
CTCTTCAGAAGCCGCCGCCTGTTGGCGCTTCTGTTCTGCCAGCGCAGCCTGCCTTTGCTGTTCTTTTCTCGCCGCTTCTTTCTTAGCTTCCGCCACTCTGGCGGCCTCTTGTCTTTCTGCTTCCTGTCTGGCTTCTTCCTGCCTCTTTAATTCTGCTTCTTCCGCAAGCCGCTGCTGCTCGGCCTCTTCCTCAAGTCGCTTTTGCTCCGCTTCCTCTGCAAGTCGCTTTTGCTCCGCTTCCTCCGCAAGCCGCTTTTGCTCCGCTTCCTCCGCAAGCCGCTTTTGCTCCGCTTCCTCTGCAAGCCGCTTTTGCTCCGCTTCCTCTGCAAGCCGCTTTTGCTCAGCCTCTTCTGCCAGCTTTTTCTGCTCCGCTTCCCGCTCAAGCCGCAGCTGTTCTAATTCTTCTTCGAGCTTTCTGGCCTCTTCTTCCTCTAATCGTTTCTTTTCAGCTTCATCAGCTAATTTTTTCTGCTGCGCCTCTTCCAAGACACGCTTTGCTTCAGCTTCTTCCTGCTGTTTCTGTTCAGCCAATTCTAAACGTTTTTTTTCCGCTTCCTGTTCCTGCCTTTCTATTTCTGCCTCTTCCGCGAGTTTTTTCTGCTCTTCAGCCTCAGCCAGTTTTTTCTGTTCAAGCTCTTCTGCAAGGCGTTGCTGTTCAACTTCCGCCTCCAGGCGCTTCTTTTCTACCTCTGCCAGTCGCTGTTGTTCGACCTCTTCCTCACGACGTTTCTGCTCTTGCTCGAGCTTTTTTTGCTCGGCTTCTTCAAGTAGCCGTTGCTGCTCAGCCAACTCCTCCTGACGTTGGAACTCTTCCAGCCTCTGCTGTTCGAGTACTGCCTGGCGCTCAAGTTCCGCGATTTCTTCAGGATCAACCTCAGGCTCTTCCGTCACAGGCTCTACTGGTAAAGGTTCTACCGGCAGCGGCTCAACGACTGGCTCGATCGGCTCAACAACCTCAGGCGCTTCGACAACCTCCGGCTCTTCTATCTCCCGCAGGAGCTCCTGCATTTCCCACTCAAGCTCAGGTGAAGACACAAGCTCAGCCAGTATTACTTCAGAATCATTACCGGATTCATCTTCACTGTACTGTTTTTCAAGCACAACAAAAAGCAACGCAGCGATCGCGATGTGACCAACAATCGATATAATTATCCCAACCGGGGAGCGCCGAAATAGCTCAAACATAGTGTGCCAGGAGCATCTGATTAAACGCCACGCTACTGCGCGGTGTCACTCATCAGCTGTACCTTTTCAGCACCCGCTGTCTGCAACGCAACCATGGCTCTCATTACGCGCCCGTACTCTATCGTCCTGTCCGCAGCGACTCTGACGGGTCTCTTGGGTTCAGCCAACAGCGCATCCCGCACGAGCCGCAGTGTAGCTTGCTCGTTGATCGCGATTTCAGGATCATCAGCCACATTCAAGAACCAGTCTCCGACAGAATTGACAGATAAGATCACCGGCTCAAGACTTTCACCTTGAATGGAGTTCGCATCGCTGTCCGGCAAATCAACTTCGACACCTGTGGTCAGTAATGGCGCAGTAATCATGAAGATCACGAGTAACACCAACATGACATCGATGTAGGGAACCACATTGATCTCAGCCATCAATGTGCGCTTTTTTCTCTGATGACGTTGATACCGTGACATTATCTGTAAGCCGCATTGCCGCGACGCAGCACTTGCCGTTGCAGAACAGACGCAAACTCGTCCATGAAATTGTCGTATCGATTCAACAATCGCTCTGACTTGGTACTGAGACGGTTATAAGCCACAACCGCTGGAATTGCCGCAAACAAGCCAATCGCTGTTGCAATCAATGCCTCCGCAATACCGGGAGCCACCATAGCAAGAGTGGCCTGCTGAACATTCGCAAGCGCAGTAAATGAATTCATGATGCCCCACACAGTGCCGAACAAGCCAACATAAGGTGCTGTAGACCCGACAGTGGCAAGAAACGGTAAATGCTGCTCTACCGAATCAGTCTCACGAGACAGCGCAATCTTCATTGCACGGTACGAACCTTCCACAACGGTATCGGCATCATCGGTTTGCTTCACTAACCTTGCATACTCCGAGAAACCGCGTTCAAAAACACGCTCCATGCCGCTAAGCGCGCCATCGCCAGAGCGAATCTGCTGATACATTTGATTTGCATCCGCACCGCTCCAAAATTCATTTTCAAAATCAGTAGCCGACTTTGTAGCGCGAGCTATTTGCCGGCTTTTGGAATAGATGATCGCCCAAGACACTATTGAGGAGATCAACAACACAAGCATTACTGCCTTTACGACCGGACCTGCCGCAAGAACCAAATGCCAAAATGAGAAATCAGTGTTCAATGATTCAGTACCATTTTCAAAGTCCCTGGCACAGCACAGGGTCTAAAGGAATCAGCATCAAGGCAGGCAATAACAATGTCTGCACTTGCTACAAGATCGCCATCAGTCGCCGGCGGCTTACCTGATGCGTTTTCAATCACTCTACATTCTTGGGTAAATTTCAAACTCGCTCGGCGCACCGTTGTCACCAACGCGGTCACCGACAGCAAGTCATCAAACCTTGCAGGCGATACAAACTCCATATTCGCTGATTTAACCACAAACATACGCCGTTCCTTCGCAAGTAACTCGCTCTGGTTAAATCCCAATGCACGTAAAAATTCCGTACGCGCCCGCTCCATGAACTTCAGGTAGTTTGCATAGTAGACGATGCCACCCAGATCCGTATCCTCATAAAACACACGAATCGGTAACGAAAAGCTTTGTTCCGGGGTCACCTTCCCGGGCAGCAATGTTGTTGATGAGTCGTTCAAAGGGTTCTACTGTGGGCAATCTCTGCACGGCTGGCTACCTGCGATTTTATGTTACTGCAAGTTAACAATTTCGCTCAGTTACCGTGTCGAATTGTTTTGTCATTACATGACGGTTTTTGTTTTTATTGTCCTCGGAGCTCGACCTGGGTGAGCGATTTTGCCGTACGCGGCTTGAGCAAGGAGCGTCATCCATGGGGACTTTCAAAGCCAGTCCTCATGTCTCTACGATTCCCTTTTCAGATGCCGGGCAACCAACAACCTGTCCTCTTTTCGGGAACTTGCCTGAAGCGGGCCACTTCACCTTCTGCTCAGGTGACCTGGCTTCCATGCTACCGATAGCCTTTGCTTTCAGACTTGCTCTACACGGCGCTGATCGTCGACTGGTCGGGTTCGATTTGATACGACTTTAGGAGTAATGGTGCGCTCCTCCAATCGATACCCGTGCTGGTATATCGAGTTGAGTTGCCACTTGTCAGTTGCTGGTAACTTTAGCTTTCTTCGCAACCGACTCACATGAGTGTCTACCGTACGTGTATTCAACTCAGCCGACGTACCCCACACTGATGCAAGCAAATGCTGCCGCGATAACACCCGCCCGCGATTGCGAAACAGGAACAAGGCAAGATCGTATTCTTTTTCTGTCAGTCGGACCGGCTCGCCACCTACGGTGACCTGTCGATTAATGGTGTCAAAAATATATCTTCCATATTCCCGAATATCAGCTTCAGGTTGTGCACGCCTCGCCAGTGCACCTATTCTGGCAAGGAGCTCAAATTGTCTTATCGGCTTAGCCAGAAAATCATCAGCACCTGCTTGAAGGGCCGAAACGATATCTGACTCACTCTGACGTGCCGTTATGAATATCACAGGCACATCACTCACAAGGCTTTTCCTGATCCATTCAAGAATCTCGAAACCAGTCATATCCGGCATATTCCAGTCCAGCGTTATCACGTCATAACTTGTTTTTCTGAAAGCACGCTGAAAATCTACCGGTCGGTGAAAAACGTCGCACTCATGACCGTGCATTCGAATCCACTCACTCGCCCTGTTCGCCTGATCCACATCATCTTCGAGCACCGCGACTCGACGCATCTGGTGACTGGCTGTAACTGGTTTTATTCTCATATATATCTCAATGCCGACTTGCCCAGGCGATCCAGCCTCATCTATAGCGGGCGAAAACAAGTGTGATCGCTGCTGGCCGGTTCACGCTGATAGTAAATACAAACCATCCCGATATCGGGACAGACATCAAGCGAGTAATGTCGCTTCGTTGATCGCATATTAACGGGAGTTAAGGACAGCCAGGAAGTATAGACCTGTGAACAATGTCGTCAAAAATGTGAACAACATCGTCAGACATTCGGTTAACGCAGCTCTGTTATTACTTGCGCATTTACCGATCATTCCAATCAGCAGCTTCGCTGGAGATGGAAGTCAGGCTTCGCGCCAGCGAGAGGCCAGCGTATGTTAATACTCGTCACCAGTAGGATGAAGCCGCATCTTTTTCGAGCTGACGATGTAAAAATAACGACGAAGCGAGTTACTCTTCGCGAGCGCCTGATTTTTTTTTCATTAGCCTGAGTCCGTCAAAGCACAACGGATGGTGGGTCAGTGCCCGTGGCACAGAGAGGCGCATCTAGCGCGGTCTGACGATGGATGATTTCAATAAAATGCCACAGGCATCTGAAGGGCAATGCAGCCACGAAAGCACTTTTGCTTTGCGCATTTGCAAAGTGACTCGCTGCAGCCCGCAACTGGCATCGAAAAACGCCCGGGATGGCATGCGCCGCTCGTTGAGCGCAGTGAATTGCCCAACACACATGCAGTCTCGTTGAGACTATGCGAACAAAACAAGCCTAAAGCAAAGGCGTAACAATCGGCAGTCCAAGATGCTCACAAGCAGCCCGGGTAACGACTCTCCCTCTGGGCGTACGCATCAACAGCCCTTGCTGAATTAAGTATGGCTCAATTACCTCTTCTATTGTGCCTGTCTCTTCACCAATCGCCGCACCCAGGTTATCTACACCCACCGGGCCACCATCAAACTTTTCGATAATGGCAAACATCAAGCGCCGGTCCATGTTATCTAACCCTAAGCGATCAACATTCAACATGTTTAGCGCTGAATCAGCGACCTCACAATTTATACGGCCATCAGCTTTTATCTCTGCGTAATCACGTACTCGACGCAGTAGCCTGTTTGCAATTCGGGGGGTACCACGTGATCGCCGTGCTATTTCCATTGCGCCATCCGGATCAATATCCACACCTAGCAAACGTGCGGATCGGGATACAATTCTTGCCAGATCTTCTGCCTTGTAGAACTCCAGGCGCTGCACAATACCAAAGCGATCACGCAATGGTGATGTGAGCAAGCCTGCACGAGTGGTCGCACCGATTAACGTAAATGGCTTTAGATCAAGCTTTATCGATCTCGCAGCGGGCCCCTCGCCGATCATGATGTCGAGCTGAAAATCTTCCAGCGCCGGGTATAACACCTCTTCTACTACGGAACTTAGCCGGTGTATCTCATCAATAAACAACACATCATTTTTTTCAAGGCTGGTGAGCAATGCGGCCAGATCACCGGCACGCTCAATCACCGGCCCGGAGGTGTGGCGAATATTTACATCGAGCTCGTTAGCGACAATATTGGCAAGTGTTGTTTTGCCCAAGCCCGGCGGCCCGAAAATCAATAGGTGATCAAGTGCTTCAGAACGCGCACGTGCAGCCCCTATAAAAATTTCCATTTGCTCGGTAACGGCCGGCTGGCCACGATAATCTGCCAGCGACTGCGGGCGCATGGCACGTTCCTGTGCATCATCTATTTGCGGGTCACCGGTGATTAAGCGATCGTCACTCACGGCGCCACCGCTTTGAGTGCTTCACGAATGATTTCTTCAACGGATTCACCCGTCGCGGACTTGACCATACTGCGTGCGTCGGCGTTCTTAAAACCCAACGATTCAAGCGCTTCAATGGCCTGTCCCTTGTTGCCACCGCTGGATGATCCAGGGTTTCCATCAGTGACCGTCCCGCCACTATCGACCGGCAGCTTCTGCACTCTGTCTTTCATTTCAACAATCAGTCTTTCGGCAGTCTTTTTACCAATGCCCGGCAGACGGGTAAGGGCCGCCACATCACTATCTGTGATGCATTGACTAAAGTCTTCCGCACTTAAACCGGAAAGAATAGTGATGGCCATTTTTGCACCTACGCCACTGACTTTTATTAATTCGCGAAACATCGCCCTTTGCGCGATAGATGAAAAACCGAACAATAAATGCGCGTCATCACGGACAACCAAATGAGTAAACACAACCACTGGTTTCCCGGCCGGTGGCAAATCAAAGAATACGGTTAACGGTGCTTCAATCTCATAACCCACCCCATTGCAGTCGACCATCATATAAGGTGGCTGGCTGTGGATTAACGTACCTGCGATACGACCTATCATGGAATGCTCACCCAACGTTTAGCACGGCGCTTGCCGCTTGATACACTACTGGCACTACCTCGCAGTTGGCTGGCAAGTCCCGATGTGTGCGCGTGGCAAATTGCCACTGCTAACCCGTCTGCTGCATCGGGTTTAGGCAATTCTTGCAGACTCAAAAGTAATCGGATCATCTCCTGCATTTGCTTTTTATCTGCTGAACCATAACCGACCGCCGCCTGCTTAATGGCTTTCGGAGCGTATTCTGCAACCGTTAACCCACGCTGCACAGCGGCACATATGGCAGCACCTCTGGCTTGTCCAAGCTTCAGTGCCGACATCGCATTCTTACTGACAAACACCGATTCAATGGCGACTTCGGTCGGCTGCCATTCTTCGATAACCTCCGTGATGGCCTCGAGAATAAACCCGAGCTTCACCGGCAGGCTTTCACCGACTACTTTTATGCTGCCGTTGGCGATATGAAAGTCACGCACACCATCTGAATCAATCAACCCGTAACCCATGATGACCGAGCCTGGATCTATACCTAGAATTCTTCTCACCAGGCTATCGCGCCGACAACGGTGGTTATCGGGAATTTCCGCCCGCCTGCGATTGAATCACGCTTGCTCGTAAGATTCAGGCGGAATATCGCCATTGTTATAAACGTTTTGCACATCATCGAGTTCCTCAATTATATCAAGCAGCTTGAGGAGCTTGCCGCCCTGCTCTGCGTCTAGTGTAATTTCGTTGTCAGCACGCATGGTGACTTCTGCCATTTCGGGCTCCAGGCCGGCAGCGACCATGGCATCTTTTACATCGACAAAAGTTTCTTCTGTTGTGAAGACCTCAGAGGAACCGTCTTCACTGGTAACAACATCTTCAGCGCCTGCTTCAAGCGCTGCTTCCATCAGTTTGTCTTCGTCAACCTCAGCACCATAGGACAGTATACCGAGTTTCTTAAACATATAGGCAACCGAGCCATCTGCGCCCATGTTGCCACCATATTTAGTGAAGGCATGACGCACCTCAGCCACTGTACGATTGCGATTGTCCGTCATGGTTTCCACCATGATTGCCACCCCGCCCGTCCCATAACCTTCATAGGTGATCTCGTCGTACTGCACACCCTCCAGCTCGCCGGCACCTTTTTTTACTGCACGTTCGATGGTGTCTTTCGGCATATTGCCGCCAAGCGCTTTGTCGATCGCGAGGCGCAAGCGCGGGTTGGCGTCAGGATCAGACCCGCCCATCCGGGCCGTGACGGTAATTTCTCTAATTAAACGCGTAAAGAGTTTGCCACGTTTATTATCCTGGGCCTTTTTGCGATGCTGGATATTGGCCCACTTACTGTGTCCCGCCATTACTTTCTCTCTCGACCGCGTTGCGGCCTCATGTGCTTTTGCTTATTTTAACGGTCGAGCGCGCTTTTATAAAGCCGTGTTGCCATCGCTACCATCCGCGCCAATGACGAATCGCTCAATGGCCGCACGATTGGTGACGGACGTTGCCTTCGCCAAGGCCTCGGCGTGACCCAACCAGACATAATCTGTGTGCTCCTCGGCGCACAGAGTCACGCCGGACCGCTCGGTCAACGGACAGAGAAACACATGCTCTTTGTTTCGGGTAACACCGGGTGGAAAACGCTTCTGCCACTGCGGGGCAATATCAAAATAGACATGGTGCTGACAATCAACCAGATCTATCCCGCTGATGCCGGTTTCTTCAAGCAACTCGCGGCTTGCGGCATCAGCAGGCATTTCACCAACTTCGAGCGATCCGGTCACAGACTGCCAGAATTCAAAATCTGAGTTGCGTTTTAACAGCAGAATTTCGGCGGGTGTGTAGATCACCACCAACACCGATTCCGGCCGGCGAGACATCAGCTTTGAATATTCTACCGCTAACTATCCGCCTTGGTACTTTCTTCGGCTGGCTTCTCAGCCACCTTACGCGGTCGCAAATTCAGCTCCCGCATTTGTCGATCAGAGACTTTACCCGGCGCATTGGTCAACGGACAGCTCGCACTTTGCGTTTTGGGGAAAGCCATCACGTCACGAATAGAATCAGCACCTGCCATCAGCATGACGATGCGATCTATACCGAAGGCCAGGCCACCATGCGGCGGCGCACCATAACGCAATGCATTGAGCAGAAAGCCAAATTTGTCTTCAGCTTCCTCAGGACCTATGCCGAGCAGCTCAAGCACTGCGTGTTGCATATTGTTATCGTGAATACGGATGGAACCACCGCCGACTTCACTACCGTTCAAGACCATGTCATAGGCACGTGAAAGCGCCGAGCCGGGCTCGGAACGCAGTTGCGCAGGATCATTAATTGAAGGCGCTGTAAACGGATGATGCAATGCAGACCAGCGCTTTTCACGCTCATCCCATTCAAACATTGGAAAGTCGACTACCCACAATGGACGCCAGCCTTCAGCAACCAGGCCCTGATCATGACCAATTTTTATACGCAACGCGCCTAGTGAATCATTAACCACGGTGCTCTTACCTGCACCGAAGAAAATCAGATCACCGGTTTCAGCGCCAGTTGCTTCAATTATTTTTACCAGAGATTCGTCATCTATGTTTTTAACAATCGGCGACTGCAATCCATCTCGGCCGGCAGCCACATCGTTACACTTAATGTAGGCCAGGCCCTTTGCGCCGTAGCGACGTACATACTCGTCATACTGATCAATGACTTTACGAGTGAGCTTACAACCATCCTTTACACAGATAGCCGCAACACGGCCCTGTGGATCTGACGCCGGGCCAGAGAACACTTTAAAATCAACGTTTTTCAGAATACCTGAAAGCTCAATCAGTTCGAGATCAATACGAAGGTCAGGTTTGTCTGAGCCGTAGCGCATCATCGCTTCAGCATAAGTCATGGTTGGAAACGAATCGCCGAGATCAACATTTAACTCACTTGCGAACAATTCCTTCATCATCCGCTCCATGGTTCCCATGACGTCTTTCTCTTCGACGAAGCTCATCTCTACATCAAGCTGAGAAAATTCCGGCTGCCGGTCTGCGCGTAAATCTTCATCGCGAAAGCAACGGGCAAATTGATAGTAGCGATCAATACCACTCATCATCAAAATCTGCTTAAACAACTGCGGCGATTGCGGCAGCGCAAAAAACTCACCCTGATGAGTTCGACTTGGCACCAGATAGTCACGTGCTCCCTCAGGAGTAGCGCGGGTCAAAATGGGCGTTTCTACGTCCAGAAAACCTTCTGCATCCAGAAAAGAACGAAGCTTCGCCGTCACTGCGGATCGCAAGCGCATGCGCTGCTGCATTTTCGGCCGTCGCAAATCAATGTAGCGATACCGCATGCGGGTTTCTTCCTGGACGTCATCATCGTCAATCTGAAACGGTGGCGTCTCGGCTGCGTTTAATACAACAAGATCTTTCGCCAACACCTCAATCTGCCCGGTGGGCATATCGTCGTTAGTGGTGCCGGGGGGACGTGCGCGTACCTTGCCGGTAATTTTGAGAACGTATTCGTTTCGTACTTGCTCGGCAATCGAGAAAATCTCTGCCGTATCCGGATCAATGACCACCTGGATCAAGCCTTCTCGATCACGCAAATCAATGAAGATCACGCCCCCGTGATCACGACGGCGGTGCACCCAGCCGCAAAGAGTAACTTCCTGATCGATAAACCCGGCATCGACGATGCCGCAGTAGTGAGATCGCATTAACTGGATTCCAGAGTAAGTATGAATAAAAGATAGTGGGTGCGGACCATAGGTTTTCGCACAGCCGCTGATTATCGCTCAAATTCGATTCGTTGCCTAAGCGTTTTTACATTATTACGGATAGCTTTCACAAGTGACCCTCAACCTGAGGCTTAAGTGGTTGTCAGTCCTGATTGCAACATCCCGATTGTGGTCGCTGCGCTAAGCTCCGGAATATCACAGATAGACTAAGCTTAGACTATCCAGAATTTCATCTACCGGAGAACCCATGAAATACGATTTATACGGAATCGGCAATGCCCTAGTCGATATGGAATACCAGGTTTCAGACAACAAACTGGCCGAACTGGGTGTCGACAAAGGACTGATGACTCTTATAGAGGAGGACAGACATCATGAGCTGGTAGGGCAACTGAGCGACCTGGACCACAAGAAAGCCTCCGGTGGATCAGCCGCCAACACGGTCATCGCCCTTGCCCAGCTAGGGGGCAAAAGCTACTACAGTTGCAAAGTTTCAAGCGACGATTTCGGCGATTTCTACCTGAATGACATGCAGGACTGCGGCGTTGATACCAACCTTGATGGCCAGACTCGAGTAGACGGCGTTACCGGCAAATGCATTGTTATGGTCACTCCGGACGCAGATCGAACCATGAACACCTACCTTGGCGTGACCGTCGGGATTGATGAAGATGCTGTATCCGCAGAAGCCATCAAAGCGTCAAAATACGTCTACATGGAAGGCTATTTAGTCGCCTCCCCCACAGGTAAGGCCGCCGCTATCAAGGCAGCAAGTATCGCCAAAAGTGCGAATGTGCCTACGGTGCTCACCCTGTCTGATCCCAATATGGTTGAATTTTTCGGCGACGGCCTGCTGGAGATGGCAGGTGACAATCTTGATCTGCTTTTCAGCAACGAAGCAGAAGCCACAATGATGACCAAGACTGACAACGTAGAAGCTGCAGCTGAAGCGCTGAAAAAACTGGCCAGACGATTCGCCATCACCGTCGGCGCGGAAGGCTCACTGATTTACGACGGCGAAACCATGCACAAGATACCCGCACCTAAAGTCGATGTAATTGATACCAACGGCGCCGGTGACATGTATGCCGGAGCATTCCTGTACGGACTGACTCACAACATGAGTTTTGTCGATTCAGCCCAGCTTGCCAGCAATGCCGCATCAAAAATCGTCACTCATTTCGGCCCACGCCTGCCAGCTGAACAAACTCGCACCCTCCTTAGCTAGTCTGTAACACTATTTAACCGTTAGAGTTACGGGCCATCACTTCTGGCGGTGCTGCCCTGGCACCGCCGTTCTGCCCGTACAAGCGACCGATAGCCGCAACTAAGCGTCGCGAATCAAACCATTTGACGCAGTTCGCAATTACTCGTCAACCCGCGCCCGATTCAGCCGCTACCGCTGGGTAGTGTGAACGATTTTTTATTTTTGGCAGCGCACCGCGATTCAACTCTATACTTCGGTGATAACAGCAGACAATTTGTCTGACCCTGAGTCATCGCCTCGCAGTTCGCCGCCTGTAACAGCATTTGCTGGAGCGTGAAGTAATGGCAGCCAACAGCTCCCACTCAGAGCATTTTGATATGCCCACACCCAATGACGACCAGTCGCAACTGACTGCAAACTATCTGGCTAAGCAACCGGCGCTGGTAAGAAATTACTATGCCCGCGTGCCATACGAAGATATTGCCAACCGCAGCGTAAAAGAGTTAAAAGCGGCTGCGCTGTCGCACTGGAATATGGCTGCCAAAAGGCAGGAACACGAATGCCTGGTACGTATCTATAACCCGACCACCAAAGAGCACGATTGGGAATCCGGCAACACAGTGATTGAAATTACCACCACCGACAAGCCATTCCTGGTTCGGTCCGTGTCATTGGTCATCACCACACTTGGTTTTGGTATAAACGAATTCATTCATCCGATCTTTTGGGTTGCACGTAAAAAGAGCGGCAAGCTTGAAGGTCTGGTGAGCGAAGATCACAAAGGTGCGATTGCAGAGTCATTTATGCAGTTGCACATAGACCGGCACTTTGACGAGAGCTCCTTCGAACAACTGAAACAAGCCATCACCAGCACGATTGAAAACGTCAACCTGGTATGTGATGACTGGGAACCAATGAAAGATGCCTGCGCTAAAGCGGCAGGCGAATTACGAGCGACAGACCCAGAAAGCTTCGAAATCGCTGAATCCACCGACTTTATCGCATGGTTGCAACGATACTATTTTACTTTTACCGGCTACTGCGAGGTAAAAACCAGCGGTAAAAAATTGAGCGTAACCGACGCCCACGGAATTTTCAGAGTTGAAAAGCCACTGGAAAAACTCGACACCTTCATTCCAAAAGCAGAACTACTCAGTACCACTGGCGAAGTACTTACAGTCACCAAGTCTGCTCAGAAAGCTCCACTAATGCGATCAGTGCCGATGGACATGTTCACATTCACACGCGTAGATAAGAAAGGCAAAGAGTGCGGCCGCTGTGTTATTTCAGGCTTCTTTACCTCACGCGCTGCAGGGGCTGACCTCGATAGCATTCCACTGCTTCGACACAAATCATTGAATATAGTAAGCAGGGCCAATATCAATCCGGGTGCCCACGACGGAAAACTCCTGCTTGCGACTCTCGAAAGCCTGCCAAAAGATCTGTTGCTACAAACATGCGAAGAGGCAATTTATGAAATATGCCGCGGCATCATCAATCTGGAGCATCACCCGAAAGTGCAGGTGTTTGGTGTGCAGGGGCGCTTTAAACGGTTTGCCACCTGCTTCGTTTATGTTCCAAGAGACTTATACTCCCGTGAATTGCGATTCCGCATTCAAGAGATACTACAAGAACAATTAAATGCCGAAGACATTGAATTCGATGCAAGCTTCTCTTCTGAAAATGCCCTCGCCAGAATGCACTTTTTTCTGCGCACACCACAAACAGCAGCAGATTTTCAATCGATAGAACAACTCATCATCGATGTTGCCCAGAACTGGGATGAAAACCTTAGAGAATCACTATTCGCCACACTGGAAGATACCCAGGCCAGTGAAATCGCAATCAACTTGTTGCGTAGTGTGCCAAGCTCATACAAAGACAAGCACGATGCAGCCACCGCTACACGAGACCTGGCACTGTTGCAGCAGTGCCACTCAGATGAACTTGAAGTCCTTCTATTTCGCACTGACGAGCAGCTGGAAAACGAAGTCAGATTCAACATCTATCATGGTGATGTTGATGTTCCGTTATCAAAGACCATCCACATTCTGGAAAACATGGGATTGCAGGTTGATAGTGAAGATCCTTTTACCCTCAATACTGAACAAGGCTCACTGCATATCAGAGAGTTCAGCCTTAAAAGAACCGATGGCAAAGCCATACCCGTAGAAGATATAGCTGCGGACTTCCGCAGTGCATTTTTGAAAGTCTGGACAGGTGATACCGAAGACGATGGCATGAATCAATTGGTCATGGCGGCGGGTCTCGATTGGCGCCAAACCACCATCATGCGCAGCTACGCCAAGTATCTGCTACAGATCAAGGTACCTTACTCCTTTGACTACATCATTGACTGCCTGATCAACAACGCAGAGCTGACAAAAAATGCCGCCACTCAGTTCGAAACCAAATTCAACCCAGAGCTTAAAAGCAACAAAACAAAATCGCTTTGCAATGAATTCGCCTCAATGCTTGATGCTGTAGTCAGCCTGGATGAAGACCGCATACTACGAACCTACCAAAACGCCATCAGCGCCACGGTTCGGACCAACTACTACAAAACAGATGAAAAAGGCCAGTCACGCACTTTCCTATCAATGAAACTATTGCCGTCGCAAATCGAGGGAATGCCTCTGCCCTGCCCGGCATTCGAAATATTCGTTTGCTCCCCACGCTTTGAAGCCACTCATTTAAGAGGCGGCAAAGTCGCCCGCGGCGGATTGCGCTGGTCAGATCGCCGTGAAGATTTCCGCACCGAAGTGCTTGGCTTAATGAAAGCACAAATGGTGAAAAATTCGGTCATTGTCCCGGTTGGCTCAAAAGGTGGCTTTGTTGTGAAGCAACCACCAGTCGGCGGCGGCCGTGATGAATTAATGGCAGAGGTTATCTCTTGCTATCAAAACTTTTTACGCGGCTTGCTTGATATAACAGACAACTATATCGATGGAGAGGTCGTAAGACCTGAAGGCGTGACCTGCCATGACGAACAAGACCCATATCTTGTTGTTGCGGCGGACAAAGGCACGGCAACATTCTCAGACATCGCCAATGGCATTTCAGACGAATATGGTTTTTGGCTAGGCGATGCATTCGCCTCTGGTGGCTCGGTAGGTTACGACCACAAAGGTATGGGTATAACCGCCAAAGGCGCGTGGGAGTCAGTCAAGCGACACTTCCGCGAAAACGATCATGACACTCAAAAAGAAGAGTTCACCGTAGTAGGTATCGGTGATATGGGTGGTGATGTTTTCGGCAACGGCATGCTGCTGTCCAAGAAAATAAAGCTGCTGGCAGCCTTCAACCATATGCATATCTTTCTTGATCCTGATCCAGACCCTGCAAAGAGCTTTGCCGAACGCGAACGAATGTTCAACCTGGAACGATCTACCTGGGAAGACTACAACCAGTCACTCATTTCAAAGGGTGGTGGCATTTTCTCCCGTTCATCAAAATCAATTCCGCTGTCCCCGGAAGTCCAGGCACTGATCTCAAGCAAAACCAAAAAAATGACTCCAAATGATCTGATCCACGCGCTGCTTAAAGCCAAGGTCGATCTGTTATGGAATGGCGGCATTGGTACTTATATTAAGTCATCCGACGAAACTCACGCCGACGCACAGGATAAAACCAATGATCCATTGCGTGTTGACGCAAGCGCACTGCGCTGCCGTGCCGTAGGTGAAGGCGGCAACCTTGGCTGCACGCAACTCGGTCGAATAGAATTCGCAGCCAACGGTGGAAAAATATACACCGATGCCATTGATAACTCCGCAGGCGTTGACTGCTCTGACCATGAAGTCAATATCAAGATTCTGGTAGACAGCCTGGTTAACACCAACAAACTACCCGCTAAAAAGAGATCAGCGTTGCTGGCCAGCATGACAGACAACGTCTCAGAGCTAGTGCTCCGGGATAACTACCAGCAAACACAATGCATCAGTCTCATACTGGCAGAGGCCCCCAAGTGGCTGGGTGAACACAGTCGGTTTATGAGTGCACTTGAAGCGGAAGACAAACTCAACCGCGACATTGAATTCCTGCCTAACATGGAAGAGATCAATGATCGAACCAACCGAGGCCTGGGACTCACCGCGCCTGAAATCGCCGTGCTGGTTGCCTACAGCAAAATGGATATTTACGACCGATTGCTCGACTCACCATTTGCAGACGACGCATATCATAACCATGAACTGCTGAGCTACTTTCCGCCACAGCTATCTAAGAAATACCCTGATGCCATCCTGTCGCACCAGTTACGCAACGAAATTATCGCAACACAAGTGACAAACAGTTTCGTAAACCGGCTTGGCCCAACCTATCTGCGCCGGTTACGAGATGATCTCGGTGCACAAACCAGTGAAATTCTGACCGCCTTTGTTGCAGTAAGACACCTCTTCAACCTGCGCGGATTATGGAACGAAATAGAAAGCCTGGATAACAAACTAACCAATGCAGCACAAACAGAAATGTTACTAATGGTACGCGGCTGGGTTGAGCGTAGCGTGCACTGGCTGGTTAAAAACCGACGTTATCAAAATGGCGTGCAAGATATCATTGATCACTTCGGTGATGGTATTGACGATCTCATCTCACTGGTTCCTGAATCATTGGCCAAGCCAAATCAAACCAGTTACCGTGCGCGTTGCAAGCACTTCAGTAAGGCCGGTGCAAATAATGAACTCGCCGAGAAAGTTGCCGCTGTGGTGCCATTGTCCTCGGCGTTCGACATTATCGATATTGCCAAAACTTCGGGTTCAGATCTTAAGCTCATCACCAGTTTGTATTTTCACTTAGGTGATTTTCTGAAGCTACAATGGCTACGCGAACAGATCGGCTTGCTGGAAGTAGACAGTCATTGGCATATCCTTGCACAGTCTGCACTTCGATCAGACATTCACTACAGACAACGCCATCTATGTGCCGAAATTCTCGAGACCAGTGATGTCAAGAAGTTGAAAACACCAGACGCGATCGTAAAAGCGTGGGCAATAGAATCAGACGAGAGACTGTCGATCTATAGGCAGCGACTGAAAGAGATTATGGCAAGCAGTCAGGTTGACTACGCCATGTTGTCTCTGGCTGTGAATGAAGTACAAAAACTACTGAATACCGACCGGCCTCTGGCCGGTAGTGACTGACTGCGTTCGTCGTCACTCCGTTAATACCGAAGTGACGGCATGCAGACATTTCAGAAGACCCGACGCATAAGCGAGTGGGTGTTCTACCTCGCTCTCACAGCTGCGAAATACCTTTGCGGGTAACTCACCTAAACTGTCCGCTGGTCAGAATGACTTCGGCGCACACAGGTTTGCCACTCGCTTACGCGTCGGGGTTCCTTTGACGCGAGGGACTTGACTACACTAAGCGCCTATTTTTTCCAGCACCTGCCGCAAATTATCAGGCAACGACACAGGCCTTCGGGTATCGGCATCAACATATACATGTATGAAATGCCCACTGGCGGAAGCTTCGGTCTCATCATTTCGAAAAATACCAACCTTGTAGCGCACGCTGCTGTTACCGATCTTCTCTACAACAACACCCGCCGTGATCTGATCCGGAAAGGCGACAGGCTGAAAATAGCTGCAATGCGTTTCAACCACCAAGCCGACTGTTTTGCCATTGGCAAAGTCGAGCACACCACTTTCGATCAGATAGCCGTTCACCGCAGTATCAAACCAGGAGTAATACACCACGTTGTTCACGTGGCCATAAACGTCGTTGTCTCGCCAACGCGTGGTGATGATCTGCCGATGCGGAAATTCGTCAAGCGGCGGAATTTTCGTTTTAGTTTTAGCGTTCATAGATATCCCGGACAGTGTGACAACTATATTTACCCCAACCCTGCTCGCATTCAAGCATTTCTGCAACCTTAGATCACAGTGTTAACGATCAAGTAAAAGGCACAAACCCGCAGAATGGATTATCCTCAGGGAATGATAAACGCAATTACTGACGCGCTCTCCCATTTCAGCGCCTCCCACTACATCATCATCGCGGTCAATTTGCTGTTGATGGTACTGGCGAAACCGATCATTCTAAAAACCGGTGGCAAGCTTAGCGATCGCCACACGGATTTTCGCGTCAACCTGCTACGGGTCATGAACCTCGCTATTCTCGCTGCCGTCTGCTACAACGCCATTTATTCAGACGGCAGCGAAGGGACTGGTTTTGCCGTCAAACTGATTTCTGTACTGGTGGTGATGTATCTCGCCTACCTGGCATCCAATATCGCGAACTATGTGATGCGTCGGCGCTACGGAAAAACCACCAAAAACATAGATGGCAACCTCATTTCTGACACTTACCACTCGCGTATGCTGACGCTGGTGGCAAGCACATTTATCGCCATTGTCGCATTGATTGCGGTGATACGAATCGCCGGTTACAGCAGCCTGCTCGAGGCCGGCGGTGTAATTGGTTTTGTCGGCGTATTCTTAGCATTGACCCAACAAGCCTGGGCGCCAGACATTATCAGTGGCCTGGTTTTACTCAATAGCGACATGGTCAGCGAAGGAGACCTTATTGAGCTCGGCAGTGGGGAACCAATTCTCGCGCGGGTTTTCAAAACCAAGATTTTTCATACAGTGTTAATTGATGTTGTGAATAACCACCGAATCATGGTCAGCAATTCGAAGCTCAGAGACCAGACCATTCATAGCTTGTCGAAGTTCGCATCCGCACGTGGTTTACGCGAAAAGCTGACTTTTAAGATTGGCTACGACACCGAATCTGAAAAAGTTAAAAACATGTTCCAGGAAGCATTCGAAGTGATAGTAAATGATGACAACAATGTGATTGATGACAGCCATCCGTTGGAAATAAGAGTGCTAGAAACAGGTGATCATGCGGTGGAGTGGGGAATCTTTTACTATATAAAAGAGGTGCAAGGCATTATTGCTGTTCGACAGCACATGATGGAAGCCATACTCGATGCGTCGATTAAACATGGTATTTCTCTGTCTACACCGAAAACTCACGTAGTGACCAATCTCGCTGAAGACACTGCTTCCCTGACTTAGGCAGCCATCTAACTAGCAATGAACAAAGCAACTGAAGCACCTGACAGTGGTCGTGTGTGCCCCCTGGATTATCGCTACACGCCCGCTGCTCTGGCACTACCACCTGCGACCGCCGCTGACACTCTGTATGTGGTGGGCGGCCTATACGGCAATCCCTTTGCGCTTAAAGAAGTAGAGAAGTTATTAGAGGACGAAAATGCACAGTGCATTTTTAATGGAGACTTCAATTGGTTTAATTGCAGTGATCGGGATTTTGTCTCACTTAACGAAACGGTGCTCAAACACGACTGTATTCGCGGTAACGTTGAAACCGAACTGGCGAGACGCCCGTTCGGCGGCGGCTGCGGTTGCGGCTACCCCGCAAGCGTTTCGGACAATGTGGTGGATTGGTCGAATAGCATCATAGCCAGACTCAACACCACAGCGAGTAATCACCAGCTTCTACAAGCTGACTTACAAGTACTGCCGGTATCGAAAAGATATCAAGTCGGTGACTCGACGGTTCAGGTGATTCACGGTGACTGCAGATCACTCGCCGGCTGGTCACTCTCCCGTGAGAACCTTTCCAACCCCGACACTGGTACGATCAAAGACATCGCAGCATGCAATGCACAGATTATCGCCTGCACTCATACCTGCGAACCGATCGCTACCACGCTGAAAAGTGCTGTCACCGGCACCCAAAAAGACATCGCAGTAATAAACAACGGTGCTGCTGGCATGCCTAACTTTAGCCACGACCTATTCGGGATGGTTACTCGAATTTCCACCAGAGCTGCCCCGACCGCCACGGTGTACGGTACCGAATTGGATGGCGTCTATATTGATGCTATCGCGCTTCGATATGATCAGAATGCCTTTTTACAGTGGTTTTTGGAACACTGGCCAGCTGGAACTCCCGCTTACCAATCGTATTTTACGCGGCTATCAAATGGCGCAAAAACCACCCTGACTGACGCCAGAGGCATCGGCTTTACCTAGTATCCTGTTGTTTTAAATAGAAATATCAGCACTATATCGTCTACGTAAGCCAGCATCACCCGAGCCATAGCATGTCGGTAAAAACGACAACTTTGCCGCTCATTCAATTATCCTTCAGACGGTAGATGATAGGATTAGTCCCAGTGTCGGACGAATCCGCCTCGCTGCATTCATGGAGAATATTGAATGAAAAAACTACTTTCGAACGCGCTGATCAGCGCGGCCATTTTAACGCCTGCGATTTTCTCACCGGTAATCGCCGCTGACGAAGTCAAAATCGGCTTTGTCACCACCCTCACCACGGGAGGAGCGTCTATCGGGCAGGACCAGGAAAAGGCTGTCAACCTGGCGCTTAAACACATCGACAATACGATGGGTGGCAAACAGGTTAAACTGATCATGGCTGATGACGGTTTCAAACCGGAGGTGGGTAAGCAAGCCACCGACAAACTGGTTAAGCAAGATGACGTCGATTTCGTCGCAGGCTATATCTGGTCACACGTACTGTTAGCCTCTCGCAAATCAGTATTAGACGCAGGCAAGTTTTTAATTACCGCCAACGCTGGCCCATCGCCAGTCGCAGGCAAGCTGTGCCATGAAAACTTTTTCTCTACCTCGTGGCAAAATGACCAAACCCCTATGGCGATGGGTGAAACGCTTAACCAGAAAGGCGTGAAATCCTTGTACGTCATGGCACCAAACTACGCAGCCGGTAAAGACATGGTCGCTGGTGTAGAGCGAACTTTTAAAGGGAAGATCATCGGTAAAGACATGACCAAGTGGGGCAAAGACGCGCAACTGGATTTCTCTGCCGAGCTTGCCAAGGCAAAAGCATCCGGTGCAGAAGGGATCTTTGTCTTCTACCCCGGTAAAGCGGGACCTGCTTTTATCAAGCAATATCAGCAAGCCGGTTTGCGGGACGTACTGCCGCTATACACCGTGTTTACCGTTGATTCACTCTCACTTCCAAAACTACAGGCAGGTGGTATGGAAGGCGTATTGGGTTCGGTCAGTACACAGCACTGGGGACCAGATCTTGATAATCCAGCCAACAAAAAATTTGTTGATGACTTTCGCAAAGACTACGGATCTTATCCTTCCTTTTACGCGGCACAAGCCTACGACTCTATCCTGTTGATAAAATCTGCTGTCGATGCCGTTAATGGTGACTTGACTGACAAAGACGGCATGCGCGCTGCGATGGAACAAGCCAGCTTCGATTCAGTACGAGGTGAATTCACCTATGGCAATAACCACATGCCAATACAAGACTTCTATAGCCGCACAGTAGTTGCAGATGCGGATGGCAACTGGACCACTCACATAGACAAAGTCGTTCTAGACGATCATCAAGACGTCTATGCAGCAGACTGCAAGCTGTAGCAACACCCTAATACAGGGAGCTTACTCCCTGTATTTTTTATCCATTGTCGTGCCCGCTCTTTACTAAATCGCCATAGACTGCGATGCTGTAGACTCTCGGCTTCGGTATACCACCCCGTTTAACTATGGAAGCATCGTTACTACTCATTCAGTTGCTTAACGGTCTGCAACTCGGCATTCTGCTATTTTTGCTATCCGCCGGATTGACACTGACCTTCGGCATTATGGACTTCGTGAACCTCGCCCACGGATCACTCTATATGTTAGGCGCTTTCATTTGCGCCTCGCTCACACAACTCACAGGCTCCTTTGCACTGGCGGCACTTCTGGCCGTACCACTCACGGCACTGTGCGGGTTGCTTATAGAGATGGTGGTCATCAGGCAGCTCTATTCACGCAATCATCTTGATCATGTGCTCGCTACCTTTGGATTGATCCTCTGTCTCGATACAATAGCCGAAATTGTCTGGAGCCCGGCCGGCATCGCGATCGCCCTGCCTGATATTCTCAACGGCCAACTCGAAGTGCTACCCGGCGTGGTGGTACCCGTATTCAGACTACTAATAATTGCTGTGGGGTTGCTTGCCGCGGCCGGCTTATACGTTCTGGTCAATCACACCAAGCTCGGCATGTTGATTCGCGCAGGCGCTTCCAACCGCACCATGGTCGGTGCCTTGGGCGTTGATATAAAAACGCTGTTTAGCGGTGTTTTTGCCATGGGTGCAGCGCTTGCAGGACTTGCCGGACTACTTGTCGCCCCCATAGCCGAGGCCTCTATCGGCATGGGCAATGAGATTATTATCACCGCGTTTGTAGTCATTATTATCGGTGGCATAGGTTCAATGAAAGGCGCTTTCATTGCTGCACTGCTTATCGGGCTGATAGACACACTCGGCCGATCCTACCTTGATGATGTTTTTAAACTGATCATGTCAAACGAGGCTGCCGAAACTGCAGCCCCGGCAATCTCGGCCATGCTGATCTATTTAATGATGGCAGTGATCCTTGCCATTCGACCGCAAGGTCTGTTTCCGGCTAGTAGTCGCTAAGATGCCTGAAACCAAACTTGTACCGAACAACAAGCCGCGACCTATATCGTTCTGGATTAATGCGATATTGCTCTTGCTACTGGCTGTAGCCCCGCCCATATTATTTATCACCGGGCAACCATTCTGGCTTGACGTATTTACCCGACTGGTGATCCTTGCACTCGCCGCCACAGCGTTAAACCTGGTTCTCGGTTATGGTGGATTGGTGTCTTTCGGCCACGCAGCTTATCTTGGCCTGGGGGCTTATGCCGTAGGAATTCCAACCTATCATGCGCTTTACGGTGGCATGGATGCGATCGCTTCTTTCAACGGCTTTCTTCACCTGGGTCTGGCCGTATCGGTGAGCGCTTTGTTTGCGTTACTCACTGGTGCAATTTCCCTGAGAACCCGCGGTGTTAACTTTATAATGATCACCATGGCCTTCGGCCAGATGATTTTCTATGCCATTGTGGCGCTGGAAAATTACGGCGGCGATGACGGCTTAACCATTGACGTACGCTCTGAATTCCCGCTAATCAGCCTGGACAATCCGCTCACGCTCTATGGTTTATGTTATTTGTCTCTGCTGGTCGCGCTGTTCATCGTCTATAAAATCACACGCTCACGCTTCGGCTTAACTCTGCAAGGCGCACGCTCCAACGAAGAACGTATGCGATCACTAGGCGTCAATTGCTATCGCTACCAATTGGTAGCCTTCGTGATATCCGGCGCAATATGCGGCTATGCCGGCTTCCTGCTGGGTAATTTCTCCACGTTTATCTCACCGGAAATGATGGACTGGACGCGCTCCGGCGAACTCATGTTTATGGTTATTCTCGGTGGTGCAGCGTTCTTGTGTGGGCCAATCTTTGGCGCCGCTGCATTTATATTACTTGAAGAAGTATTGCGCGATGTCACTATTCACTGGCATCTGCCATTCGGTTTATTGCTGATTTTATCAGTGCTGTTTTTCCGTGGCGGGTTGTCTGGTGCGCTTGATCGTTTGCGATCGAAAGGTGACAAGCCATGAGCACCGGCCAAAGCGCAATTCTGGAAACCACTGAACTATGTAAACGTTTCGGCGGCGTATTGGCCACCGATCACGTCAACCTTAAGGTACTTAAAGGTGAGGTCCATGCCTTAATCGGTCCAAACGGCGCCGGCAAAACCACATTGATTTCTCAGCTATCAGGTTTATTAAAACCAGACAGCGGACGCATATGTTTCAAAGGTAAAAATTTAACGGGTAAACCCGCACATCGGTTCGCACGCGCAGGCCTTGCCCGATCCTTTCAGATCACCTCTTTGTTTGCAGACATGACGCTGCTGCAAAACGTCGCACTTGCTGTACAAGCTCATGCGGGTCATTCTTTTAGCTTTTGGCGTAATGCTACTACTGACAATCGATTGCTCGAGCCTGCTTATCACTACCTGCAAACCACTGGTCTGGCAAATAACGCAGACCGGTTGGCCTCAGCGGTATCCCATGGAGAACGCAGGCAGCTTGAGGTCGCCATGGCATTGGCCACGGAACCTTCATTGCTGTTGCTTGATGAACCCATGGCCGGTATGGGAACTGAAGAAAGCAACTTGATGGTAGAGATACTTCAAAAGCTGCGTGGTGACAAAACTATATTACTTATCGAACACGATATGGACGCAGTATTCGCATTGGCAGATCGGATTTCGGTACTGGTGTACGGACGCATCATAGCGACAGGCAACAAGGAGCAAATACAGTCAAACGCAGAAGTGAGAGCGGCTTACCTGGGTGAGGAAAGCAATGCTTAACGTCACTGAACTCACCGCACACTATGGCAGCAGCCAGGCTTTGTTTGGTATGTCGCTACAACTAAATGAAGGCGAAGTGGTCACCCTGCTGGGGCGCAACGGGATGGGTAAGTCCACTACGCTGCATTCGATTATGGGGATCATGCCATCACTGGGCGGCACCATCACTGGCGGTGATATTAGCTACAAGCAACACACCATCACAGGCAAGGATTCCTACAAGATCGCACGGCTCGGTCTCGCACTGGTTCCCGAAGGCAGACAAATATTCCCCAATCTTACCGTCCGTGAAAATTTAATTGCAACTGCCGCCAATCGCCAGAAACATAAAGAGGCGTGGACAGAGGAACGCGTGCTGGCCCTTTTTCCACCATTGGCAGACAGACTGACTTCTATGGGCAATTTACTCTCCGGTGGAGAGCAACAAATGCTCGCTATTGGTCGAGCATTGATGACCAACCCGGACCTGTTAATACTCGATGATGCAACAGAAGGACTTGCACCATTGGTAAGAGACGAGATTTGGCGTTCCATTTCAAACCTCAAACAGCACGGACTATCCATTCTGGTGGTCGACAAAAACCTCAAAGACTTGCTAAGCGTCGCAGACCGGCACTATGTTGTCGAGAAAGGCACCGTTGTATGGACCGGAGACAGTAACATGCTGCGAAGTGAAACGTGGGTTCAGGACGAATACCTGGGCGTATAGATTACACTCGACCTCTGGTTTGGTTTGGCAGACACACTGCCATATCAAATTATTGGCTTCAGCTTTTGCGCGATGCACCTCCAATCATGCGTAACCCGAGTGGCCCAACTAACATAATAAACAGAAACCGGCACAGATGAACCAGGGCGATTAGCCCCACGTCTAAACCGAGTGATAGCGCAATCAACGCAACCTCTGCAATGCCACCGGGCGCTAGTGCTAAAAAGAGAGTAAGGAAACCGAAACCGGTTGCCTTACCAAACATCGTTGCGAACAAAGCACCCAACATAAACGCCACGGCAGTAAACAGTAGCGAGCCAACTGCCAGGCGCGGGTACTCGCTACGCGGGCCATTGCCGAGCTCGCAACCTAATATGCTACCAAACACTAGCATCGCAACCGTTATCCCGAGTTGCGGGATCTGAACGTCAATAGCGCCCGAGGCATAAGCGATACTTGAAATGACCAGCGGTATCGTGACGTGACCCCCGGCTATTGAAGCGACATTCGCAAGCAAACCGCTTAGTAACACTAATAACACCAAAAGCAACAACTGCCAGTCAGGCACAAGGCCCGCTAAAAACCAATCCGAAAACACAGCTTGTTGGACATCTGTACCGACGAAAAAAGCCACCAGTGACACGAGCAACACCAGTGAAACAACACGTACCGTGTGCACCAAGGCTATTCGCGGCCGACTCCCCTCGCTTGCAACACGGGCATCATCCGCGAGTGCCATCATAAAAGACAAGCCGCCCGGCAGCGAACATAGAAATGCTTCGCCCCGAGTCATGGCGAGAAAGCGTTTAAAAAACCACGACCCCGATGCAACCAACAGCACAATGGAAGCTATTGAAGCCATAACAGCCAACACTGTTGAGATACTGAACGCTCCAATACTGTTAGCCACTGACGGACCCAGCGCCACGCCGATGAAAACCCGCATCCATTGCTCCAATGACGAGGCAAACTTGTGCAGCTTGACCCCGCAACCCGTCACTAATGCAGTAGCGAGCAAACTACCTAATAGCCACGGTATTGGAGCTTGTATGGCAGCTGCAGCAACACCGCCAATTACGGCAATAACAAGTGTGGTTAAAGGATGCAAATTAGAGCCTGCTTGCTAGAGAAGTATTGTGGATATTGTTTAAACAATCATCGCAACCAGACGATTACAACAGTCGACCTAAGCCAATGCGTTTGCCACACCCAAACGGATTTGACCGCACAGCGGGCGACCTCAGACGGAATTTCCGTAAAGTATATCGTGTTGTCGCGGCACTCACACAAAGAGAACTCAAGTGCGATAGCCTGAAGACGCACGGATTAGCTTGCCAGCCGTGAAAACTGATTTTCCGCTCAAACCAACTCAAAGAGGCGTAATCAGGGTTACTCTCATTGATGAATTCAGCCATTATTAAGTATCTTTGTGGCCAGATTACACATGAGCTCCACCGGATGGGCGTCGGATCTGAATACTATGGCTTACTTGAACAAAAACACACTGCTCGCTGGCATCCTTACGTTGGGATTCTATAGTCTCGGAATGTCTGCACTGGTATCAAGCACAGCAATCGCGGCCCCTGATACGGAAACACCCAAACCACGACTTTCCAGCTCGACGTTTCAGGGTAAAACAACTGACAATCGTTACCCCGCCACCCCACAGCCAGATAGCAATGGCAATCGAAGAACAGCGCTAAATCATAATCACGGCCTATGGGTCTATGATGTTCTGATCAACCTGACGGCCGATAACGACAATGATGGCCACTACTCAACTTTCTCAGTGTCTTTGGATGTCGAAACTAACTTCTCACCTAGGCTGGTTTACGCCGTTTTGTACTTGAGCCAGAATAACAACCCGTGGTCCGAATATGCCGTCACCGGAAATTTCACAGTCACAGGATCCGGCTCAGCTGATACGGTACAAATAGAAACGAATCTTGAATCTGGCTACCCAAGTGGCTACTACGATCACTACATCGAGGTTTACGATGCGTATGATCACTCACTACTACTCAACTATGGACCAAATCACAGTCACCATGTGCGGGGGTTGCCATTTGAAAGCTACTACGATGACTCACACTACTCACCCGTTACCGTATCGCTTTCCTTCAGCGGC
>CALISD010000073.1 GCA_938041955.1 uncultured Granulosicoccaceae bacterium | reverse complement strand
ATCACTCGGGGGGGCAATAATATCATCGTAACCATCGGCCCGCGCCGCCCCCACAAGGTAGCTGACATCATCCACCCCTGCATTGAGACAGCTATGTTTAAACGTCTGAAATATCTGCCGTTCTGCCATGCCTGTGTGCAGGATGTCCGGAACCTGGCTGAAAGCGTGGCTCGCAGCAAGCGCTGATGTTCTAATTTTTTCTATTTCAGCTGGAGACTTTACCTGCCTGAGAGACTGCACCAGGGAGGTGGCATCAACATACTCACAACCTCTGGTCAGTTTTAACAGGGTCTCGTAGTCATTCAGCGGCATGCGCAATGAGGTTTCGGTTCCTTTAAGGATACCGATTCGGGCAGATTTTGAAGTACAACCCTGCAGTGCATCAGCGAGCAGCGTCACACCATCATCGATGGGATCGGGTGATGACCAGCAACGTATATCGCCGACCCAGGTTTGCTTCATTAACATCTCACCAATAGCCGGTATCACCGCAATCAGCTCACCCTGCCGGGGTACAAGCAAGTACCAGGGACGAGTCGGGCTCTGCCAGAACTGAGTGGTAAAACCGCTGAAATATCGCACCTCAGGTTCTGTGTTTAATAACAGAACATCGATGTCGCTTGCCTGCATGCCCGCCTGGACACTGGCCAGTCGTGCCACATACTCCGCCCGTTCAAAGCCTCTTGTTGCTGCAGGCTGTCGCTGAAACGCCATTAAGCCACTGACTCCAACATGTTTTTATAGACCTCTGGATCTGTAGCACCTTCACAGCCAAGCACCAGTATCCGTGCCTCTTGGTAGTCTTCCTGCTTTGCAGCAACACTCGCCAACAATCCGACTACCCCAGGCACACTGCATTCACCGGCTTCAATCGGTGTGTCTGCCATATCACCATCAGCAAATAGCTTCATCATGGGGGCAACTTCTTCGTCACCCAGTGTCATCACTTGATCACAGCAACCAGATAACACCTGCCACGCCAGAACCGACATTTCACCACACGACAGCCCGGCCATCACGGTTTCACGAGTAATTTCGACCACCGCTGGTGCCGAATCCTTGAAGCTTTGCATCACACACGCTGAGTGTTCCGATTCAACCACCGTAATGTGAGGTCGGTCCTCACCATATTCCATCCATAGTTTTGCAGCAATCGCCGCGGCCAGCCCCCCCACTCCGGCTTGAATAAACAAATGAGTCGGTGGGGCGCGCATTTGATCAATCACTTCAGCAGCCAAAACGGTATACCCGGCCATCACATCCGCCGGTACTTCAACATAGCCTTCGAAGGAAGTATCTGACACCATTTTCCAACCGTTGTCTTTAGCATCAGCAACACAAAGCCTCACCGACTCATCGTAGTCACCATCGACCCGTATCACTTCTGCGCCGAGCTCGGCCATGGCTTTTTCTCTACCCGCGCTAACTTCTGCGTGAATATAGATACGGCAAGGGCAGCCAGCGTTTTTTGCTCCCCATGCGACGGAGCGGCCATGATTGCCGTCGGTCGCAGTGCACACGGTGATTGTGCTTGCAAAGTCTTTTATCAGGCCTTGTCTGATATCACCCAGGGCAATACTCTTTGCGTGCTGTTTTTCGTAGCTTGCGGCAATGAGTTTCAACACCGCATAAGCACCACCCAGTGCTTTGAAGCTGCCGAGCCCAAAGCGAGTCGATTCATCTTTGTAGTAGATCTCACCACAACTCAGATGTTCTTCCAGCTTGGTCAATCGACGCAAAGGCGTTGGCTCATATTCGGGCCATGAGCTGATTTCGCTCAAAGCGCTATCTGCATCACTTTCCGAGATGACCTTCTGTGCATCAGCAGAATACGCTGTACGCTCCTGTTTGACGTCCAATTGCGCTTTCCATTTCACGCCACCAGTAAATTTCGCATCAATTGTCATTTTGTATCCTTAGAAGATTGCTGGCTAAATTCACCAGTGATTGCTGCCATCGTGTCTGAGCCAGCGACGCGCGGCAACCGTAAACATTGTTGCAACCGACCATCACCATCGCGCATCAACGCCAAACCATTCCAGGGACAATCATCCCGCATTTTACTATGCGCGCGACTGTTATAGACGCCGCAAAAAACACGACCAACTCTCGAAACAGGCATAAGGCGGAGTTGCGGCTAAGCATATGTATTTTTTTAACGACATCAATTTGACGCTTGATTTTACAGGCCAAAGCCCGACCCCGTTGATCCACGGATCATCAATCGGGCCTCCGAGCGACCATCTAAAACAGGCTTGCCGGTGAATTGTCGCGAATTGTGGCCGATAGCCTTTAGAGGTGCGAAGGCTTCGGCCTTAGCGACAATAGATTCGGAATATAAATGCCTAATACTGACAGACTGCAGCCCGACTTTAACCAAGAGCCGGATTCAAACCATCAGCAAAAGTCGAACGCGCTTTCTCGCGAGATCGACAATCTGCAAACCGGCATTCGAATTGACTTCGATCAAAAACTTGCCGAACTTACAGATCTACTGCAACGTTTCAAAGCGATGGTAGTTTCACCTAACCGTTCTGCTGCTAACGGGCCCTCCGACGCACCACTGGCCCAGGTCATACCGTTTGTTAAATCACTGCCCACTGCCGAATCTACACCATCAGAAAGTGAGATTAAACCGGTAGTTCCTATCCTGGCTAACAGCACCAGTACTGATACATTAGCACCAACAACATCTGCGTACAGCGCCGAGACCGCACGCTTTGAAAACGGTTTGTATAGACTCAACAGCCAGCTGTACCGGTTTCGTCTTGAGTTAGATCAGGAAATGGAGTTTCGTGAAGAGCCGCTTCACATTCACTTCAGTCAGGAATCCGAGCTCTCCATTCTTTTGCAACAGATCAACAATCGATCGATCGAGAAGAATCCGGACAACTGACCGTCAGCTACTCCCGGACAACAATAGACTAGGCTTCAAAAAGGTGGATGTCACTTCACTGATCTGAAAGCGCGGCGTAAACACCAGAGCGACGCAGCAAGTAACAGCCAGGCCCAGACAGGGACTCCGGCAATTCGACTAAACTGACCGTCACCCAACATCGTGACAATAGTTGCAGAGATGAATAGTCCCGCCGCACTGACTGAGTAGATGGTTGCACTAATAAGATCAGAATGAGCTGTGTGTTTATCCGCCACATCCGCACGCTGTGGATGTGTCTGATTGCGAAACCCTTCCTGCATAGCGCCGCTGCTCAGGAATCGATGTACCAAGCCTGGCATCTCCGGCATCATACGACCCCATTCCGGGGCATTTCTATGTATTTCACGCAACACCGTTAACGGACTATTTTGCTCAAGCATAAATCCCTTGAGTACCGGTCGTGCGGTCTTCCAGAGATCCAGCTGGGGATATAATTGTCGCCCCAGTCCTTCGATGTTAAGCAAGGTTTTCTGCAACAGCACCAGTTGCGGCTGCACTTCCATTTTGAATCGCCTTGCGGTTTGAAATAAACGCAACAACACCTGACCAAAAGAAATCTCTTCAAGCGGCTTTTCAAATATAGGTTCACACACCGTACGAATAGATGATTCAAATTCCTCTACCCGTGTATCTGCAGGCACCCATCCACTGTCAACGTGCAGACGTGCCACCTTGTGATAGTCCTGTTCAAAAAACGCCAACAGATTTTGCGATAAATAGTGACGATCTTCGTCTGTTAAGGTGCCGACAATACCGAAGTCTACTGCTATGTATGAAGGATCATGCGGGTTTTCTTCAGAGACAAATATATTGCCCGGGTGCATATCAGCGTGGAAAAAGTTATCTCTAAATACCTGAGTAAAAAAAATGTTTACTCCGCGCTCCGCAAGCTTCTCCAGATCAACCCCTCTGGCACGCAACTCGTCAATATTTGAAACCGGTATCCCCCGGATTCGCTCCATCACCATCACATCACCCTGGGTATAGTCCCAATACACTTCGGGAATGTAGAGCTCATTTGAATCTTTGAAATTTCTTTTAAGCTGCGCCGCATTGGCGGCTTCGCGCTGCATATCCAGCTCATCGTAAATGGTTTTCTCGTACTCACTTACCACTTCTCTCGGGCGCAGGCGTTTACCATCTGACCAAAATGACGCTGTCATATCGGCCAATACGTACATCAACGATAAATCACGCGAAATAGTGCTTTTTATACCCGGACGCAGCACCTTAACCACCACCTGTTCACCGCTGTGCATCACCGCACTATGTACTTGCGCAATTGAGGCGGACGCAAGCGGCTCGCTTTCAAACTCGGCAAATAGTTCTGCCACTGAAGCACCCAGTGATTCTTCTATACACTGTATGGATTTTTCTGAAGAGAACGGTGGCACCTGATCTTGCAGCAGGGCAAGCTCTACAGCGATATCATCTGCGAGCAGATCACGTCGGGTTGATAGCATCTGACCGAACTTAACGAAGACCGGACCCAGCTCCTCTAATGCCAGACGCAAACGCTCACCACGGGGCAAATTTCTGGTTTCATTGTGGCGCCAGCGATCGGGGGAAAGTGAAGACAGCACTTTTAACGGAGTAGAGGGTTTAAGCTCAAGCAACAGCTGATCTATGCCGTAGGTAAACAGTACCTTTTGTATGGTGTATAACCGTGAGACTCGTGAAAACACTAGCTGGTTTTTCCAGCAGCTTTATCGGCCAACTCTGTTTTAATACGCGCCTCTAGCAGATCAACACGATCTCGCAGATCATCAACCTGCTCGACAAACTCTGTCAGCTCCCAATCGTGCGGCAGGCTAGCGGATTCATCACGCAGATAGTCCGCGGTGTTTTCCTGAAAGCCGTCTTTGCGCTCGTTGATCCATTGTTTAAACCCTCGAGAGAACCTTCCAACCTGATGCGCGACAGCATCACCGGTTAACCGTGATAAATGCTCTTCCCAATCAACATCAATCTCTGTTAAGCAGCGAGAAAACCTTTGTGCAGTATCAACGTCACCGGTAATTTTTACATCACCATCAAAGATGGAACGTTGACCAATAGCCTGTGCGAAAAGAGAAAAGGGCCCACCCGCGATCACTGCATCAGCGGTGTCACCAAACTCTTCGACCACTTCGACCTGGTTTTCATTAAATATAAACCAAATACTTAAATCGACGCTGTCAACCTGTAAACACACCACTTTGCCACGTAATGCTTGCAGACGTTTCGTGGAGTCCGGATCAAGCTCGATATAGCGATTAAAGGCAGTTTGCAACGCAACGGCTAATGGGGCGGGTAAGTTCAACGTTATATCACTCTAATCCGCTACAGCTTAAAACCCTTGTGCAACGCCACAACGCCACCGGTTAGGTTGTGGTATTCACAGCGTTCAAAACCTGCTGTCTGCATCATTTCAAGCAGGGTGTCCTGATCCGGGTGTTTTCGAATGGACTCTGCCAGATATCGATAGCTCTCCGCATCGTTGGCGACGAGCTTGCCCATTGCCGGTAGTGCGTTAAACGAGTAAACATCATAGGCTTTACTTAACATCGGTAACACAGGTTTTGAAAACTCTAAAACCAGCAATCTTCCACCCGGACGCAGCGTCGAGAAAATTGAATTCAGCGCGCGCTGTTTATCGGTAACGTTGCGAAGACCGAAAGCCATGGTCACACAATGGAATGAGCTTTCAGCAAACGGCAGCTGTTCAGCATCTGCCAAGGCATAGTGCACATTGCCGACAATACCGGAATCGATCAATCGATCGCGCCCGACGGTAACCATCGATTGGTTTATATCTGCCAGTACCACCTTGCCAGTTGAGCCGACACGCTCACTCATTTTGGAAGCCAGATCACCCGTGCCCCCCGCCAGATCAAGTACTGACTGGCCAGCACGTACGCCTGATTGATTTATCGTGAAGCGCTTCCATAAACGATGAACGCCGAACGACATCAAGTCGTTCATCACATCATAACGGGCAGCAACTGAGTCAAATACCGCGCCGACCAGTTCTTTCTTTTTACCGGTCTCAACCGTTTGATAACCGAAGTGTGTTTTATCATCCACGATCGTAGCTCAAGTGTTGTGTGTGCCAATGAATGTAAGTGCAATGGCTCTCGGTGAGTTGACTCTTTTTATCAGTTGATTTTATGTCAGCTGATTCCACCGGCGACTAACATTTTGCGGTGGTGACTGCATTAATTTAGAACAAACTAGTCACGCGACTTTTTGGTTTTTCTCTGATGCCCGGCGGCGGCAAGTCGGTCCAGATAGTCTTGCCAGTAACTTTCATAATTTACACCTAGTTCATGCAGATAAACCCAGGTGTAAATGCCAGACGCGTGGCCATCATCAAAACCGATTTTTACCGCATAGTTACCAGATGGCGTGAGTGTCTCAATGCCAACATCTTCCTTGTCCAGCTGCAGGACTTCCTGCCCCGGGCCATGGCCGCGTACTTCAGCGGATGGGGAAAAGACCCGCAAATATTCGCAAGTCAAATTGCATTCAAGACCGTCGTCAAAGTGCAATTCCAACACTCTGCTACGCTGGTGAAGCTTAATTTCTGTGGGTCTGGCTGTAGGCGTACTCATGTGGCTAAGCCTACAGGATGTAGCGACTCAGGTCTTCATCCTGCGACAATTCGCCCAGATATTTATCCACATATTCTGTATCGATCACTATTTCTGATCCGCCGTTGTCAGCTGCTTCAAAAGAGGCCTCATCCAGAAGCCTTTCGAGCACGGTATGCAGCCGCCGTGCGCCGATATTTTCAGTCGTTTCATTTACCCCCCACGCGACCTCAGCAATTCTTTTGATGCCATCATCGGTGAACGACAACGAAACATTCTCAGTACCAAGCAGGGCTTTGTATTGTTCGGTTAAGGACGCATTGGGTTCGGTCAGTATTCTCTCGAAGTCTTCTACCGTAAGTGCGCGCAACTCCACGCGGATTGGCAATCGCCCCTGTAGTTCCGGTATCAGATCAGATGGTTTGGTCATATGAAAAGCACCGGATGCAATAAACAGAATATGGTCCGTCTTTACCATGCCGTATTTGGTGGTGATCGTACACCCTTCTATCAGTGGCAACAGATCACGCTGCACCCCTTCGCGAGAGACATCAGCGCCACCACTCCCGGCGTCTGATCGACGCGAAACCTTGTCGATTTCATCCAGAAATACAATGCCGTTTTGCTCAACGTTTTCTACGGCCAGCTGTTTGAGCTCATCTTCGTTGACAAGGTTGGCCGCCTCTTCATCTGTAAGCAGTTGTAACGCCTCAGATATTTTAAGTTTGCGGGTTTGCTTTTTGTCGCGGCCGATATTTTCAAACATACCTTGCAGTTGCTGAGTCATGTCTTCCATACCAGGAGGTGTCATGATCTCAACCCCCACACCCGGCGCTTTTAAATCGATTTCGATTTCTGTGTCGTTGAGATCACCTTCACGTAGCTTTTTGCGGAATTTCTGACGAGTATCAGACTCTTTTTCATCGGCGCTGTCTCCGCGTGCCGGTGGCAGCAGGATATCAAGAATTTTTTCCTCTGCTGCATCTTCCGCACGATGACGCACTTTGTCTTTCTCACGCTCTCTGGTTTGCTTGATTGCTGCATCGACCAAATCTCGAACGATCGATTCCACATCACGACCAACATAACCCACCTCAGTAAACTTGGTCGCTTCAACTTTAATAAAGGGCGCGTTGGCAAGCTTTGCAAGCCTTCTGGAGATTTCCGTTTTACCGACACCGGTGGGGCCAATCATCAGGATATTTTTCGGCGTTATTTCATTGCGCAGATCTTCAGATACCTGCTGACGTCTCCAGCGATTGCGAAGCGCAATCGCCACAGCGCGCTTGGCATCGCTTTGTCCAACAATATGGTTATCAAGTTCCTGAACGATTTCACGCGGGGTCATGGTTGACATGATATTACCTGTGTCTGGTATGGGTGGTTAAGGGAAAAAAGCACTTAACAGGGCCGTCTTACACTTCACTCTCGAGCGTTTCGATGGTCAGACTGCTGTTGGTATAGATACAAATATCTGCCGCAATACCTAAGCTTTTTTCGACAATTTCTTTGGCACCCAATTCGGTATTCTGAAGTAGTGCAAGCGCTGATGATTTGGCAAAGTCACCGCCCGAACCAATCGCGATTAGTCCGTGCTCCGGCTCTATCACATCACCGTTGCCGGAAATTACCAACGAACTTTTACTGTCTGCTACCGCCAGCAGCGCTTCAAGACGGCGCAGCATTCGATCGGTTCGCCAGTCTTTGGCCATCTCAACTGCCGCGCGGGTAAGATTGCCACCATACTCCTCCAGTTTGCCCTCAAACCGTTCAAAAAGGGTAAATGCATCAGCAGTACCTCCGGCAAAGCCGGCAAGCACACGATCTTTGTACAAGCGGCGCACTTTTCGCGCATTACCCTTCATGATTGCATTGCCCAGAGTTACCTGACCATCGCCGCCAATCACCACTTCTGCCCCACGACGGACCGATACGATGGTAGTACCTCGATATTGTTCCAATTCATATTCTCCTGAACTCGTCAAACAGCCAGTTTGAACTACACTAATTGTACTTGGTTAAAGGGTTTAACTTAATCAATACATTACACAGTGCCGCACCCACACCAGCACTGCAAAAATATCAGTCGGGCATCAAGGGCTATGTGGGAACAACATGGGCAAAGTTCAAGAAGCAATAAACAGATTAAGCCGTAAAACGCGGCCGAAACTGAATCTATCCGCGCGTCTGCGAATCCCTGCTCAGCAGGAGCACCAGAGTTCTCTGTTTCCGGCAGAGCCGTCGCAGGTAAAATCGTGGCTGATCGCACATGGGGCTTTTAATACATCCGCCTCGATAAAGACGCTTACACGCGCTCTACAGCACAGCAACCGAACGATCAATTCTCCCAGCCAGCGCTTGTTGATCATGGAGCATTTCGAAAAGCCATTTGACCATGCTTTGCAAAGTCTGGACAGCCGCTACCTTTACCTCGATTTTCCAATGCCGGATGATGCAGAAAACGCATTCCAAATGGCAGCCATTCTGTGCCAGGAAATGGCATACGGCTACAAAGTGGCGCTGGTTGACACCATTCAAGGCCGCGGCAAACTTAATACAAAGCAAAAACAGTTCGCGGTATCACGAGCACTGCAACATCTGACCCGCACAGCATTACGGCATTCCCAGATTTACCGTGACTGGCCAAAGGATATCTGGACCGATATCAATACTCTGATGTGGCTCGCCAAGTACGATCACACAGAAGCAAAGCCAACACTGCAGATAAAAGAAACAGATCAGAACAACGATAAAACGCTGTCAATTGCCAATCTGTATGCAAGATTGTGTGCCTTAAGTACATTGAATAACAACCGTTATCAGCCACTGCAACTGAAGGGGCTGTTCGTTAGTTTGTCTAAACACTGTTCTGAAGTCGAATTCAGCAACAAACCACCCGTCGAAGGCAAAACCGCGGCGCATGTCTATTGCGCTGGTGAGAGCAATCCGCCTAAACAGGCACAGTTCTGTCGCTACCAGAATGCCGACAATTTGCTCTATTTCAGCCTTGAACCGCTACTGGCAAAACTCACGCACTCAGTCGAAGAGACCACTGGAATAGAACCCGGTGAGATTATTACCAACCGAATAAGAACAGACGCTCGCGCGCCACGTGCCAGCGTGATTACAGCTCGCACCGGGTTAAAAGAAATTTATACTGCCATTCGTTCGGCACCACCTACTGATCAGATCGAATCTCAATTTACCGATCTAAGTGAGCTGATCTCCTCATCAACTCCCTTAACCCGGTCAGTGGAAAACGATATTTTGAATTCAGTCAATCTTACCGAAGGCGGTACAGAGTTCCTGGTTGATAACCAAAGTGAAAATGGCCTTGGCCTAAGCCTGTCAGGCAAAGCCGCCTGTCATATACAGGTAGGTGAGCTTATAGCGCATTGCTATAAAAACCAGAGCGAGGAAGTCAGCTGGCATTTTGCATTAGTCTGCTGGCTGAGCACCACAAACGATAAAACATTGAAGCTCGGCGTTGAAACTATTACCAAACACGGCAATGCTGTTGATGTGTATCGATTGATAAAAGGGTCCGATCGTTCAGATGCGCCGGTAGAAGGCTTACTGGCCAACTGTCAGTTAATAGATGCAAAGGCGAAAATGTTGCTATTGCCAAAGCACCAATTTAAACCAGGTGAAACGGTTGGCTACCGGGACAGTACTGGATTTAATATCGTGAAGTTGATCGAGAGTGTCAATCTGAACGCATGTTTTCAGTGTTTTGCCATTATCTCAGTGTCTGACGACGACACAGCACTGGCAGAGAAATTGACAAGCAACCCGGCACCGCAGGCATATTCGATTACTTAGCGGGTGCTTTTGCTTCTTTGTCTGTGATAAGGCGCTTTCGCGAAGCTCTCGGGTGAGACTTCTCGTAAACGCGCGCTAGGTGTTGGAAGTCCAGATGGGTGTAAATTTGCGTGGTATTGATATCAGCATGACCTAACAGTTCCTGTACTGCACGTAAGTCGCCACTTGATTCAAGTAGATGGCTGGCGAAAGAATGTCGCAGTAGATGCGGATACACGTTATGCGATATGCCCGTTCGGGTAGCGAGTGTTTTTAGGCGTTGCTGTACGCTACGAGCCGATAGTCGCGTGCCGCGCTTGCTCAGAAAAAGAGCCAAATCAGTAGCGGCACCTTTTTGAAACTCGGCTCTGCGAGTTTTCCATTCACGTACTGCAGTCAAGGCAGCTTTGCCGACCGGTAAGTTGCGCGCTTTCGACCCCTTACCTACCACTTGTACCATACCGGCCTGCATATCAATGCTATCAACATCGAGCTGTATTACTTCTGCGAGTCGCAAACCGCAGGAGTAAATCAACTCAAACAATGCACGATCCCGGAGCAATAGCGCATCATCACCTTTGAGAGCAAACAAGCGCTGGATATCTTCAATCTGTAGTGTTTCAGGTAATCCGGGATGATCCTTCGGTGCAGGCACATCGGCCACAGGATTGACTTCAATATGTTTGTGTCGAATCAAGTATTTAAACAGCGATCGAACCGCGGACAATCGTCGCGCCAGACTTCTTCCAGATAAACCTGCTGCATGCTGTCGTGAAATCACGGTTCGCATATTGAACGCGTTGGCACCGGACCAGTCGGTCACATCCACTTTGGCAAGCTCTGATGCAACCTCTTCAAGATCACGACGGTAGTTAGAAATAGTATGCGGGGAGTATCTTTTTTCTATTGTGAGGTAATCGCAAAACACCTCAATTGCCCGCTCAAACGCCACCGGGCCAAGCACTTTTTCTATGACTTCGTTTTTGGTCACTTGCGATTCAAACCAAGTTTACCTTCAGCGATCGTACCGGCTGACGTAACTAGTAAAATACCGCCAGTCTAGCGCTCAGTAACGATCCAAAACGACTTAGGAAATCGGTGCCCATATGCGGAGCAAAGCGCTCTCGATCTGTACTGGCTAACGCCAGATAACCAAATTCAGAAACCTTCGCTGTGTCTTTTGTATCTGTCTTATCTTTGGCTGAGACATCCTTGCTTCCAATAGTCTGCACAGTATCCGTATTGGCTAAACGGATAATCGCCACAGACTTGATAGTACTGGCTTCTTCCGGGAAGAACTGTTCTACCCTGTTTGAAATAGGGTATCCGCAATAAACTGATCGCCTGGTATGCAAATCCTGCATTGATGAACACTGTTTAGCATCAGCCAGCTTGACATAATCTGACAGTCCCTCAGCGCAAAGGTCTATCACGTCGTTCTGTAGAATAACGGCAGTACTGAGTTCGCAACGTAGTCTGTTTTTAAGCACGCTTCCGGTAAAAGTGAACACGTCCGCCAGAGAACCTGCTGACATCAAACCTAACGAATAGTCGTGCAGCAGCTCAGACAAATGATCGTTCTGGCGGGCGACATCCACTATCTCGGATAGACGATTTTGCAGTTCACCGTACTGCTCACGCTGCAGTGACAGGCGCCTTTCAACTAGCGAAACCGCGCCATGTTGGTGATGTGGCACTTCAAGTTCCAATAACAGTTCCGGATTTCGGGCAAAGAAATCTGGAGTATCACGCAGAAAATCAGCTACATAACCGTCACCGTCAAATGCCTGATCTTCCAGTACTAACGTGCTTTTATTGCTTGTTATCATTATTCCAGCCTGCCTTCAAATACCGTTTCGCTCGGCCCGGTCATTTCGACCTGGGCATCGTTATCCAACCACTGAATCTGCAGTTCGCCACCTGCAAGATGTACGCTCACCCGTCGGTCAAGTAATCCCTGAGCAATACCTACCACCACGGCCGCACACGCCCCTGTGCCGCATGCCATCGTCTCACCAACACCGCGTTCAAAGACCCGCAAATGAATTTCACTGCGACTCTCCACCTGCATAAAACCCGCGTTCACTCGATTCGGAAACCGTTCATGGCTTTCGATCAATTGACCGAGTCGTTCTACCTCGGCACGTTGCACGTCTTTTACCTGTGTGACCGCGTGCGGATTCCCTACCGCGACAACACCCACTTCCAAGCTCTGTCCATCGACTTCCAGGTCATAACTGGTGGCGGCATGGGCGGCTTTGAAAGGCACTTGCTCCGGTTCAAACATCGGAACCCCCATACGCACCATCACCTGATTGCCTTCCAACACGGTCAACTCCATTAATCCGCCAGACGTAGACACGGTGATGTCTTTCTTTGTTGTTAATCCTCTGTCAGTTACAAAGCGCGCGAAACATCGCGCACCATTGCCACAGTTTTCTACTTCTCCCCCATCGGCATTAAAAATCCGATAGGTGAAGTCAGCACCACTGTCATCCGGTGGTTCGACAACCAGCAGTTGATCAAAGCCGACACCCGTGCGCCGATGAGCAAGCCGGGCGATCTGCGGGCCAGAGAGTTCAAGCGGCGATTCCAAAGCATTGATAACAATGAAATCGTTGCCCAAACCATGCATTTTGGTGAACTCAAGAGGCATTTGAGCCGTCTATTCTCAGTTGTGGTGGCACTGCTTATTCAGGCGGAGAATGTTAATGTAAAAAGTTACCAATAACGACTAGATTATTGTTTTTTATACTTTTTGTAAGAATCCAACAAGGTGGTTTTTACCCAATAGCCACAGTCAAAACCAATCTATAGACGATGATTCAGGGTTTCGCTGAGACTTTTGACGCTTTCGTCGGATATTTGACATAGAAGCGTAATCGTAGCCTTGCAGATATCATCGATGGGGCCGCATATCACGCAGTTAAAGCGCGAGCGTGGGAAATGTAACCGTGATGCAGAGCAGGTCGCTAACGTTCTCAGCCGGAAATCGGCAGGCGTTTGATGCGAAGCTTCGGAAATGGACACGCCAATCTGATATGCAAAGATCGCCATGCATTTTGGAGGAGAAAAACTGATCCCTCACTCGGGGGTCTGTTTCCCGCGAGACAATATACTTGCAACCTATGCTGCGTCATCAGGAAGGATGCGTAAAGGCCCTTACCGCACAGCAGGCAGCTGACATCTCAAGGCAGTAATTTCTCATGTTCAAACAGGGACTCAACCGTCTCTCGCTCACGCACCAGATGCATCTCTGAGCCATCCACCATGACTTCTGCAGCGCGAGGCCTGGAATTGTAATTAGAGCTCATCACAAAGCAATAGGCACCGGCAGACATGACAGCGAGCAAATCACCCTCCTGAACCGAGAGTTTGCGATCTTTACCAAGAAAATCACCTGACTCGCAAATAGGACCGACTACATCGTATAGCGTCCCTTCGTCAGCAGTTTGCTTCACTGGAACAATATCCTGCCAGGCGCTGTAGAGCGCCGGGCGGATCAGATCATTCATCGCGGCATCAACTACCGCAAAGTTTTTATCACTGCTGTGTTTCAGGTAATTAACCGTGGTAAGCAGTAATCCGGAATTGCCAACAATACTTCTGCCAGGCTCGACAATAATTTCAAGATCTCGGTCACCTATTTCCTGATTCATGGCACAAGCCCATGCATCGAGATCAAGTACAGATTCGTCTTTGTATCGAATGCCCTGACCCCCACCGAGGTCCAGATGGTGCAGTTGTATGCCGTTAGCCGCGAGCTTGTCAGACAGGAGCAGCAAACGTTGCAATGCATCGCGATAAGGCGAAATTTCGGTGAGCTGAGATCCAATATGGCAATCCATACCGACAATATCCAGCTTCGGCAGATCGGCAATACGCTGGTAGGCAGCTTCTGCTTCCTCGATAGAAATGCCGAACTTATTGTCACGCAGTCCAGTCGAGATGTACGGATGAGTCAGCGCATCGACATCCGGATTGACCCTGACTGACACGCGTGCCTGAACGCCGTGAGCCGCTGCAACTTCCGCAAGCACTTCTATTTCACCTGAGGACTCGATATTAAAACAACGAATCTGTGCCTCCAGCGCCAGTGCCATTTCAGCACGTGTTTTGCCGACACCGGAAAAAACAACTTTACTCATATCGCCACCGCCGGCACGAACCCTTTCCAGTTCACCGCCAGAGACAATGTCAAAACCGGACCCCAGTTTTGCCAGAATATTAATGATTGCCAAATTCGAGTTTGCTTTCATCGCATAACACACCAGATGTCTGCGTCCGGCAAGTGCTGAATCAAACGCATGCCATGCCTGCTCGATTGACGCTCGCGAGTAGGCGAACACCGGCGTGCCGTATTCAGCGGCAATCTGACGACAGGAAACTTCTTCAATGAAGAGTTCCTTATCTATTCTT
>CALISD010000072.1 GCA_938041955.1 uncultured Granulosicoccaceae bacterium | reverse complement strand
ACTGAACTGGGGTTTTCGGTGTTTAATCGCCATGCGCGGGGAATCAATCTCTCTGCGAAGGGCCGTGAGTTATTGACGACGGCTGAAAGCGCATTTCAGAAAATCGAACACAGACTGGAGTATCTAAAGAGTGAGACGCAGCAATCCCTGACGATTGGCGTGACCAGTTACTTTGCCGCACGCTGGTTATCTCCGCGGTTAACGGGATTTATGCAGGCGTATCCGTTGATCAGGCTGCGTATTCAACCGATGATTGATTTAGTGAATTTTGCGGGACAGGAAGTTGATATCGCGGTCCGGTGGGGCAATGGAAAATGGCGCGACTGTGAGATTATAAAACTGTTTAACTGCCCGGCGTGGCCAACTGGAAATGCAGCTGCTTTTGAAAAGGTAAATCAGAAGGGCGCTGAAAAAGCCTTTGCCGCGCTTACGCTATTGCGTGACCGGGATGACAGCAACGCGTGGAGTGAATGGTTTGAGGTTGCGGGTTTAAAACGTCCGCCGCGTGCTGACACGCTCATCATTCCTGATCCAAACGTAAGAGTCCAGGCTGTACTTGATGGCCAGGGTATTGCACTGAACGATGAGCTTGTCGCCGATGAAATTGATCGCGGAAAGTTATTCCGTTTAAGTGACACAGAACTCACCGAGTATGGATATTTTCTGGCCTACAACGGTCTCATGATCAGCGACAATCCGGCAGTGGAAAATTTTATCCAATGGATTTGCCAGGAACGATAGTGGGCTGTTTGGAAGTTAGGTAACACTTTTCTTCCCCATAGCCGCCATAGCGGCGTTGGAAAAATTCGACGTAGGCCCCGCTATGCCTGCATTTTTCCGCCTTGCTCTGACGACTGTGGCTGTGAAAAGTTTGTTACCGAACATCCCGCACAGCCCACTAGCCTGGAAGCGCTTGATTGAGCGGTGTTGATTATTAAGTAGTGCTGACTATCCGACTTTTCGGTTCAAACTTTCAGTCTGATCAGCGGTATTGTTGGTTGTCCAGCTGATCATCTTCTCTTCAAACAATTCTGGCTCAAATGGCTTTGAAAGATAATCGTCCATACCCGCAGCAATGCATTTTTCAGCATCTCCTGACATGGCATTTGCCGTAAGCGCTATGATCGGTATTGAAGACACCTTTCTGTTCTCATGCGCTCTGATTCTTCGCGTGGCTTCGTAACCATCCATTTCAGGCATTTGACAGTCCATCAGGATGAGATCGTACACCGTCTCTTCCAGTGCTTCGAGTGCAAGCAAGCCATTGTCTGCGGTATGTACATCATAACCAAGACTTTCCAGCATTCCCATCGCAACCAGTTGGTTAATTTCGTTGTCTTCAACCACCAGCACCGTACCACCCACTTCCGGTTTATCCTCTGCTCCAGTGGCTCCTTTCGCGTCCTGTAAAGTGGTGGATATTTCGCCACTGATCAGATCACTGAGTATGCTGTGTAACGACTCTAATCTAACCGGCTTGGTCAAATGAGCCTCAACCCTGACATTATTATTCGCAAGCAGGCCGTGGGAGGCGCTGCTCATATGCACAAGAGACATCACTTTCACACCATCACTGTCTCGATCTTTCGATAGCGTATCAATAAAGTCAGCGCCCGACATGTCTGCCAGCGCTGTAGACACCAATATTGCATCCAGATTTTTACCGCGTTTTCCACCCAGATGCTTTAACCCTTTTACACCGGAATCATAAGCACTGACTTCGGCCCCCAGCAATTTAAGACAATTCTCAAGCGACGTACGTGCTGTGTCGTTGTTGTCCAGAACCACCAGGTTAGCACCTACCAACCGGTTAAATACCTTAGGTTCAGCCGCTTCTTTGCAAGCCGCGAACGCAATAGTAAACGAGAACGTACTGCCCTTATTCGGCACTGAACTGACTTTAATTTCACCGCCCAATCCTTCAACCAGCTGCTTTGAGATCGACAAGCCCAGCCCGGTACCACCGAAACGCCGAGTAGTGGAGCCATCCGCTTGCGCAAAGGAGTCAAAGATCGACTCCAAAGCACTTTCTTTGATTCCCACTCCGCTGTCCTGGACTTCAAACGTCACCAACCCTTTAGCCGCATCGCTATATTTAGTACGAACAACAATCTCGCCTTCACTGGTGAACTTAATCGCATTTCCCATCAAGTTGGTCAGCACCTGACGCACTCTTGTAGGATCACCGTTGACCATCAATGGAATAGTAAAATCAAGATCTGTTACCAGCTCCAGGTTTTTCGAGTGCGCCTGCGTGGCCAATGCGCTGCAGGTATCTTCAACCAAAGACAACAAGTTAAAATCTATCTCTTCAAACTCCAGCCGTCCAGCCTCTATCTTCGAGAAATCAAGAATATCGTTAATCAAACTAAGTAGATTTTTACCTGATGATACTGCCGTTTCAACGCAATCTTTCTGACTGCTATCCAGTTCTGTTTTACTCAATAGATTAAGCATACCCAAGACGCCATTCATTGGCGTTCTTAATTCGTGGCTCATATTGGCAAGAAACTCTGACTTCGACCGTGAGGTTTCCTCAAGCTCCTGCTCACGCTCCAGCTTTAGCTCGATCAAGTTGCCGAGTTCGTTTACTGTATCAGCAAGTTCATCAAGCTCTCTCGCTGCCTGTACTTTAATAGGCTCACCGTGCCGGTCAACCTGCAACTCAACAAGTTTCGAGTGAATCGCCCTAATTGGGGCGATCACCAGGCGCGTGACAACCAACATAACAATGATCGCAATTATGGTGAACGCGGTGATGGTGTACGCCCAGATTTTATTTACATGAGCACGCACCGTTTTCCGCTGGGTACTGGCATTCCATATAATGGCAATGCTGCCAAACGATTCACCTTCAAATACAACATCTTGCTGAAACGGTATCTGCAATGATTCCGGTATATCTTCCTTACTCTTCCATTCCGCTAACACCTGATTGAATTCATTTACCACTGACAGGGCGTGAATATCTTCATCAAGCTCAATTGATTGCGCCACAATGGTTTCCAGCACCGGCTGATCCTCACTCAAGACAGCATCAAGTGAAGTAGCAAAAAGCATACTGAATGTTTTCTGGCTGTGTCGCTGAAAACTGTCTTCGAGTGTGCGAGTTTGCACAGTGCGCATATACTCACCGGTTATGTACGCAACAGTTGCAAATGTCAGCGTCAAACTAATAAACAACAGACTTTGCAACTTATATTTTTTTATTATTTTTACTGGCATTACCAATCCCCGACCGAAGCTACAACTAGCGATATTATTATTTTTTATTTAAGACGCCAGTCAGATACATCACACTACTTATTCCAATGATTACTCAGTGGACGCCACATTCTTCTTTTTGTCTTTTCGCGTTGCCAACACCCACTCCACCGGCTCTCTGTTGTCGTCACTGAAGAACCTGTGATTACTATTCATGGAGTCGGCAATTACTTTATAGTCATTGTTAGTGCCCTGAATGAACCCGTTTATTTCAAGTGGCAACATCGCTTCGGCATCATTCATTTCCAGCAGACTGATCTTCAGGGCACTGTAAACTACCGGATCCATATCCGATGGCGCGATCCACGGTGTGGAAACCACCGGAAACCGTGCAAGCTCTCTTATCTTCTCACCGTTCGCAAGCAGTCTTCGAAAGGTAGACTCATCCATCGCGCCTGCCGCGTAATCCCCCACACCGACTTTGGTTCCAACGATATCGTGTCGCCCTAGATATTCATATCGGCTAAGATCTTTTGCAGTAACCCCGTGCTTCATTAGAAATTGCTGCGCCATGTATCGGCCGCTAGTGGATTGTTCATTGCCAAACGCAAATGACTGGCCCTTTAAGTCAGAGAGAGTACGTATTGAACTATGCAGCCCGGTTGCTATTATTCCATTCACCACCTTAGTTCGATTTTTACTTTCAATCGCTATAATCTGCAAATCCGGGTTGGCAGTTTTCGCCTGTATAAAAGATGCCGGCCCAAACCTCGAAAAATCCACCTTTCCCACCTTCAAGTGATCTATGCCCTGCTGATAGTTCTTAGCTATCTGCATGCGAATCCGTACCGGCTCCCCCAGGCGCATCGACATCTTTCTCTCAAGCAATGAGACAATGGGCCTGAACTTTCGCACCATCGCCGATGGCTTACTGGAAGTGTAAAGCCCGAAGCTAAGTGTCAATCCATGTTCATCACGGTGCGCCGCACTAGCGGTTCCAGCAGCCAGCCCGATACCGATCACGGCTACCTGCACGGCTCTTAGTAATTTAGTTCCAATTTTCAAAACGATTCTCAACGTGGTATTCGCGCTGGATATATGTGCCGGATCTTTGGCACCCCTCACGCCCCCTCTGTGTCGGCACCTTTGCGAATCTATTGAGCCATATCCCATTCGAGCTGTATTTACATGAGGTTTGCTGGCTTTAGATCACCATTTGAATACTGTTTATCAAGCATTTAACCAAACAGTCGTAAATTCATTAAACCGTTTTCCGACTTGCCTCTCTTTCGGGGCACTTACTTTTTGAAGTCTGATACACAGCCCTTTGTCATGCATCTGGGAAGTTCGACATCGTTCATTTATGAATCAATCTGACCTACAAAATGAAATACAGCGGCTGAGTCATCGTGCAGTGACAGCAGAGCGCTCTGCTGCGCGCCTTACTGAGGAGAATAGTAAGATCAGGCATGAATTGGAGGAATCCAACCGTAAGGCCGAAGTTGCTGAAAACCTGAAGAACCGATTTCTGGCAAATATAAGCCACGAATTGCGAACGCCGATGAACGGCATTCTAGGTATGACCGAGCTTCTTCTCGGCACAGACCTGGACGACACACAAACGAACTTCACTCACGCTATAACCCGCTCGACAGAATCTTTGCTTTATACGGTAAACGGTATCCTGGATTTCTCAAGCTTAAAGCAACATAGAGTTGAACTCGAAGAAAACATCTTTTTCCTCGGAAAAATGATTCAGGATATTTGCCAACAGTTTGAACACAAGGCATCCAGCAAAAATCTTAAACTCACCTGTAACACAGAGAGCTCACTGCAGGTGCCGGTCATCGGCGACGAATTCCGTATCCGTCAAATCATATGTCACCTCATAGATAATGCGATCAAGTTTACTGATAACGGTGAAGTGATCGTTACTCAACAAACCGGACATCAGGAAGGCCATCAAAGAATTACTGTTGAAGATACCGGCTCCGGCATCCCGCAAGAGATCCAGTCCGACATATTTAAATCTTTCGCCCAGGGTGATAATTCCAGCACCAGACGATTTGGCGGGACCGGGCTGGGCTTGTCAATTGCCCACAAACTGGCAGAGTTGATGAACGGCGAGATTACAATTCAAAGTAAAGTAGATGAAGGATCCCGCTTTACTTTCAGTTGCGAACTAAAAACCGGTGATCATGAGTCAATCAACGAAGTAGGAAAAAATACTTTACACGGCACTAAAGTGTTGATCGTTGATGACATCGAGACCAACCGGGAAATCCTCGAACTACAGCTGCAACAGTGGGACCTTGATGTTCACAGTGCTGACTCCGGAAAAACCGCATTGCAAATGCTGAATCAGGCTGCCGCTGCTGACTCGCCGTTCAAACTGGCAATTCTCGATCTGAACATGCCGAACATGGACGGTCTGGAACTCGCCCAACACATACAAAATGCCGAGTTCTCACACGACCTTCGCATCATGATGCTCACATCATCGGTGGTCGACCTCAGTCCGAAGGCGCTTGAGGAGCGTGGAATACTCAAATCCATGATGAAACCGGCCCGCCAGGCATTGCTATTCGACGCCATATTAAAATTACTCTCGAAGTCATCCACTCAAAATGGGCCTTTTCTTGAATCGGGTCGCGCCACCCGGATCCTTCTAACGGAAGATGATCCTATCAATCAGGAAGTTGCCACCATCATGCTCGAAGCGATGGGCTATGAAGTGGTTGTCGCTGACAACGGCGCCATGGCGGTTGACACGCTAATACAAGACAACAACTTTGACCTTGTTTTAATGGATTGCCAAATGCCGGTAATGGACGGTTTCAACGCCACCAAAGCCATCAGAGACCATAACCTGGATATTCCGATCGTCGCCCTCACAGCTAATGCTATGCAGGGAGACAGGGAACTTTGTCTTGACGCCGGCATGAATGATTACCTCACCAAACCAATTTATCGAACAGACCTTTCACGGGTTGTTCATCAATGGGCATCAACGTCATCAAAAAACTGCAACAGAGAATCAGTCGAACACGGGGACACAACCCCTGCAAAATCTAGTGAGAACAACATGAATATCGAAATTGATCAAACAGCGCTTGACGCAATTAGATCTCTGCAACGTCCCGGTAAACCAGACATCCTTGCGCGCATCGTTAATATGTATATGGAAAAGTCGCCAGAGCTCATCGCCGCAATTAAAGAAGGCGTAGCGGCAAACGACAGCGACAAAGTCAAAATGGCAGCACACACGCTTAAGTCAAGTAGCGCTTATGTTGGTGCGCCGGCACTCGCTGAAGTTTGCAATCGAGTTGAATCCAGCGCTACAAATGCCGATTTTTCGAACACGACCGCTGACGTAGAAATGATCTGCAGTGGTTTTGAATCAGTAGTAAATCAAATAAAACAGTACGGCTAAGACTATCAGTACCATCTCTTCAAAAGCTAGTAGTGTTGTAATGTCACGCACATTGGAAGGCAGTTGTAAGCTATGACCACAGCAGACAATCAAACGGACGACAGACCTAAAGTGCTGGTTGTCGATGACGACATGGCAGGCTTGCTGATGGCATCAGAGGCTTTAGAATCAGCTGGTTTTGACGTCATTGAAGCGGAGGATGGGCTTGAGGCAATCGACCAGTTCGACAAGCACAACCCGGACCTGGTGGTCATGGATGTGGTTATGCCTCGCATGAACGGCTTTGATAGTTGTGCACTTATACGTAAGAGCGAAGGCGGCGAGCACGTACCCATCTTGATGATTACCGGTCTGGATGATGTAGACTCTATACAAAAGGCATTCGAGGCTGGTGCCACAGACTTTGTCACCAAACCAATCAATTTCTTTTTACTGCCTTATCGCGTTCGATACATGATGCGATCAGCCAAAAACGCCGATGATCTGAGAGCGAGTCAGATAAAACTCGGCAAAGCACAAAGAATAGCCAAGCTTGGACACTGGGAATGGATGCTTGATTCAGACGTGTTCCTGTGGTCTGGTGAATGTGAAAATATATTGAAGTCAAGCACACTGGGCGAAAATCTAGAGCACTTCCTTGAGACAATACAAGAAGACGATCGTGGGCTGGTTGCAAATGCACTGGAACGGGCGCGCACTGACGGCGCTCGGTTTAATATTGAGTTCCGCACTCGCTCAGGCAATGAAACAGATGACACGCGAATTATACATGTGGAAGCAGAACCGGAATCTGACCTGCACATGGTCGGTACAATTCAAGACATCACTGAAAGAACCAATGCAGAAGAACAAATTCACAACCTGGCTTACTATGACCTGGTGACTGGATTACCTAATCGTGCACACCTTTACGATATGATCTCGCTTGCACTAAACAGAGGTAATCAAAATTCAAATAAATTCGCGCTACTCTTCCTTGATCTGGATCATTTTAAGCAAGTAAATGATACGTTAGGTCATAACGCCGGTGACCTTCTCCTAAGACAAGTATCGTCACGCTTAAAAGATGCAGTCAGAAAAACGGATTCAGTTGCACGGCCGGATGATATTGAGGTCAAGCCACTAACAGAAACCATTGCAAGATTAGGCGGCGATGAATTCGTCGTGTTACTTGATCAGGTTGACCGCCCGGAGGATGCCGCCTATGTGGCACGACGTATCTGTAAGGAACTGGCTAGAATCTTTATCCTGGATGGCAACGAAGTCAGAATCACCACCACTATTGGTATCAGTATTTTTCCTGCAGACGGAAACACCGCAGAAGAATTATTAAAGCACGCTGACGTCGCCATGTACCACGCCAAGGAACAGGGGCGAAATGGTTACCAGTTTTACTCACAAAGCATTCACCAATTGGCACTTGAACGCTTTGCACTGGAACGCGACCTTAGAAAAACCCTCGAAACCAATGGCTTTCATCTAGAGTACCAGCCAAAAGTTGCACTCAAAAACGGGGAAGTCACCGGCCTTGAAGCACTTATTCGGTGGAAACACCCGGAACGCGGCCTGGTGAGTCCCGCAGACTTTATTCCCCTCGCTGAAGAGACTGGCATCATCGTTCCACTCGGCGAATGGGTGTTGCAAACCGCTTGTGAGCAGATGGTGAGTTGGCTCGAGGCTGGCATCCCCCCATTCATCATGGCGGTGAATTGCTCGTCAATTCAGCTCGTCCGAACTGACATGGCCAAGGTAATCAAAACCGCACTGGACAGCACAGGCCTCAACCCCGCTTACCTCGAAATAGAACTTACCGAAAGCTTGCTATTACAAGACGTCGAAGAAGGGATCGCTATTCTGCAGGCGTTAAAAGATCTCGGCTTGCACGTATCGATTGATGACTTCGGGACTGGTTTTTCCTCACTTAGCTATTTAAAACGTCTACCGGTGGATAAGCTCAAAATTGATCAGTCTTTCATCAAGGATCTGACCACTGATCCAGGTGACGCTGCCATTGTTACCTCCATGATCACACTGGCCCACAATCTCGATCTAACAGTCATTGCCGAAGGTGTAGAGAATGCCGAACAACTCGGTTTTCTACGAGCCGAGAAGTGCGATGAGATCCAGGGTTACTTAATTAGCAGGCCGCTTCCCGCTGACGTTTTTGCGGAATGGATGATAGATCGCTTAGAGGGTGAGAAGAAGGCAGCGTAAAACACATGCTGGTTTGACCACGGGAAACCCGTGCGTAAGTGGCGTGGCTCAAGTTCCACTCTCACGCAGGTCATTTTTACTACCGAAGTTCGAAGCCTGAGCCATAGATGCCCACACCGGGTCAGGCTGATTCGCTTAACTACGGCGCCAGGTTCCCTGTAAACCCGGCTCGCCGCCTCACGTGTCGAGGCTCCGCCAAGAACTAATCCACTCGCTTACTGTGGGACTGCTTTGAGCATATAATTCTCACCACTCACTTGCAACTTGCAACTTGCAACTTGCAAGTATAGAGTCTACACATGCCCAGAGACCTTCGACGATCAGATTGCCCTGTTCACTGCACATTGAACCTGCTGGGGGATAGATGGACGCTGGTTATCATCCGCGACCTACTAACAACACGCCGGGCCACCTTCAGCGAATTACTCGACTCTCCAGAGCGTATCGCCACCAATACATTGAGCAGCCGTCTGGCGAATCTGGAATCCTGCGGGATAATCGAACAACTCCCCGGTGATAAACGCTATTTACTCACTGAAAAAGGCTTAGACCTGGCGCCGGTACTCGCGGAGCTTACCCTGTGGGGCATGCGCCATGAACCCAATGTTCACTCGCCGCCAGTTGACTGGGATCAATACCACAAGCATCCCAAAGAATTTATTGAACAAATGAAAAATGCTGCCCGCGCGCGTCGCAGCTAGCAGTACTTACAAACCCCTTACTAATCGATTCAGCGATACACACCATGATCAAATTAAATGTTAATGGAGTCGAGCACTCCCTGGACATAGAACCCGATATGCCATTGCTGTGGGCGCTACGTGAAGAGACCGCGCTACGCGGTACCAAGTTCGGATGTGGCATAGGTATGTGTGGGGCCTGCACAGTACATATAGATGGCGACCCCATTCGTTCCTGCTCCTACCCGGTCAGTGCTGCCGTAGGTAAAGAGATTAATACCATTGAATCTATCGGCACCGCAGATGCCCCGCACGCCGTACAACGAGCCTGGATAGAACATCAGGTACCGCAGTGTGGTTACTGCCAATCCGGTATGCAGATGGCAGCCGTTGCTTTACTAAACACCAACCCGCAACCCAGTGATGAAGATATCGATAACGCGATGACCAATCTGTGCCGCTGTGGCACCTATGATCGCATTCGTGCTGCAATAAAAACCGCTGCAAAGGAGCTGGTGTAATGGGTATCACCAGACGAATTTTCATGATTACCGGTGCTGCCGTCGGCGGTGGATTGCTCTTAGGTGTCGGCGGAGTGAGCGCACACCTGTTAACTCACAATCGTGTGGGCGTTCAACAAGACGCTCACGAGTCAGATGATTCAACCCACATCAATATGTGGCTACGGATCACCCCGGACAACAAGATCATCGTGATCAATCCACACACCGATATGGGACAAGGTAGCTCCACAGGTCTAATGCAAATTGTCGCCGACGAGCTTGATGCAGACTGGTCGCAAATGCTGGTAGAACAAGCACCTGCAGACACAGCATACTCAAACGGCAAAGTCTTTGAAGGCTTTGTGCGTGAAATGATGACGCCACCGGAGTGGGCCAGCACACTGCTTGAGAACGGCTTTTATCGCATGGGTGATTTAATGAAAATGCAAATGACCGGTGGTAGTTCCGCGGTACGCTTTACCGGTTGGGATTCCATGCGCCACGCTGCTGCAGCGACTCGCCAGATGTTGATCGCAGCTGCGGCTGAAAAGCTCAACGTCGCTGCAAACACTCTCACGACAGAGGCCGGCAATGTTTTACATGCCGATTCCGGCAGATCACTGCCCTACGGCGAGCTGGCAGCGGCGGCCGCGGTTTTAGATAGCCCGAAAGACATTCAACTAAAAAGCCGTGAGCAGTATCGCTATGTTGGCAAGCCGGTAGCCCGTGTCGATGTACCTTCCAAAGTACTCGCCAACGAAGACTACGGTATAGACGCTGCAGTTCCTGATATGCAATACGCAGCCATTGCCACCAGCGGTGTATTCGGCGCGCAGGTAAAGTCGATTGATAACCTCGATGAAGTAAAAGCCGCACGCGGAGTAAGTGATGTTTTAATTGTGCCGGACGGTGTAGCCGTCGTAGCGGACAACCCGTGGCGTGCAGAAAAAGCAGTACGCACTGTTAAGTTCACTCGCGAACCACATGACAACGACACGCTCAGTACTGAGTCCCTGGTAAACAGGCAACGACAAGCGTTGTCTGAAGATCTGACCAGCGGCATGACTGCCGGTGCACCCGATGATATTCAGACAACAGTGAATGCCGAGTACCTGGTGCCCTATCTGGCGCACGCCAGCCTTGAACCTATGAATGCGACAGTTTGGCAACAGGATGGCAAGCTGCACGTCATCGGTGGTGTACAAAATCCATTGCTTGCAAGAGCAAGAGCGGCAAAAGAAGCAGGTCTTGATCTTGATGATGTGGTATTTCAGGCTCGTCAGATGGGCGGCGGATTCGGTCGACGTGTGGCGTTTAGCATGAGCGATGATGAACCGTTAAACTGGTTAATACAGGCAGTGCGCATAGCCGTTGATACCGGCAAACCAGTTAAGACCACCTGGTCACGCGAGACAGATACGCGCAGCGATGTCTATCGCCCCATGGTGATGGCACAATTTGAAGGCGCGCTGGCCGATGATGGTAAGCCTTCATTATGGCGTTCACGCAGCTACGGCAAAGAGATGAACATTAAAGCCGTCGCCCCGCCCTACAAAATACCCAACCTTGCTGTCAGTTATGCCGATCTGCCACACCCGGTGCCCACTGGTTTCTGGCGTAGTGTCGAACACTCACAACACGGATATTTTGTAGAGAGCTTTATCGACGAACTGGCCATCAGTGCAGGTGTTGATCCGCTGCAATATCGCCTGAACCTGTTGGATGAAAACTCACCAGCAGCACAGGTGCTACTTAAAGTCGCAGAGATGTCCGGCTGGCGTAGCGGTGCCGATAATCAGGGCCGCGCCATGGGTGTGGCGCTGGTTCATAGCTTCGGGTCAACTGTCGCACAAGTGGTCGAAGCGTCACTAACGCCATCAGGTCCAAAGGCGCACCGTGTCTGGTGTGCAGTAGATTGCGGGGTTCCAGTCAACCCACAGGCCATTGAAGCTCAGGTCCAGGGTTCAGTTCACTATGCATTGTCGGCCGCTTTATACGGCAAGTGTGACCTTAAAGACGGTGGTGTTGTACAAAGTAACTTTCATGACTACCGGATTGTAAGTATGCGTGACGCGCCACGGGTTGAAGTGGAACTGTTACCGCTAGGCAGTCCGGTCGGTGGCGTGGGCGAGATCGGCGTTCCACCGTTAGCACCAGCGTTGTGTAACGCACTTACCGTACTCGATGGCAAACGTCGCCGTGTATTACCTTTGGTGTAGAAAAAACTGCAGGTGATGACCCACTGTAGGGTCATCATAGACGCGTTCAACTGTTACAATTATTCGCAAAACAGGCCTAAGTTGCATAATGCTGTTTAGTTATTTAATCACTATGCCACTACACCTCTACGTCAATCAGTACTACCGAGCGTCGTTAAATGCTGGAAAAATACATGTATTGGCTGGTCAAACTCAGATGGTTTGCCATCCTCATTACTTTTATCACCGTGGGTTTGTTAGGCTCTGGCGGGCGGTTTCTGTCGTTCACCACTGACTATGAAGTGTTCTTCGGTGATTCCAACCCTCAACTCACCACGTTTCAAGAACTGCAAGCGGTTTACACCAAAAACGACAACGCCTTGATCATGCTGTCACCCGCTGATGGTGTTGTTTTTACCGCAGAGACCCTTCAGGCAATTACTGAGCTGACAGAAGAAGCCTGGAACACCCCGTACTCATCCCGCGTTGACTCACTCAGCAATTTTCAATACACCTACGCGGAGGAAGATGACCTCACAGTAGAAGACTTAATCAATAACCCGACTGAATTGTCGGAGAATGATCTCGTGAAGCTCAAAGAGATAGCGCTTGCACAGCCACTACTGGTCAACAGGCTGCTATCACCTGCCGCAGATGTTACCGGCATCAATATCACCTTTGAGCTACCGACAGAAAACGCTAACGAAGTGCCATTTGAGATCATGAAACACATTGATCAAATGCTGCTCGATATTGAAACCCGTTATCCGAATATAACCACAGCTAAAACCGGTGTGGTGGCGATGAATAAAGCCTTTCCGGAGTCGACCTTTAAAGATGCCAAAACGTTAATTCCGGCAGCATTCGCCATTATCCTCATAGGCTTTATGGTCTTAACCCGTAGTCTCTGGGGCACTGTGGGCGCACTGATAGTAATGCTCATGTCTATAATGGCAGCCATGGGTACTGCCGGTTGGATGGGCATTGTACTTACCCCGCCTTCAGCCTCTGCGCCGACGCTAATCCTGACGCTCGCAGTCGCTGATTGCGTTCATTTTCTGATCACCTTTTTTCAGCAGATGCGCGCGGGGAAAGAAAAACATCAAGCCATCCGTGAAAGCGTCAGACTTAATTTCAGCCCAATCTTTCTTACGTCACTGACGACCGCAATTGGCTTTTTAAGCATGAACTTCAGTGACTCACCACCGTTTCACGATCTTGGCACCATCACCGCTATCGGTGTCGTCTATGCATTCGTGCTGTCAATCTTTTTTCTGCCTGCATTGATGGCAGTCCTGCCCGTCAAAGCACCTGCCAGCAGAAAGGCCGAAACAGGCTTAATGAACTCATTGGCCAGCATCTCTATAAAATACTATCGGGCGTTGTTAGTGGTTGTGGGCGTGCTTATTGTCGCCCTCCTTGCCATGATTCCACGAAACGAGTTAAACGATGAATTCGTAAAGTACTTCGACGATTCATTAGAGTTTCGACAAGACACTGACTTGATCGGTGAAAAGCTGACCGGCATGTACTTTATTGATTATTCGATTGACGCTAAGTTAGCCAGTGGCATCAACGCACCTGACTACCTACAGCAACTTGAGTCATTTGAATACTGGCTACAATCACAACCGGAAGTGATTCACGTCAATGCGTTAAGTGAAACATTCAGACGCTTGAACAAAAATATGCACGGCGATGACGGCAGCTTCTACAAACTACCTGAAGATAAAGAGTTGGCCGCACAATATTTACTGCTATACGAAATGTCCCTGCCATTTGGCTTAGACCTGAACAACCAAATCAATTTTGATAAGTCTGCTACCCGACTGACAGCGACGCTACAGAACCTGCCGACCAAAGATGTTTTGGCTTTCGAAGTCAAAGTTCAAGAGTGGATGGCAAGCAATACACCATCACTGGAGACCGCAGGCTCCAGCCCGACTATCATGTTCAGTCACATATCCAAACGAAATATATCAAGCATGTTGGCTGGCACCACCATCGCGCTGGTGCTCATTTCGCTTATCTTGATGATCTCACTCAGATCGTTCAAGTACGGTTTACTGAGCCTGATACCTAATTTGGTTCCAGCCGGCATGGCGTTTGGAATCTGGGCGCTATTCAATGGGCAGGTAGGCTTGTCAGTGTCAGTCGTCGTGGCCATGACATTGGGAATCGTGGTAGATGACACCATACACTTTCTAAGTAAGTATCTGCGTGCCAGGCGCGAACAAGGGCTCAACACTGAGGACGCCATAAGATATGCTTTTAATACTGTCGGTGAGGCTTTGTTTATCACTACCGTTATCTTAACGGCCGGCTTCATGATATTGGCGCAATCAAGCTTTGCAATTAATGCAGACATGGGATTAATGACAGCCATCACAATCTGCCTTGCGCTATTTATCGACTTCTTCTTTTTGCCACCATTGCTTATCTGGCTCGATAAACGACAATCAACATCAGATGAACCGCACGGCACACTGCATCCGGTCAGTTAGACAACACGATTATTCATAAGGTACTCTGACCCAATTTTACAGGATAAGATACACATGCTATTTACCGCAAAAACCAGAAGTCTTGCAGTCGCCGCCATCCTGCTTGCTCCCTGCACCGCCACTCTTGCAGAAACCCCCGAGGAGCGCGGATTGGCTATCGCCATTGAGGGAGACAAACGCGATCAGGGCTATGTTGACAGCACTGCCAACATGAAAATGATTCTGCGCAACCGGGCCGGCAAGGAAAGCACTCGTAACGTCCGCATCAAAAGCCTTGAGGTCGAAGGCGACGGTGACAAGAGCCTTTCAATATTTGACGAACCGGCAGACGTCAAAGGCACCACCAGCCTGACCTGGTCTCACTCTACAAAACCGGATGAACAATGGCTGTACCTGCCAGCGCTGAAGCGGGTAAAGCGTATCTCATCTAAAAACAAATCCGGCCCGTTTATGGGAAGTGAATTTGCCTTTGAAGATATCGGCTCGCAGGAGGTCGATAAGTACACTTACAAGTACCTGCGCGACGAAGATTTCGAATCTGCAAAAACCTTTGTGATGGAACGCTACCCGACAGATAAAAACAGTGGCTATACCAAACAGGTGGTCTGGATAGAACAAGATCGCTACATAGCGCTTAAACTGGAGTTCTACGATCGTAAAGGCTCACTGTTAAAAACACTGGTATCTTCAGACTTTCAACAATACCTTGATAAGTTCTGGCGACCTTCAACCCTTGAAATGACCAATCACCAATCTGGTAAATCTACAACACTGGTATTTTCTGATTATCAGTTTCAGACCGGACTCAAGTCATCAGACTTTTCAAAGAATGCGCTTAAAAAGCAATAACCTGTTTTGAACTCACTAAAACTATCACTACTGTTATGCGCGGCCAGTTTTGTTATGACTGGCCAAGGCCACGCTCTGGATTGGCGAGGCAATGTCTCGTCAGAGTTTACGTATTTTCCAAAGTCATCCGTTGGCACGAACAACTGGAAGTTCAACAGCTCAATCGCTGCGGAGGTAGAACTGACCCATGATCTGACAGACGCTATCAGGCTCACCATGCACCCCTTTATTCGGTGGGACCAGCAAGATGATGAGCGCTCACGCGTGGGAGTTAGAGAACTTCTACTGTCCACCAGTGGCGATACATGGGAATTCAATGCAGGTCTTGGCACTGTCTTCTGGGGCGTCACCGAGTCACGTAACCCTGTGGACATCATCAACCAAACCGACTCAATAGAAGATATCGCCGGTGATGAGAAACTGGGCCAACTGATGCTGAACCTCAAATGGTTCAGCGATTACGGAGACTTTGAAGCCTTTCTACTACCACAGCATCATAAGCGCACCTTCAGCGGCGCCGATGGCAGGCCATTTGCCGGCATCACAGTAAACCCGGATCTAACAAGCTACGAGTCAAATCAAGGCTCGACCCACACCGATATCGCCCTCAGATGGGCACACAGTTTCGATGCCTGGGATGTCGGCTTGCACTACTTTGACGGCACATCTCGCGATCCGATCCTCATCCCACAAGTCATAGCCACCACGGCCGAATTAGCACCGCGTTACCCGCTTATAAAACAGCTGGGACTAGATGCCCAGGGGCTCTACGGGGACCTTGCGATCAAAACCGAGTTGATCCATCAAACAGGCAATGAAATAACATCGCACGTCGAAGCGGTGACTGGCCTGGAATATACACTGGTCGGTTTCTTATCCCCGCTCCAGGAAAATGACAAACTACCGCAAGACTGGTGCACACCGGATACACGCAATATACTCAAAATGCTCGCCTGTAATGATCGACTTGATCTCGGCATCGTATTAGAATATTTGTGGGATGAGCGTGGCCAGCAGAGCGCCCATCCATTCCAGAATGATTTACTGGCGGGTTTGCGATTTGCTTTTAATGACGCCGCATCCAGTGACGCACTTATGGGTATCGTACAAGATCTTGACGGGGGCGCCACAACCCTCTCGCTGGAGACCAGTACACGAATTTATGAGTCATACCGGCTCAAGTTATTGGGCCGTCAATTTTTGAATACTAAAGAGGACTCCAGCTTTAGCACGATCAAAAACGAGAGCTTCCTGCAACTTGAACTGAGTTACTTTTTCTAAACCTATTGTTGAAATACTATGGCGAACCAAGATCCAATCAAACAGACTGCCACAAGAATCGCTGGTCAACCGAATATAGACCTTGAGCACAGGCTCAAGCGCGATATGTTCACCGCGATTGGTCGCGTAAAACCGGAAGTCACAAAAGATGTTTCAATTGAAGAAGAGGTACTCACGGGTACTTTTTTTGAGATGCTCAAGCCGGCGCTACAGGGAATAGCTGTTGCAAAACTTCAAAACTCAATCGCATTTTATGATCGAGTAGGTTGGGACGAATCTTTCCTGACCAGACCCCTCGAAGGCTCACTCAGTGAATTTCAGATCAATAAAATACTGGAAAAGGTTAAACCAGCTTCACTGCATGATCTAGCCTACATTTCCCAAAAGCATATTGAAAAAATGATGGGTAAAACTGAATCGGCAAGTTACTGGGAAAGCTTAAAAGCAGCCGTGGCAACCAAACACTAACGGTCGGAGCCGTAAGGAAACCCAACGAGCCCCCTTGCATCCGAAGTCGAAGCCCCAGGGAAACCCGATGCGTCAGCGAGTGGCAAGCCTCCTGTTTTGTCAGGCACATGAACATCCCTGCCAAGGGTTCACTACCGACCCCCGGCGCCTCACTGCTATACCGTCACCCACGTACCACCAGCCGCCGAAGATTCAACGCAACCTGCTATAAAGCGCACGCCTGCAACGCCGTCATCAATTGTCGGGAATTGCACATCTGACGGTACTGGCTCTGAGTCTTTACGGGCATTTATAGCGATTGCCGCCTCGGTATAAATATTGGCAAACCCCTCAAGGTAACCCTCCGGGTGACCGGGTGGGATCCTACTGACTCTCGCGGCCGTTTCATCCGAGCCCGACCCCGCGCGCGTTATCAGCCGTTTAGGCTCACCCAGCGGAGTGAACCACAGATAGTTCGGATCTTCCTGCTTCCACTCCAGCCCACCCTGTGTGCCATAAATTCGAAGCGCCAGTGCGTTTTCGTTGCCCGGTGCGACCTGGCTGGCCCATAACAAGCCCTTGGCACCCCCTGCAAAACGTAACATCACATGGGCATTATCATCCACACGCCTGCCTGCCACAAAGCTGTCCAGGTCAGCACACAGTGAATCCAATGTGAGCCCGCTAATGAAACATGCGAGGTTATATGCGTGCGTACCAATATCACCAATCGCGCCGCCAGCACCAGTGAGTTCGGGATCAGTACGCCAGCTGGCCTGTTTCTGACCTGTACTTTCTAAATCATCAGTCAGCCAGTCCTGAACATATTCCGCCTGCACCAATCGAATATCACCCAGATCCCCGTTGGCAACCATTGCCCTTGCCTGCCGGATAACAGGGTAGCCCGTGTAGTTATGGGTGAGTACAAACAGCGCACCTGATTTATCACATAAAGCTTTCAGTGCTTCTGCATCGTCGAGAGTCGAAGTCATTGGCTTATCACATATCACGTGAATTCCCTGCTCCAGAAACGCTTTTGCTACGGGAAAGTGCAAATGATTCGGTGTGACCACAGACACCACTTCAATGCCGTCATCACGGGCCGCTTCGGCCACAGCCATTTCGGCATAAGTGCCATAGGCCCGATCAGCGTGTATGCCAATATCACCCGCCGACGCTTTAGACTTTTCAGCAGTCGACGAAAAAGCACCGGCCACTAATTCGTAGTGATCATCAATACGTGCTGCTATTCGATGTACCCCGCCAATAAATGCATCTCTACCACCACCCACCATACCAAGCCTCAACCGTGGCTTACGTACGTGATCGCCGCCTTCTATCGTCATGGTATTATCCCTCTATGCCAAGCATGCGCTTGTTAGCAGCGTCATCAGTACCACCATCTGCAAAATCGTCAAAGGCTTTTTCAGTTACCCGAATAATATGTTGGCGCACAAACTCTGCACCCTCACGTGCACCATCCTCCGGATGCTTTAAACAGCACTCCCATTCAACCACCGCCCAACCGTCAAAGTCATAACTGGAAAGTTTCGAAAAGATGGCAGCAAAATCTATTTGTCCATCACCAAGACTTCGGAATCGACCCGCTCGATCTACCCAACTCTGGTAGCCTGAGTACACTCCCTGCCTGCCAGTCGGGTTAAATTCGGCATCTTTGACGTGAAACATTTTGATTCGTTCGTGGTAGATATCAATGTTGTCTAGATAATCGAGCGCCTGCAAACAATAGTGAGACGGGTCATACAACATATTGCAGCGGCTATGATTATTCACACGCTCCAGAAACATTTCAAAAGTGATGCCGTCATGTAGATCTTCACCCGGATGAATCTCGTAGCAAACATCCACACCACATTCATCTGCAGTATCTAAAATCGGTTGCCAACGTTTCGCTAATTCATCAAACGCCGTTTCTACTAAACCCGCCGGGCGCTGTGGCCACGGATAAATATACGGCCACGCCAGCGCACCTGAAAAAGTGACGTGCCCTTCTATACCCATGTGCTTCGATGCGTGCAGCGCTTTTGTCACCTGATCAACTGCCCAGGCTTGACGTGCTGCCGGATTACCACGTACTTCAGGTGCTGCGAAGCCATCAAAGGCTTCGTCATAAGCCGGATGAACTGCCACCAACTGACCCTGCAAGTGGGTTGACAGTTCGGTTACCTCAACGCCATTCTGCTTTGCGACACCGCAAATTTCATCGCAATAGTCTTTCGATTCAGCAGCTTTAGCCAGATCAAACAGACGTGCATCCCACGACGGAATTTGCACGCCTTTGTAACCGACTTCAGCGGCCCACTTGGTGATTGAATCCCACGAATTAAATGGCGCATCATCACCCGCAAATTGAGCCAGAAACAACGCTGGACCTTTAATAGTTTTCACGAATTGCTTCCTCCAAATATTTTCAAATTGGTTTACACAGCACTCAGTCAGTCACACAACTCTTCGAAAAGCCTCGCAACAGCTTCCGCACCGGGATCGTTGTAGCCTTTGAGCTTATCAGCTGAAACATATGTTGCCCGGCCTGCCTTTGCATGCACTATATCAGCGGTTGCATCGGCACCTAGACGCGCCGCATCACGAGCCCCAGTCATCCCTTGTGCAAGCGCCTCAAGGGCCGGGTCGAGTGCATCAATCAGGGTTCGATCACCCAGCTCTGCTCCGCCTACCTGTTTAATTCGATCAAGCCCGGCTGATAACGCGCCCACTGAATCACTACCAGAGGCCGATGCATCACCGGCGGCAGCGAAAAATATCGCCAGCAACACACCCGATGAGCCCCCCATTGTTTGACTTAGCTCCGCACCGATCGCCCGGTAAAGTTGTGTCATGTCAGCCAATGGCAACTCATCGAGCACACCTTTCATGGACCTGGCAGCAGTGGCCAATGTCGAGCCGGTATCACCATCACCCGATCGTGCATCAAGCGCGTTCAGTTCTTTTTCAGTTGCGATCAAAATATCGCAGCATTGATCAATAAACTCGCGGCGCTCCGGGTGCTGCGAAGGCATGGCTTTTATCGGCGACAAACCATCAGGCAGTGGTAGCACCGGTACATCGTGTGTTTCCTGCACACCAGGCCATGCAAGCGGGCCGACGTCTGCCAGTAACAACGCCTCGTTATCAGCACTTACCGGTAAAAGAGATATTGAAAACCCCCGCATATCCAATGAGGTCATCATCGGTGCAGGACCCACCAGCCATTTTATTTGCCCGGCAATCGATGACTGCAATAATTCATTCGTGATAATAGACATTTCAAGCGGCGTGGCACCTCCCAGGTTATTAACCAGTGCGATGTGTGGCCCAGCAGTTATCGTAGGCTGTAATTTATCGACCACCCGGACTATTGCGCCTGCAGCACTGTCAAAAGGCACTTGCTCTACACCAGACTCACCATGAATGCCAAGACCAAGCTCAGCCTTACCTGGTTCAATTTGGTTTTCCTTTGGTGAACCCGGCACAGTGCAGGTATCGAGTGACATACCAATCGAACGCGCCCCTGCTATTGCGACTTTGGCAGCTTCAGTCACAGTGTTAAGGTCCTTACCCTGCTCTGCAAGCGCACCACATATTTTGTGCACAAACAATGTACCTGCAACACCACGCGCTTGCGGCAGATCGGGTAAAGCGATGTCATCATCTACCACTACCATGTTTACGTCGAGGCCAAACGCCCGCGCGCGCTCCGCCGCCAGACCAAAGTTAAGCCGATCACCGGTATAGTTTTTAACGATCAAAAGACAACCCGCTTTGCCAGTCACCGCTAATATTCCCGCAAGCACCGCATCGACTGACGGCGAGGCAAAAACATCACCACACACGGCGGCCGTTAAAAGTCCCTGGCCAACAAAACCTGCATGCGCCGGCTCGTGCCCCGAGCCACCACCCGATACCAGTGCCACCTGATTTTTATTCCAATCAGAACGCACCACCACTTTAATGTGCGGGAACCCATCCAGTCGCGCTAAATTATTTGAAGCACCCTTTAAAAAACCGTCAATGGCATCGGTTACTACCGATTCCTTCTGGTTTATAAACTGAGCCATTATTTCCTCCAAGTACAGGGTAATTAACTACTTTGCGTGTTCAGTGTGTTCTGGTGATTTACAACACACGGCTACCATCAGCGGCGAAGTACAAAGGGTTCTCGGGCAGTAACGACACTGAATCACCTCGACCTATTTTTAAAGTCGGATGGATTAACGTTACCAGCGAATGATTTTGCACCGTAATGTGTAGTCGGGTTTGATCACCCAGATGTTCTACTCGTTCAACAACTCCGGATTTAGCACCCGGTTGACCACTATCGATTGCTATATTTTCAGGGCGCATGCCAATTGTCGCAGCCGCCGACGGCGCACCGGCAAAAAAGTCCGCCGGAAGTGTATTAATACGAGGCAACCCCAATCGTGACGCAACATAAATACTTTTCGGGTTCTCATAGATCTCACGCGGCGAACCGTGTTGCACCAACTTACCTTCGTGCAAAACACCTACCTGAGTTGCCATTGTCATGGCCTCGATCTGATCATGCGTCACGTACAGCACGGTAGCCCCCAGATCTGCCTGCAATCTTTTTAACTCAAGCCGAAGCTCCGAGCGCAACTTGGCATCCAGGGAACTCAATGGTTCATCCATTAAAAAAACTTCCGGCTGCCGCACCAGCGCCCGACCAATAGATACACGCTGCATTTCCCCACCAGACAATGCCGTTGATTTGTTATCGAGCTTGTCGCTTATTCTTAGTACTTGAGCTACCTCTGCTATGCGTCTTTTAATATCATCCGGTGATGTCTTAAGCAGTGGCGATTTCAGCGGAAAGGCCAGATTTTCACGCACCGTTAAATGTGGATACAACGAATACTGTTGAAACACCATCGCCACATTTCGTTGCGCCGGGGTATCTCCAGTGACATCTCGATTACCAATATGGATAGAGCCGGTACCAGGTTTTTCAAGACCCGCTATCAGGCGTAACATGGTGGTTTTACCAGCACCTGTCGGGCCAAGCAGCACATTAAAACTGCCGTCGGTAATATCAAGTGAAACGGAATCTACCGCGAACTCGCGTTCGCCGCCCGGACCATAAGACTTGGAAACAGCATTGAGTGTAACGTCAGCCATTAGGTACCAACACCTTCATGCAATACAGACTGAAGGGCCTTGCCAGTCTGCGCATTGAACAACGTAATAGCACCCGCATCAAATGCGAGTCCGGTTTGATCGCCCACAGCCACATCAAATGAAGACCCCACACGCGCCTTCACTGCACCATGGTTAGTTTCAAGCGTGACAATTTGCGAGGTTCCAAGATATTCGGTTGCAAGCACTCGACTGCGGTAACTGCTCGCATCAGTCAAACTGATATTCTCCGGCCGTATACCGAGTACCATAGATCCATCACAGTGCTCGCGTTGTACCGGCATATCAAATTCGACCCCACCCATATCCACTTTGCTGGCACCCGCTTCAACAGAACCCGAAAACGGTAGCAGGTTCATTGATGGTGAGCCGATAAAGTCTGCTACAAACAGACTGGCTGGCGTGTTGTATACCTCCTGCGGGGTACCAAACTGTTCAACCAGTCCTTCATTCATAATGACAATTTTATCGCCCATCTGCATCGCTTCTAACTGATCATGCGTGACGTAAACTGTGGTGGCATTCATGCGCTCGTGCAGTGCGCGCAATTCAACAGCCATGTGTTCACGAAATTCTGCATCGAGTGCCCCCAGCGGTTCATCCATTAAAAACGCCTGCGGGTCTCGAACAATGGCACGGCCAAGCGCCACGCGTTGGCGATCACCACCTGACAAACCACCAACAGGCTTATTGAGAATAGATTCGATACCAAGAATTTTTGCCACTTCCAGTACGCGCGCCTTTACCGCCGATCGCTTCATACCCTGACTAATCAGTGGATAACTTAAGTTCCGACGAACATTAAAGTGCGGGTACAGCGCGAACATCTGAAACACAAAAGCAATGTCTCTTTCCGAGGCCGGTAAATTGGCCACTTCTTTGCCACCAATATGTATCTCGCCGCTGGACGGCAACTCGAGACCGGCGATCATACGTAAGGTTGTTGTCTTACCACAGCCTGACGGGCCAAGTAACATGAAAAACTCACCGTCTTCGACCGTAAAGGTAGATGCATGCACAGCGGTAAAATCACCGAAATCTTTGCGCAGGTTTTTGATTAAAATTTGAGCCAAAACTTAATCCGGAAAGTGACTGACAACAATGAACATCACTGTACCAATCAAGGTTGTGATGAAGGAGTAGGTGAATGCCCACATGGCGAATGGCTGCATCAACATAAACACCCCGATGGCAATGATGAGCGTTGCGAGCATCTCCCACGCGCCACGCCGAAAGCGCCACAACCCACTAAAAAAATTCATCATTTACGTACCGCCCCAAAGGTAATTCCTCTTAACAGATGCTTGCGCAACATCACCGTAAAAATCAGAACCGGTAACAGAAATATTGTCGCGCCAGCCGCCATGGCCGGCCAGTCAAGACCACCGACACCAATAATGGTAGGTATAAACGGCGGGGCCGTTTGCGCAGTTCCTGAAGTTAGAAGCACAGCAAAGGCATATTCGTTCCACGCAAATATAAGGCAGAAGATTGCGGTAGAGGCGATGCCGGTTGCCGCTTGCGGCAGCACCACTTTGTAAAAAGCCTGAAACCGGGTGTAGCCGTCAATCAGTGCTGCCTCCTCGTACTCAAGCGGTATCTCATCCATAAAACCCTTGAGCAACCATACAGCCAATGAAATATTTACCGCGGTATACAACAGAATCATACCGACATGCGTATCTGACAAACCGAGTTTTCGGTACATTAAAAAGATGGGTATGGCAACCGCAATGGGCGGCATCATTCGGGTCGATAATATGAAAAACAATAAATCATCCTTGAACGGTACTTTGAATCGCGAAAATCCATAAGCCGCCAGAGTGCCTAAGAATATCGACAGAAATGTAGAACCAAAACCGATAATGACCGAGTTCAAAAACCGCTCGCCATACTTTGACGGTCCGGCAATCACCATATTTCGATTACGAACAATTTCTTCAGCGAAGTTTGCCGGAGGCGGCAGTTGCTGCAATGTCTCTGGTGACACACGCGTGCGAGTGGTAAAGAGATTGACATACCCTTCCAGTGAAGGCGTGAATAGAATCTTCGGCGGATAGCTAATACTGTCAGGGGGTGTTTTAAACCCCGTCATAAAAACCCAGAAGAGCGGCACCAGTGTGATAAACGCATACAGTATCACCAGACTACCAGCGACTTTTTTCTGTCGCGACGACGGCTCTGTTATCGAGTAGCTCACCGTTCTTTCACCTTGTTAAGTGCCTTGACATAAATACTGGCTAATCCAAATACAGTCACAAAGAGGATAATCGCAAATGCCGATGAGTACCCGGTGCGCCATTTTTCAAAAGCTTCGCGTTTAAGATTAATTGATGCGAGTTCAGTAGTGGAGCCTGGTCCACCGCCGGTAAGTTGCACCACAAGATCAAACATCTTGAAGTTCTCGATGCCGCGAAACAACACCGCAAGCATTAAAAACGGCAACACCATCGGTATAGTGATAGTCCAGAACTGACGCCACTTGGAAGCCCGATCAATGGCCGCCGCTTCATAAATGTAGTTGGGTATCGAACGCAAACCCGCCAGACAAATCAACATGACAAACGGCGTCCACATCCAGGTATCCACAATCACGATCGCCCAGGGAGCAAGATCTACCGAGCCAAGCATTTCAAATGAGGACGGATCGGCACCGGTAAAAAAACTCACCACATAGTTAAATAATCCTATCTGTGGCTGATAAAAGAAGGTCCAGAAATTCCCGACCACCGCCGGCGACAGCATCATTGGCAATACAATGATCGTGGTCCATAAATCGTTGCCTTTAAATTTCCGGTTAATCAACCACGCCAGCGTAAAGCCTATCAGCACCTGGAATACTATTGTCCAAACTAGAAAGTGCGCAGTGGCCTGCATGTTCAACCAGATATCAGAGTCATTAAGAATGCGTTCGTAGTTCCTCAATCCAACATATTCAACCGGTCGGTTGGGCCGATTAGCCTTATAGTTGGTAAAGCTCAGGTTGATCGTCCAGATCAGCGGGAAGATATTGATCGCAAGAAGCAAAAGTATTGTCGGGCCAACGAAGATCCACGCTATCGCCCTGTCAGACAAACCTCTAATTTTTTTTGCAACAGTAACAGGAGTTGCACGCGCTGCCTGTTCGACAGGATCTAATGACATACCGGAAGCTCACGACAATCGATAAGATAAATCACGGGGAAAGTTCGCCCAACCACAATGGAAGGGCGAATTCGAGGTAGCGCTTAGAGCTTGCCTTCATCTTCGAAGACTTCGGTCCAGTCTTCGATCAAAGCATCCAATGCCTCTTTAGCGGTGCCTTTATCGGCAACGACATAATCATGCAGCCTTTTTTGCATTGCCAATAGCAATTCTGCATAGGCCGGCTCCTGCCAGAAGTCCTGCACCGCATCCATGGCGACCAGGAAGTCCCCTGCGAATGGCTGACTGTCTTTGAAGCCCGGGTCGTTCAAAACCGAATTATGTGCAGAGTAGCCACCCATTGACCACCACTTGGCCTGTACGTCAGGCTGCGCAAACCATTTGATGTATTCAAGCGATGCCTCTTGATTTTCAGAGTAACTGATCACCGAGATTCCCTGGCCACCCAGTGTAGAACCCGCTTGATTCTGCGGAGGGTTTACAAAGAAGTCGATTTTATCGCCACCGGTATCCGGGTCAGCATATAGCCCCGGGAAAAAAGCAAACCAGTTCATCGCCATGGCAACCTGCCCTGACTTAAACGCATCCAGGCTTTCACCCATATAGGAGTCAGTGTACCCGGGTGGTGTACAGCAATCATAAAGGCCTTTGTAAAATTCCAGTGCCTCTACCGCTTCAGGTGAATTGACCGCACCTTCCATATCGTATTTGCCGGGCGTGTTTTCATACTTAAAGCCCCACGGATATAACGCGCTGGTCGCCCCCATGGTAATACCTTCCGAGCCACGCTCTGTGAAAATAGATGCGCCGTAGACTTTCTTTCCATCGATCTCACGCTCCTGGAAAAACTTGGCCACTTCCATTAACTCTTTCTGCGATTTGGGCTCACCGAGTTCATTGCCTGTGCTGGCCTTGTATTCTGCTTTAAGATCTTCTCTTTCAAACCAGTCCTTACGGTAAAACCAACCGTTAGCATCACCCATTGCAGGTAGTGCATAGTAGTTTGGCGTACCTTTGGGCCATGTTGAATAGGCGTAAACTGTGGCCGGAGCGAAATCGTCCATGCTTATTTTTTCGCTGTCAAAGAAGTCATTCAGCTTCACATAGTGACCCGCCTCAGCACCGCCCCCAATCCATTGACTATCGCCGATTAGCAGGTCGCACAATTTACCGCCGGAATTTAATTCGTTTAACATGCGGTCGGCAAAATTCGGCCAGGGCACAAACTCGAAGCTCATGTTGTGGCCACTTTGTGCTTCGAAATCTTTGCTCAATTCAACCAGAGCATTGGCCGGATCCCAGGCCGCCCAGCAAAGCGTTAGATCGTCCGCCATGACAGGCGACGCAGCGTACCCAGTACCCAAGATTAGCGCAGCAGACGCCAGTCGTTTGAGTTTCATATCTCCTCCTCAGTATTTTGTATTTAACCGGGCAGCTAACCTGCCGCCCCATGCTTCAGATGATTGAATAACCCCTACAAGCCAAACGATTCATCGTGATACCATCGTAATGAGGTACGTACCTCATGTCAAAACGAAATTCGATCAACACTGCCAGACACCGATGAGACCCAAGATTGTTGACATAGCCCGCGAGGCAGGAGTCAGTCCCGCAACGGTTGACCGGGTGCTCAACGGGCGCGCCGGTGTCAGTGATGGGACCGTATCCAGAGTCAGTGCGGCAGCTAAAAAGCTGGCCTATGTGCGTGACCTCTCTGCCGCCAATCTGGCTAAAAAGCGCATGTACCGCATGGCTTTTGTGATACCGGAACACGGCGGTCAATTTCAGCAGGCACTTGCCACCGAAGTGCTTGATAGCGCAAGCCGTGCACTTAACGAACGAACAGAGATTGAACTCCTTCCGGTAGCGGCCGAAGATCCACATGCGCTGGTCCGAACACTCCATGCCTTATCCGAAAGTGCCGTTGACGGCATCGCTATCATGGCCCCTGAAACGCCACTCCTGCGCGACGCAGTGCGACAACTCAAGGAATCAGGTATACCGGTAGTAGCGATAGTCTCCACCTTGCCAAATACCATCTGCGACCACTTTGTAGGCATCGATAATATTGCAGCAGGCAAAACCGCCGGGGTGTTAATGGGTCGATTTGCCGGCCGCGCTCCGGGTAAAATTTTAGTCCTATCGCGCTCGATGCAATCCCATGACAGTGTCGAACGAAGGAGCGGTTTCGATGATGTTATGCAGAAGCAGTTTCCGCACCTGGAAGTCCTCCCTACTATTGAAGGCCACGACGACGCACAACGTATTCGCCGCGCTATAAATCAGACCCTGCAACTCCACAACGATGTACATGGGATCTATTCGCTTAGCTCCGGCAATCAGCAACTTGGTGACACACTGTCTCAATGCCATAACACTGATGATTTCGTCGTTATCGCACATGAACTCACTCCGTATAATCGATCGGCGCTGGAAACAGGCACATTTGACGCCGTAATAACGCAGAATATCGGGCACATAGTACGCAGCGCCATCCGTGTTCTACGCGCGAAAAGCGATCGTTTGGAGATTCATCGGGGACAGGAAAAAGTGCGTATTGAAATTGTACTGAAGGAAAATCTGGTCGCCGTTAATCATGTCGACTAAGGCACTGACTTAACACTATGTTCACAAGCAACACTTAAGTCTGTGATCATTATTCGCGGCAATCGTTTTGCGTTGATAGTCGCAGGTCTGCAACTACCGGATAATGATCAGTCGGCCACACATCACCGAACTTGTCACGTAACACTGCGGGCTCACCGACTGGCCGGATAGTATTTGTGTACCCGATATGATCGATTGCACCAAACAAATTGATGCCGCGGTTGAAGTGAAAAGTTGACCCTCGCACCGGCGCGAATTGCAAGCCGACGGATTCCAGTCTTTTGTGCAAGCTCGAACCCAACCGGGCATTGAGATCTCCGAGGAACAGCACTTTTTGTCCTCTATCGATCCAGGGTTTTATTCTGGAAACAATAAGATCAACCGACTTTGTTCTGTTGTCGCGGCTGGAATAATCGACATGAACATTCACTACACTGAATATGCATTCGGACTCAATCTGGCGGAACCTGACCCATGAAGCAAAGGCCGGATACGACCCGTTAAAAGTTCGTGAATAGATTTCATCAGGTGTTTCTGAGAAAAAGAACCAGCCCTGATCCTCCACTGCATACTTATCATGTTTATAGAAAACTGGTTGCGTCGACGGAAACGTTTTCCAGTCACCTATCGCCGCCACACTATAGTCCGGGTTATTCGCAGCCAGCCAGGTACGGGCCAGGTTTATGGTGTCGCCGTTGCCACCACCAAAGCTTTCCATCTCCTGCATGGCGACTATATCAGCACCTAGCGCCTCAAACGCTGCATTCAGCGGTGCTTTACGGCGCTCCCAGTGATCAGTCCCCCAGGCGCCTGCTTTTCGGCTCAGGGCAATGTAGTGAACATTGTAGGTCGCTACACGCAATAAGTCCGCGGCGGGAGCGGTAAGCGCCGGCCCCTGAGAATTACGCAGCACCTGACAACCCGCCACCATAAGCAAAAGCCCGATGGCGATAGAAAAAGTCACACCTGTTTTCTTTATCTTATTCACACTGGTATCAAAGGTTAGCGATAAGCACCCAGGGCATCTATACCCTCAGGAAGCCCGCGTGTTACCGAGTGGATCAAGTCAATTCGTTTGAGCCTCTGTAGTACTGCAAAGAGCTTTACCTGCATGGCTTGCCACTCGCTAACGCGTCGGCTTTCCGATAGAACACACTCTCGTAGGGGGCATAGCGATCCACCGAAAGACAGTCCTATACGACGTACCCCGCCTCACCTAAGAGGATACCCTTGCCACGCATACCTCGCGCTTTCACTCCAGAGTATTGTTGCATACGCTTTGCGCCTACTCCCCCCACACAAACACCCATAGATCGCTGCCATCTCAGGATAGATGCCCCGCTTAATGAAAACTATTTCGGGGCTTTCGTGAAGCGCAAATAGGGAAATACCGTATCGAAGGATCCAAACTTGGCTTTAGCATCGGCATCACTGACCGTTGGCGGAATAATAACATCTTGCCCGACTTCCCAGTTTGCAGGGGTCGCCACACCGTTAGCGGCAGTGGTTTGCAAACCGTCAAGTGCCCGCAGTACTTCTGCAAAGTTACGCCCTACCGTCATCGGGTAAGTCATACTCAGCTTAAGCTGTTTATCCGGACCAATGATAAATACAGAACGCACTGTGGCACTGTCTGCCGGTGTTCGCCCATCGGGCATATACGCTTCAGCCGGAAGCATGTCGAATAGTTTTGCCACCGCCAATTCTTCATCGGCGATAATCGGGAAGGCAGCATCTGTAGCAGCAAAAGACTCAATATCATTTTTCCACTTTTTATGATCTGCGGCACTATCAACAGACACACCAATAACACGGGTGTTTCTTTTTGCCCATTCTTGTGCCAGTTGCGAAACTGCTGCAAACTCGGTAGTACATACCGGCGTAAAATCTTTAGGGTGTGAAAACAAAATGGCCCAGCTGTCACCGATCCAGTCATGAAAGTTAATGGTTCCCTGATCGGTCTCGGCAGTGAAGTCAGGTACGGTATCGTTAATTCTTAAGCTCATCATTTTCCCCATCAATTATTTGTTAATGAAGCGGGAATACCGAGGCAACCCACCGTGTTTACTATATTACGTTAATATTCAATATACGATCACATTTGACGATTTAAAGCACTAACGTCAAGCCATTCCCTGCTGCAGCTACCCACCGCCTGTGGTTGAGGAGTCTTCCGCCATTTTAATAAGCGTGAATAGAACCTCATTCAAAGGCACCGGCACCCCGGCGCCTGCTGCAATGGTGACTATTGCCCCGTTTAACGCGTCAACCTCAGTACGCTTGCCCGCCAGTAAATCCTGAAGCATCGACGGCTGGTGATTCTTGTGATTCGCACAAGCGTATTCAATTGTCTGATTGACTGAATCGAGGTCAAGTACAACCCCCTGTGTCAAACCAACAGCGGCGACTTCCGCTGCCACCTGTTTCACTAACTCTATCGCCCCTGTCGCAGCACCGATATTGCCAGGGGTACCGCGGGCCAGCGCACACACCGCATTCATACCCGCATTAAACGCCACTTTTTCCCATACCGCTTTTTGAATACTCTCATCGTGCTCGATGTCGATATCGGTATCAGAGAACGCATCAAGTATTTTCCCTGTCAACGGCAGATCCTGACTCACCACACCACTGAAGCGTGTGATCCCATTACCTGTCTTTCTGACAACACCAGCGGCAATCCGGTCCACCGGCATCATGGTATTGCCAATCAAAATACGCTCACGTGGTAAAAACGCTTCAATAATCTCACTATTGCCCAAGCCGTTTTGCAGACTCAATACATGGGTAGTCTCGCCAATGGCATGTGCAACAGCATTCATCGCATCACGTGACTGAAACGACTTGGTGAGCAATATAATCAGGTCAACCGGCGCTTCAATCTCCTCAGGGGCACGCGCTAAAACCACAATGGTACTGCGCCTCCCTTGTGTGTCTAAGATCAACCCATTTGAATTGATTGCGTCCCGGTGTGCTTTGTTGGTCGTCAACAGTTGAACATCAGTACCCGACTCCGCCAATCGGCCGCCAAACCAGGAACCCATCGCCCCGGCGCCAAGTATTGCTACTCGCATCAGTGATCCATATGCCTGTAATCCACGATCAGACTAACATACCCGTATGATTCACTTGTGGCAGGCAAATGAGTTGATTATGATCAAACCAGCCCACCCACATTGCATTCAGCGGGAGACCTGGCATGTCAGGCAATACCAATGCGCAGACAGCAACAAGTACCCGACCCGATTCAATGAGTGACATTGAATGGCAGACCCGTGTAGACCTGGCTGCCAGCTACCGGCTGGTGCATTATTATCAATGGACCTCACAGGTTTATAACCACATTACGGCGAGAATTCCCGGCACCGAGGCCTTGCTGATCAACCCGTTTGGTCACGGCTACGATGAAATTGGCCCACGTGACCTCGTCAAAATTGATATTGACGGAAACAAACTTGATGACAGCCCCTACCCGATCAACAACGCCGGCTATACCATCCACTCAGCGATTCACGCCGCACGACCTGATCTGCAGTGCGTCCTGCACACCCACTCACAAAACGCCACGGCCATCTGCTGCCTTGAAGAAGGCTTTATCCCCCTAACACAAATGGGTTGTATGTTTCACGAGCGAATTGCCACACATGAATTTCAAGGTATCGCACTGGATCTTGCCGAACGTGAGAGCCTGGTGAAAGACTTAGGCACCAGCAATCATACAATGCTGCTCTACAACCACGGTATTCTGATCTGCGGTCAAAGCATCGCACATGCATTTACCCGCCTGTATCATTTTGAAGATTGTGCCGGTGTGCAACTCAAGGCCATGGCTGCAGTGGCCGGAGGAGCAACACTTAAACGACCAGTCCCCGAAGTAGTCGCAAAAACCCGGGAACAATTTGAGTCAGGTGCATCGCAAGGTGGTGCAGACGTGCTGCTACCAGAATGGCCGGCTTACCTTCGAATGCTTGATCGCATGACTCCCGGCTGGCGCGACTGATCCAATACAAATACTTCAACTAATTAAAAGGAACCTGGATGATCCATGTCATCGCAGTAATAACCACCAAACCCGGTAAGCGCCCGGAAGTGCTCAAAGCATTTCACGCCAACATTCCAGCGGTACTGGCAGAGGATGGATGTATTGAGTACCGCCCGGTGATTGATGCAAGCAATGCAATCTCTGCACAAAGCCCGGTGGGGGAAGATACTTTT
>CALISD010000071.1 GCA_938041955.1 uncultured Granulosicoccaceae bacterium | reverse complement strand
GGTTGCGATCATCGCTATGCTAACCACTCAATCACTCGGTTTTACTCATGCCTTGTCTCTGGCATTGCCGTGTTGTTTGTTCGGTTTTAGCAACGGAATTATTGTGGCTAACTCAACTATCGGTGCGATTTCAGCTGCAGGCAAAGATGCCGGAACCGGTACCGGCATAGTAGGGGCATGGCAGATGGCGACCGGCGGTATTGCCGGAGCGATTATCGTTGCACTCGGCGGTGATGAGGTTTTCGCTATCGCTGCCCTATGCTTGCTTGCAATGGCAACGGTATCTGTTTTGACAATGATGTACGTATTCAAACGACGCAGCGAGCCCACGAAACCCGACGCGTAAGCGAGTGGCAAGGGGGGGAGTACTAGTCGTCTGTGCTGCCAAAGCGAAGTGACACAGTTTACAGAGCCAGCCGTTTAGCTGAAGAGAGCATGGTTGGATTGCAGCAGAACGCCCACGCCCTCACGCGTCGGGTTTCTTGACTGGCTCACTTAGCGCGGGTTGTAGTCTTCAAGCGCCAGATAGTGGTCGATGCCTTTAATTTTATCTTCGGCGTGATGGTTTACGTACAACACGGTTGACTCGCTGTGTGCACAGATGATTTCGATCAATGCCAACACTCTTTGACGATTCATGTCATCAAGTCCTAAGCAGGGTTCGTCCAGAATCAGCAGAGGCGGGTGTTTCACCATAGCGCGTGCGATGAGCAGCAATCGTTGATCACCGTATGACTGGCTGGTGAAGGTTTCATCTGCGCGTGCTTTCATGCCGAGTACTTCAAGCCACTGATTGGCTATGTCGCGTTGGTTGTTGCTGTACTTACTGTACAGGCCAATGCTGTCGTAAAACCCTGAAATAATCACGTTGCGCAAGCTGGTGCCAACGGTGTATTCCCATTGCAGTGCAGTGGATACATAGCCAATAAATTGTTTGATCTGCCAGATGCTTTCACCGCTGCCGCGCTGAAAGCCGAATACGAATATATCGTTGACGTAGCACTGCGGGTGGTCCCCCGTGATCAGTGACAGCAATGCGGTTTTGCCACTGCCATTGCGGCCAGTCAATTGCCAGTGCTCACCGGGGGTGATGGTAAAGTCCAGTGCGTCGAAAATGACTGTGTCGTCGTACTTGATAGCACCATTGTTGATCCGTACCAGCGGTGATTTCGGGTCAAGGGCTGGCAGTGAGCTTTGAGGGTCTGCCTGTGGGACTCGTAAGCCAGCGGTTTCCAAGTGTAGTAAGGCATGCAATTGCTGCCATGCTTCAGTATCGGTGCGTGATATTTGCTGGCTGAGTTCAGCGTCTTTTACATAGGCCACATGCGTGACAAACTCAGGGCATTGATCTAATCGATTCAGCACCATCACAATGGTGGTGGTTTTGGATATGGTCTGCAAATGCTGCTGCAGTGCTTCAAGGCTGTTGACGTCCAGGCCTTCGAACGGTTCGTCCAATATAAGCAGTTGCGGGTCACAAGTGAGTGCCCTGATCAACATGACCTTACGTGACTCACCGGTGGATAGCTTTCGAAAAGCTCTGTCCAGTAAGGGGGTGAGGCCAAACTTCTCACACAAGGTATCTGCGAGCGCTTGGTCCTGGCACACGGCTGCAATAATCTCAGAGACCGGTGTGCCTTCAGCGATAACATCCATGATGTCTGCGTCGTCTTTACGACGTTCTGCTTCAATCAGCTCTGCTTGTGCTTCGAAAGAGACCACGCCTGTTCTTTCAGGCAGGCCTTTTAATATACCGTTCTCTATCTCTCCGGTGCCGCTGAGAATAGCTGCCAGCGCTGATTTTCCCGAGCCATTGCTGCCACAGATTAACCAATGGTGTTCGGGATGAACAGACCAGTTGATGGTTTTAAAGACAAAGCCATTGTCGAACGCGACAGAGGCGTTCTTGAAGCTAATAGAATAGGGCAGTGGCATGGACGTGTGCTTTGGTAGCAATGGGCCATCGCTTTAACGATGGCTCATTGTAACGAGGATTATATGAATGCAATACAATCGTAACTATTCAGTCGGAAATAAACCAAATTCAAACTTGCGACTGCTTTTACAGTCTTTATGTAGCTTTTCAGGGTGCGCCTGTCGGGTTCATGGGGTAGGCGTTCGCGCGCAACACACAGGTGTATTTCGAGGTGGCCGGCCAGGTCACGAACGACAACGCCTATAGATTCGACAGGTGCGCCCGGAATCGCTACAAGCAATCAGATGATTTTCTTCATGTCTGACATATAGCCACGAAGTTCAGCGCCAATTGCCTCCACCGGGTGAGATCGAATTTCTTCATTCACCTCAATAAGGCGTGCGTTGTCTACACCGGTGTGATTCAGCTGCAAACCGGCACCGATAACATCAGTTTTGATGTTTTTCATGAAGTCGCCGAGCAATGGCACACATGCGTGGTTGTACAAGTAGCAACCATACTCAGCCGTATCAGAAATAGTAGAGTTCATTTCATACAGCTTTTTACGTGCAATGGTATTGGCAATAAGCGGTGTTTCATGCAGTGATTCGTAGTAGGCAGAGTCTGCAATGATGCCCGCTGCTGTCATGGTTTCAAATGCCAGTTCAACGCCGGCTTTGACCATAGCAACCATCAGGATGCCGTTATCGAAGTATTCCTGTTCTGAAATTTCTACATCGCCGGCAGGTGTCTTTTCATAGGCAGATTCTGCAGTATCGGCACGCCAGCCGAGTAGCTCTTTATCATCGTTGGCCCAGTCTGCCATCATCGTGGCTGAGAATTTGCCGGTCATGATGTCATCCTGGTGCTTGTTGTACAGCGGGCGCATGATAGTTTTCATTTCCTCTGCCAGATCAAATGCCTTGATTTTTGCAGGGTTTGAAAGACGATCCATCATGTTGGTGACACCACCATACTTTAGTGCTTCTGTCACTGTTTCCCAACCGTACTGAATAAGTTTTGAGGCGTAGCCTGGGTCAATGCCTTCCTCTATCATTTTATCAAAGCACAGCAATGATCCGGTTTGAAGCATGCCGCATAGAATGGTTTGCTCACCCATCAGATCAGATTTTACTTCTGCCACGAAGGAAGACATCAATACACCGGCTTTGTGGCCACCGGTACCAACAGCGTAGGCTTTCGCGAGTGCGAGGCCTTCACCTTTCGGGTCATTGTCTTCATGCACAGCGATGAGGGTAGGGACACCAAAACCACGCACGTATTCCGCACGTACTTCCGAACCCGGGCACTTAGGGGCAACCATAATGACGGTGAGATCGTCACGGATTTTCATGCCCTCTTCAACGATGTTAAAGCCGTGTGAGTAAGACAGGCAGGCACCCTGTTTCATCAATGGCATTACCGCATTGACGACCGGGGTATGTTGTTTGTCCGGTGTAAGGTTTAACACCACGTCCGCCGTGGGAATGAGTTCTTCATAGGTGCCAACAGTAAATCCGTTCTCTGTGGCGTTTTTCCACGACTGGCGCTTTTGCTCAATGGCCTCTTTGCGCAGTGTGTAGGACACATCCAGTCCACTGTCTCGAAGGTTCAATCCCTGGTTGAGGCCTTGAGCGCCACAGCCAATGACGACCATTTTCTTGCCTTTGAGTGCTGCGACGCCGTCACCGAATTCTTCCAGGTGCATGAAGCGGCATTTGCCCAGTTGTTCCAGTTGTTCGCGCAGCGACAGCGAATTAAAGTAGTTGTTCGACATGGTCTGGTTCTTCGTTTGATTGGTGATGAGAGGTCGCGAAAATCGCGGCGCCATTAGCGTGAGTGCAGTGTAACCAATTGGCAATGTGTCGTAAATTGCAATAAATGAAACGTTGTGTCCCATTAAATGCAACGATGAATTATACTGTGCTCGTGAATATCCGTTCTCTACAACATTTCCTGACTCTGGCTGAGCTTTTGCATTTCGGCCAGGCCAGTGCCGCCAGCAATATCAGTATCTCAGCGCTGTCGCGCAATATCCGTCAACTGGAAGATGAGGTGGGCGCACGATTGTTTGATCGTGACAACAGGGCGGTCACACTGACCAGTGCCGGGGCAAGATTTCAAGACTATGCCAAAAGCGCCACTCGCCAATGGCGGGTGATTTGTCACGAGCTCAATGAGACCAGAGGTGAGCTACAGGGTGAGATCAGTTTGTACTGCTCAGTCACTGCGAGTCACAGTATTTTGTTTGATCTGCTCAATCGATTTCGACCTGACTACCCCGGCATTGAAATAAAGCTGCATACGGGGGATCCGGAACTGGCCATCAGTCGTGTGGTGGCGGGTCAGGAAGAGATTGCTATTGCGGCGCTGCCCGGCGCACCTCCGCGCGGGGTTTCGTTTAAACCTATCACAGAGTCGCCGCTGGTATTTATCGCATCAAATCATCTTGAGCATGTTGTGGTGCCGGCAGTTGGCAGGAAATCGAAAAAGCAATGGGCTGAGGTACCGATGATATTATCTGAGGGTGGTCTCGCTCGCGCCCGGGTCAACGAGTGGTTTAAAAACCTCGGCGTCAGCCCGCGTATTTATGCGCAGGTGGCTGGTAATGAGGCCATTGTCAGTATGGTGAGTCTTGGTTTGGGTGTGGGGGTAGTGCCGAAGATTGTACTCGACAACAGCCCGCTCGCTGATCGGATTAAGATTGTTGATGTTAAGCCTCGGCTGGCACCTTATGATTTGGGGTTGGTGGTGTTAAAGCGGAATTTGGATAATCCTCTGGTTAATGCATTCTGGTCGCTTTGATGTATTGTCCGTCGCGTTTATTTTAGTAAGAGTTGCTCATGAATATACATTCGACTGCATCTGGCCGCGATTTTCCAATTGTGGCCAAACTACTTGGATACTTTGGTGTGATTCCGTTTGTGGCGCTTGCGCTGTGTTTGGTTGCAGGCGTTGATCTGAACGCCTACGGTGTTGAGAACGGGGTTCAACTGTTACTTGCCTATGCAGCGATCATCATCAGTTTTATAGGTGCGGTGCACTGGGGCATCGCGCTCAATAGTGCTGCCGAAAGTCAGGCGCGCCTGTATACATACAGTGTGGTACCAGCGCTGCTTGCATGGGCATGGTGGTTCCTTTCTGCTAAATTTGCTTTGATTGGAATGGCAGTAACTGTTGTCGCTCTTTATTTTATTGATCGACAGTGGCTGAAGGATATTGTGCCAGTTGCCTATCTCACGATGCGATTGCATCTGACGATTGTGGTTTCACTTTCTTTACTATTGGCGGCAATCGCGAGCTAGTGGGCTGTGCGGGAAGTTCGGTAACAAACATTTCACAGCCACTGTTAAGTGTAACGTCCGGTTTCTCAAAGTGTCGCGTGCGCAAATTGCTTCATTTTTGGGGTGAAATCTAGAATCGAGTTTCGCAGGAAAGCGTTATGCACATACTGGTTTAAGTCGATAGTATGTCAGCTTCACAACGTGGTTCCGAGAAACCATTATGGCAAACGAAAAACAGATTGATTCGCCAGATCGCGACTACGGGCGTATTGAGCGGGCATTGCATTACCTTGCGTCGAACTACCAATCACAGCCCGATCTTGCAGAGATAGCCGCGTCGGTCAATCTGAGCGAGGCGCATTTTCAGCGATTGTTCAAGCGCTGGGCCGGCGTCTCACCGAAACAATTTCTTCAGTATTTAACGCTTGATCACGCACGTCTGTGTTTGAAGAACAATATGTCTGTGCTCGACACCGCCATGGACAGTGGCCTGGCAGCTCCTGCAAGGCTGAATGAATTGTTTGTGCGGATTGAATCCATCACGCCCTTGGAGTTCAAACGCGGTGGTGAAGGTATTGGTATTGAGTACGGATTTCATGCGACGCCGTTCGGATGCTGCTTGATCGGGGTGTCGGATCGAGGTCTGACAGGCGTGGCGTTCTGTGATGAATCAGAAAAAGAAGCTGCTTTGTCAGAAATGGTCAGTCGCTTGCCAAAAGCCATCTACTCCCACAGGCAGACGGCGACCGAGCCCTATTGTGAAACGATATTTGGGGCAGCAGCGGCAGAGGTGCCGCAAACGCTCTCAGTGCTTGTTCGCGGTACGACGTTTCAAATCAAGGTGTGGGAAGCGTTGTTGCGTGTCTCCAATGGCACCAGAGTCAGTTACCGGCAACTCGCAGAATCTATTGATCAACCCAAAGCCAGCAGGGCGGTCGGAAGTGCGGTGGGGAAAAACCCGGTGGCGGTGTTGATCCCCTGTCACCGTGTTATCCGTGAAGATGGCCTGCTTGGTGGATACCACTGGGGCATGGAACGAAAACTGGCCTTGCTGGGTATAGAGTCACTGCAGAGGCACGCCGGGGCAGCAGCCCAAAGTTAGTGCTTTGTGCTATAAATGACTGCGTATTTCATTCACTTAAACGGCCTGTTGATCGCCAGTCACGGTCGTTCACCCTACTGCAAAAAAGGTTGTCTAAGTTATTGTAAGTTCAAAGCATTCTACCCAGTGGATGTTGCACATTGCATCAATAGTGTTTGTTGCGGTTGTCGCATATATCCTGCTTGTGGTGCAGCCGTTTCCGATTTTGCATGATTATCCTGAATGGATGTATCAGGGCCATATTGTTCATGCATTACTCACTGACAGTAGCTCAGCGTTAACACAACACTTTGAGTGGGTTCCGATACCCGTTCCTAATTCGATTAGCCAGTTGGCTATTGGTGCTTTAAATTTTATTGTGAGTCCAGTGGTGGCAGGAAAGGTATGGCTTGGCGGCTACTTTCTACTGGTGCTGGTTACCTGCTTTGCCGCATTCAAAGCGCATCGCTTTGGCGGTGCCATGCAGTGGCTGTTTACCATCACCATTGCCTTCGGACCGGGCTTTTGGAATGGCTATATAAACTTCCAGGTCGGCTTATTACTGTTGGCTCTTTTTATTGTGACCGGATTGCGTCGCAGCATGGTGTGGGTATTTGTATTTTCAATACTCATTTACTTCTCTCACGCCTCGGTGTTTGCTGCATTTATTTGTTACGTGGTATTGACTGAAAGATTGGACGATCGTCGGCCTGGAGTTGTTGTTGCCATACTGCCCAGTCTGGCCTTGCTGCTTTGGTATACCAGTGCCAGGCTGTTATCAGGCGGCGGGCAAAATATCGGGCTTGATTCAATACCTGAGTGGGTTCAGTACAAACTGTATACGCTCGCCAAGCAGGGGCCTTTTCATAACTTTATTCGACCCGATGGTGAGAGTTTGCTGGCCACTGCTGACGGGCTCTACAAGTTGGGTTTCGCCATTAATTTTATTGTCGCAGGCCTGATAGGTCTTTGGCTGATGCTGATTGTCTGGCGTCATTTCCTGAGTCGTTCGGCGATTGAACAACAGGTGGGGCGTGGCAATATGCCGATTGCAAAGAGTGTTTTGGGCACCGTACTGGTTTTGATTTTAGCTTGGTTATTGGCCGGGAAAAACAGCTTTGGTGTGGTGAATTTAGGTGAGCGATTTTTGATCGTTGGCTTGATGCTGCTCATTCTTACTGCGGAATGCCCATCGTGGTTGCGACGATCCTGGCTTGCATTGTGTGGTGTTGTTGGACTAATAACACTGGGGTCGTTGGTTGCCGTTACTCAGTATGCAGAGCAGAGCTATGCGGTGGACCGGTCGGGTAGTTCAACCGGACTTGAGAGTTTTGTAGATGACATCTACAAAAGCAGTCGTCATAAATACTTTAACCATCGGTTGTTTATCTACGCCAATCTAGGGCAGTATCTGGATGATCCCGCTCAGTTTGATAGACCCCCATCGGTCGATCACGAGAGCAGTATGGTGCGAAGTGTCCAACGGTAAGTAAAGCGAATGATGAGTACTACAATTGATCAACTACGTGCGCAACACCGAAAACAGCGCAGAGAGCTCAGTAAATCTGTGTTGTCCGACCATGCTGAGATATTAGAGCATCGGGTAACGGCACTTCATGAGTATCAGTCGGCGATCCATATTGCTGCATACATAGCCATTTTAGGTGAGATCAGTGTTGAGCCCATCATCCGTTCCGGCAGTGAGATTGGCAAAAAATTCTACCTTCCAATTTTACGTGGCAAGGCCATGGCGTTTGCTCCATGGCAACCGGAAACACCACTGGTGAAAAGAAAGTTCGGATTGTTGGAGCCCGATTGTGGTGAATCGCAATGGATTGCACCAGCAGAGCTTGATCTTGTACTGGCACCTTTAGTGGTATTTGACAGGCACTGCAACCGCATTGGTCAAGGTGGTGGGTTTTATGATCGAACCTTTGAGTTCACATTAAAGGCTGGCAAACCGTTGTTGATCGGTGTGGCCCATGAGAGTCAGCGCGAACCCGAATTGGATCCGCAGCCGTGGGATATAACGCTGCATAAGATCGTGACAGAAAGAGCCATTTACAGCGTTAAGTAGTTACTCCCAGCCGTAGTCGTGAAACAATTCTTCGTCTGGCTTGATAGATTTAAGGGTAACGACCTCTGTATCAGTTAAGGCGCAATTCGCTTTTTTACTGTGATTGATAAAGCGATAGTCGTTGGTAACACGAAACCCTTTTTTCTCGGTTAACCACAATACGTACGTACCGTCTTTTTTGGTTGGTCTGCCTAGTAGTGGGCCTAGAGTCACGTCTTTCTTGATTCGCTTGGCTGCGAACATTCCTTTGCCGTGTATCTTGCTTTTCTTAACGTATACAAGATCGGTAGGTACACCGTCTACAATAAAATCTTTTGCTTTTTTGCCGTTTTTCTTTTTCTTATCTTTTTTGCTTTTCTTAGATTTTGTCTTGTCTTCAGCCATGTTTTGATTCTCTATTTATTCTGTATCACGGTGCCGGTTTATTCTGTATCACGGTGCCGGTGATCGTGAGTTAAGGAAGATTGGTTTAGTCTGTGGAATATTCTATTGTTAAGCCGTCGTATGCCGCTTCTATATGATCTGGCAGGCTACTGCTTAGTGTGGCGTAGTCGATATCTATATGCATGTTCGTGAGGATAGCTCGCCGTGGGTTAATTTTCTCTATAAATGCAACCGCTTCCTCTACATTCATATGGGTGGGGTGCTCGGTATAGCGCAAAGCATCAAGAACGAGAGTATCTACATTCTCTAAAAGTGCGAGACTGGTCGGGTTTGTCACTGTTTTCACATCTGGCAGGTAAACCAGGTCATCGAAGCGGAACCCAAGCGCCGTGATATCACCATGGTTGGCTTCAATGGGTAATGCGGTGAGCGTCCCGCCTTTACCATCGATTTCTACTGCTTCAGCTGCGGTGATTCTGTGTTCTTCGCAAATTGCCGGGTAGCTCGAGCCCTCTGCCTGATTGAAACAGTAGCCGAAAGCCGGCATTACGCGTTCAGCGGTGGGTTCATCCATGTGCACGTGAACCCGCTCGCGATGGGTGATGGCGAGTTGTCGCAGGTCATCAAGGCCAAAAATATGATCTGCATGCGAGTGTGTCAGGAGTACGGCATCAAGATGGGTCACCTCTGCACTTATCAGTTGCTCACGCATATCCGGCCCGGTATCGATCAGCACCGAGGTCTTACCATTGTTGCAGCAGCGCTCAACCAACATTGCGCAGCGACGCCGGCGGTTCTTCGGGTTGGAAGGATCGCATGCACCCCATAGATTGCCGATACGTGGCACGCCACCGGAAGATCCGGTGCCGAGCAGGGTAAATGTTGTTGCAGTTTTCATCGTTACAAGTATAAACGACGCTTCGAGGGAAGGGGTAAATCTTACCCGGTAAAAAGTACCGGTTTTGAAATCGGGCTCATCCACTCTATGTTTGTCACAGCGAATACGTTGGTATTCGGTGAAAACTTTACTCTTAGGAGCTATGGAGAGATGATGAATACGATGAGTCTACAAAGACCCGAGCTAACGCTTATACAGCGACGCGGTATGGGTGGTTTACTGACCTTAATGGCGGCAACGGTGTTTTTCTTGTCTTCGTTGATCAGTCAGAATGCAATGGCGCTAGAGGTGCCGGACTTTGAGCAGCTGGTTGAACAACGCGGAAGCGCGGTTGTAAAAATATCTGTGACAGGTACTAAGCAGGTTTCAATGCCTGACTTTCAAGGGCAGGAATTACCTGATCCTTTGCGACGCTACTTTGAGAATCTACCACGCAATCAAATGCCTGATAGCCAGCCAAGTGCGGGGTTTGGATCTGGTTTCATTATCTCTGAAGACGGCTTCGTTGTGACCAATGCGCATGTCGTGGATGGTGCGACCGAAATTACCGTCACGCTTCCTGATCGTCGTGAGTTCATTGCTGAACTGATTGGCAGTGACGAGAGCAGTGATATAGCGGTATTGAAGGTCAATGCGTCTGGTTTGCCGTGGTTAACGCTGGGTGATTCCAACAGTGTCAAGGTGGGACAATGGGTTCTTGCCATTGGCTCTCCTTTTGGTTTTGAGTACACCGCGACGCAAGGAATTATATCTGCCGTCTCCAGAAGTTTGCCGGAAGAGAACTATGTGCCGTTTATACAGACAGACGTAGCGGTAAATCCGGGCAATTCGGGTGGACCGTTGTTTGATACTAACGGCCATGTGATTGGAGTGAACTCGCAAATCTATTCGCGTTCTGGCGGCTATATGGGGTTGTCGTTTGCAATACCGGTTGATGTAGTGAAATCTGTAGTGGCACAACTTAAAGATACCGGTTACGTGAGCCGTGGTTGGTTAGGAGTGTTGATACAAAATGTTGATCAGTCACTGGCTCAATCTTTTGGTCTTGATCGATCGTCGGGTGCACTTGTGTCTAAGGTGACTGACAACAGTCCTGCTGAATCTGCCGGAGTGAAAGCCGGTGATATTATTCTTTCATTCAACGATACAGTGATAGAGAGATCTTCACAGTTGCCACCGTTGGTGGGTTTGATTCCAGTTGGTGACTCTGTAGAAATGGATGTGCTGCGTAAGCGCCAACGGGTCACTTTGTCGGTCACTATTGCTGAGCTTGAAGAAGACCGCACCATTCGCACAAGCAGCAATAAAAAAGGCGATAGCAATGCATCACGATTGGGGCTGGCGGTGGTTGCGCTCAGTGCAGAGCAACGTGCGCAATACGGTGAGATCGGTGTAGCAGTTGCGAGTGTTGATCCACAAGGTGCTGCGGCGTCAGCCGGCATTCGCGCTGGAGATGTGTTGGTGTCGTTTAATCAAACCGAAATAAAATCGGTGCAGCAACTAAGCAAACTGGTCAAAGAAGCGCCTGCGGATGAACCTTTGGCGGTGTTGGTTCAGCGTGACGATGCTTCGTTGTTTGCGGCACTAACGCTTCAGTAGTTTTGCTGAAACTTAACGAACGCTGAATCTACAGATAACACTTTTGATTTAGCGAGTACGGTAAAGCCCATGCGCATTAAACGCGTGGGCTTTGCTTTGTTGCAAATAGACAACACGGGATTGTACGGGGTAAATTTCACCCGCCTTGAGGCTTGAGAAATTTTCGTTAGACTCCATATGAATAGCAGGCTGTTTCTACCGAGCACGCAATGCAAGATGCCGCTTCACATAAAATACCATTCACCGCCGATCATGGGATAAATCCCGGATGGGGGGTCCATGAGGAACGTCCCGCCATTCCTGAGTTTAAGGGGGTGGCCGAAATCGCGCGAATCGCGATGATGTTTACCCTGTGGTCAAAAGTGGATAATTATCTGTACCAGCAAGTAGGTATAGAGCCGCTGTCCCTGGCAAAGGAAGAGAAGAAACACCGCGCTGTGTTGTTAGAGTCTGAAACGTTTTTAGTGGCGTTACTTTGCCTTTTAAATGACGAGCACTACAGCGCGAATGGATTGGTCGATGCGATGGTGGGTGTTAATGCTTCTGCAGATCAACGCGGCAATGCACGCAAGCGAATTCTAAATAGAACTTTACCGATTTGCGGTGACCGTTATGGTTTGTTCGACTACAGCGAACGGCACATGGGCAATTCAATGGAATACAGCATTTGTCGCAGTGCCAGATTAGTTGAATTCGCAGAAACCCATCTGGTGACTGGTGTGCAAGGCCTCATTGGTGTCGAGCCTCTGATAGCTAACGAACAACCTGTAGCCAGTGCTGAAAAAAAACCAAAAACAAAAAAGACTGTTGCCAAAAAAGCCATGGCGAATAAAAATACCACCGGAAAAAAGAGACCGGTAAAAAGTGGAGAAGCGAAATGAGATTCTTCAAACGTTTGAGCATTGTGGTCTTTACGGTGCTGATCGGGTTTTCTGCGCAGTCGGTTTCAGCGGATCAGTTAAGTAAAGATCATGTGATTCAATGGCTCGTGCACCATGCACTCTTAAACGGAGCTCCGGGAAAGCCGCGGCAGGGCACAGCCGTTCGCGTGGGCTACCCTAAACATAAGTTGGCACCAGGAAAGACAGCTAGTGTCGTGGTGGTTAACAAGGTGGCGACTTATTGGGTCTCACAGCCGCATGGGTCGGGTCGTATACGAATTACAGTGCCGGTTCGTTATTACTTGTCATCTTGGGACGTTCAGGCATTGGAGCGCGAACTTGAACGGTTGGGGGTTAAGGTAAAGCCAAGGCCTATGCCGCCCAAACCGGGACCGGTGTCAGGCTAACGCCTTATGACTGCGTTGTTGTTGCAAATATTTTACGATTGAAAAAGAATATTCGCCACTGAACATGGTAGGGGTGCGGTGACAACAACCTGCTGTTCTGATGCTCGCACTAGGCGTGTTTAAGCGCTACAATTCGCTCCCCTCACGGTCGCGGATGATTCGATCTGTCAGCGCCGTTATAGCTCTCTTTCAGGTACCACATGTCTTATCGATACCGCTTCCTAAGTGCTCTGTTGGTTGTAATGCCCGTGTTGAGTATTTCGCACTCCGGCAGTGCGTTTGCAGTGTGCGAAGGCGGTGCAGAAGTTTGCCTGGCAGAATCAACTGATTTACCGGTCGCAGAAGTGGTGCCTGATAATACGTCAGATTCCGCGCTTGAAGAAACCTCCACTGATACTTACACGGCAGAACAGGAAGCGCTGGTAAACGGCATTACCCGGGATTTAAAGCGTCGTAGTCTCACCAGGCCCTCTGGCAATAACGCCCATGAAAAAATACTGCGCCTGCGCGAGATACACCCAAATCACGACTACTCAGTTAACGGTGAAAAATATATCGCACGAATATTGGTGCTATTGGGCAGGCAAGCTGTCCGGCGTGGTGAGTTAGAGTTGGCCAGTCGACATCTTCTTAAAGCGTTGAAGTTTGATCCGAAGGTAAAGCGCCAGAGTCAGCTCAAAAAAGCCATTGCGAGTGGTGCGAGAACAAGGGGCACGAAACAAAAAACCGAAGAGACTAAAGCGGCAGCCTACCTGCCAGGCAACGATGACTCTGCGAAGGTTGCTCCAGTGACTGATGAAGTGCGATTTGTCGCTCCAGTGATGGTCGCGATACCTGCGGGAAATTTTTTAATGGGCAGTGAGGGGGGCGCTGAGGACGAAAAGCCGCTACACCATGTGACGCTTGAGGCATTCAGTATGTCGAAGCATGAAATTACCATGCAACAGTATCGTGTGTTTGCGCTGGCGACAGGATTGCCGGCTCCACAATACCCGCCGGAGCAAAGTAATCTTCCGGCTGTCAATGTCAGTTGGCGTGATGCGGTGGCGTATACCAGATGGCTGAGCGGAAAAACCAAAAGACAATTCAGGCTACCGAGTGAATCAGAATGGGAATACGCTGCACGGGCAGGTACTACCACTGCATTTTTCACCGGGGATTCACTTCTAAAAGCGGCCAACTGTGTTGGCTGTGAAGTTCGGTGGGGTGGTAAATCGGCAGCACCTGTCGGAAGCTTTGAGCCGAATGAGTTTGGTTTATACGACATGCATGGCAATGTCTGGGAGTGGGTGAGGGACTGCTGGACTGACAATTATAACGGCCGTACGAAGAGTGCCGTTGCGGTGGAGATTGATGGCTGTGAGCGCCGCGTGTTGCGCGGTGGTTCCTGGTACAACGATGCAGATTATGCGCGCTCAAGTTATCGTGGAAACGAGACGCCGGTATTCCGCGATAGTGGAGTGGGATTTCGAGTAGTGCACGACGGGTTGTAACCTTAAGTCGTGTCAAACTGACCGGTATCAGGCGGGCTTTTTAACAGCAGAGCCTTTTTCCATTAGCCACAAAGACAACGCACCGATAACGATCAGGGCTACAGCCATCCAGGTTTGCGTGTCTACCAGTGATGGCATAAACCAGTCATAGCCGGTGACAACTTCTTTGCTTGAGCCATCATCCCGTTGAAGGGTATTGGTAAGGGTATTTTTCCAGGGCCAGATAATAGCCAATGAACCCAGAATAAAGCCACTCATCAATGCAATGGTTTGATCATGGAAATGTTTGAAGATCCATGCGAGTAAATGTGAGAAAGCAATTATTCCAAACACACAGCCCAGTGCCAATGGAATAATTATTGATAAATTGAAGCTGCCGATAGCGCCCAGTATCAGTGCATAGTTACCCATGATAATTAAAACGAAAGACCCTGATAAACCCGGAAGAATCATACTGCACATAGCCACAATGCCACAGGCGAAAAGATAGAAGAACGAGCTGTTTTCAGAAGCCGGTGCGAGCAGTGCTATGCCTACGGCTATGGCAGTACCGATAGCCAGTGCGATAAGCGCTGTTAGATTCCATTGTGTGACTGTTCTGGCAACCAGGAATACTGATATCAGAATCAGCCCGAAGAAAAATGCCATGGTCAGGGTCTCGTGCTTATCCAGCAAATACTCCAGCAACTTGGCCAGGCTCACGATGCTGACGCCGATACCCAGAAAAAGGGCAGTTAGAAATGTTCCGTCAATCACGGTCCAGAAAGGCTTCCATTGTTTTTTCAGCAACAACTTTAGCGCCGCTAGATCAATCGATTTTATTGCGTTGATGAGCCGCTCGTAGATACCGGTAATGAGCGCGATTGTGCCACCTGAGACACCCGGGATAACGTTGGCCGCGCCCATAGCGAGGCCTTTTAAGAATACTGAAGCGGATTCCGAAAGCATAATTGTGTGTCAGCGTTAAGAGTGTGAAGCAGAGGTATGAGAATGCCCTGTGGACCTGAGTATAGTCCACAAGACTGAAACGAGGAGCTTGTGCTGAATGAATATTAAGCCAGTGCAGGGAGGCCTTTGACAACCCCGGGCTCAAGCACTGCGTTATCATATGCCGGTCGGTCAAACACCTCGCGAACCAGTGGTTCGAAATGCTGGAGATCATGCATGTTGTAGTCGGGGTCAAACGATGATTGGTCCCAGCGCTCACAGAAATCTACACAGCTTTGGTAGTAACGGTTATCACTGTATTTTTCACGCTCATGCTGATTCCAGCCTTCGTAGTACTGTGCGTAGTACACCATCTGGAATACACCGTGGTGTTCTACGACCCAAGAGACCTCTTCACGGACAAAGGGCCTGATTATTTCGGCGGCCATTTTGTCGTGGTTCTGTGGTGCGAGGCCGTCACCGATATCGTGCAATAGAGCGGCGACAATCCAGTCGGTGTCAGCGCCTTCCGATTCGGCACGTGTTGCAGATTGAAGTGCGTGCTGCAATCGAGTGATTTTATAGCCGCCGATAGTATCTTCCGCCTGCGAGGCAAGTTCACGCAGAATCCTGTCTGCGGTCATCGTGTTGAATTGATGCTCCTGAGTGCGCAGGAATTCATACTCTTCGCGAGTGCCGTGTTTCATTTCAGTGAAGTTGACTGTCTTCATTGTTGCCTACCTGTTGCGCTGGCTTGATGCTTGGCCGTTTGTCGGGTGTGTAATTAACTCGCTCGTTAATGAACCTTGCGAATGATCGATTCAATACTGGCTGCGATGGAAAATAACTCTCGATCAGCACCAGTCTTACCGATTAGCATAAATCCGACCGGTGGTTCGTTAGGTCCGTGACAGGGTATCGTGATGGAGGGAGCGTTTAAAGTGTTGGCGATAGACGTGTTGCGCAAATTCAGTGCATTCACTCTCAGTGATTCATCTGAGTCGTGACTCAGGGCTGCAATGGGTTGTGGAATGAGCGGAACTGCGGGCAGGACAATAGCGTCAAGACCGACGTTGCGTTCACTGGTTTTTTGCTGACAAGCTGATCGTCGCTTAAGGGTGTCTATGTAGTCGGCAGCACTATAGGTGCTGCTCGACTTTATTCGTTCGAGCACCCAGGGGTCGTAGAATTCATTGCGTGCTTCTAACAGGGGTTGGTGGTAGGCATATGCTTCAGCACCGACCAGGCACGCACGATTAATGTGTGCGTAATAGCTTTCCAGTTCGGGCAGGTTCTGGGTCTTAATTAAGATGCCTCGTTTGCCTAAGCGCTGCAGAGCATCGTCAAACGAATGCGCTACAGCACCGTCTAATGCTTCCATCGCGAAGCCGTTCATGACGCCAAGGCGTAAGCCTACTTCCGGAAACGGGGCAACCTCAATATTACTGTCGCCAGCCATGATGGCATCGAGCAAGGCGCAACAAGTCACTGTGTTTGCGATTGGTCCAACAGAGTCGAGTGAGGTTGATAGAGGTACGCACCCTTTGGTAGATACTCTTTCTGCCGTAGGTTTGAATCCGACCAGGCCACACAAGGCTGCGGGAATTCGTGTTGAGCCGCCTGTATCTGTGCCGATAGCGGCAGCTGCCATTTCATCAGTGACGGAAACAGCAGCTCCGGAGCTGGAGCCGCCCGGAATGCGACGAGTCTTTCGATCGTAGGGACTGGCGGGTGTTCCGTAGTGTGAGTTTATGCCCAAGCCCGAATAGGCAAACTCAGTCATATTGGTTTTTCCGATGATGATGAAGCCGGCTTGTCTTAACGCGCTTACTACCGGAGCATCATGTTGCGCCGGACGTTGTTCATCCAGTACACGGGAGCCCGCTGTAGTGACCTGGCCTGCGACATCAAACAGATCTTTGATTGAGATGGGTATACCGCTAAACGGTGACTGGTGGTGCTCAGCGTGTCTCGCTGCATCAGAGGCGTCGGCTTCTGCAAGTGCACGTTCTTTGTACACAGAGAGAAAAGCGTTGTGGCCTTCACCGTCGCTGGCCTCAATATTGGCCAGGCAATGCTCGACCAATTGACGGCTGCTGGTTTTCTTGCGCTCAAGTTTTTGAGCTAGATCAAACAGGTTTTTCATGCAGGCATTGTAAAGCTTTGGTGCCTTCTACTGCAGCAAAAGTTAGTCCGGTGTGTGAAAGGTTGCAGTTGCGCTTTCATACTTGTTGTTGGATGGGCTTTACAGGTCACTGAGCAGCATGCCCGCAGGCTGTCCGACATTTCCAGCTCGCTGATATGGCGCATGCGCTTTGCGCTTATGCCGCCCTGCGATCGGGCCCGCTATTCCATGTAAGCGGGTAGGGTTTGGTTGGGCAATCGGGCTTAGCCGACTCTGCCACCTCCGATCCTGGTGATCGCCACCACGGATGGCCTGGGTGGCAAGCTTTCGTCAAAATCCGGCCATCGAGTGGAAGGTTGATCAAAGGTGCTGCCGTCTCCGGGGTGTTGATTGGCGACGAAAAGGGCGGTGTCGTCTGGCGTAAAGGTGGGGCCGCATAGTTCAGCACCTTCCGGGCAGCGGTAAAAATGGCGGCTGGTGCCGCGCAGCTTGCCGGCTGTTTCCATTGCCCATACGCCATCGGTGCGACCGGTCTTTTTAGCGGAATTCCCGTCAGTAGCTACCCATAGTCTTCCATCTGTATCTATGGCGCAGTTGTCTGGCATGCCAAACCACCCGTTTTTTGTGGTCTCCGGATTAAAACTGGCGCCCACATTGGCTGTCGGGTCACCACAGGTCACCAATACTTCCCAGCGTGCTTTGGAGGCCGCGTGATCCCCCCGAGAGGGTTGTAACTCGATTATGTGGCCAAACTTATTTTCTGCTCGCGGGTTGGCGGAATCTACCTGATCATTCTTACGGCGCGTGTTGTTGGTCAGCATCACATAGACGGACCCGGTGTGCTTGTTGGGTTGAACATCTTCCGGTCGGTCCATTGGAGTTGCACCAAGTAGATCTGCTGCACGACGCGTTTCAATTAAAACATCTGCTTGTGAAGCGAAATCGTTTTCCTCAGTTAACGGACCTTTGCCATAAACCAGTGGCATCCAGTCAACCCAGCCGGATTCGTTGAAGCGGGCAACAGACAAAACGCCAGCGTCAAGTAAGTCGGTGTTGTTATGCGGATTTTTTGTATCTACCTTTGCTTGCGATACAAATTTATAGACGTAGTCAAAGCGTTGGTCGTCGCCCATGTAAACCACAAGGCGACCATCCTTGTTGACGATGGTTTCTGCTCCTTCGTGTTTGAAGCGGCCTAAAGCGGTGCGCTTTTTTGGTGTTGATGTGGGATCTTTAGGGTCAATTTCTACTACCCAGCCGAAGCGATTCAGCTCATTGGGTTCTTTGGCAATATCAAAGCGATCATGAAACTTGCCCCAGTTGTACCACTGGCCCGGCGCACCCATACGTCTCAGGTTACGTTCTTCAGAGTGGCCGGCAAGCGCTTCTTTATTCCAGAAGTAGCCATTGACGTTTTCTTCTGCCGCCAACCATGTGCCCCATGGAGTGATGCCGCCCGCACAGTTGTTAAACATTCCGCGTACTTTTTTACCATCAGTCGAGTACGAGGTCTTCATGCGATCGTGACCTGCGCATGGCCCGCTGATTTCCATTTCTGTTTCTGCAGTGATGCGCCGGTTGTACTTTGAATCGGAGATCACTTGCCAACCGCTGTCTGTGTTTTTAATTTCGACCACGGTGCCGCCATGTGCCATCATTTCAATGTTAACGTGGTCTTTGGTGACGTCGGCGAATTTCTTGTCACGATCTTGTCGGCCCATGCCTGGAAACATCAACTCCTCATTCGTGTATTCGTGGTTGACGACGAGTAGGCCGTGATCTGCTGAGTCGTTTAGCGGTATGAAACCAAGGAAGTCATTGTTGTAACCGAACTGCATCGCCTGGGCTTCAGCGCTTTGATCTGTCGGATCAAATTCGGGTGCACCCGGTAGTACCGGGTCTCCCCAGCGCAATAAAACGTCGGCGGAATGGCCGTTTGCGACAGCGTGGTTGGCCGTCACTTTGGCTTCAATTTCATTAAAGGTGAAAGTCGAAGTAGTAGCGTTGACCGGTTTTGGAAATAGCAGATTTCCACCGCTTGCCGCCATACCCGCTATCACTGATACACCCAGTGAGCCGAGTACCTGGCGGCGCGTAAAGCGCGCTTCTATGATGTCTCCGATGGTTGGGTTGTCTGTGGTGTTGCAGCGGGTGTCTTCGGATGCTTCAAAAGCCACACTTTTGGAGTGAGTCGGCGATCGTTCGCTCATTGATTTTCCTCAGTAGTATGTTTCCATTCAAGCTACATTCAAGATATCGGTTCGGTACCGCTTGCTAACGGCAAAACAGGCTGTTATCTGCTAGAGTCTGCGCTGCAGCCGATATTCTGAATGCTGATTATAAGCGTGCTGCTGCTAAAGAAAAATGTATATTTCGGCTTTTTTATTTACTTACATAATTGATGTTCTTAAGAGACGTTCATGAGATCTTTTACTGGTGCTGAACATGTTCACTCATTGCGCCGCGACCTTACGGGTATAGCGTTATTTGTTGGTGTTATCTGGTTAGTATTTTTTATCGATCGTTTTCTGCCACTGGAAAACTTTGGATTGATACCAAGATCACTAAAAGGCCTTGCTGGCGTAATAACGCTGCCATTTTTGCACGCCAACCTCGGGCACATTATGGGTAACACCATTCCTCTGGTCGCGCTGCTGTGCCTATTGGCGGGTTCAAGAGCCAATAGTATAGATATCGTGGTACTAATCAGTGTGCTGGCAGGTGTTTTGTTGTGGCTGTTTGGACGTGACGCTATCCATATTGGTGCCAGTGTATTGGTATTTGGTTTGATCGGTTTTCTGGTGTGTGCCGGCTTCTTTGAAAAGCGGTTGTTGTCTGCGCTAATCGCGATAGGTGTAGCCGTTGTATATGGATCCACGTTGTTATCAGGCGTGATTCCTTTTCAACGTGGTGTGTCATGGGAGGGCCACTTGCTCGGTGCTGTCGCAGGTGGGGCCATTGCGTACTACATTGCGGGTGATCTTGCGCGCGGTACCGGTCCGGGTACGCGTATCTGATCTTGGCCAGGATTGAGCCAAAGTTCGTGCAGATTCGAAGGTGCTGGTGTTTTATCTAACACGATGTCGGGTTCTTTTGACGGATGGACTTAGCAGCGTTAGCCTATAAAGTTTGTCCAAAACTTTCTATCTAACGATCCAACACATTGGTTGTATTGCGCTTTATAGCGCTCAGAAGTTTCTACAACCTCGGACGCAACACGCAGCAACCATGGTTTGGTTTTATAGGTTCCTCTACGGTATCCGGTCCAGCCCTCATGGTAGGCGAGGTATTGGTGATACGCGTCGGTCTTTGCGATGTCAGCGATCCTTGCCGACTTGCCCATGTACCAGCCAATAAAATCCATTGAGTCGTTAAAATTAGTGCGTCGTGCCCCGTAGTTACGCGACTCCTTTATGTACTCACCCCACGTACCGTTGATCGCCTGTGAGTAACCGTAAGCCGAGCTTCTTCTTTTCCAGGGGATGAGGCCGAGGATGTAGCGGCGTGGCGGTTTGGCACTGCGGCGAAACTTACTTTCGTGGTACATCATTGCCATGGGAATGTGCAGAGGGACCTGCCACTTGCTTTGCATGTTTACCGCAGACTGGTGCCAGCTTCTTTTGGTGCTGAAAATATTGCACACATCGTTTGTGGCGCTGATTGGCAAAGAGGAGCAGGAACTTAGAGCCAGCACTGCAACTGCTGTGAGCAACGCAGTACGCTTTAACGAGAATCGCTTAGCGAGTCGTCGGAGGTGGTTACCGTAAATGGGGGTATTGAAGGTGGAGCGCAATGGAGTCACACAATATCTGCGGCCTGTGATATTAGGCGCTGCTGGCGAGGTTTCCCATTGCAGTCAGTAAAGGAATTTACTTATTGAGGAATTATGAATCGCGCCGGTTGCATGCTTACTGTTGCAGCAGGATATCGGTTTGCTTCTTTAGGGGCTTGCTTGTTTCGGAATTGACAAATTTAGCTGCCATCACGGATGTGATGGCAGCGTCGAACAGGGTGTTACTTCGCTACCACGCAGGTCGCGTTGTTTTCCCAACCATAGCCATCACCATCTGGATCTGATGCAGCGCCGGATGCGCAGGCGGGGAATCGTGAGTTGCTGTTTTTCTTCAGTACGATGCAACTGCGATTATTTTCCCAGCCAAAGCCGTCGCCGTCAGCGTCAGAGTCTGCAGAGGCGCAGTGGGTGACGACGATGCATGATTTTTCGTTTTCCCAGCCGTAGCCATCACCATCGGGATCTGATGCAGAAGAGGCACAAGTAGGGTGGGTATCTGCTTTTGAGCCCGCCACAACACATGAGGCATTGTTCTCCCAGCCAAAACCGTCGCCGTCGGCGTCCATGCCATTGTTAGCACAGTAGTTCATGCCGTTGGCTGCCATCGCACCTGCCGCAACTGTAGTAGCCGCTGGTGTTGCTGTGACAGCGGCTGGTTGAGCCGCCTGAGCGGCTTGTGCGACCGTAAATTTACTCTGTGCCCATTGGCCTTCCTGGCCGTTGTTGTCTATCGCCTTTACAGAAAGTAAATAGTTGCCTGCCGGCAGTTGCACCTGTGGTGTCGTCCACTGAGCGTTTTTACCTTGTATGGTGCGCAGCTTCAGCTGACCTGAAGGGGCGAATTGACCATTTGGAGCCAAAAACATTCCAGTTGAAGTGTTCATGATAGTGGCGATTACACCCACGACTGCCTGATCGTCTTTGGCGATACCGCTGAAAGCAGCTGCCTGTGATATGACAGCGCCATTCTGCGGGAACTGAATAGCGGCAGCAGGTGCGGCGCTAGCCACTTGCGCCTGCTGTGTCTGGCGTTGGTTAGTTGCGGGAGCGGCGGCCATAGCACCTTTTGAAACGACAAATGGAACTTCCATCATCGGTGAGATAGCTTTTGCGCCGTCTTCAACACGAATCCGAAACGTGTATGCGCCATTCGGCAGGTTAAAGCTTTGCGAGACCCAGCGAGTGGCTTGTGAATTAGTGAATTTAAACTGCAATCTGGACGGATCTTTACTGAATCCACCTGCTTGAGTAACAAACTGCCCGTTTTTATTTTGGATGGTTCCGTAAATTTGTGTGATGCCTTGCGGGTCGCGAGCGACGCCCTGGAATCTTACCGGGTTGCCGAGCTTCATTGTGCCGGCTTCTGCGCCTTGAACCGCAACCTCGGGAGGGTTGTTGGCGAATGCCGGCGAAGTAGCTAACACAGCGGCGACTGCGGCTGCTGCTAAACGAGGTAGCGCAATAGTACGCATGCGAGATGAAAGTGACATTGAGAAAAGCTCCTTTTACGAACGGTTTTGCCAGGGTGGATTATCGGCAATATTGATTGGGTGCCCAACGGTAACTAAATTCACTCACTTGTTGCAACTAAAGCACTCCGGTGTGAGCAAATTTAACGTTGTGGAGTCGGTTCTAGGCTACCGCCCAGTAACTGAACACATCCTTACAACGTAGGCTCAGTAGATACCGTGAGGTTACCGTGAATCATTGTTTGACAATGTCAGGGTGAAAGTCGGCAGGATTGATGAGTTTGGTGAGGTGGCGTGGCGGAAGCTAAATTTATGAATTGTTTTAGAGCGTCGTCCACTGCTGCATAAATTGATTAAACCACCGTGTATTCTCTGCCGAATATCGATGGCAATCCCAAAGTTGTTGCACGCACTGTTCTCTCTTTACCGTCGGGTGAGTTTTATATTCAGGGCTTTCAATGTATCTGTGATGCCAGATCTTCAACACGTCTGCGGTAACTTCCGGATGAAACTGCACGCCATACGTGCAATCACCATAGCGAAACGCTTGATTGGGGAAAACGCTGCCAGTCGCTAACAGCGTACAATCTTTTGGCAGTTCAAAACCCTCACAATGCCATTGCAGCATGTTGCATGGTTGCGGCATGAAGTCATTGCCTTCTTCTGTGGGGGTGATCAATGAAAATCCGAATTCAATTGATCTGCAAGGTAACGGGTTTACCCTGGCGCCGAGAACATGTGCAATAAGTTGTGCGCCCAGACAAATGCCGATACACGGGGTGTTGCTGCTTAGCACAGTGTCGAGAAACTTCATCTCGCGCTGTAAACACTCCATGTGCGCTGCATCTTTTACGCACGGGATACCGCCGTAGACAATAACATGGGTAAAGCGATTTACATCCGGGAACGATTTGCCATTTTGGCTGATATGCGTTTCTGAAGTAAACCCGTGTTGGTGTAGCCAGCGTTCACAACGATCATCACGCCAACCGTCTGAGTGCTTTATTAGCAGGCAGTGTGTGCCGGTGGATGGCAAGGGTGAGAACCATCTTTCATCAATTGTTGTTGCCGAAGTGCCCACTGCACTTTATGAATTGGTTTCACGGCAAGCTGAATCGTGCTTTACGCGATTGACTACCATCGAATCATGGAGCTCTGTGACTGCGCGACTACCAGTGGTGCAACACATCGATGGTAACAAGCCATGGAGTAAGCACGCGAAGCCGGCGCCAATCAATTTAAAACCAAAGCCACTGGCATGCGCCATGTGTTGAAAGTAGGTTTCGTTAACTAAATCCAGATGTTCTCTAGTCCGCTGCATCACAACTCCCGCCCGGGACAAAACTTATTGTTTGCAGGCTATCGACGCTTGCCGGAAATATTGGAGCAAGTGGTGTGCTTTTTGTGAAGGGGTCGCGTAATCGTGACCCCTTTCGGCCTATGTGGTAAAGGCCCTAGGGTACAAACGATACGTCAAACTTGTTGAGCGTAAACGTGCCTTCACCCCACCACGTTTCCGTACCCAGTTCTATTGCACCCATGCAGAAGTCTGGCGAGAGCGCATCAATGCCAAGTCGCTCTGAATTTTCAGCAGTCCAGGTCCGTGTCCAGTCGACAAAGCGATTCCAGTGCAGTGTGCCTGTCGGTTGAGAGTCTTGTGCGGTGAATGCGATATAGTGTTTGTTGCTTCTTGGTTTGATGTATACGTTCCACAAACGGTTGTCGATCATGACGCCCGTCAGTGCGAGATCACCCGGTGTTCGGATTGACGGGTTTTCTACCCAAATCATCATTTCGTAAGCACGGTTGTCAATCGGATCACAAGGGCCTGTGATAGTACATGAGTCGTGGAAGAACGATTCCAATGCAACGTTGCGTTCTGCATTGCCGGTTTCAGAGTAGGAATAGTCAACAGTAAATTCGGGCAGGTTGCCGACCAACTCCGGTAGTCCGGTTTCCGCCTTGGTGCCCGACACGTGGGTGCCAAGCTTCGGTCCGTACAGCACTTCAGGATAGGACTTAACTTCGATCTCGTCACCGTCGAACTGACCTAGCCAGTTATAGTTCCAGCTTGGGCGCACATTACCAAAATTGTCTTCAGTGACGAATATCTTCTGTTCCCAGCCACTGTTATTCATTGAGCGTGAATTCCAGCTGTTGTTAAGCACCACATATTTATCATATGCCACTGATGGCCATGCTTCACACTGACCTGACTTCACTGGTTGTATGTTGATATTCTGCGGGGTTGAGATTGCCAGTCTATTTGATTCCGGCCCATCGCTGCCATTGACGGTCGACTTAACGCGCCAGGTCAGGTCGTTGTCATAGTAGGCAAGGTCAGGTGTTGCAGAACATGTTCCGGTGCCTGCCTGACAACCGGCACGCATGGGATCGATCTGATAAGAGTATCCGTTTCCGCGTGAGTCGGATATTGCGAGCGTATACATTTCTGCACTGGACAGCGCGTTCCATTGAAAGGTTGGTGTGCCACTACTTAGCAGGCCTGTCGGGCTTACTGCTCTGAACTCATTTGTTCCACCGCCACCTGGTGTGCCGCCCTCTGCGACAACACAAGACCGGTTGTTTTCCCAGCCAAAGCCGTCGCCGTCTGAATCGCTGTCGGCAGAGGTACATATTGGTTTCGCAGTGGGTGTAGGAGGTGCTGTGGCTACGACGACGCAGGATTGATTGTTTTCCCAGCCAAAGCCATCGCCGTCGGGATCGCTGCTCGCTGACGCGCAGTCAGGTTTATCTGTAGCAGGAGTTACCGGGCCCTCAACGACTCTGCAAGATGTGCTGTTTTCCCACCCGAAACCATCACCATCCGGATCTGAGGCGGCACTTAGACAGGTGGGAAGCGCACTGCCTCCGATGTTTGCAGGTGGGGTGGTGGTGTCTGCAACCACACAAGACGCTGAGTTTTCCCAGCCGAATCCATCACCATCTGAATCTGAAAGTGCTGACTGGCATTCGGGTAGCGCACTTTGTGCGTGCAAGCTGTGTGAGCCGAGCAGGGCCACAGAGGTAAGCAAAGCGTAGGGGATAAGTTTGTAGTTCATCATCAGTTATCTCTTGGCTGATTGAGTAAGGCCGGGAGTTTGTGCGGTAAAGTTTGCGTAGCGAGAATGTGCCATGGTGAGGGTGTTTTTACGATCGTTTAAGGCGATAGTTATTCTATCGCCCCAAACCGATCAATAAAAACGCACCGTCAGGCACGTTACGCTATAGCAGGCTCTGCCGCGCAGACGCCTAGTTTTTAGTTATTTTATATTTGTCTAAAGTGAAGGAGCCTTTGCCCCACCACAATTCTGTACCCATTTCGATAGCGGCCATACAAAGGCCGGAGGTCAATGCATTGATGTTGAGTGAGTCTGCGTTTGCTGCAGTCCACTGCATAGTCCATTCAACAAAACGATTCCACTGTAAAGTGCCTTCAGTGATCGGGGTTTGTGCGGTAAAGGCTATATATTTTTTATCGCTACGTGGCTTGATGTAGACATCCCATAACCGGTTGTCGATCATGACACCTGATACTGCAAGATCACCGGGGCGGTTTGATTCCGGGTTATTCACCCAGACCATCATTTCGTATGCACGATTATCATCGAGGTCACAAGGGCCTGTGATATCACACGAGTCGTGAAAGAACGACTCAAGCGCAACGTTTCTTTCAACGCTGCCGTCCAGTGTTTCAGAGTAGGCAAACTCAACGGTAAACTCGGGCAGATTGTTGACCGTCTCTGGTAAGCCTGTTTGTTCTTTACTGCCTGATACGTGCGTACCAAGCTTGTTGCCGTAAATAATTTCCGGATACGCTTTTACTGCAGAGCGGTCACCGTCGGACTCAGCAAGCCAATCGTAAGTCCACGACGCAATAGTGCCTCCCTCGGCAGACTGGGAGGCGGCGATGTTCTGCATCCACTGATCGCTGTTTACCTGCCTGTTATTCCAGATGTTATCCAGCACGATAAAGTTGTCGTATGCAATTGAAGGCCAGATGTCACAAACAGAGGGGTTTGATGTTTCCGGCGTCAGTGCTAATGACAGCGGTGTGGTGTAGCTACCAGAGGCCGAGCTTTGTAATACTTGCCCGCCGCTAAGTGCATCGACACGCCAGTTCAGAGTGTTGTTATGAAACGCGACTGTCGGAGTGGTGCTGCAGCTTGTACCTGCACAGGCTTCTGTGCCGGCGTCATAGGTTATCTGGTTGTCGCCCGGATCGGTTAATACAATTTGATAGGCATCTGCACCGTCTGTTGCACTCCACTGAAACTCGGGGGTGGCAGTGTCCAGGGTTCCTGCGGTAGCGCCGGCGGTAACGCTGCCGCCATTTGGTGTGCTGTTGTTATCGGGGGAGCCACTGATGTCAGCAGGTGTCATCACTGTTGGATCACCCGTACCGGAAATACCGCCATCCGAACTGCCACAGCCAGACAGGGCAACCAGCAATCCGCTTAGGGCCACCGAAAGAACTATAGGGGAAGTAATTTTTATCATTGCAGGAGTTTAATCGTCATGACATAAAAGCGCAAGCAGATAGTAATGAAATGCGGCTTTTGTGTTCAGATTTACATGCATAAATACAAAACGGCGGTCCAGGAAGCTGGCCGCCGTTGCAATATTACTTCTTAAAACCATCAAATGGTGATTACTGCTGCTGGGTAATATTCCAGTCGTATAGATCAAAGTTGCCAGCGCCCCAGAAGATCTCAGTGCCGATAATAATATTGGCAACACACCAGGAGTCCTGAATCTGTACCGAATTGCTGCTGGCACCGAAATCCTGCTGAACTCTGTGTGCATAAATTCGTGACCAATCCAGAAAGTCATTCCAGTAGATGGTGCCAGTCGTTTGCGGGTTCTGTGCAACAAAGGCGATGTAACGGTTATCGCTGTTTTTTGTATAAACCTTGTAGCTCTGGCCACGAAGGGAAACAGTGGTAACGTAATCACGCGGGGAGGCGGGAAGTCGCTCAGCACCTGAATCAAGCCAAACCATTACTTCGTAGACGTGATTTGAACCACCTGAGCGAGTGACAGGCAGGTCGTCGGTGCAGGCACCATCAACAGAGTTATAGAAAAATGACTCAACTGCTACATTGCGCTCGCCTGAGATAGTAGTGCCGTTCGGGTATGAGCTGTTTACCGATGCGTCTACAGTACGAGGGCTGCCGTATTGCGGGGCGTCAAACGCATAGTCGATCTTAGTGGTGGGCATCGCATCAACGCGTACTGGAAAGCCGATTTGCGCCTTTGGTGCACTGGTACGGAACTCGTCTTTAATGCCGAAGATCAACTCTGGATAAGACCTTACATAGTAATCGTCAGAGGCGCGGCCATTGGCACCGGGAACACCTGGGCCCCAGTCATAATTCCAGCCTATTGGTGCGCCGTTGTTATTGGTATAGATGCTTTGGTTCCAGGCATAGCCCGATGCCGCACGCCAGGCACGCCAGGCGTTTTGCATTAACAGAAAGTCGCCGACTTTTACCGTACTGAACTGATCACCACCATCGGAGTTCACAGTCAGGGTCTGTGCGCCAACAGTGGGGAGTGAGGTGGTGCGGATTATGGATCCTCCGTCGCCGGAGCTAAATGATCCGCCGTCATTGGTTGTCGTTTCGTCAGGGCTTTCGTCAGTAACAATGCCGTTAGAGGTAGAGCTGCCACCATCTGGGCTGATGACTACACAGGATGCTCCATTCTCCCAACCAAACCCGTCTCCATCTGAGTCACTGCTGCTACTGGCGCAAAAAGTGGAGCCGGTGCTTACTGGAGCAGCGCTTGCAGATACCAGGCAAGTCTGTCCGTTTTCCCAGCCAAAGCCATCGCCGTCTGAATCGCTATCAGCGCTGGAACAAATCGGGTCACCACCGGTATTAGTTGTTGTATCTCCGCCTACTACGCACGATGCACCATTTTCCCAGCCGAACCCGTCGCCATCAGGGTCTGATGCAGTGTTGCAGCCCGGTAGCTGAGCTGGTGCGGTTGTTGCCATTACGGCGCACGAGGTGTCATTTTCCCAACCAAAACCATCACCATCAGAGTCGGATGAAGGGCTGCTGCATGCCGGCAACATAGCGTAGGCATTGTGTGTGGTTAAGCTGAGCAGCGCGAACGTGCCGACTGCCAGAATTCGATTAATCTGAGTCAAGGTAAACCTCTTGAGAATGGATGTTAAATAACTTCTATCTCGTTTAAATGCGTGCAGCATACTTCCTTAGATCGAGTAAAGCTTGCGAGTCACTGGAGTGCTGTAGAGCATTTTTTGTACGGACAAATAGATTCGAGAAGCGCAGATTTTAGGTGAAAAGTCACAATAGGTCTGTAAGCGATTGTTGTATTAGCGGTATTTAATAATTACCGACTTGAAAGGTTGGTCTGCGGCCTTTTTCCTATGTGGCCGCAGTCCCTGTTGGCACGTTAATCAGTTAAATGCTTAGCGTGGAAAGCAATATGTTCACCGATAAACGACGAGATAAAGTGGTAGCTGTGGTCGTAGTGTTCCTGGAGTCGCAAGGTGGCGTCGATACCTTTAGATTTGCATACAGCCTGTAGTGCCGGGAATGACAACTGGGCTTCTAAAAAGTTGTCGCCACCGCCCTGATCCACGAGCAGTGGAGGGCATTCAGCGCCCGCTTCAAGCAGGCATGTGCTGTCCCAGTTTTTCCATTCGCTTTGATCGTCACCCAGGTAAGCGCCGAAACAGCCTTCTCCCCACGCGCAATTCACCGGATTAGCAATTGGGGCGAAAGCGGATACAGAGCGATATCGGCCAGGTTGCTTAAGTGCGCTGATCATGGCGCCATGGCCACCCATAGAGTGTCCACAGATAGAGCGGGCATCGGTAACGGGCAGGTTGGCTTCAATGAGCGCTGGCAGTTCGTGGTTTACGTAGTCGAACATCTGGTAGTGCGGAGCCCACGGTGTCTGTGTTGCGTTAACGTAAAAACCAGCGCCCATACCAAGATCATATCGCTCTGGTTCATCGTGCACGGCATCACCGCGTGGGCTGGTGTCTGGCATTACCAGCGCGATACCATGTTCGGCTGCGTAGCGTTGTGCGCCGGCTTTGGTTCGCACGTTGTCGTCAGTGCAGGTCAGTCCGGATAAATAGTAAAGCACAGGGACCTTGGACTCTTCAGCCTGGGGTGGCAGATAGACCGAAAAGGTCATGTCACATTGGCAGACGGTGCTGGTGTGCTCGAAGCGTTTTAACCACCCGCCGAAGTCTCTGGTTTGCTCAGTATTTTTCATATTTTCATCCGGATTTATTAATCTTGGTTAGGCCGCTGTTTATCGGCTAAGTGTGCGGTGATTGCTTCAACTACCCAGGCCGGAGCTATCTCTTCGGGCTCGGTCACCTCCAGCGCGTCAAGCTTTAGAGGCGCTTTTATTTGCGTTGCGCCAAGGTCTGCGAGGGATTCATCCATTGTCACGCCGCCGCCACAGAAATGGTCATAAGAGCTGTCGCCGAGTGCGACGACCACATAATTTAGGTGTGTGATACGAGGATATTCTGTGCGCAAGCCGGTGTACAGCGTGACCAGATCATCCGGTACATCGCCACTGCCGGTAGTGGAAGTACACACGACGAGGTAATCAATAGTGTCATCAGTCAAGCACTCTATGGTTGCCGGGTCTGGACGGATGACTTCGTGGGATGCCTCAGTGAGCGCGGTTTCGATTTCATCAGCGGTCAGCATCGCGGCGCCAAACACTGATCCGGTGACTAGAATTATTTTTGCCATGGTGGTTCTTTGCTGTTGACGGATCTATGTTACTGCACCCAGCATGCGATCAAGCACACTGGTTGGGAAGAGTCTTTTCGCTACAGCAAACGCGACAGTGGGTGTGGTGACACGGTAGCGGCTTTTGGGCGAGTTGCTTTCCAGTGCGTGTATTAGCTTTTCGACGACCACCTCCGGGCCCAACGTGAATCGACTCGCGTCTCCTTCGGCGTTAAGTCTGTCCAGTGTGCCTTGATAGACGCTGGCGTGGACACTATTGGCAATATCGATGTGTTGCGCAAATTTCTTTTTACCATTGTCACGGAAACGGGTTCTGATCGGACCGGGTTGGATGATAGATACGTGGATGTTACTGCCTCTAAGCTCGAGTCGCAGGGTGTCGCTGAGCCCTTCAATCGCAAATTTGGCCGCATTGTAAGCACCGCGGTAGGGCATTGCTGCAAAACCTAATACTGAACTATTCTGGATGATTCTGCCGTAACCTTGCGCACGCATGACCGGAATGACCCTGCGCGTGAGGTCGTGCCAACCGAATACCAATGTTTCAAATTGTTCACGTAACGCATCGGTGGGTAAATCCTCCACAGCACCGCTTTGTCCAAAGCCGCCGTTGTTGAACAAACCGTAAAGTTTTCCGTCTGTCGCTTTGAGCACTTCTGCCAAAGCATTCTCTATACTTAAACGGTCGTCTAGATCAAGTTGGAATGTGGTGATTCCGTGCTCTGACAGACGTTTGGTGTCTTCTGCTTTGCGAGTGGTTGCAAATACCGTATAGCCGCGGGCGTGAAGACTGGTCGCAGCGTGGTAACCAATGCCGCTGGAGCAGCCGGTGATCAAAACGGGGCGATTTTTTAATTCAGGGTTCACGGTGTTACCAGTTGTGCATTAGTACAGAAGCCAGGTAGTTGCAGGCTTCAGAGCGCATTTGTGCAGACCAGTATCTGATATGATTCCGGCGATAACAACAAGCACTTGGTGGCCTACCTGGTGGGCCAGCTCAGTTTACGGGACTTGTTCAAATTGCGTTGGTAATTTGAGCTTCAGCAATAACGATAATTGACAAAGAATGGCAATGAGCATTCACGAAAAATTCAACCTAGTTAGACAAGACTTATCAGCGGCTATTATTGGCCAGAGTGCGTTAGTTGACCGACTGTTGATTGCACTGTTGGCAGACGGACATTTGTTGGTTGAAGGGGCGCCGGGATTGGCCAAGACCAGGGCGGTGAAGGAATTGGCGGGCTTTGTAGATGCCGCTTTCCACAGAATTCAATTTACTCCTGATCTGCTGCCGGCAGATATCACTGGTACTGAAATCTATTTACCGGCCACAGGTGAGTTTAAATTTCAACCCGGGCCGCTTTTTAACCAGATTGTGCTGGCTGATGAAATAAACCGTGCGCCTGCCAAGGTGCAAAGTGCCTTGCTTGAGGCAATGGGGGAACGACAGATATCAATCGGTCAGCAGACTTACCCATTGTCTGAACTTTTCATGGTGATGGCAACGCAGAATCCGATCGAGCAAGAGGGTACTTATAGTTTGCCGGAAGCGCAGCTGGATCGCTTTTTAATGCATGTGATGATTGATTATCCACCCGCGCACAATGAAATTGAAATCCTGCGCCTGGTGCGGTCGGAAAACAGCCAGGCTGCAAGTGTTGGATCCAGCCTGACTAAAAATACCACCGCCACATTAAATCTTGATGATATTCGGGCGGCAAGACAGGCAATTGATCGAGTATATCTGTCTGATCAAATAGAAGAATATCTGGTGCGACTGGTCACTGCGACTCGTGAAAAGTCAGGGCCACTGGCCGGGATGATTGCTTTCGGAGCATCACCTCGTGGCACGATTGCTCTTGATGCCTGTGCACGGGCACACGCATGGTTAAGCGGGCAGGATTATGTCGCTCCCGCAGATATTCATGCAGTCGTCTACGACGTATTGCGTCATCGAATTTTACTTACCTATGAAGCAGAGGCCGAAGGGGTAACAACGTCAAAAATTATAGATCAGTTATTGTCGCAGGTTGCGGTTCCATAGCTTTAGTAAAGCATTACAAAACTGCAGCGATGAAAACCATGCGAATAGTGAGATATAAGGAACTGAAAAGTACCCACGGTGAGCAGTGTGAGTCCTAGCACGGTTGCTGCAACGCCTGCCAGCGCAACGATTGGGAAGCCTACCTCTGTATCAATTGCAGAGCTTGTTGCTTTGCGTAGAGTGGTGGCCAGGTTGTCGCGTCGCTCCGGTCGACGAGTAAAAGCGCCGGCGGCTGGTGGATCATCATCGGCCGCATTGGGTCGAGGGCTTGATTTTGCCGAAGTGCGCGAGTATCACGGCGGCGATGATGTCAGAATGATTGACTGGAAAGTCACCGCGCGAACCGGTCGGGCACATACCAAGCTGTTTAACGAAGAGCGGGAGCGTCCGTTTTTTATCGCACTGGATCTGCGCCCGTCGATGTACTTTGGCACGCGGGTAGCTTTTAAATCTGTGGTGGCTGCAAGACTGTGTGCAATGGTAGCGTGGGCAGCGGCTTCCCAGCGGGATCGTGTTGGCGGGTTAGTGTTTGATGGTGAGTCTATGATAGAGATCAAGCCACTGGCAGGCACCAAAGGCGTCACTCGATTGTTGCATCAAATAGTCAAGCTGCACAACAGAATGGATCGTCAGCCGTATACATCGCAACCATTGAGTGACGCGCTGTTGCGACTTGACCGTTGTGCACACACAGGGAGTTCTATTTGTCTGGTGTCCGACTTTACCCATTTTGATTCAGGTCCACATACAGCCAACCTTTTACAACACAATCATACGGCGGCGGTAAGAATCTATGATCCGCTGGAAGCGGAGTTGCCGCCGCCGGCGATGTATGCCATCACTGATGGTAAAAATAAAAGCCAGATCAACAGCAGCTCTTCCAGATCACGGCAACAGTACGCTGATGACTTTGAGTTTCGCACGGCACAGTTGCAACGTGTTTTTAGTGGTGCCAGTAATAGCTTTATCAGTGCATCGGTGGTTGATGACCCGATAGACATAGCAACTACTGTGATGCATAGCTTACCGGGCAGTGCGTCATGAGTGGTTTGAAAGCGAAATACTCAGATGGGCGCTACTGCAGAAGTGACTATGAATCCTGAGGAACAGGCGTTAATTGATCAGCTCGGTGATGTGATTGCCCCGCAGGTACCAGGCTGGTGGCCTCTGGCGGTGGGGTGGTGGGTTTTACTGGCGCTGGTGTTGGGGATGCTGATCGGCCTGTTCTTCATAGTGCGAAACTTTAAGAACAAGCAGCGGAAAGACCGTTGGCGAAAAGAAGCTTTGATTGATCATCAACGTATTAGCAACAACCTCGCGTCACGCTCCGATACCGATATTAATCAATCGACTGATCTGGCAGAGCTGTCTGTACTGATGAGGCGTGTGGCACTGGCGCTTCTGCCGCGCGAACGTGTGGCGGCGATGACTGATGATGACTGGCTTGAAACACTGGATGTGATTGGCAATACCCGGGAGTATAGCCACGGGGTGGGGCAATGGCTTTGTCGCGGTCCGTATCGACGTAGTCAATACTTTGATCCGCGTGAGCTTGGCAATCTGCTGGAGTTGACCGAAACCACAATAAAACAAGCACAGCCCGTTCATCAGGCACATCAAGAGGAGCGGGCCGTTGCTGCGCTTTGAATGGTGGTGGATTGTCACGCTGTGGCCATTGCCGTTGCTGGTGCGCTGGCTTGTGCCTGTGGCAAAACGTCGGCAACAGCCAGCGTTGCGGGTTCCCTTTTTTGAGCAGTTGCAGCAAGCTTCTTCAGCGGCTTCAGGTTCAGGCTCGGATTCTTTAAAGTTCTATTTTGCCATGCTGATGTGGTGCTTTTTAGTGTTGGCGTGTATGCGGCCGCAATGGCTGGGTGAGCCGGTGGATCTTCCTATCAGTGGACGTGATCTCATGTTGGGTCTTGATATCTCCGGCAGCATGCGAGAACAGGATTTCGAAGTGCGTGGCCGCAGCGTTGAAAGAATGGAAGCTGCCAAGGTAGTAGCGAGTGAGTTTGTGGCTCAGCGCGAAGGAGACAGGGTGGGTCTAATTCTGTTTGGCGACAACGCGCAAGTACAAACGCCTTTGACCTATGATCTTAAAACCGTTCAGCACTTTATAGCTGAATCCATGGTGGGGCTGATCGGGTCATCTACTGCCATTGGAGATGCTATCGGGCTTGCGGTAAAGCGTTTAAAGGAGCGGCCTGCGCAATCAAGGGTGTTGATTCTGTTAACAGACGGAGCCAATACGGCGGGTGCTGTAACGCCACTGGATGCAGCAGAAGTGGCTAAGCAATACGGTATTCGCATTCATACTATTGGTGTGGGGGCAGAGCAGGTGCTGGTTCGGGATCTATTCGGAAGTCGTGTGGTCAATCCGTCGAAAGCGTTGGATGAAAAAACACTGCGTGAGATTGCAGATATTACCGGTGGAAAATATTTCAGAGCTCGCAATACCAAAGAGATGGTCGGTATTTACGATGAAATCAACGCGCTTGAGCCTAGTGAGATAGACAGCTTGCAACAACGACCGTTAGCGGAGTTATATATCTGGCCGTTGTCGGTGGCCTTTTGTCTGAGTGTGTACCTGGCTTGGCGGAGGTTTCGTGGACTTGCTTGAAGCGTTCCACTTTATCAGGCCCCTGTGGTTACTTGCACTGCTGCCCATGGCCTGGCTGTGGTGGCGCTTGTACCGGGGCTCCGCTCAATCTAATCAGTGGCAGCATGCGGTTGATCCTGAGTTGCTGGATCATTTGCTGGACGGGGAGCAGGGTAGCCGTGATAACCGGTATTTGTATCTCGTGCTGGCATTGGCCTGGCTTGTTGCTGTTGTAGCGCTGGCAGGGCCAAGTTGGGAGCGCCGTGACGTGCCGACTTATCGAAATGTCACTGAAAGGGTGTTGGTGATAGACCTTTCACGTTCGATGAACGTTCAGGACGTTAAACCTTACCGCCTGGGTCGTGTCAGACAGAAAGTGGAAGACATCGTTAATAAAGGCGGTGACGTTGAAAATGCTGTGGTTGTCTATGCCGCTACCCCGTTTGTGGTCTCTCCGTTGACGAATGATGCGGCAACGATACTGTCAATGCTGCCGGCTCTGAAGATAGATATTATGCCTGCGCAGGGTAGTCGCACTGGTCTTGCATTGAAAGAGGCCTATGATCTACTGCAAAGTGTCAAAAGTAAGCACGGCAGTATTCTATTGTTCACTGACAGCGCGGTCGATGCGGATGCCATGTCGATGGCGAAGGAAATATCGGCACAGGGGTTGTCACTTTCTGTCATTGGTGCAGGTAGTCCGGAAGGGGCGCCAATCCCGCACCCCAAAGGTGGTTTTATTAAGGACCGTGACAGCAATATTGTGGTCGCTAAGGTAGATGAAAATGCCTTGCGAGACCTTGCCCGCGCAGGTGGCGGTGAATATCGACGGATCAGTTCGGATGAATCTGATATTGATTATCTGTTAGACCGAGTGCGGCGCGCAGATGGGTTCACAGATAAAGACGACTCACAACAGTTAACGGATCAGTGGTTAGATCGCGGGCCGTGGCTTATGTTGTTGTTGTTGCCGGTGGCGGCTATGGCGTTTCGACGAGGCTGGTTATGAGCCACTTGCGTTTAAACAGGTGTATGCGGGTCATTGTGGTTCTCGTATCTGTGTTTCTGAACCAGGCCTTCGCTGCGGAGCTTAAGGATTTTTTTAAACGCTCTGACCAGCGTGCTGTAGAGCTGTTGGAGCAAGGGCGGCATGATCAGGCGACTGCTTTGTTCGAAGATCGTCAATGGCGTGGTGTGAGTCAGTTCCGGGCGGGCAAATACGAAGAGGCTATGCAGGACTTTGATGGCGCTGAAGACGCTCGCTCCCTCTTTAATCACGGTACCGCAGCAGCACGTGCCGGTGACTACACTCAAGCGGTGACGTCGCTGGAAACCGCTGTGGGGCTTGACCCCGACAATCAAGAGTTTAAACACAACCTTGATATTGCTCAAAAGCTTAAAGAACTTGCTGAAAAGAATCAGAGTGAGCAGGAGCAAAACGACGGCGACGAAAGCCAGGACCAGAAGGATCAGGAAAAAAAAGAAAAGTCTGATTCTGAGGAGCAGGCCGAAGGTGATGAATCAGAGCAGTCTCAAGAGCAGTCAGGCGAACAGGCGTCGGATGAACAGCAAGGCCAGGGAGAGGAGAGCGGTGATGAACAGCAACAAAGTAATGGCGAGCTAAGTGCAGATGCTGATCAGCCACCTGCAGAAAAACCGCCCGAGCTTGATGACTTCAATACGCCTGAAAATGAACAGCAAGACGACCAGCAGCAAGGTGAGCCGAAGGAATCTGAATCAAATGAAACAGCTGTTGCTGATACTACTGTCAGCGAAGATGATCAGGCGACTCAGCAGTGGTTGCGACGTATTCCAGATGATGCCTCGCAGCTGTTACGCAATAAAATCAGATTGAATCATATGATCGAATACCCCGAAGTTAATCATATGCAGGAGCCTTGGTAATTATGTGTGCCAATAGTGGTGGAATTAAACGGGTGCGTTTTTCCCTTGTGCAATTGCTGGTGCTTGTTACTGGCATGTTCATAGGCACTGCCAACGCTGCGTCTTTAACAGCGGAAGTCGACAGAGAGACCGTCGTCGATGGCGAGTCAGTGGTGCTTTATATTACCGGTTCCGATTTAACGGGTATTCCCGATACGTCGCTATTGCTGCCGAATTTCAGAATTATCCAGTCCGGGGTGAGCAGTAGTGAATCGATTGTCAATGGCCAGCGTACTCGAGGATACAAAGTACGGCTTGAGTTGCAGGCTAAGAATACCGGTGCTGCACAAATCCCTGCTTTTACCGTGGATGGCGTCTCGTCTGATCCGATTGTGATAAACGTAGTGCCCCGTGGCACTCCTGGAGTTGAGCCTCGCGACAAAGTCTTTGTTGAGTTGTCGGTCGATAATGACTCGCCCTACGTGCAAGAGCAGGTAATACTGTCGCTGAAAATATTTGACGATGGCAACCTCGCCAGTGCTGATCCGAGTATTGTCGGCAACGGTGATATACAGGTAGAGCGACTGCCGTTGAGTGGTGAGCAACTTGAAGAAAAAGATGGTGTGCGTTACCGCGTACATACATTTCGCTATGCATTGTTTCCGCAAAAAAGTGGTGAGATCAACATTGAGTCTGTGTCCATACCGGCTAGTGTCAGAGACAAAAGCTACGGTGGCAATCTGATTTTACGCAACACCCCGACACGACGTATCGAATTACGAACAGAGCCACTGCAGCTGCAAGTGAAGCCACGGGCGTCAAGCAATACTTCAAGTTGGTGGTTACCAGTGAAGGCGCTTGATTTAAAACATCAATGGTCTGAAGACATCAATACAGCCAAAGCCGGGGAACCCTTTACACTTACCTTCGAGTTAAGTGGTACTGGTGCTACCTCTACGCAATTGCCGGAAATTCCAGTACCTGACGTGCCGGGTTTAAAGATCTACACTGATACCCCGCAATTAACATCCCGTCCCGAACAGAATAATCTGGTTAGCGTTCGACGAGAGAAGTGGTCCGTCATACCTAACAAGGCCGGGCTGCTAACTTTGCCGGAAATCGTTATCAAGTGGTGGGATACTGAGGAGGACATTGAAAAGCAGGTGGTGTTGCCTGCTCAGTCACTCAACATAGCAGCTGGTGAAGCAGCCGATGGTCAGGCTATCGAGCAGGCAAAAGCTCCGGAAGTTACCGCGGCTGATCTGGCAGGTATTGAAAGGCAGGCGGAGGTGAGTTCCAGTGAAGATGATCTCGCCGGTGGTGAAGTTCTGTCCCTGTCTCCCTCAGATAGCAACCTGATCGATCAAACTGCCTCTTCGGTGGGGTTGGTGAATCGACTTTGGCAGTGGGTGGCAATGGCTGCCATGGCGGCGTGGTTTGTCACTTTGATTTGTTGGTGGTGGTCAAGCCGATCAAGGGTTACCGATCGCTCTGAAAAGGAATATACCCATGAAAATGAAGGCGCTCTGTGGAAAAACGTAAAGGCGCTGAGTCGGGGGCGAGACATTAAAGCGTATAATACGGCTGTGGTACAGTGGGCGCAGTCGCACTGGCCGAATACGCCTGTGCATAACCTTCCTGAAGTGGGTATTCGATTGGGAAGTCAGGAGCTCACCACCACCATGCGCCACCTGGATCAGCAGCGTTATTCCGGTCATCAGAACAATGGTCCGCTTGCTTTAACTGAGATACAGGCACAGCTTGAACGCGCACTCAAAAATGAACAACAACGTCAATCCGGTGTGGCTTCCAATGCCCTGCCACAATTGTAGGCATGCCGAGCTGAGGCGTAATGGCATGAAGGCGATGCGATGACCGACGTGCTTTTACAAGCGCAGAATCTATCTGTCAGTCGTGGCGAGTTGACGGTGTTCGAGCGAAAAAGCTTCACTATTAACACTGGTATGTTGTTTCAACTGCAAGGTGACAATGGATCAGGCAAGACAACATTGTTACGTGCGATATGCACTTTGATTCCGTTGGACGAGGGTGAACTTCGGTGGCGCGGCGAATTACTTCCGGCAGCACGCGAGCAGTACTTTGCTGAAATGTGTTTTGCCGGGCATGCCGATGGATTAAAAGGTGATCTCACCGCGGTCGAGAATCTCACGAGCACTTTGACAGAGCATACGCCCACTGTCATTGAATGCATTGCGGCGCTTGAAAAAACCGGATTTACCGGCCGTGACGATCTGCCTTGCAGAGTTTTATCAGCAGGCCAGCGTCGGCGTGTAGTGCTGGCACGGGTGTTACTGAGTCAAGCAACGCTGTGGGTGTTGGATGAACCGCTGACGGCCCTCGATGCAAGCGGTCGGGAGCTGGTTGGAAAATTAATTGAAGAGCAGGTAGGTTCCGGTGGCAGTGTGGTCTATTCGACCCATCAACCGTTGGATGTATCGGGCTTTCCGCTCCAAACGCTCGCGCTCTCAGATTGATGGGCGCTGCTTTTCTCACGTTATTAAAGAGAGATCTGACGCTCGCCATGCGGCGTCGAAGTGACTGGCTCAACCCGCTGGTGTTTTTCGTCATAGTGGTGTCACTGTTTCCGCTTGGTATTGGGCCAGATGGCAGTTTGCTCAGCGAAATTGCACCAGGGGTGATTTGGGTCGCAGCATTGCTTGCCACATTACTCGCTCTCGACGGTCTTTTTCGTGACGACTTTGACGATGGTTCGATTGAACAGTTGTTGCTCAGTCCGCAGCCGTTGCCGGTATTGGTTCTGGCTAAAATCCTCACACATTGGTTGATTTCAGGGTTGCCACTGGTGCTCTTGTCACCGCTTCTGGCATTGCTGTTACAGCTAAAATTGCAAGCCCTGCCCACCTTGTTGGGATCTTTAGTGCTCGGTACACTCTCGCTTAGCCTGATCGGTGCCATCGGGGCGGCGCTGACTGTCGGTTTAAGGCGTGGCGGTGTTTTGCTGCCGCTTTTGGTGTTACCTCTCTTCATACCAGTACTTATATTTGGAAGCAGCAGTGTGGCGGCGGCGGCGACCGGTTTTCCGGTCAGTGCTCAGTTGTCATTGCTCGGTGGCCTGTTTTTTCTTGCACTGGCGCTGGCGCCCTGGGCGGCTGCGGCGGCACTTCGGATCAGCGCGGAGAGCTAGATCAAGGCGATTGTCTATACTCAGGTATTGAATTTGTTGTTCTCAGTGGGAATGCTGATCAGCGCTCAATTAGTCACTATTTGAGCAAACTAATCGCTGTGAGTGTTGTCTCACTGCGGGTTGTGCACAGGAAATGGCCATAACGCGCGGGCCTTGAGGTAACATTGCGGTTGCCACCATATTCGCATCATTAGGACCTGTATGTTTCGTTGGTTTCACAAGCTTGCATCAACCAAAAATTTCTACCGATTGGCTGAAATTATGACACCGTTGCTGGCTGTTGCCTGTGCCTTGTTGATCGGTGTTGGTTTGTATCAGGGGCTATTCGTTGCCCCGACGGACTACGAACAAGGCGAAAGCTATCGCATCATTTATGTCCATGTGCCGTCTGCATGGATGAGTATGTTTATCTACATGGTGATGGCTTTTTGCAGCTTGTTGTTTCTGGTCTGGAAAATGAAACTGGCAGATATTGTGGCGGAAGTGTCAGCGCCGTTGGGCGCGTCGTTCACTTTTTTGGCCTTGGTCACTGGATCTCTGTGGGGAAAGCCCATGTGGGGAACCTGGTGGGAATGGGACGCTCGTTTAACGTCTGAGCTGATATTGCTTTTTATCTACATCGGCTACATGGCGTTGCGTTCATCGATCGAAAACAAGTCCAGTGCAGCACGGGCCGCCGCCATTCTTGCCCTTGTTGGGGTAGTGAATATTCCAATTATTCACTATTCGGTTGAATGGTGGAACACACTTCATCAGCCCGCTTCTATCACCAAGCTTGGTAAGCCATCCATACACATCAGCATGTTGATTCCACTGTTGCTGATGGCGCTGGGGTTTACTTTGTTCTATTTCGTTACCATGTTGCTCAAAACACGCAATGTCATTTTAGAGCGTGAGGTGAATTCCGCCTGGGTACGTGAGCGTATTAAGGAGGATCGGCTGTGACCGAGTTTTTAGCCATGGGTGGCTACGCGATTTATGTATGGCCTTCTTTCGCGCTGACCGCGATCGTGATGCTGGCTAATCTGTTCGCCGCACTCACTCGACGTAAGAAAGTAATTGCCATGCTGAAGCGCCAGCATGCTGAAACGAAAACCTAGCCGCTGTGGCTGATTTTAATAAAGACTGACAACTCAAGACCCATGAACCCGAAAAGAAAACAGAAACTCATTCTTGTCTGCCTGATGGTTGCTGCGGTCGGTGCGGCATCAGCGCTTATTTTGAATGCTTTTAATCAGAATATTCAGCTGTTTTTCTCGCCGTCCGAGGTGGTAGCTGGAAAAGTACCGGACGGTGCTGAATTTAAAGTAGGTGGGCTGGTGGCTGCCAACAGCGTTGAGCGTATTGGTGACGGTCTCACTGTTGCTTTTGATTTGACGGACAACGGCGAGACCATACCTGTGCGTTACACAGGGATATTGCCAGATTTATTCCGCGAGGGGCAGGGTACAGTCAGTGTCGGTAAGCTTGACGAAAACGGTGTGTTTATCGCAAACAAAGTGCTTGCCAAACACGATGAAAATTATATGCCACCAGAAGTTGCTGATGTGCTGCAGAAGCAGAAAGATAGCGCTTCTACAGTCTATGGCTCAGACACGGTGCAAATGCAATGATTCCAGAAATTGGTCACTTCGCGCTAATACTGGCGTTATGCACGGCGATGATATTGTCAGTAGTTCCGATGCTTGGCAGTTTCTTTGGCCAGCACAGTTGGATGTCACTGGCGAGACCGGCGGCGCATGTGCAACTGATGTTGATTGCCGTGTCATACGCCATACTGACGTATGCATTTCTGATTAATGATTTTTCGGTCGGCTATGTCGCCAGTACGTCTAATTTATCGCAACCACTGATATATAGAATCACCGGGGTGTGGGGGTCGCATGAGGGATCACTATTATTGTGGTTGCTTATACTTGCTGTTTGGACAGCGGCAGTTGCTGTTTATAGCCGCGGTATCCCATTGCAAATGGTGTCACGTGTATTGTCGATACTGGGAATGATCAGTGTTGGCTTTACATTATTTGTGCTGTTGACTTCTAATCCGTTTGATCGAATTTTGCCTGCACCTGCAGATGGTCAGGCGCTTAACCCATTGCTGCAAGACTTCGGTCTGGTGATACATCCGCCTATGTTGTACATGGGGTATGTCGGGTTCTCAGTGGCTTTTGCTTTTGCGGTTGCTGCACTGATTGGCGGTCGACTCGATATGGCATGGGCCAAATGGATGCGTCCGTGGACCAATATAGCATGGGTATTTTTAACCATTGGAATCGCACTTGGCAGTTGGTGGGCATACTACGAACTGGGTTGGGGCGGCTGGTGGTTCTGGGATCCGGTAGAAAATGCGTCTTTTATGCCATGGCTGGTGGGGACCGCGTTAATACATTCTCTGGCAGCTACCGAAAAGCGTGGGGCATTCAAAGCATGGACTGTATTGCTGGCAGTTAGTGCGTTTTCTCTGAGTTTGCTTGGGACTTTTCTGGTCCGCTCCGGTGTACTCACTTCTGTGCACGCGTTTGCTAATGACCCGGAACGTGGCAAATTTATACTGGCATTTTTAGGCCTGGTGGTGGTTTCATCTTTGGTGCTGTACGCCTGGCGTGCACCGCGACTGGGAACAGAAGCGCAGTTTGAAGTGGAATCGCGTGAGTCGGCGTTGTTGTTTAACAACGTGGCGATGGTGGTTATTTGCGCAAGTGTTTTATTGGGAACTCTTTACCCGTTATTTATTGATGCGATGGGGCTCGATAAGTTATCGGTGGGCGCTCCATACTTTAACGCGATCTTCATTCCCCTCGGTGCAGTGGTGGCATTGATAGTTGGCGTCGCTGCGCTTTCGCGCTGGAAAAAAGACAGCGTTGCTGAAATTCTAAAGCGCTTGCGTTGGGCAATGGTGGTCAGTGTGCTGGGAGCGATAGCCTTACCGTTCGCGATGGGGTCATTCAAGTTTGGTGCAGCCCTTGGTGTAGGGTTGGCTCTATGGGTTACCACCACGGCACTACAAGGGGTATTTGAGCGGTTAAAGAACCGCAAGAACAAACTGTTTTCTCTGACAAAAATTCCAGCCGGGTTCTGGGGTATGACGCTGGGTCATATTGGCATTGCGGTATTCTGTGTTGGTGTCAGTCTCACCTCGCTGTACAGCATTGAAAAAGATCTGCGCATGGATAAAGGAGAGACAGTCAGTCTTGCAGGCTATGACTTTACTTTTCTTGGTGTATCAGATGTTGAAGGGCCGAACTATATTGCTGAAGAAGGCAGATTGATGGTTCAACGAGATGGGGAACAAATAGCCGTAATGGCCGCGCAAAAGCGTGACTACGCCAGTCAAATGGGCATCATGACTGAAGCTGCAATTGATGCCGGCCTGACCCGTGATCTTTATTTCGCATTGGGTGAATCATTAAGTGCCGATTCCTGGAGCATGCGTATTTACCACAAACCCTTTATACGCTGGATATGGCTTGGTGCGATCTTTATGGCATTGGGTGGCTTAGTGGCTGTAATGGATAAACGTTATAGACGGGTTCGGACCCGAGTCGTGGAAAACAGTAGTGACGCTGAAAATTCTGCCGCTGCGGTTATCGGGGGGACACGGCGCTCATGAAGTTCGCTCTTCCTCTCATAGTCTGTGTCATTATCGGAACCTTTCTATACAAAGGGCTCGCCAATGATCCGAGCTATATCGCATCCCCGCTGATTGGTAAGCCGGCACCGTCGTTTTCATTACCGGTGCTTGGTGAGGACGGTAACGATTTCACGCCAGAGCAAATGAAAGGCAAAGTCTGGATGTTAAATATCTGGGCAACCTGGTGCGCATCCTGTCGGGTCGAACACCCGTTGCTGGTAGATTTAGCGAGGCAGGGTATTGTTGATATTGTTGGCCTTAATTATAAAGACAAGGATGACCTCGCTACGCAATGGTTAAATGACCTTGGCGATCCGTATGTACTGACGGCAGTGGACCAGTCAGGTCGAATCGGAATTGACTGGGGTTTCTATGGTGCGCCAGAGACATTTGTAATTGATAAAGCAGGCATTGTTCGATACAAACATGTTGGCCCGATAGCTCCGGCAGATTTGCAAAATACGCTGTTGCCACTGGTAGCAGAGCTTAAGGCGGCGAGCTAATGAATAAAATTATATTGTCTCTTTGTATGATGTTCTGGGCTTTTTCAGTTCAGGCGTTTGAAGAGCGCGAATTTAAAACCGCACAAGATGAAGCCTTGTTCGATAATCTGGTCACCGAGTTGCGTTGCCTTGTATGTCAAAACCAGAACATCGCCGACTCAGACGCTGAGCTTGCAGTAGACCTCCGGCGTGAAATATTCACCATGATCGAGGCGGGTAAAGATAAATCCCACATATTGGATTTTATGGTGCAGCGTTACGGTGAATTTGTGCTTTATAAGCCAAGGCTAACAGCGCGAACCATTTTACTATGGGTGGGTCCGGCTTGTTTGTTTTTGCTTGGTATCCTGATAATTTTGCGGTCTGCAAAAAGACAACGTGCTGTGCCTACAAACCAACCAGATGAAGCGGCACTAAAGCGTGCGCGCAATCTGCTCGACTCGCAAGACTAATACGGAAAATCATTGGCTCTCTTTTTTTTGCTCGCAGCGCTGCTTGTCATTGCAGTGCTTGCGCTATTACTCCCGGTCTTTAATCGACAGGAACAAGTCTCTGTTGATGTCAGTCGCACCGATACCAATGTGGCCATTGCTCGCGCACAAGCCACTGATCTAAAACTGAAGCTTGATGCCGGAGAAATTACTGCCGGAGAGTATCAGGATGAAAAGGCCCGGCTGGAAGCGGGGCTTGCCCGCGACATCGAGCCGGAAGGTGCTTTAAGTACTACCGGTCAGGCCGGCGTTGGAAAATCCGGGCAGTGGATGTTTTGGCCGCTTGCGGCAGCTGTGCCAATTGCTGCCGGAATGCTCTATTTAACACTGGGTACACCCGCAGCGATTGATCCAGCCAACAGGGTTGCCGCACCGGTAGCTGTTGCAGAGCAGCAGGCACCTGATATGCAGCATATTGTGACGCGGATAAAGCAACAGTTGGAGCAGAATCCAGAGGACGCGCGCGGGTGGTTCATGTTGGGGCGTGCGCACCTTACATTGGGTGAATACGAGAACGCTGCGGTGGCGTTGCGAAAGTCAGTCGACATTGATGACAGCAATGTTGATGTGAAAATACGCCTGGCTGATGCAATCGCTCTAACACAGGATGGCAGTTTGTTAGGTGAGCCTGCTGAGTTGTTGAAAGGAGCACTCGAACAGCGACCAGATCATCCACAGGGGTTGTGGCTGTACGGCATGGCGGTAAATGAAGCGGGTGATCCTGAAACTGCGGTTGTCATCTGGAATAAGTTAATGCCATTGCTAAGTGCTGATCCAAAATCTGCCAGTGAAGTGGAGCAATTGATTGCCAATGCTAAGCAACAGATAGCCGGCGGATCGGCCGAAGAAAATACCGCTGCCGATTCGATCAGTAATGCGGAGTCCCTGATGATAGAGGTTGATGTGAAGGAAGGTTTCGCTGAAGGTTTGCCTGCAAACACCGCAGTATTTGTCTATGCGAAAGCGATGGACGGACCGCCTATGCCATTGGCGGTTGTGAAACTCACGTTGGGTGAGTTGCCGCTGACAGTGACACTAAGTGATGCGCAGGCAATGATAGACAGCATGAAACTCAGTGCCTTTACGGAGGTCGTGGTAGGAGCAAGAATTTCCAGGACCGGTGACCCTATTGCTAGAGCAGGAGATCTATTCACTGAAATCTCCAATGTTGATACCAGCCGTCAGCAAGGTCCTTTAAAGATCACAATCTCTGACACTTTGCCGTAATTTATCGATTAGTTTGGATCGATAAGTGATGTGAACTCTCACTGTCACTTATCTGTCGCTCGGTAATTATTGCGCGAGTGACAATTACGATTAGACGATAATCGTTGGCGAAAGTAATTCCTGCTGTATTGCCTGCTAAAATACAGGTTGTGGCCGTGTTGATCGGTCTCAAGGTCCTCTTTGTTACCAATTAAGCGATATTAAGGCTCAATCCCATGCCCGCTGAAGCACAAAAAAATCCAATGGAAAATCTACTGCCAGGCTTAAAGCATTGGAAGTTAAGCGTTGATGTCGATGGTATAGCCTGGTTGTTGATGGATCGCGCAAATGAGCGCGTCAATACGCTCGGCGAGGAAACGCTGGCTGAACTCGATAAAGTGCTTGATCATCTGCAGAGCAATCAACCACTAGGGTTGGTCATACGATCTGCTAAAACTGCGGGCTTTATCGCGGGTGCTGATATCCGCGAGTTTGAACAGTTTACTGATGCGAACTCGGTGACTGAAAAAGTGAAGCAGGGGCAGGCGGTATTTCACAGACTTGAGTCGCTGCCGTTTAATACGGTCGCTGCCGTTGATGGGCATTGTCTTGGTGGTGGTTACGAATTGGCACTGGCCTGTAACTATATTATTGCGACCGACGCGGAAGATACCCGCATTGGTCTGCCCGAAGTAAAGCTCGGGATATTGCCCGGATTGGGTGGCACGGTTCGTTTAACCGAGCGTGTCGGTGGCATGAAAGGCATGACCGCTATTTTAACTGGCAAGATGTACCGTGCGCGTCAGGCACGTGGTCTTGGAATGATCGATGAGGTGGTGGGGCCGCATGCGAATTTACGATGGGCTGCTCGTCGTGCCGTGATGAAAAAAAGAAAATTTAAAGGCGCGTCTTTTAGCGCAAGGATGACTAATACGGGCCCAGCCCGAAATGTGCTGGCAGGGCAAATGATCGGTAGGACCAAGAAGAAAGCCAACCCTGATCACTACCCCGGGCCCTACAAGATAATCGATCTGTGGAAAGAGCACCGAGATGATCGCAATGCGATGTTCGAGGCTGAGGCAACCCAGATTGGTGAGCTGATGGTCAGTGATGAGGCACGCGGTTTACAGCGTGTTTTTCACCTGATGGAAAGGCTCAAAGGGCTTGGTAAAAGTGACGAATTCAAATGCCGGCGGGTGCATGTCATTGGAGCAGGTGTGATGGGTGGTGACATTGCTGCCTGGTGTGCGCTGCGAGGGATGGAAGTCACTCTGCAGGATCGTGAAATGAAATACATTGAGCCTGCGATGCAGCGTGCGAAAAAACTCTTTAAGAAAAAGGCACGTAGTAAACATGAAGCGTCTGCCACGCTTGCCCGCCTGATACCCGATGTGGATGGTAACGGGGTAGCTCGTGCGGATGTCATCATTGAAGCGATTTTTGAAAATAAAGAAGCAAAGCAGGATCTTTACCGTGGCATAGAGCCACGAATGCGTAATGATGCAGTACTGGCGACAAATACGTCTGCCATCCCGTTGGAAGAGCTCTCTTCGGTGTTAAGTAACCCTGAACGCTTGATTGGTTTGCACTTCTTCAACCCGGTGGCAAAGATGCCATTGGTGGAGGTGGTTTATGCGGAAAATAGCTCAAACGATATGGTAGAACGCGGCAGTGCGTTTTGCGGGCAGATAGGCCGCTTCCCGTTGCCGGTAAAAAGCAGCCCGGGTTTTCTTGTTAATCGAGTATTAGCGTCCTATATGCTTGAAGCGATGAATATCTATGACGAAGGAGTATCCAAAGAAGAAATTGATGCGGCGGCCACGCACTTTGGAATGCCGGTGGGACCGATCGAGTTGGCTGATACCGTCGGTCTTGATATTTGCAAAAGCGTTGTCACGACCGTTGGTGGTAAGGACGTAAGCAAAGCGGTTGATCGACTGACTAATATGGTTGAGGCTGGCACGCTGGGCAAAAAATCAGGCAATGGATTTTATCAGTGGTCTAACGGCAAGCCAGTGAGAGAAACACCACAAAACGAAATGCTTGCGAAGATGGATAATATTGATCAGCTGGCTGAGCGTTTGATGAAACCTTTTCTTGAAGAATGCAAAGCATGCAGTGCAGATGGCATAGTAGAAGATGATGACTTGCTGGACGCCGGAATAATCTTTGGAACTGGTTTCGCCCCTTTCAGAGGTGGTCCAATGCACTACATGAAAACAAAACAATCGTAGAGTAAATCTCTTACATTTTACAATTTATGCTCGGTTGTTAATTGAGTCTGTACTGGAAAAATTATGAATAATACTCTCAGACCTGTTGCTGTAGTTGGTGGAGTTCGAATACCTTTTTGTCGTTCCAACTCGGCTTACTCTGATTTATCAAATCAAGACATGTTCGTGACAGCGCTCAATGGCTTAGTTGAAAAATATAACCTCAAGGGTGAGTTGATTGATGAGGTCTTGTCAGGGGCAGTCATCAGTCACACCAGAGACTGGAACTTTGCTCGCGAGTCGGTGTTGAGCACAGCGCTATCGCCACTTACCCCTGCGACGACAATTCAGCAGGCCTGTGGTACCAGTTTGCAGGCAGCGTTGATGTCTTCCGCAAAGATTGCGACCGGTCAAATTGAATGTGCGATTGCTGGTGGTGCTGATACGGTGAGTGATGTACCGATCGTGTTTGGAAAGAAATTTTCGCATCGCTTAGTCGGGCTCGGCCGTGCGCGATCTGCGATGGATAAACTTAAAATGTTTAAAGGCTTTGGCCCTGGTGAACTCAAGCCCCTGCCGCCATCAGTGAATGAGCCGCGTACTTTGCTGTCCATGGGACAGCACTGTGAATTAATGGCAAAGCAATGGGGCATTACCCGGGAAGCGCAGGATCAACTTGCCTATGAAAGTCACACCAAAGCAGCAGCGGCCTACAACGAAGGTTTCTTTGACGACTTGATAACCCCTTGCAATAAAGTGCTGCGAGATAACAACATGCGCCCTGATACTTCTACTGATAAGTTAGCCAGTTTGAGGAGAGCATATGACAAATCGGATGCAGGCACACTAACCGCCGGCAACAGTACACCTTTAACCGACGGTGCATCGACTGTCTTGCTTGCCAGTGAAGAGTGGGCCAGTCAGCGTGGGCTGCCAATACTTGCTTATCTTACTCACGGCCAAACCTCTGCTGTGGATTTTGTCGAAGGTGAAGGGTTGCTAATGGCACCGGCAGTTGCGGTGAGTGACATGATTGATCGTGCAGGTATGGCGTTACAAGATTTTGATTTCTACGAGATACATGAAGCATTTGCGGCCCAGGTGCTTTGTACTTTGGCAGCGTGGGAGTCTGAAGACTACTGCGTAAATCGACTTGGACGTAGTGGTGCGATGGGAAGTATTGATCGGTCAAAGTTGAATGTTAAGGGCAGTAGTCTTGCAGTGGGACATCCGTTTGCGGCGACCGGCGCGAGAATTATGGCCACACTGGGTAAGATCATTGACGAGAACAACGGTGGTAAGGGGTTGATCTCCGTTTGCACTGCGGGCGGTATGGGTGTTACGGCGATACTGGAACGGTAAAGATCAATCAGGACTGCAAACAATGAACAAGGAGTTATAAACAGCATGGGTCGATTTATTGAGGTAATAACTCGTGTTTCTTGTTGTCTCTTATTGATCGTCGGTGGCAATACAATGAGCGCAGAAAGCAGCGATACGATTTATGACCAATACACACTGCAAGCCAGTGCTGAAGGTGATGTGGTCAATGATTTGATGGTGGTGCATTTACGGGTGGAACACGAAGACCGTGACGCCAAAGCACTGGCCGAGCGCGTCAATCAGGAAATGGCCTGGGCGTTGGAGCAGCTTGAGGCGTTCGAGCGCATTGACACAAAAACCCAGAACTACAATACCTCCCCGAAATATGAGCAGAATCGGGTAGTAGGCTGGCGTTCATCGCAGACCCTTGAAATACAGGGCTCGGATTTCGAACAGATCAAGGAGGCTCTGCAAAAGCTGCAAAGCAAACTTCAAATACAGCACATGCAGTTTTTGCCGCGCGACGAAACCCGAAAGCAGATTGAAGACAATCTGATTCGCGAAGCGCTGGATAATTTCAAGCACCGCGCCGCAATCGTTCAGGAAAATATGGGCGCAAAAACCTTCAGAGTGATGCAGATCAACATCAATACCGGGGGGCGGAATCCGGCCAGAATGAGAATGCAGCACACGCAGGCGGCTGGAATGTCCAGATCGCTTGAAAGTGCGCCTGCTGTGGAAGGCGGTGAATCGAAGATAAGTGTCAGCATCAGCGGGCAAATACAATTGCAGTAGAGCTGGTTTATGGTTGAAAGGTGGGGGAAAATACCCGCTGGAAAGACGTACTAGACTCTATCGCAAGGTCCGTCGGCCGGTAAATGCAGTGTAAGTACCTTTTTAAATGTCCCGTAGAGGGCCGATAAAAGGTTTGGGTCGTCTAATCGGCAGGCGGCGTCGTTAGGATTACGGACACAGGCTCATGGCTGGGCTACATTAGACAAGTTTTGTTGTAACTATTTTATTATCGGGATAATGTCACATGAAAATACTGGTCGCTGTGAAGCGGGTTCTCGACTACAACGTGAAAGCAAGAGTCAATGCCGAAGGTACAGGGATTGACTTGGCAAACGTGAAAATGTCGATGAATCCATTTGATGAGATTGCAGTAGAAGAAGCGCTCAGAATCAAGGAATCAGGCAAGGCAGATGAAGTCATTGCAGTGTCAATGGGGGTAAGCCAGTCACAGGAGACGATTCGAACCGCGCTTGCGATGGGTGCAGATCGAGGTATTCTTGTTGAGACTGAAGAAGAACTGCAGCCGCTGGCTGTTGCCAAGCTACTGGCTGCCATTGCCAAGCGCGAAGAGCCCGGCTTGGTTATCGTTGGTAAACAGGCCATTGATGATGACAGCAATCAGACCGGTCAAATGTTTGCGGCTCTGATGGACTGGCCTCAAGCCACATTCGCATCAGAAGTGGTGATTGATGGCGACAAGATCAAAGTCACTCGTGAAGTAGATGGTGGATTGGAATCTATTGAGGTTTCCCTTCCAGCGCTGATCACCACGGATTTGCGCTTGAACGAACCTCGCTATGCAAAACTGCCGAACATTATGAAGGCAAAAAAGAAGCAGCTTGACGTACTGACGCCGGCAGAACTGGAAGTGGATACTTCTTCCGGCCTTAAAGTCGTCAAGGTGGAAGAGCCAGAGCAACGAAAAGCGGGTGAGATAGTCGGCTCGGTAGCTGAACTTGTGGACAAATTAAAGAACGAAGCGAAGGTAATATAATTATGACTACATTAGTAATTGCAGATCACGACAACAGTGAACTCAAGCCTTCAACTTTGAATGTCATGACCGCCGCGCAGAAGATCGGCGGGGATGTAGTGATATTAGTGGCCGGACAAGACTGCGGCGGTGTGGCGGAGCAAGCTGCTAAAGTGGCAGGGGTAAGCAAAGTACTAAGCTGTGATGATGCAGCCTATGCAAATCATCTTGCCGAAAATCTAACGCCACTTGTTGTAGGAATGGCGGGCGATTACTCGCACATTCTATTTTCCAATACCGCCAGCGGTAAAAACGTCATGCCTCGTGTAGCTGCAAAACTTGATGTTGCCGGCATTTCGGACATCACCGATGTAGTTTCTGAAGATACGTTTGTACGTCCTATCTACGCAGGTAATGCGATGATGACGGTGCAAAGCACAGACTCATCAAAATTAATCACTGTTAGAGCCACAGCATTTGATCCTGTTGAAGCAGAGGGTGGTTCAGCTGCAGTTGAATCGATATCCGGCGCTGGTGTGAGTGACAAAGTAAGCTGGATTGGTCAGGAATTGACGAAGTCGGATCGCCCTGAACTGACCAGTGCGTCAATTGTTATATCTGGTGGCCGCGGCATGCAGAACGGAGAAAACTTTGCCATGCTGGAGTCTGTTGCTGAGAAACTAAACGCTGCAGTCGGTGCGTCACGTGCAGCGGTTGATGCGGGCTTTGTGCCGAATGATTATCAGGTGGGGCAAACTGGTAAAGTGGTTGCTCCGGACCTTTATATTGCTGTTGGTATCTCTGGTGCTATTCAGCATTTGGCGGGTATGAAAGACAGTAAAGTCATTGTGGCCATCAATAAAGATGAAGAAGCGCCAATTTTCCAAGTGGCTGACTACGGCTTGGTAGCTGACTTGTTTGACGCTGTACCTGAGTTTGATGCGGCCCTTGCTGCTGGCTAGATCGTCGGGTCATCTTTGATCTGCCAATGGCAATGCGGTGTATTTGCATCGCATTGCCTTTTGACTTGAAAAACGCCGGCTGAACCGGCATTCCCATCACATTGGGTTGAGCACCTCCAGTATCGGTCGCTATTTATAAAAGCGAAGCTAACGAATCACCAGGGAGACAACCATGTCTTATTCTGCACCCACCAAACAGATGCAATTTTTGCTGGATCATGTTGTTGGAATGGCTGATGTGGCGGCCTTGCCCGGCTATGAGGATGCCACGCCGGATATCGTTTCTGCGATTCTTGAAGAAGCTGGCAAGTTCGCAAGTGAAGTGCTTGCACCCCTCAACTGGGAGGGTGATCAGCAAGGTGCCATATGGTCCGAGGATGGTGTTACCACGCCCGACGGATGGAAAGAGGCATACCAGCAATTTTCCGACTCTGGATGGAATAGTCTCGCATTTTCACCCGAGTATGGTGGGCAGGGCATGCCCGGCCTGTTGTCAGCGGCTGTGCAGGAGATGTGGCACAGTTCGAATATGGCGTTTGGTTTGTGTCCGCTGCTGACTCAAGGGGCGGTGCAGGCAATTGCCTCACATGCGACTGATGAACTAAAACAGGCCTATTTAGAAAAAATGGTATCCGGTCAGTGGACTGGAACCATGAATCTAACCGAGCCTCAGGCAGGCTCTGACCTGGCTGCAGTTCGAGCCTCCGCTGAGCCCAAAGGTGATCATTATCTGATAAAGGGCCAAAAAATCTTCATCACCTATGGTGATCACGATATGACCGAGAACACCATTCACCTGGTGCTGGCGCGAACGCCCGATGCACCTGCAGGTGTGAAAGGGATATCGCTTTTTGTTGTGCCAAAATTCCTGCTTAATGAAGATGGTACACCGGGAGCGCGCAATGACGCTCGCTGTGTATCGATTGAACATAAGCTGGGTATTCATGCGAGCCCGACTTGTGTGATGGCCTTCGGTGACAAAGAAGGTGCAGTAGGTTATCTGGTGGGTGAAGAGAACCGTGGTTTGGTTTATATGTTTACCATGATGAACGAAGCGCGACTCGCAGTGGGTATCGAAGGTTACGCCGTTGCAGAGATGGCGTATCAGCGTGCACTCGCTTTTGCCCGAGAGAGAAAGCAGGGGCCAGTGTTACTTGGAAAAGATACTGACGTTACCGGTATTGTTAATCACCCCGATGTTCGCAGGATGCTGATGACCATGCGAACGCAGGTCGAGGCTGCTCGAGTGATGGCATATGATTGTGCCGCCGCGTTTGATTTTGCAGAGCGACACCCTGATGATGAAATCCGCGCCCGGTTTAGACGTCGCGGTGAGCTTTTGACACCGATCGTAAAAGGGTGGTCGACGGAAGTCGGTGTAGAGTTGTGTTCACTGGGAGTGCAGATTCATGGCGGCATGGGGTTTATAGAAGAAACCGGTGCGGCGCAGCATTTACGTGATTGCCGTATAACGCCAATTTATGAAGGCACTACCGGCATTCAGGCCAATGATCTTCTTGGACGCAAGACTCAATATGATGGTGGTCAGGGTGTAGAAGAGTTGTTGTCTGACATGCGTGCAACCCAAGAGGCATTAGCAGCATCACAGCTTGCCGATGCAGCATCTGCCCATACAGCGCTCAGCACCAGCGTGGATCTTATAGCCCGTGTATCTCAGTTGCTATTGAGTGAGAAGAATCCGGCAGTGGCCGCTTCTTCTGCCAATGATTATCTGATGTTGATGGGCTTTGCCACAGGTAGTTGGGCGATGGCAAGAATCGTACTGGCTACTGAGCAGAGCGAAGATAAAGACTTTGCAGCGCTGCAGCTCGCGCTAGCAAAATTCTACTTCGATAAGGTAGCACCTCACGCACAAGCGCATTTTCTGGCTATTGAAAATGGCAAGGATGACTACTACCAAATCGATCAAGCGATGCTCTAGCCTGCATTATTCACAAGGCGACGAGGAAAACTAAGGCAAACACCTGTAAACATAGGTCTGAACTGTCATTGGAGGGCTACTTTGAAAATAGCAGTGTGTCTATTCGCCATCAGACGAAAATATCGCGTCACATTCGCATGATCAAGCTCGGCACGTGGCGGGCCACGTTTCTCACTCGATTATGCGACCTGTTTAGCGCTATTTCCGCTGAGTGACGAATCCTCATGAATAATGCAGGCTAGGGGTTGCGCGGTAGAAAGTCTGCGTAGCGAGAACGCGCAATAGCGAGTGCGTTTTACGCACATTTGAGCGCAGATTTAAACTCATACGAAACGAAAATGATCGGCGCGACGCACCATAAGGCGTCGTGCATCTGTCCGCTCATGAACTATGCAGTCCAGTCTGTGAGCAGCTGTAGTTGGTAGTGTCAGGTTGAAATTAATGTTGTAGTCAAATAGTTGACTACAACAACCGCCATGTCCGTGGCCGGTGGGTGCAGGTTTATTCTGTTGGTGATGCTGATTCAAGTAGTCACTCGCGCTGTATGGAATATTCTTTGCACCTGTGGAGGGGTCTCCCATTCTCTCCGAACGGAATAAACGCTATGAAGGGTATCATCCTCGCTGGTGGCTCAGGCACTCGTCTCTACCCAATTACGCAGGTTGTATCGAAGCAACTCCTGCCTGTTTACGACAAACCGATGATCTTCTACCCGCTTTCAACGTTAATGTTGATGGGTATCCGACAGATCGCCATCATTTCAACTCCTGAAGATATTGGTCGCTTTGAGCAATTGCTTGGGGATGGCAGCCAATTTGGTGTTGAGCTTGAGTACATCGTTCAACCGAGCCCCGATGGATTGGCTCAGGCGTTTGTACTGGGTGAGTCATTTATTGGCGATGACAGCTGTTGCCTGATTCTTGGAGACAATATTTTCTATGGCGCCGGGCTCGAGGGCATTCTTGAAAATGCCGCATTGTCACTGCAAGGGTCGACGGTATTTGCCTATCGAGTGGCGGATCCGCACAGATACGGTGTGGTCGAATTCGATCCGACCCAACGAGTGTTGTCGCTGGAAGAAAAGCCCGAGAAGCCCAAGTCTCACTATGCGGTGACGGGTTTGTACATCTATGACAACACTGCAGTCGAAAAGGCTAAATCATTGAAGCCGTCGCATCGTGGTGAATATGAAATTACCGATCTAAATAATCTCTATCTTCAGGAAGGGCGTTTGAATGTTGAGCTTCTGGGCCGCGGCCATGCATGGCTGGATACTGGTACTCACGCGTCATTGCATGAGGCGTCTGCTTATGTTGAAACGATAGAAGCGAGACAGGGTTTGAAAGTGTGTGTGCCGGAAGAAATATCCTGGAACAAGGGCTGGATTGATACCGAGACGTTGTCACTTAGTGCCAAGCGCTACGGAAAAAGTACTTATGGTAGCTACCTGCAAGGTTTGATTGATGAACGCGAAGGCCAATATCAACCAATGGCTGTGGAAAAAGCCGCTTAGGCCCTGAGTAATCGAGATATGTCATTGTCAATGAGTAGAGCCGGAAGTTAGCTAGTGAAAAATAATAAAAAAGAGTCAAAGGCGCGTGAGATTTTCGACACATTGTTTAGTGAGAAGTCCCTCGTAAAGCCTGCTACGCATTACTTTCTTGGAAACGTTGATTCTCTTGTTAATCGTCGTCTTTCGGGTTGGGTAATTGACAGCAACGATACAGATGCCGTCATTGAATTTGAAGTGTTTGCCGGAAGCAAGAAAGTTGGAGCGGGTACAGCGGATGTTTATCGGGAAGATCTTGAGAATATTGGATATGGTGATGGCAGGCATGGGTTCACGGTGGATTTGAATAGCAAGCTCTTTTCGCAATCGGTGACAAATATATTCTTACGAGAGAAAAAAACCGGCGTATTGATCTCAACTAACTCGTTCGAGACTGAAATATCAAGCGATTGCGTCGCTGAGGTTGTGTCGATTCTTGATCGGGTATTGCACGCTCAATTGTTGAATACAGATAAGCTTAAGTCGCAACCTCAAAGTATTGAAGTTCTCGTCGATGGTGAGTTCCGACTTCCCTGTTCGGTCAGAAATATGGCAGGTAACAAGATTGCATGTGAATGCCAGTTGCCACCGTCATTGTTTGACGGTATGCCTCATGCCTATGAGATTATTGCTAATGATCGAAATCTCTCTAGTACCGCATACCTCCATCTGCTTCACCCGATCACCACACCTGAAGAGCATCTTACTGATAGCCTGGTGAGCAATGGTTATGCAGGGTTGTCCCGCAATTCGGCATTTCGATATGAATCTCTGAATGGGCATCTGTCGCAATTTATGGCCGATGGAATGGTCAGTGGAATTGAGCTTGCCACTTTGTGTCAAGCGCACTCAGAAGTGTTGCGTGGTTTTAGTAAACGTAAAACTTATTCTCAGTTAAAGCTCCCGGAAGTGACTTATCCGGATGTGTCAATAATAATCCCTGCAAGAGACAAGTTTCCAATCACTTATCATTGTTTGGCGTCTCTCATTCTTGCTCATAACAAAGCCACATTTGAAGTCATTCTGGCTGATGATCAGTCTTCTGATGAGACTACTGCTGCAGAAGAGATTGTTGAGAACCTTCGGGTTGTGCGTAACGAGCAAAATCTTGGCTTTGTTAAAACCAATAATAAGGCAGCTAAGCAGGCGAACGGGAGATATATCTGTCTCCTGAACAATGATACTGAAGTAACCTCTGGTTGGATCGACGAGGCGCTCAGCATGTTTGAAATTATGAATGATGTTGGCGCCGTCGGATGTAAATTGATCTACCCCGATGGTAGCTTGCAGGAGGCTGGTGGTATTGTCTGGGGCTCCGGTGTACCTTGGAACTACGGCAAGAATAAAAATGCATCACACCCGAGCTTTAACTACACTCGCCAGGCAGACTATCTCTCAGCTGCTGCGTTGTTCGTAAAGAAGAGTGTTTGGGAGGAAGTCGGTGGATTCAGTGAGGAGTTTGCTCCTGCTTACTATGAAGATACCGATCTCGCTTTTAAAATTCGCGACTCTGGTTATAAAACACTTTACTGTCCTACTTCTGAAGTGGTGCACTTTGAAGGCAAGAGTAACGGCACCAGCACCAGTTCAGGGATCAAGAAATTTCAGGAAATAAATAGTTCTACCTTTCGGGAGAAATGGTTTTCAGATTATAAATCGCACGGGGAAGAGGGCGTTGATCCACATCTTGAGGTAGATCGTAATAACAATTTCAATGTGTTGGTACTAGACGCGGACACACCACGTCGCAGCAGTGATGCTGGTAGTTACGCTGCATTCCAGGAAATGAAACTCATGATGGAGCTTGGATGCAAGCTGACTTTCATTCCTGCTAACTTTGCCCACATGGGAGTTCATACAGAGTACTTACAAAAGTTAGGTGTAGAGTGTATTTATTACCCGTTCTATCAATCAACAGAACAGTTTTTAAAGACACGTGGGAAAGAATTTAGTGCTGTGTACATCACGCGTTACGGTATAGCAGCCGACAATATGGATCTCATCAGAGCGCATACCTCTGCGAAGGTGATATTTAATAACGCCGATCTTCACTTTTTGAGAGAGCTGCGAGAGAAGCTGCAAACTGCAGAGAAGGATTTTTCCGGGCCTTTAGCGACTAGAGAGAAAGAGCTCTCAGTTATCGATCAGTCCGACGTGGCGATTTGCTACACCGATGCAGAAAGAGCAGTGATCACTTCGCATGTAATGAAGGAAAGCAATATTCTTCGCTGCCCGTGGGTAGTTCAGCCGACCAATGATGTGGTGCCGTTCAATGAGCGTGATGGAATTGCGTTTCTCGGTGGCTATGGCCACCGACCGAATGTTGAGGCAGTGCAATTTTTCTGTACTCAGGTCATGCCGGTGTTGACAGAAAAAATGCCCGATCTTGTTTTCAGAATATACGGCAGCAAAGTGCCGGATGAATTTAAAAGCCTGCAATCAGATAATATAGAAGTAATAGGCTTCGTTGAAGATGTCGCGGATGTTTACCAAAAAGCCAAGGTATTTGTATCTCCGTTATTATCTGGCGCCGGGCTGAAAGGGAAGGTTATTGACTGTATGGCATCGGGTGTGCCCTCAGTGATGACATCAGTTTCTGCTGAAGGTACGGGTTTAGTTCACTCGCAAAGTACATTCATCGCTGAGTCGGTTAGCGAGTGGTGTGAATACATACAACTGTTGCATGAAGATGAGGGCACGTGGTTGAGAGTCTCTGATAACTCCAGACAGGTGGCGAACTCACTATTCTCGCCTTCTGAAGGTTTAAAAGGGATGCGAAAAATACTCTCGAAGGCTGATGTGTTTTCCGATGAGGGTGGAATGGAGCGGTTTAAAGGTTACTTAAGATGAGCATAGAAAGAAATATAATTGTCCACTATCACCTGTTTAAAAACGCTGGTAGCTCAATTGATCAATTGCTGAAAATGAATTTCGCAGATAAATGGATGGCCTATGATGGCGATACATCAAACGCGATTATTTCAAGTGAGCAGTTGGAAAAACTTGTTGTGGACAACCCGGACATTGAGGCGTTCTCGTCTCATCAGATTGTTCCTCCCATTCCAGAGCTTGATGCGAATGTCTATCCGATAGTAATTTTAAGAGACCCTATTGATAGAATTAAATCGGCCTACCTTTTTGAGTGGCAGAAGCAGCTGGGTTTAGACACACCGAAAGGTACGCTAGAAGAGTATATTAAGGAAAAATTCAAAAACAAGCGCCACAATCCAATTGAAGAATTTCAGACAATTCGGTTGTCTAATCAGCATCGTGATCGATTCCATAATATCTCGAACCTTGAAGACGATGAGCTGCTGGAGAATGCAAAAAATTTCATTAGCTCATTAGAGTTTGTCGGTATCGTAGATGAGTTTGATCGCACTGTTGCTTTGTTGTTGGAATTTCTGAAGCCTGCGTTTCCAGATTTTGTGGGGCGTGAGGTAAAAGCCAACGTGTTGCAAGACCTCAGTTTGTCTCAAGATCAAAAGCGGGCCCAAATACAACAAGAACTCAGTGCGGAATTGTATGAAGAGATTCTGCATCGAAATAGCCTGGATGAATCTCTGTATCAACTAGGCAAAAATCATTTCGAGAGTCTCTGCAATTCTGTTGATTCAGGACCGATATCGGATGTTGCCTGAGTCTCTGCGCAATAACATGACCGAACAAGAGAAGAAGGCGGGATCTCAGGTTGATGCGATGAGTATCGACAGAGCAGAGCAAATAGTGGCGAACAGGAAGCGGTGTTCGTCACTGCTTCAGGAGGCCGATGCACTTTTTGATGATGGGAGTCCTGAGGCAGCGATAGTGATTTATTGCAAAGTGCTGAGCGTCGATCCAGGTCGTGTACCGGTCATACACAAAATCGGTCAGTGTTTAGAAAAGAATGGTGCTTCGGATGATGCGGCACTTTGCTACCGTGGTGTTCTACCTGATAGCGTAAATCTTGAGTATTTTGGATCGGACCGGCTTACAAAGAGAATGCTGTCTGCTTCAGAGTGTGTGAAGGTTGACGTGGTGGACGCGTACCCGTACGACACCGTGAAGCTTACAGCTCCCCGGCGTAACCCGCTCAATGATAAAAAGTACGGTCAGTTTAATTACTCCAAGACTGAAGCGCGTGCGAGCTTTTGCACGATTGCAGATCACGGTTCTATTTGGTTTGATGGGTTCAATACACTTGCGCTAGACAGCAATGGAAACGTCATTGAAGAGCATACCAAGGGGAATGAATTTGCGTGTTATCAAGCGCTAGAAGGTGCGATGGCGATTCCCGTTGAGGGAACCGTTTGTTTCCTGGATGGGAGAAGCTCCCGTATTTATTATCACTGGATGCTGGATGTTCTCCCCAAGCTTGGGGCTTTGGAGAAAGCTGGAATTACACTGGACTCGATTGACTATTTTATTGTTAACGCCCAGTCGCAGTACCAGATAGAGTCTTTAAGGCATTGTGGCATTTCACCGGAAAAAGTTATCACTACGCCGGTGCCTCAATATTATGTTGCCGATACGATGATTGTTCCCTACCTGCGCAACGATTTAGGTGAAAGAGTTTATCAAGGCCTTGGCGTCGGGCTGGCACGTTGGATACCTGACTACTTGCAACGCATGCTCGGACCTGTCAGCGATAACCCGGAGTCGCAGGAAGTCTCTACAAGTCGAATCTATGTATCGAGATCTAGCAGAGGTTCCCGCAATATCGCCAATGAAGCCGAAATAGTCAAGGCATTGCAAGCTCGCGGCTTCGAGATAATAGAATTCGAAGACTATTCCGTTGCGGGACAAGCCGAGCTAATGGCAAGTGCTGACGTAGTAGTAGGTGTACATGGAGCCGGGTTCACCAATGTTTCTTTCTGTAGGCCCGGAACCAAAGTCGTCGAAATATTCGGTGACTATGTCGTTCCATGTTATTGGGCGCTCAGTGCTGTGGCGGATCTGGAGTATGCTCAATTTATGGCCATCAGTTTACCCGTAGATGCTCAAACAGATAATCCGGGATCAATAGTGGCGCAAATGCGAGATATGCAGATATCCGTAGACCTGGAAGAGTTTATTACTTATCTGGATTCGATACTCGAACCTTGTGACGAACTCTGCGACGCACCGCTATAAGCGATATGACCGTGAGTGCGGCCATTGGAAGTAGTGGATCAGTACTGGCGCTGATTGTACAACCGCCGCCGCTTGCTCTTGTTGGATTGAATTCCGGATCAATTGCATCGGGCATTCCGTCCTGATCTTCATCCGCTGTAACCGGCGGAACCCCTGCAACTGAGTCGTGAAGTCCATCCGCGTTGCTGTCTGAAACCAAATCAAGCCGGCCATCAGCATCGACATCAAGATCTGACCAGCCGTACTCAACGGAGTCTGCAATGCCATCATCGTCACTGTCGAGGTCAAGGTAATCAGGTGTAGCGTCATTGTCTGTGTCGAGTGCCGGGTTGGCGATACCGTCTTGCCAACCATCCTGATTGGTATCGGTGAACACGTCTGCTGCCAATCGTCCGGTATTGTCCGGGTCTGACCGGCCTGATTCTGCTAGATCAGTTAATCCATCCTGATCGGAATCGAGGTCAAACATGTTGGGGATTCCATCGCCGTCCGAGTCGAACAACTGAGTTTCGTCGTTCTGAATTGAGCTTGTGGTGGTAGTACTGTCATCGTTTGTACCGTTGTCACTGGTGTCAACCCGCCCGTTGTTGTCGATGTCGGGCTTTCCATTTTCGACAATATCAGCGATGCTGTCATTGTCACTGTCAAGGTCAAGGTAGTTCGGCAGGGAGTCACCATCAAGATCACCGTTACCTTCAACAGTGTTCAAAATTCCATCGCCATCCTGATCAGGGTTGACCAGGTTTGTGCCCTCAGCAGCCTCTGTTGCATCCGAGGTGCCATCACCGTCGGTATCCCACGCATTCGGGTTGCTGTTGTAGGTAAGTATCTCTGCATCGTCGGTGAGGCCGTCGTTGTCAGAATCTGCGAGTAGTGGATCAGTGAAATGAATTTGCAACTCGTCCTGGTCTTTAAGTGTGTCGCCATCACTGTCAGGGTTTGTTGGATCCGTACTATAGGTTTGTAGTTCGTCTATGTCAGACAAGCCGTCAAGATCTGTGTCGTCTGTCAACGGGTTGGTACCGAAGTCAATTTCCTCTGCGTCCAGTAAGCCATCGGCATCAGTGTCTTGTTCAAGCGGATCGGTGCCACGAGTGATTTCATTACCGTCTGACAGGCCGTCAGAATCAGAATCTCTTACCAACGGATTGGTGCCGCGGCTGATTTCATCGCCATCGTGCAATCCATCGTTATCGGTATCTTGTTTTAACGGGTTAGTACCCCGATCGATTTCCTCGCTGTCGGATATCCCATCCGCGTCGGTATCATTTTTCAGCGGATCGGTATTGTGCAGATTCACCTCGTCGCCGTCGCTCAGTGAATCATTGTCACTGTCGCGATTTTGCGGGTTGGTCTGATGTGTAGCTTCCTCCTGGTCGGTTAATCCGTCATTGTCGCTATCAACAAGGGGGAGGGGGTTTGTTCCTGTACCGGTGCTATCGTCCTCAAAGTCAAACCGTCCGTCGTTATCCGAGTCCGACAAATTTAGCGTTTCATGATCTTTGACTTCCTGCCCGCCACCTCTGTAGGTATTTCCAGTGATCGCGTGCAATGTGTTGCCGACTACACCGCCAGCGCCACCATGCCGTCCGGTTTTCAGGGCCGGCAGAGATCGCCAGTTGTTGCCCGCTACATCGTAAGCTTCGACTTCATCGTGCGCTTCTAACTGGGTGTCCGTTTCTCCGCCCATTACTATCAAGTTGCCATTTTTGACCCCGATGACAGCACCGGCGCGCGGAGTGGGGATTGCTTTTACCGAACTCCAGTTTCCTGTATTAAAATCATAGGAGTCAGTAGGACCTATCATGCCACCGAAACTTAGATTGGTTGTGCGTCCAGCCGCGGCGATCAGTTTGTTGCCAACAACAGCCGCGCTAAAATGATCCCGGGCTCTGGGTGCGTCGGGTAGAACCGTCCATGATCCAGTGGCTGGATTGTATTCATCAAACCATCGAACAGCGCCACCTGAGTGGCCATTGGTGTTGCCGCCAATCAGATAGATTTTATTGTTACGTACAACGGCACCTGCTGATCCCCTGAGTCTATCTGCGGGTATGCTTCCTACGACTTGCCAGTTGTTGCTTGCAAGATCTAAACGGTAGATGTCGGATACGTTTGTTTCTTCCGGGTAGCAGCAAGTGAATGCGCCGATAACATAGAGGCCGCCGTTTACCACCACTGGTTGAAAGTGATGTAGTTCTTTTGGCAATGGAGCCAAGTTGGACCATTTGTTTTGAACCGAGTCAAACACCTGCACCGGTCGATTGCCTCTTCCACCTAAAACGTAAAGTTTATTGCCAGAGACAACAGAACCTGTTTCATGGCGAGCTGTAACGGTGCTGTTGTTGGAGGTCGAATGGTCTACCCAATCTGTTTGTGCCTGGGCAACAGTTGCTGTAGTGAGCCCGAGGATACTGACTCCGAGGACACCGACCATTCGTGCTGCAATTGCTAATATTGACATGCTGCTCGCCATTGTTACCAGTGAGACTTAAGGTTGATCAAATCGATGAGAAACCGGACGACGTGTTCTGGTCAGGGCCGTTCCGTATGTCATCAATAACATGGCTAAAAACCATAACGACAAAGAACCACCACCGGATGATTTCTGAGTTACAGTGAGCGTTACCTCATCTGAGTTGTTCAGTGCGTTGTTGTCTGTAAGTGCAGAAGTAACCGATGTTTGAATGGCAAGGGTTATCGCATCAGAAGAACTAACATTGAAGGTCTCAGTGACAGTCTGACCGGCATCAAGCCTTTCAAGTGAACACTCCGTACCCGACGCTATAGTGGAGCAAGTATCAAAGAAAGTTGGCTGCTGCGGCTGAGTTAGACCATCGATAGTAATGATTAGTCCCACAGACTCCTGCGTAGAGCTCTCATTTGACAGTTGCACAATCAATTGAACTTCTTCATTAGTTGAAGCGGACTGCTTTGAAAAACTGGTGCTTACTGCGATATCAGCGGAAGTAGCAGGATCAAACACCTTCGGCGCAGGGCCGTTGCCGGTTAAATCCAGGATCAGGTTTTTGCTCAGAATTAGTTTATCCAATTCCAGACCGTCGGTGTCCTGTGACACCATCACTACCTGCATACCCGGGCGGTCTACTTCAATCGTAGCGGCGCTTGTGGTTGAGCAGCCGCTATCTGTTTTAAGGTTACGTGTCCATTGCCAGCTGCCATCCGGGTTACAGACAGAAACCGATTCACTTGTAGCCGGCCAATCATTGTTGATGCCAACGTGCAGAGTGGCATCTTCTGTATTGTTGGCTCTTATTCTCGCCAACACGTTATAGATTCCGGCCTCTGTGAAGAAAACGTTGTATGACATTGTGGTGCCAACACCGCCGGTGCTGAAATTGGTCAAACCTTCCTGTCGAGCACCATTTGCATCAATTCTTGTGTCCGGCAACAGTTCCATATACGCACTACCGCTGACGCTCACGGGTGAGGCTTGATCGGGATCAAGTTCGGTATCAAGTGCGGTGAATGACTGATTAATCAGTAGCCAGTGTGGAGCGTCATCTGTTGCCGCTGGAGAAAGGGCGCTGAAGCTTTCCGCTTCGATAACGATTTCACCGTTGTCTCCGGTGGCGATGACTGACTCAACGACGGTTTCTGTCGAAGTGGCGGTATTATTTGCTGAGTCTGCATCATCGGCAAGTATCAACTGTACCGTAACTGCGTGCTCTCCGCTGGCGCTTGCTATGGTGTGAAAGTCCATTTCAACTGATTGACCGGGTAAAACAGCTGGAACGGCGCAATCGGCGTTGCAGCCTTGAGAAGCATCTAATGCGATCCCTTCGGCAAGATCTATTTGTAATGATGCTGTTGTGATTTCCTGCAATCCATAGTTAGTGATCATTACAGTGTATGAGTTTTGACCGCCTACTGAACTTACATTGCTACTTTGGTGGAGTGTTATGCCGGCTTCAAAATCGGGGATACTCTCCGCGGCTGATACTGTCGCTGAGTCTGTGTTGTTACTGCTGACGTTATCATTTTCATCAGCGCTTACTTGTGCATCTACTCGATGATTACCGGTTGACATCGCCTGTGCAAAGAAGTTTAAAGTGCTGTTGGAACCCGCTGCCATGTTGTTGAATTCGCAGCTGACTATATTCGCGTTTTCGGTGCACTCCGAACTGCCGGCGTATTGAAGTCCGGATGGCAGACTTATTGTTGCTATTGTGTTGCTTGCAGTGTCTTGTGTATTTTTGTTGGTGACTTTAACGCGATATTCGATGGTGTCATTCACAAAGTGAGTTGAGCCAATAGAGTTTATATCTAGATCAAGATCAATCTCTGTTGCCTGTGGCTCTGGCTCTGGTTCCGGCTCCGGGGGCGGTGGGTCTGTAATGGTGTTGCCGCCAACGGTTTGTGAAAAAGGAACGGTGGTGTCGCTGAGTGTTGCCCCGGTGGCGACGTCGCGGCAGCGGATTTTGTCGTTGAAGGTAGGAAAGCAGTCTAGTGATCCGTCATGTGTTTCTTTCAGTAGTAAAAACTGATCAATTTCGAAACCGTCTTCGCGTGCGAAAAAGGTAATGGTGTTGGTGCCGGCTACAGGAACATCAAGCCAGATGGTCTTGGTTACACCACAGTGGTTATCGTTTGTACGTTGCCCGCTTGTCCAGAACCAATTGTGTTTGGAGCAAATCTGTATGCGTTTACCGCTCTCTGGAAGTGTGCCGTTGATACCTGCGTGTAAACCATTGTCCTCGGTGCCGGTAGAAAACGTTTTGACGTACAGCAGGTAGCGACCCGGCTCTGGTACGTCGACGTTGTAGTCAATCCGTGGTCCGCCACCAGGACCGCCCCAGAAGTTTCCATCGTATCCACCGTTGAAAACCTCATCTTCGTGCGTGACCCGGGAGTCTGGTAGCAACTCAAGATTTGCACCGCCGCTTGCGCTGCTATTGTGTGGCGGGTCTGGATCTGGCTGCGTGTCAGGGACACTGGTGGGACTGGTAAGCACCCAGCGATCACTTTTAGAAGAGAAGTTTTCAGCTTCTATTCTGACTGCAACAAAATCAGCGCCTATTGCAGCACCAGACCAATACAGGCTGAGAGCAGCCAGTGGAGTAAGCAGGATTTTTTTCATTTCGTTAACTGTTCGGTTGGCGGGGCCTCCCGAAGGTTAACGTCAAGCTATTGTCATCACTTGAGGTGTAATGTTAAGGGCTCAGTGTGACGCCCATGTTCTCACCCAAATATATGACGTGCTTCAATGTATGATGACTGTCAGTCACTGATGACTGTACATGACTGGTTGTTTTCCCAGGCGTATCCGTCATTGTTTTCGTCGATGGCAGCGTCACTGCAGATCGGGAACACAGCCAGTGAAACAGGGGTGCCGTCTGGACTGATAGCGCAAGTTTGATTGTTTTCCCACGCGTAGCCGTCGCCATCGAGATCTGTAGCAGAGTTGCTGCAGGACGGGAACTGAAGTAGTGATACAGAGGCGGGTTGACTATCGCTTGCAGGTGCGCCTGGCGCAGTTACGTTTGCACCAGGATTTGTTATTAAACAGGTTTGATTGTTCTCCCACGAATAACCGTCGCCATCAGGATCCGTTGCTGAACTACTACAGGCCGGGAAGTAGTCAGCCAGGTTTTCCGGTGTGACAGGAGCGGGTATTGAGGAGAGATTGTTTGAGAACACGCAGGTCTGGTTGTTTTCCCACCCATAGATGTCACCGTCAGAGTCCGTCAGTGATGCGCTGCACGACGGGAAGTAATCTAGCAGGTTAGGTTGGGATGGGGTGCCGGGTTGGGCTGTAGTTGTGGGATTGCCCACTACTATGCAGCTCTGGCCATTTTCCCACGAGTAGCCATCTCCGTCAGGATCGGTGCTATTTATGCAGATTGGGAACAAGTCCAGTAAATTCGGTTCAGCAGGTGGTGCCGTAGTGTCGGGCAACACAGCGCTTGGTGGCGCAGAAGTTGTGCTTGTTACCACGCAGGTTTGGTTGTTTTCCCATGCATACCCATCACCATCTGTGTCGTTGGTGAAGGCACTGCAGGCCGGGAAAAAATCTAACAAGTTTGGTTCGTCTGGAATACCCGTGGTAGTGCTGCTGATCGTACAGGTTTGATTGTTTTCCCAGCCGTATCCATCGCCATCCTCATCAGTCGCCGCCAGACGGCATGTTGGAAAATCTACTATTAGATCGGGTGGGCTAGTGGGCTGTTCTATGGTTGGTTCTGGGGAAGTCGTCGGTTGGTCTGTTGAAATCACACAGCTCTGATTTTTCTCCCATGCGTAACCGTCGCCATCAGAATCGATTGCATCACTGCTACAGGTTGGAAAAACAGCAGGTGGTGCTTCTTCCGGCACCGGCTGCTCAGTCGGTGCCGCTGGCTCAGTCGGTTCTGGTGTTTGTGAATACACTTTATCCAGGTTCCAGGTAGCCCCTGTTTGCTGGCAGCGATAGCCGGTGTAATTGTTTGTAGCTCTTGGAATACCAGGGCAGCTCGATTCATCAGCGGCGTTGTTGGCGGGTGGGTGCCCGCATTGTATGGTGTTGTAGTACACGCGATTATTGAAACTTCCAACGCCTAGCTTTGCTGTGATGTCAGCACAGATTTCTGGTACTCGCTTATTGCCTGCCGGTGTGTTCACTGTCACCGATGTTAAACCGTGATCAAAGTTTGTGTCGCAATAGCATTGCCCTTCGACTGAATAAGAGTCGCTCCATGCAGTAGGTGAACTTGGTTGAGGAATTGAATTTTGTGTAAGGAACTCTGCGCCAAAGTCATTAACGGTTGCGATTCTGTCCTTTCCAATCTCAAGTATGTGCAGGAGCTCAACTGTGTCTGAGAAGTCGAGCTTGTTATTCGGATTCAGGTACCGGAAGGCGGCATTCCATGCTGCTGCGTATTGGCTGGCTCTGGCTGTGGTGACGAAAGACGCGCTTTTTTGATTCAAATCTGCTGTGGCGTTCGATCCATTGCCATCGGCGATTTTCACGTAATTGGTATTGTTTCTGGTGTAGTTGAGATCACTTTGGTTAGCCTGCTCTTCATTCCATGTGCTGTGCTGCACCACGTGAATTCGTGCTCTGGTGTTGATGGATCGGTTGTTGGAATTGATTAGACGCACCACGTCTGCAGTGAAGTCAGCCTGGCCGCCTTCAGCTACCCAGATATCACCACCATTAGAGAGTGTCGCTAGCCATCGTGTGTAGGTGGCGTTCACCGATGCCTGCCAGTTAGCGTGGGCATTTAGCCAATCAGAACCCCAGGTTTCCTGCATTACCGGTTCGGCAGCAGGCTGGTATTGGTTGCGATTTCGTTGCCCATAGGCACCACTTACCACGTGTGGCTGGATTCCAAGTGTGCGGACTACGGCGAGTGCTGCAACGGTAGCATGGCCATCATCCCTGTCTGGCGCATGATCATAGTGCAATGAGATTAGATCACGATCCTGCACATAGGCTGCGTGACATACCGCACCGGTGAACAGTAGCAATAAAGCAAAAAAATGACGAAGCATGGTCGGTCTCATCGCTGGCGCGTGGTCTAGAAGTAAATAACGAGGGGACTGAGTTGGCTTCAAATACCTATCAAATCCCTGCAGCGCGTATGATGCCGAATTTGTCACATTTTTGACTGTGCACAGTTCACATTCGCTTTCACGCGAACTGCCTGGGTTGTTACGGAATGGAGGGAATCCACTCCCTTAATCAGGAGTGGATTAAATCAGCGAGGATTAACAGCGTGTGCTCTTAATAGAGCAAAGGAATCAGAAAGTGTGTTGCCTGACGGCACTTGAAATCGTTTCTGATCGAAGCGTGGTGGCATCGTAGATGGTCTTAAACTGGTCTACTTCCGGCACGTCTGTATCTTTGAACAGGTATTCCAGGTGTCCATAGGCCAGTGGCTGATAGACAAGGTCCGCGTAGATGAAGTACGTGCCGTTCTCTGTCACGGGCACTTTATATTCGAAAATATCCAGACCTGCGTTAAAATTGTTGTCCAGTAGTGCCTCGCCGGTAACCGCAACATCGCTGCTAACGACATTTTTGTCGAATCCAACCGGAGTTAGCCGGTTGTCTTTAAGGTGGCGGGCAGCTTCTATCAGTGAGTGCGTCACCTGACCCCTTGTGTCTCCCATAATAGACTCAAATATTAATACCTGATCTTCGCGAACAATACTGTTGTAGTGCGGTTCATACTCTTTGTAGTTGATGTCACCATCTGCTCCAACAATGCTTCCATCGGGATTCATCTTGCCGGATTCAAACACTACAGCACCATTTTCGTCAGTGACAATAAAGTGTACAAACACCCGCCGTGAAGGGTAGCCGCTAGGGAGTTTGTGCCCTGTGTTGTTTTTCACTTGAATGGTGGCGATGATGCTGTCGCCCTCGTTTCGAGTTCCGTTGATCGTCAGGTCGGCAGACGTTTTCAGGAACTCACGATTACGTAGAATGGCTTGATCAAAACCCTCAACCTGTATGCCGAGCTCGTTCCTGAAGTTCTTAAACATATCTAACATCACAGTGTTAGCACCGAGGAAAGTATGTTCAGAAAAATCGGAGCGCCGTATGTCGGTACCAGATGAGGCTAACGCCACAGTGGTGTTGTTCTTTGGCATGTGGCAAGACTGGCAGGTGGCGTCTTTTGCACCGCCGGTCCGATAATCACTGTTGCGCCACTCAGAATAAGTTTGCTGCTCTGGAAATCTGTCTTCGAGTACTGCAGGTATCACTTCGCCGTTACTATCCACCGTGGGAGTTTTTAGATCGTGGCAGGTTCCGCATACGGATGAGTCACTCATATGTGCTCCGTATATTGGCGTATAGGCCGCGTTAGCTATCATGTAAGCACCGACGGGATCAGCGTACTGGCCATAGGCCGGGCGGCTTTCTTTGTCTTCCGGTGGCAGTTCAGCAATAGAGAAGTTGCCGGACATGGAAGCAATTGTACCCAGGCTGCCGGTGTCTTCAATCTGATGACACAAGGTGCAGCTCACGCCGTCCATCGCATGATCAAAGTATTTGTTTTCCGGATTCAGAAATCCGTCGCCGAATAAAGCGTATTCTGCGCCGTCCTTTCGAGCGGCTTCGTTCGCCATCGGTGCGTGGCAGCGAGTGCACGTATCATCAACTTCATGGCTTAGGTGCGGGTAGTTCTTGATCGTCGCCGCTGCTTTGGCGCGCCAATATGGATCGCGGGCGGCGTTCGCCATCGTGCTGGTTTCCCACGCAGTTCCAATGGACACATCTTTATTGTTATCGTCTGTAATATCATTGTGGCAGACGCCACAAGCGCCGCTGCCAGAAAAGTGATCGCCAACAAAATTATTGTCGGATTGAGCCAACGATGGCATTGTGCCGTAGCCTATCGAGGTGGCGGGGATGACGTTTTGAGTTGGTGTTTTATCTTGTGTTTCAGGTTCAGAGTCACCGCCATTACACGCACCCAGCGTGAGGGTCGCAAAGAGCAGTGCGGCAATTTTGAAGCTGATTTGAGCTTTTCCGGTCGACATATTTAATCACCGCCGCACACAAATGTGCGGTGTAGAGCAAAAGGGGCTTATCCAGAAGGATAACGGCAGGTAATCGGGGATCTTAAGAGCAAGCGCAGCGGTATCGGCGCAATATCGAACCTCGCTACTGGTAGTCTTTTGGTTCAAATACGTGGATCCCGTTTTGCGCGTAATCAGCGACCCAAACAGTGCCCGGGAACACAGCGTTGTCCGCTTGTGCGGTGACATCGAGCGGAGTGCCCAGGTTGGTAAAAAACTTGTCCAGTCCAATTATTTTCGTACCGGTGCCATTGAGTTGCACACGATAGACCGATTTATTAAAACTGGCAGTCAGAAGATCGCCTTTCATTGCACCACCGAAGTTGCTGGCGGTGTATTCCGTCAATCCATTGGTGGATGATTTAAAGACATGCAGGGCGTTGTCCTGCTGCCCGGGAATTTTGAACTGGCACTCAACCGGATTCGCGGCGCCATTAATGGGTGATTGCGGATTGCTGTCATTGAATTTGTTATTTTTACTGCCGCGAGTCGGATTCGGGTGACCACCGTAGTAGCCCTTGTTCTTTACAAAGTGCAGGTTGTCACCATAGGTAGAGCCGCCGTCCGCATAGTTGCCCAGGCAGTTGCCTCCGGGCTTGTCGCCCCAGCCTGCATTCGGACCATTGTCTACGGTATACATGCGTCCGTTGTCAGTGATCACCAGATCATATGCGTTGCGGAAGCCGGGAGCATAGATTTGGACGGGGCCATTGGGGTTAAGAATAGCCATGTTCTTTCCGTTGTTGCCACCGAACGGATCGTTATTGTCATTAGCGCCTGGTCGATCTTCATCATCCAGAGTAGGGAGGTCGTAGGTGCCGTTACCGATTTGTGCCAGGTTAATTTCAACAATGGCTGCACTTAGAGCGTATTCCGGTATTCGAGCAAAATTGTTTGACGGAACACCCATGTTGGTATGGCCACCCATCGCAATATAAAGCGTTTTACCGTCACCGCTTAGTTGCATTCCGTTACCTTGATGGTTCTCTTCTGAGCGTGGCAGGCCTCTGACCAAATCCTTTTTGACCCAGTTGTTTCCGTTCTTCGTCAGTCTTGAAAGGATTACGGAATTGGTGTCAAGATTTGAGTCGTTGCCGGACGGGCCGGCTCCCATACGTGGATCAGCTGACGCCACATAAATCTCTGGATTGTTTGCATTGCCCGCAACCAAAATACCAGTCACCAGCCTTCCCTTAACATTGGCATTTACCTGGCCATTGTCATTGTGATTTTTTATTTGCTGTATCAATCCAATTTTATCTGTCTTGGTTACTTTATAAGTGTTGGTATTCGTTCGTGCTACCTGATACTGATAAATAAAACCGTCTCTTTCAGAGACATAAAGATTACCGTCCGGCCCAAACTGAAGTGAAGTAGGGTTCTTGGGGTTCGCGTTGCCAAGTTTGGTTGTATGAAAATCGGGCGTTGTTAATGTGACAGTAGTTGGCGGAGGCGTTGGGTCCGTCTGATTATCATTATTAGTTATGGGTTCGGGTTCCGGTTCAGGGGGAAGGCTGACGGTACCCTTCAACGTCACCCGTAAAGTCGGGTTCGAGCCATCGTGTTCGACATTGAGAACGGCATTTTTTTGACCAGCAATTGAAGAATTCATTGTAGTGATGATCTTCGCTGACTGACCTGGATTCAAAGTGATGGTGTTGCCGAAGTCAGTGGTATAGGCATCTGCTGTGTCGCCGACAATGGTCGCATTGAAGATGTTAATGGCTGGGTAACCATTGCCACCGCCATTGGTAAGCGTGAGGGTTTTAGTCGAGTTTTTGTCGGTCTCGGCGTTGCCGAAATTCAGATCATTGTCTGAGAATTTCAATTCACTCGAAGGCACATCTATGCCGATACCGGTAAGCAGCACCAGATGCGGAGAATTCTCACCGGAATGTTCAATTTTTAAAAACGCTTTTTTATAACCCAGAGTCACTGGACTAAACGTGACGCCAAAATTGACTGTCTGGCCGGTTTCCAGAATGTTGTAACCAGCGTAGTCAGATGTGAAGTCGTACGAATCCTGCCCGCCAACCTCAATTGACCATATTTCAATAGCTGCCGCGTCAGCGCCACCGGTATGACTGATGGCGAACTCCTGAACTCTTTGCGCACCAACCTCTACCTCACCGTTTTCGAGCAATGCGGGGTTAACGACCATATCGGTGGTTGATGGAACCTCACCGGTACCGCTTAGAGGAATTTGTATGGTATCAGCGCTAACTATAAAACTTGATAAAGCGAAAACCAATACGCATAGACGTTGCACTACACAATTAATCATCTGGATCCTGCACTCGACGTTATGACTTTATATGGTGTGTCGAAAATGCAAGAAACAGGCAAAATAAACAACTCAGTTATCGCCAATCGATTGACTTCTATTGATCTCGTGTGTGAGCGTAGTTCAGGGTTAATGCATTGCTGATTTTGGTACATCACTTGCGAAGTCAAAACACCACTCTGTTAGGCATACCGCATTGGAGTAGTGCAGTGAGGGCGATTGTAAAACCGATGTTGTTGAGGATGTTTCCATTTTCATTGAAGATTTTATCGAGTGATTTACACCCCTGGTTCATATCAAAGAAGTAATACAGTTCAGGAAAGTGATGGTTGAAAAGGTTAAAGATATTGATTGCTTTGAGTTGTGCCAACAATGGATAACGATTCGCTTCTTTACTTTATTGAACAGATGCATGATTTGCTTCAGTCCACTTCTGATTGTTCGCGAGAGGATGGAGTCAATTGTGATGTGTAGCTACCAGGACCGTGACAAAGATTTGGCGATATGAAATACGGGATCGTAATGAATAACGGGGCAGGTTTTTAAGTGAGTAAAAAAATCACGCCTGGTTTTTATATATTTGGTGCGGAAATATTATACAAAGTGAAAGAACAAATAAGAAAACAGGACATTCGGAGCCTGGGGAGAGATGGTAATAAGATGCAGGCTTCTTTGTCAGCACCCATGTCTTCTCTTTGTCAAGACCTATTGAGGCAAAAATCGAATGGAACCTAACCAAGAGCAACAAGATTCATCGCTGAAGAACCTCACTAAGAGTTCTGATTCCACTGTTCGGTCTGCATCTACCAATCCCGCTATCGAAATAATAAAGCACTCTATGGACAGCATACAGATACTAATCAATAGCGATGTTGACTCCCAGGAATTTGGAAACTCAATTGAACAGTTGAAAGAATCCGAGATAGAACAAGTTCAGTTGCTAGAGCTAACTGACGGATTAAAGGATCAAGGAAAAATAAAAAGCGCAATTCGAATTCTCCGAGAGGTTCCAGTTCAGCAGTCCGTTTCTGTGGCAGTTAAGCTGGGCGAGTATTGTTTGCTTGATGGCCAACCCGAGTTGGCGGTGGACTTGTACGAAAATGCTGTACAGCGATCTCCTTCAATAGAAGAAACATTCTGGTATCAAAAAAATATTGGCGAGTCGTATTTTTACTCGAAACAGGGGGAGAAAGCTCAAGAACATTTCAATCAGGCTTTAGAGTTGTGCGATCATGATTTTGAGAAGTTTTACTCTCTACTAAAATATTTTGTTAGTACTGGAAGCCTCGGGCATTTTGTAGATTGTGTTAATTTGTCTTACAAGGACACCTCCCACGCATCATCAAAGCGAGCAAATAATTCTGCTATAGAGCTACCTGTTGCAACTAAGAGTATTCTAATCGTTGATAGTTGCGTACCACGGTATGATCAGGATGCCGGTTCTGTATTGATGCAGGGCTTTCTGCGTTCTCTAGTGGCAAATGGTTACTCCGTTTGGTTCTATTCTGGTCAAGCGGATTGTGAACAGAAGTATGTACTCAGGTTGCTAGAGATTGGCGTTAGGTATCTTGACGGCTGTTATTTCCCTGATGCGGACGAATTGATTAGATTTGTTGAACCGGAGATAGACGTTTTCATGCTCACTAGAGTTGAGCCAGGTGGCCATTACTTTGAGGCAGTGCGACGTCAATGTGTCGAAAAACCCATCATTTTTAATACTGTGGATCTTCACTATATTCGGACAGAACGTCACTATGAGACCGAAGGTCATATGAATATGTTGCTTGAAGCGAAGCGTCTTAAGCGAAGAGAAGCATATTTAATCAGAAACGCTGATGCCACGATTGTTATTTCTGATGCAGAGCAAAAGCTTTTGGATTCTCAAGGCATTTATGGAAATATTTGGCAAATACCGATCATTGTTGATTTTCCAGAACAAATAGAAGAATTCTCAGGACGGAGCAATATAGCGTTTATTGGAAGCTATAACCATTTACCAAATATTGATGCTGTTGACTACTTTTGTCAGCAGGTGTGGCCGGAGATACATCACCAATTCCCTGAAGAAAAATTAATTATAGTTGGTCCGAATGCGCCATCTCGTTGGAAAGAACAATATCATGGCATAAACAATGTTTTGGTAGCTGGCTTCGTGCAAAGTATTGAGCAGTTTTTGTCACAAATTAAATGCACTGTTGTTCCTTTACGTATTGGTGCAGGGCAGAAAGGAAAAATTGCTACAAGCTTGGCACATGGTGTGCCGTGTTTATCGACATCAGTAGGTGTTGAGGGCATGAGTTTAACCGATGGCACAGATGTTTTGGTCTGTAATACGGTCCAGGAATGGAAAAGTCATATTGAGAAGATATTGCATGATGAGGAGTTTTGGAACGGTTTATCTGAAAATGGCCATACTCACGCCTACAAAAACTACTCAGAAATAACTGTAGGGGGCGAACTTGTGGATAAAACAGATAACCTTCTAATGAATAATAGTCTTTTAAAAAATATAGCCGCCTAACTGAGAGAAAGAAAAGTGACCACTAAAGAGAAAACAGAGATCGATGCGTTACTAGAGAAAGGCATTCTCGAAATTCAGACCGATAAACCAAGAGAAATTACAGATCAATTCTGTAAAGACCTAGAGCCATGGCGTGTGGTGATAGAGTTTTCAAACGGTACAAAAACAACAGATTTTGCAAGACGCGATTTTATGTTTAATAGGCTTCCATTGGGTAAGCTTCGAATATTCTCCCGTTTCATTGATCTAGAGCAGTTTAAAGGTAGTTCTGTATTAGATATAGGTTTCAACGAAGGCTATCATTCAATTTTCTTTTCTAAATATCTAAAATGTAAAGTAGATGCAATCGACGTTCTGGGTAGTGCTCTGACACGTGCGCGTAAGATCAGCGAGTTTCTGGACCTGTCTGTTAACTACACGATCGACAATGCAATTACTTACAAGCGTGAGAAAAAGTACGATTTGATTCTTCACTTAGGCACTTTGTATCATCTTACAGACGTTAGTACAGCGATAAAGAATGCATCCGACTCACTAAATGATGGTGGGCATCTATTCCTTGAGACAATAACTTATGAAGGTTCGGGAGAGTATGATTGCCAGTTCCTTGCTGGCATAAATAACGATAGTAGTAATATCTGGGCCCTAAGTATACCGACACTCGACTACATGTTTAAAGAGTGTGGTTTGAGCAAGGTAAGTCACTGCAGAGATATCGAGGTCAATCTTTTGAAGGGCACGGGTATGAAACGTAGTCTGTTGATTTATAAGAAGGATCTCTAGCTGCAATGAGCAAGCGCGAGACAAAAAATTCTGCTCCAGTATTTTTCACTATTTGTTCGAAGAATCTTTTGGGCTATGCAAAAACATTTGTGCAGTCTGTAAAGGATCATCATCCGGATAGTGAGGCGTATGTCTTTTTAGCAGACAGGTTGCTTGGCCCTGAGGAGGGGCTGAGCGAACTGAATATTGTTACACTGGAAGAGCATGGTGGTAGTGTTTATCGTGACATGATGTTCAAATACAATATTACTGAATTTAATACATCTATTAAACCGTTTTGTTTTCTCTATTTGTTTGAGAAATTTAAGAGGGGTACCGGTGTTGTCTACATGGATCCGGATACATGGGTACAGAGCAGGCTAATTGAAGTTGAAGATCTATTCAATTCGGGGTCTGATTGTGTTCTGACTCCACATATGACAGAACCGATGGGTTATAGCGATCTTTCGGATCGTTCGTTACTTCGGTATGGCGCTTATAATTTTGGATTTGTGGGAATTAAAAACTCAGCCGACAATGAAGAAATTGTTTGTTGGTGGGCTGATGAGTTGAAAGAGCATTGTGTTATTGATTATCCGAATGGATTGTTTGTGGATCAGAAATATGGTGATCTATTTCCGTCATTTTTTAAGCAATCCGGTATTTTACGTCATCCAGGATATAACATTGCATACTGGAATCTGTTCTCCAGAACATTAGTTCGGGAATCTGATGATTCGGTTTTAGTCAACGGTGAGCCATTGAGGTTTCTGCACTTTAGCGGAGCTAACATGAGCAAAGATTCTCCGGTGGTCTCCAGGCACTGCCAATATCTAACTAGAAAAAATAAGCAAGTCTATGGTGAGTTACTTGATAACTGGACACAGACTGTCGAAAGCAATATGCACGAGACTCATCTGGAGCAAGGCTATTCATTTTTCTGGAATAGCGCAGAGAAGGACAATGAACATACTCCGCAGTCTATTGCCGAACAGGGTGACATTGCTCCTTTAGAAAGAAGCCATTGGATGTATATGGCTCAGTTTAAATCAGTAGAGCAATATGAAGACTGGATTGCCCAAGAGTTGTCGTTTTTGACAAGGGTTGATACTGCGATTCAGCAATTTTACAAAGATGAAGATAAATTTCTTTTTTGCAATTGCTGTTTTAGATGGAGAGCGTCGAGCGATTGGGATATGAACAAAAAGTGTCAGTGTGGGGGGACTGAGGAAGTTAGGTTGCTAAATGCCTTCCTATACCAAGAATTAAAGTTGTCTTGTTCTGCCCATATATATGCTAGCGAACTTGATGCAAATATTTTACGGGCTGTATCTAATCCATTTCATGATGCAATAAAGTCATGTAGAAATCTGTTTTTAGAGAAGCAGAGCTATCAACAGAAGATATATGGATTAAGCCTGCAAGGTTTGGAGCAGGTTGAGAAATTTGAAACCAGTATACCTGATAAAGCGTTTGTGAATCAGATTATCCCGGTAGATATGTTGAATGATTCTTATCAGAGAGACATATTGAACGTGAGTATAAACTCCATAAATAAAATGAAAGGGGTGAGGGCTTCCTTGTTTGTAGGGATGTCTGGAAATCATTTTATGGATAGCAGTAGAGTAGGGATTGTATATTTGGAGAATACGTTAATTGGTTGTGCGACCGATTTAAAATTGGACGGCGAAAATCTTAATGCTGATCTTGCGAAATCCCAATTTATAGTTGATGCGGCTTAGATAGCCCGATGAGATAGGCGTGATGAAAAGTTATTTAGTGCATTATCATATTTATAAGAATGCGGGATCCACAATTGATAACGCTATTCGGAATTCGTTTGGAAAAACATCCCTGTTGGAGCTTGATAAAGATCCGAGATATAAAGACAGCGCCGAATTCAACGAAGATCTAATTGATTCGGTAATTGAAAGCGGAGGGGATTATGTTGCTTTCTCTTCACATAGAATGACACCGACTGTTCATCGATCGAAGAAATATAAGATTCTTCCTCTGGTTTGTGTGCGTCATCCGCTCTTACGAGCAGGGTCTGTTTATCGATACGAAAGAATTCGACCCGATGATAAACCAGGTAAAGAATATGCTCAGAAACTCGATTTCCCAGAGTGGTTGGAGTGGTCTATGAATAATGCGGTAAATATAGAGTCTAGGAATTATCAGACAACACTTTTGTCGATTCCTGATGTTAGTAGAGGGGAGGCTAGCGGTAAGTTGGTAGATTTGGAGTTAGTAAAATCTCGTGTAGACGAAATGCCGGTGGTTGGGGTGGTGGAGTACTTTGATGACACTTGTCGACTGCTCGAGGCTTTTGTTGGTGGGTCCTTCCCGGGTTTTAAAATTGGAAAGGCTCATGACAATAGAACGAAAGCTATCTCGGATTGGAAAGAGGAGCTTAAGAAAATCCAAACTAGTTTGCCTCGCTCTATTTTGATTGAGTTTGAAGAAAAAAACGCAATGGACTATGACCTGTTCTGGTATGGAGTAGGTAAATTACGAAAGCTTCGGGTTCCTGAGTTAGCTTCTGTTGGTTAAACAGAGAGCTTACCAAGGTCTATACCTACAACCGAATTCACATTGATAATATACTTATTGGACTGCATATATGACGACCTCTGCTGCTAGAAAATACGATTTTGCTGATTTAAACGTTAACGCTAAGAATATAGCGGAGATCGGTACCGAGAAAACAGGTGAAGTTCTGCTTAAATTTTTGGCTGAAGAGTTAGCCATTGACGACTGGGGGAATGTAGGTTTATTGGATATAGGATGTGGCGTTCGATTTACCCAAACCTTATTAAACAGAGATATTAAAATCGGGAGGTACTGTGGTGTCGATGTAAAGGAGGATATTATTCAGGCGCTGAAATCCGAAGTGCCGGATAGTAATTTCGATTTCCACTATTGGCATGTTTTTAATAATCTTTATAATAAAGCAGGTGAGAAGTTTTCAACTATTGAAAAGCTTCCTACTGACGTAAGCGACATGCGTTATGCTTGCCTTATATCGGTATTTACGCACCTGAATGGTCCGGATTCAAATGATATGCTTCGGATTCTCAGAGCGTCATTGCCGAAGGGGTCTAAGATATTGTTCTCAATTTTTATTGATGATGATATTGAAGCGGATTACATTGAGGTATTCCCTCAAAATCCTTCAAGAACTGTTAAGCACAAAAGTGCTGCGTTTGAAAAGTTGCTTACTAACAATGACTGGAAAGTGCTGAAGTTTAACAAGGCTCGACCAGAATGTTATATCAATGATCATTTTGTTTGCGAAGCGATGTAAAAACTCTAATAAGGCTCGTCAGCGTCGCTTGGTGTTCGTTTAGTTATTGTTGGCCCGTATATTAATCAATGTGGATATACTCGGTGTGCCGTGCTCATCTAGCGCGAACAACATATAGTTTCCCGGGGTAACGACCCCGGGGTCTGTTGGTATATCCGCAGAGTATGTGTTGTTAATGTTCGTTTGAGCAAAAAAGAGTGGTATACGGCGTTGGTCGTTATTTACAGAATGTGTAGCGACTGCGGATCTGATCAATACAAAAGAAGAAACAGCGCTGTTTGTTTGTATGGTTACTGTTTGCCCGTAAGATGCTGTGCTTGGTGCGGAAGAGATCGCTGGACGAGTTTTTAGGTTACCGTTTATATCGAAGAGATACGGGGGAGAGAATATCTCAACATCGGCATGGTTTGTTGAGCAGTCTCCGCAAAGTCCGCCTCCGCCGGCGATAATTCTTCCGTCGTTTAGTAACAACGCGATGCTGTGGTAGTTCCTTGGTGTCGACATTGATGCAAGAGTTCTAAAATTCTCTGTGATGGGGTTCCACAATTCTGCAGGTAACACAGAGGTGTTGTCGGAAAACGGTACCGGGTATGATTGCCCGCCAATCACAACTACTTCCCCATTGGGCAAAACTACACTGTTGTGGTAGGCCCTGCTAAAGCTCAACGAACCGGTACGCCTGCTTGAAACAACAGAGCCGCTGACTTCAACTACAAACGCGTTGTTAGTGGCATTTGCGTTTTCGTAGTCGGCAGCACCTCCAATTGTTAGCAGTGACCCTACGTCATACATTACTGCGTTCCCGTTCATCGCATCGCTATCGTCACTTCGATTACCCACTGGTTGGATTGAACCGTTTCCTGCGAGATTGAGTAGGTGCATCTTTTTTGATGGGCCAGCATGCAAAACCTTACCTCCAGGTACTGCGAACAGCCACATATGATTGTCGGACCTGAATAATCCATCTTGATCGTTAGTTCGTAGTACATCTGCGCTAATGCCTGGCAGTATTTTCCAGCCGGTTGCGGGGTTCCATATCTCGGCCAATTTGTCAGGACAGTTGTTCTGCGAAGAGGTTACACCTGTTCTGCATAACGACTCTTCTGCCCAGGATCCACCAAGTGTAAGTACTGATCCATCATGTACCGTTGTGTTTGAATTATATGCGCGAGGTATGTTGAGGCTATCTTCAAAGGACCAGCTCCCGGAAGTGGGATTGAAAATGCTGGTTCTGGCAACACTGCTACCGCCTGTCACCATAATACTTCCATCGGATAGCATACTGGCGCCTGGGCAAAACATATCGTGGTTAGTGTTAGCTACTAGTTCTTCGTTGGCTGTCTCGGTTAAAGGATTAAAAATAGTTGTGTAGGTGCGTTGGTTGTCTACATTGTAAAGATAGTCGAATTGATTGTACGCAGCCCAGGTTAAGATTCTACCGTCTGGCAGATTGGCGGCGGACACAGGGATAGATGGCAGGCTGATTGGATTGCCCCACGCGCCTGGACCTTGGCTGATAAAGTTATTTGGAGGGTCCACTGTAAATGAAACAGTATCTCTATCGGCTGGTGTGTTTTGTGATTGATCAAACGGAAATACTACGACTGTATAGCTACCAGGTGGGAGTGCAGTTGAAAACTGATATTGCCAGGTCTCATCGGTATTAAGTGATGTTTGTACCCGGGCATAGCCCCCAAATGTTAAGCCATTCCAATACAGTGAACTGGAATTTCGTATGGCCAGTTCTACGCGGTCTAGTGATACGTTGTCGGAAGCAGTGCCGGAGATCCCAGTTCCATTGGCGTTGCTGATGGCTGCGGTAGGTGGAATATTGTCTTCCGGTGCAACAGTGAAAGAGAGAACGTTTCTGGGGTTTTGCGGGTTGCCGGAGGAATCGAAAGCAAAACTGACAACGGTGTATCTATCGGGTGGAAACCTAGGAGATAACAGATACTGCCAACTGCCATCAGGTTGCAGAGAGGTTTGGACTCGGGTGTAGGAGCCGAATTCAGTGCCATTCCAGTATTGGTAGGCGGGATTGCTAATGGCAAGTTCTACACGGTCTAGCGCAATGTTGTCGGCAGCAGTGCCGGAGATACTGGTTGCATCGGCAGCGGTTATGGTAGCGGTAGGTGGAATATTGTCTTCCGGTGCAACAGTGAAAGAGAGAACGTCTCTGGGGTTTTGCGGGTTGCCGGAGGAATCGAAAGCAAAACTGACAACGGTGTACCTATCGGCTGAAAGTGTAGGAGAAAACAGATACTGCCAACTGCCATCGGGTTGCAGCGATGTTTGGACCCGGGTGTAAGGGCCGAATTCGGTGCCATTCCAGTACTGGTAGGCGGGATTGCTAATGGCAAGTTCTACACGGTCTAGCGCAATGTTGTCGGCAGCAGTGCCGGAGATACTGGTTGCATCGGCACCGGTGATGGTAGCGGTAGGGGGTATATTGTCTTCCGGTGCAACAGTGAAAGAGAGGATGTCTCTGGGGTTTTGCGGGTTTCCTGAGGAATCAAATGCAAAGCTGACGACGGTGTATCTATCGGGTGGAAGCAGCGGAGAAAATAGATACTGCCAGCTTCCATTAGGTTGTAGCGATGTTTGGACCCGGGTGTAGGACCCGAATTCAGACCCGTCCCAGTATTGGTAGCCAGGATTGCTAATAGCGAGCTCTACGCGGTCTAGTGAGACGTTGTCAGAAGCAGTGCCAGAGATACTGGTTGCATCAGCAGCGCTGATGATAGCGGTAGGGGGAATATTGTCTTCCGGCGCGACAGTGAAAGAGAGAATGTCTCTGGGGTTTTGCGGGTTACCTGAGGAATCGAAAGCAAAGCTGACAACGGTGTATCTATCGGGTGGAAGCCCAGGAGATAACAGATACTGCCAGCTGCCATCAGGTTGTAGCGATGTTTGGACCCGAGTGTAGGGCCCGAATTCAGTGCCATTCCAGTACTGGTAGGCGGGATTGCTGATAGCAAGTTCTACGCGGTCTAGCGCGATGTTGTCGGCAGCAGTGCCGGAGATGCCAGTTGCATCTGCAGTGCTGATGGTAGCGGTCGGGGGGGTGATGTCCTGGGCTAGTATCATCCCAGGACAACAAGCTAAAAGCATAAGGAACGACCAGCGTATGTAAGCGTCCTTGCTCAATTTCGTTTCCTTCTTCTATTGCCGGTATGCGAGATGCTACGTTATGGACACAAACTTTCATTCGCCATGCTTGCTAAGAACGCATCAGCGATATGTGCATCTCCTAACGCGTTAGGATGAATCCCGTCGCTGATCATGTAAGACGTTGAATAGCCGGATTTAACGTCAACATTGTGCAGCCGCGAATCTCCCTGGCTGTTGATCCAGCTTTCAATCTGATTCCCCAGAGTGGCAACATCTGAAGCAATATTGCTGTTGTTGCTGTTCCCATACCAGGGGATAACGTTGGCGACATAAATCTGCGTGTCTGAATTTATGCTCCATATTCTACTCGCGAGCGAATCCAACTCCGCGACCGTGCCTGAAATCGAATCTGATCTATTCATGTCGTTGGAACCAAGATGCACCAGCACGACATCAGGATTGCTATTATTGATAATGAAATCTATACCTGGATTTTGAGCGTTCGGGTATGCAGTGTGGTCAAGAAAATACTGAGTGCTGTGTCCCGAGTAGCCTGCGTGACTTGATATGAATCCGGTATTGGTAAGGTTCTGCGTTTTTGTACCCACCATTTCATACACACATCCGGTTAAATCCAGCTCGGTGGTTAGAGGCATCCGATAGCTCATTTGGCCACTGATGCCTTCGGTAATGGAGTCCCCGAGAGCCATTATTTTTAATTTGACGCCGGCATTGATGCTGGTTGGAGCACTTGCTTTTCCCGCCGTGTCAAATGCAAAGGAAGTGATGCCCAGTAAAGTGCCGAGTTCGGGTTGAAGCGAGTAACTCCAGGAGGTAGATGAAGCACCCGGGTTTGTCGCATTGGCTGTAACTCTGACATAACTGGGTTGCCAACTGCTGCCATTCCAGAATGTCTCGGCGTAATGATTCCTAATCGCCAATTCGACTCTGGCAACGGCAACATCATCGTTTGCAACGCCGTTGATTAAAACAGGGGACTGGGTCAAAGTGGAGCCACTGGTTGGGCTGGTGATTTGAGTCGTGGGTTTTGCGTTGTCAGGAACAGTTACCACAAAAGATTTATTTGCGTACGGACTCTGCACATTGCCAGCGGCATCAAACGCTATGGAAGTGACGACATAAGATCCCAAAGGTAGTGATCCACTGATATTGTAGCTCCAGCTTGTTCCGTTTTGCGAAAGTGTGGCTGGGACTCTGTTATATGCGCCTCCCATTCCTGTTCCGTTCCAGTATTGCAGGTTGGTATTTCTGATCGCAAGCTGCACGCTGGCGACAGCGATATTGTCGGCGGCGGTACCGTTAATTGCGGTGCCTGTGGCGGTGGATATTGTGGATGTTGGTCTTATTGAGTCTTCAATAGTGACTGTAAATCCTTTGGTCGTGAAAGGTTGTTGCGCATTACCTGCTGTGTCGAAAGCTATGGCTGTGACATAGTACTGGCCAAGAGGCAGTTCTGAGCCAAAATTGTACGCCCAGTTTCCATTGGATTGTGGAGAGACAGATACTCTTCGATAACCGTTTACCAATGCTGAGCCGTTCCAGAACTGCGGAGCGGTATTTCTGATGGCCAGTTCCACACGATCCAACTGTATATTATCGTTAGCCGTACCAGTGATGACAGTGGAAGAGGTTGAAGTGATAGTAGAAGTGGGTCTAACGGGATCCGTATAAGCGATTGCCATCGGAGCTTGAACATTCCCGTTGACATCTATTGCGCGTGAGGTAGCGATATAATTGAAGCCACTTGGAAGCGACATGGAATAGCTCCATGTGGCGTTGTTTCCAGAATTGCTGACCGCAGTTCTGAATCTTTTCCATGTACCAGTAAAAGCAGTCCCATTCCAAAATAAGCTCCCGCGCTGAATTGATATGTCAACGTGTGCTATTGGTGCACTTGCACTAGCGGTGCCAGCAAGGGAAGAATTTGTGAAAGTGGTGATGGTGCTCGTTTGCGCATGGGCGATGCTTGTAAAGCACCATGATGCGAGAAGTAATATCGAGCAGTTTATTGACTTCCAAGAGATATATTTGTTCATTAATGTTTACACGTGATCGCTAAGTCGACAGATATTCACACAATATACGCTGTGTTTATGTGACAGAGATCACATTAGTTTTTCGGTTGGCAGAAAATGCAATATTGTTAACGATTTAGTGTGTGATCTTGGGTGGTGCGTCGAATAACAGAATTCTGACTCGAGATAGATCGTTTTAACTAGAGGGGCGGGCGGTGTAACTTATAGATTTTATTGCGCTCTGGCATAGTAAATGCGCACAACTAGATTGAACAGAGTCCTATGAATAGAAGTATTCAATCTCCAGTTCGAATCCTGCCATGCGAGCACAACCAAACAATAACAACAAAGAAAGCTATGAAGGTTTACCTACACATTGGTTCGCCAAAAACTGGCACCACAACTCTGCAGGCGTTTCTCAACAACAATAGAAATTTACTATTAGAAGATGGGGTCTTCTATCCGACATCCACTGGTGCGACCAATGACTTTAGTCTGGTAGTTTCTGCTTATGATCGGTTTAGAAATGACGGGTTGTCACATTTTCTAAATGTGCATTGTGATGAAGATTTATTCCTGCTTAGAGAGAAAATCACCTCCAACTTAAGAGGCGAGCTGGAAACTCTGGACACTAAGAAAGTCAAAAGCATAGTTTTTTCCTCTGAGTATTTTCATCTGAATCTTACATCACAGGAAGAGGTGCAGCGTGTGAAGGAAATATTGCACAGTGCTGGCCTTCACGATATCTATGTTGTTGTATACCTTAGAAAGCAGGTTGATCTGGCCAGTTCGTTTTATTCCACTTCTGTAAAGGCTGGTGAAATTGCGTCCAGTCCACAGCGTCCGATGATAGATGGAAGATACAGCCATTTATGTAATCATTTAAAAACGCTATCCAGGTACAGCTCTGTATTTGGTAAGTCGAAAATAATTCCGAGAATTTTTGAAAGAGGTGAGATTGTAAACGACTCAATCGTGGATGATTTTCTGCATACGATTGGTTGTGTTCCTAGGCGAGAATTCGCAATACCAAAAAACAAAAATGAAAGTCTATCCAATGATGGAATCGATGTGCTTTGTTATTTGAATAAATTATTCCCCAGATGGATTGATGGTAGTTTGAACCCGTTCCGAAAAGAGATCTTAGCTTTTGTAGAGCGACAATACAATGATAGTAGTTATCGAATGAGTGATGAATTATACGGCGCTTACGAAGATTACTATTTGAACGTTAATGAACAGGTGAAAACTGAGTATTTCCCGGAGCGGATCAGCCTGTTTAATAAAGCCAGTCCAAAGAGTAGTGGTGATTGTACTGTCGAAGACAAAGAGTTGCTTCTTTCGGAAGCTAAGCATTATGCAAATCAGCTCATAGCGACGGCGGTAGATCCGATAATTGGTCAGGTTTCAAAGCGTGAAAACATAGCGTCAGAATCAGTTAAAGAGGATGGTTTAATTGTCCTGGCAGGTGCGGTTGCAAGCTATCAGTTAGCTGAATATTCCAGAGCGCAGAGGCTACTTGAAATTGTGGTTGAAAAAAAACCAGAAAATGTTGAGGTATTAAATTATCTATCTTCGTGTTGTTTTTATCTCGAGTCTTACGGAGATGCGCTTGCCTACTATGAGCGTTTGCTTGCGCTGGAGCCTGGAAACAAGTCGGGATGGCTTAACAAGGCGCAGTGTGAGATCGAGTTGGGAATATTTGAGCAAGCTAGTACGACTTTAGTAGCGGCGCGAGCCCACTTTCCGGACTATTACCCGTTATATGCTAAGTACGCAAATATGCCTAAAGAATGTGAGGATTGGGACGCGGTCGCACTGCGATGGAGTGAAGTGTCTGCGATCTTCAGTGCTGAGCCGGCTGCGCATTATTCAGCAGCAGTTTATTTTACAAAAGCGCAAAAACACGAAAAAGCGGTAGAGTATTTTGATAAATTATTGGACATTGAACCCCTGCATGAACAAGCACTATTGCGTAAGGCACAATCTCTAATTCAGTTGGAGCTCTACGATGAAGCAGACCTGATACTTTGCAAGGCACAATCCTTCCATCCTGATTGTTTGCCGATTGCATATGAATACGCAGGACTCTCTACGAAGAAGAATGATCTCACTGAAGCCTCGGTAAGGTGGCGCGCGATCTCTGATCGGTTTCCAAAGGAAAGCAACATATTGTATAACGCAGGTCTAAACCAACTTAACAACGAAGAACATCAAGAAGCGCTTGAATATTTTGACCGTTTAATAAGCCTGTCGCCACAGCATAAGGTCGGGTGGCTTAACAAGGCGCTGTGTGAAATCGAGTTGGGTATGATTGAGAATGCTGACAAAACATTGATAGAAGCTCGTGGTCACTGTCCGCATTTCTATCCGCTATATTCTGTTTATGCGAATATCCCAAAACGAACTGAGGATTGGGCTGAAACAGCAAGACGATGGGTTGAAGTAGCCGGGATCTTTAGTGCGGAGCCGGCAGTCCATTATGCTGCCGCTGTGTATTTAATGAAAGCTGGAAACAACACCGACGCAATAGAATATTTTAATAGCTTGCTAGCACTTGACCCTGTGCATGAGCGAGGGTTGTTTTTTAGGACGCAGTGCATAGCGGAACTTAATCGCGAGATTTCCCACACCGAAGAATAGTTTTATTTCGACTTCTTATCCTGTGCGCAAAAGACTTGCCGCGGGGTTAACATGAAAGTGATAGGCGGATTCCTATCACATCAAGGCAACCATACTTACATATTAGGATAATTCGGCCCGCCACCGCCTTCAGGTACCACCCAGGTAATATTCTGACTAGGGTCTTTTATATCGCAAGTCTTACAGTGAACACAGTTTTGTGCATTAATCTGCAACTGCTTGTCGTTGTCTTTCTCGACGACTTCATACACACCCGCCGGACAATATCTTTGAGCGGGTTCATCCCATTTGGGCAGGTTGGTTCCAATGGGAATCAATGGGTCGATTAAGGTTAGATGCGCGGGCTGGTCTTCCTCGTGGTTTGTATTTGACAGGAAAACAGAGCTTGGTTTGTCAAAGCTGATTTTTCCGTCCGGGCTGGGGTATTCGATGCTCGGGCTTTCCTCTGCGGTTTTCAGTGTGGCGTGGTCGGGCGTGTCATCTTTTAGAGTGAACGGCATTTTGCCGCCTAGAAGGTTTTGATCAATGTAGTTGAATGCGCCGCCAATGTAGGTGCCGAACTTGTGCATTGCAGGGCCGAAGTTGCGCGATGCGTGTAGCTCTTGATAAAGCCAGCTGTTGTTGAAGTTTTCGGTAAACGATTCAAGCTCTTTGCCTGTGCTTTCCGCGTTTGTTGTTAATTCCTCAAAGAGTGTTTCCGCGGCGATCATTCCGCTTTTCATTGCGGTGTGGCTGCCTTTGATTTTTGCGAAATTCAATGTACCGGCATCGCAACCGACAATCAGTCCGCCCGGGAAGGTCATCTTCGGCAGTGAGTTCAATCCGCCTTTGACAATAGCCCTTGCGCCATACGAAATGCGCTCGCCACCTTCAAGTACAGTTTTGACTGACTTGTGGTGTTTGAATACTTGAAATTCATCAAACGGGCTTAAGTGTGTGTTGCTGTAGTTGAGGTCAACTATTAACCCGACGACTACCATTTGATCTTCCAGGTGGTACAGGAACGATCCACCCGTGGCGCCGCTTTCACCAAGTGGCCAGCCTGCACCATGAACTACCAGGCCTGGTTGGTGCTTCTCTTTGTCTACTTTCCAAAGCTCTTTTAACCCTATGCCATAGTGCTGCGGACTTTTGCCTTCATCAAGATTGTATTTTTTGATGAGTTGCTTGCCCAGATGCCCGCGGCATCCTTCTGCAAAAATAGTGTACTTAGCGCGCAGTTCCATACCCGGTTCAAAGCTGTCTTTTTTCTCACCATCAGCGCCGATGCCCATGTCACCGGTTGCAACACCTGCAACGCTTCCGTCTTCGCTATAAAGAATTTCTGCGGCTGCGAAGCCTGGAAATATTTCCACCCCCAGTGCTTCTGCCTGTTCACCCATCCAGCGGGCGACATTGCCGAGGCTGACGATGTAATTGCCATCGTTGTGCATGGGCTTTGGAATCATGAAGTTCGGTACTTTTATGGACTTTTCCATACCGGTATAGAAATGCATTTCATCGCCGGTGACTTCTGTGTTGAGCGGAGCACCTTTTTCTTTCCAGTCCGGGAAAAGTTCGTTTAGCGCTTTGGGTTCGAGAATCGCGCCCGACAGAATATGCGCTCCGATCTCTGAGCCTTTTTCAAGCACTACCACGGACAGTTCGGTCTCGCTTTCTTTTGCCAGCTGCATCAATTTACAGGCTGTGGCCAGTCCGGCGGGTCCGCCGCCCACAATGACAACGTCAAAGTCCATTGATTCGCGTTCAGTTTCCAATGTAGTGACTCCGGTATTTCGCCAATAAGATGATGTTGCCAAATGAGGCGGTGGTTAAATTGTTCTGACTTACGGTGCCAGAGATTAGGCTGCACGATTATAATAGCTGCGACCACAATGCGAGTTCCAACGTCCGTTTGGTCATAATTGTGATAATTAATAGTTTAGCGGCAATCTGGGCCTGCTAGTTAATACCAGGCGTTTAGGGGCAATAATGCCTCTGTGGCTGGTCTTTCGGAAGGGGTCTTTGGGCGGGGGATGGTTCTTTGCTGAGGCTTCGGGTTTGTCCACTTGCTGACGCGTCGGATTTCCTACGAGCGGGTTTGTCCACTCACTGACGCGTCGGGTTTCCTGCGAGCTGGGTTTGTCCACTCGCTGATGCGTCGGCTTCCTTTGGGCGGGCTTCGTCAACTCTGGCAGTTAGCGGTTAAAGGTAGGAAAATGACTGAGTTGGGCGGGGGTGATCGATGCCGAGCAGGGGGCTTGTGGTAGCATACTGCTTCAGGCAAGAGCCATTTTTACCTCTAACCCGAATGTCCAGCCGTGTTAACTCAAGTCATTAAAGCCAATGGGTAGATCAGTAGCATTAGTCGAAGACGAGCCATCGCTGCAGGTGAATTATCGTGATGCGCTGGAGCGGTATGGTTATGAAGTCGCTGTGTACGGTAATCGCCCTGATGCAATGGCAGCGTTTGAACAGCAATTGCCCGATCTCGCCATTATCGATGTCGGACTGGGCGACGAAGCCGAGGGTGGCTTTGAGCTGTGTCGTCAATTGCGTAACATGGCTCCCGTGCTGCCTATTGTTTTTTTAACGGCACTTGATTCCGAGCTCGACACCATTTCAGGATTGAGATTGGGTGCTGACGACTATCTCACCAAAGACATCAGTCTTGCTCATCTCGTTGCGCGAGTGGTTGCTCTTTTCAGGCGGGTCGATGCCCACAATCAACCGGATCTTCCTGAAGACACCATTAAAACGGGTGGATTGGAATTAGACATGAAGCGTATGACCGCCACGTGGCAGTCACAAGCGGTGACCCTATCAGTAACGGAGTTATGGATGGTGCATGCGTTAGTGGTGTTTCCTGGGCATGTTAAGTCCCGCCAACAGCTAATGGATGCTGCCAACGTAGTACTGGACGATGCTACCGTCACATCACATGTCAAAAGGATTCGACGAAAGTTTTTAGCGGTAGATCAGCAGTTTGATCAAATTGAAACTGCATACGGTATGGGTTACCGCTGGCTTGCATAGCCAAAGCTTTTGCGCATCGTGTTGCTATATAACGCACCTTCGTTGTAAATCGCTATGAATTTGCGTGCGCAATTAGCGCTTGTGTGTCTGTCTCTACTGATACTGCCCTGGGCTTTGTTTCTGTTCATTGGGGAGCTTGATCGCAACTTGCGGGAGGATCAACTCGATCAGTCACAGGAAGACTCTGTTGCTGCGGCCAGTTCGGTTATCGACGGATTGGCAAATCTTAGTGCTCGCGTCCGGCCAGAATCGAAAACGCTACTTGCAGGACGATTAAGCAACAACATTTTACTCGACGGTTATGCAGATGATTGGTCAGCGTTTGAGATGGATCCACGGGCATTCGGTTATTCAATGAATAAGGTCTCGGTAGAGCCGATAGACCAGGACTCTGCCAGTTCATTCACAGTGCTCAGTGCCGTACGTGGCAGTTATTTATACCTTTTTGTGAAAGTTAAAGATCAGCAAATCAACTATCACCAGCCGACAAGCAACAAAATGGCGACGGGTGATCAGTTGGTTATTCGGGTTCCTGATTCGAATTCAAATATTAGACGCTATACATTCCGATGGGAGGCGCCGGGATTAGAAGTGGGGCGATATTTTGATGCCGCTGTGGAGGGAGTGCGCCCGATACGTACTGGCAATGATTTTCGCGCGGCGCTGGCTGAGTCTGCAGATGGCTACCATGTCGAATTGAGAATGCCGATGCCCTTAGAGGGTAAGTTTGCGTTGTCGGTGATTGATGTTGATGCAAATGATCCGGTACATCGGTGGACCGGAATGTTTGATCCGGATGAGCCTGATGACGTGGGCCAGCTCCATGTTGTAGACAAGGGGTTAAGTGATCAATTGGCATTGTTTACTGAGCCCGGCATGCGGGTACGCGTTTTTAACGGGCAGGGATGGATGCTTGCAGACTCCGATCAGCGCCTGCCAGATACCGCAGTACGCGACTTTGCACCTGCAGACAAGAATCTGTTTGATGCGGTGTTGTACCGGTTTATCACGTGGTCGCTTGAGCGCAATGTAAAGACCCGAAAATTCCCGGAGATTGACAACGGCAAGTTGGGCGTGCGCGAGTTTCAGCTATTTGCCGATCTCAAAGAAAAGCCGGAATTTCTAAAGGACAAATACCGACGTGTGTTTCATGCCTCGGTTTTTGATATTAGTCGTGATGATGATCTTTACGGGTACCTATTGGTGCAGCAACCCAGAGCATCTCTGACTGCTTTTACCGAGGCGGCAATGCTCAGGCTGGTCAAGATATTCGGTCTTGCTGTGTCTCTGATTGCGTTGGTGTTAATTGGCTTCGCATCACTGATTTCATGGCGGGTTAAAATGCTTCGTGACAGTATTGAACAATCGGTCACACGTGACGGGGTGATTGTCGGGTCGGTTGAAGGCTCTGTAGCGCCAGATGAAATAGGTGATTTGTCGCGAAGTTTTCATACCATTATAAAAAGGCTGGATGGCTATACAAGTTACCTGCAGTCGCTTGGTTCTCGATTGTCGCACGAGTTAAGAACGCCGCTAAGTGTGGTGTCTACCTCGCTTGAAGGTATTGATAAGTCTGCACTCGATGCAAAAACTACCGCGTCGATCGAGCGCGCAGAGCTTGGTGCTGAAAGGCTGCAACGATTGATTAGAAATTTATCTGAAGCCAGTAGTGTGGAACAAACCATACAGCGCTCAACTAAAGTGCAGGTTGATCTGATTGACTGGATAAAAGTTGCGAGAGAAGTTTATGACAGTTTGCACGCAGACAGGGGCGTGGTGTTACGAATTGAAAATAGCCTAACCACAGCCACTGTTGAGGCATCGGTTGAGTTGCTTCATCAAATGTTGGATAAGCTCATCTCAAACGCGGTTGATTTTAGTACGCCGGGAAGCGAAATAATAATGTGGCTGAGTGGAACTGAGCACAACATTGATCTGGCAATTGAAAATACTGGCAGCGCCCTGCCGCTGCCATCAAGCGAGTTATTTGAACCGATGGTGAGTGTCAGAGACTCAAGAGATGACCAACCGCATATGGGGTTCGGTTTGCATATAGTCAAGCTCATTGCAGATTTTCATCAGGCAGGGTGTAGCGCGCAGAATATCAGCGATAGGGGGTCGGTGATATTTTCGGTTTCGTTCCCACGGTTTGCGGAGGCCTGAGGGTTTGTGTCTGATCATGGTACTGTCGCTACGTTTTGCGTGTGGGGGCTTGATCCACTCGCTGACGCCTTGGGTTTCCTACGAGAGGGGTTGCCCACTCGCTGACGCGTCGCGTGTCCGTCGAGCAGGGCTTGGTCGATTTACCGAAAAATTAGGGCGATGCAAGATGCGCCGCTTAATCAGAGAGGCGGTGTTAGTCGTGGGCCACAGAATATTAAGTGTGCTGAATTAAGAATTCAGCACACTGGCGTGGCGATGTCTTTGTTTGCCAACTGCTCAATCTGATCTGGCTGGCCTTTATCTTTATGCTGTAGCAAACTGTTCTAAATGACTGTTGAGCGTTTTACTTGGGCGCATGGCTTCAGAAGCTTTTTCATCGTTAGGGAAGTAGTAACCACCAATGTCTACCTGCTTGCCCTGAACAGTATTCAGTTCAGCGACAATCTTATCTTCATCGTCTTTAAGTGCCTGGGCCAAGGTAGTAAAAACAGCGGCGAGTTTGGTGTCTTCTTTTTGAGAGGCCAGCGCTTCAGCCCAGTACATTGCAAGATAAAAGTGGCTGCCTCGCGTATCAAGTTCACGTACTTTGCGAGAAGGGGATTTTCTATTGGTTAAGAGTTTCTCGGTCGCGTCGTTCAGTGTATCGCCGAGAATAGCAGCCGCTTCGTTGCCGGTAGTTTCTGACAGGTGCTCAAGTGACACGGCAAGTGCGAGAAACTCTCCGAGCGAGTCCCAACGTAAATGATTTTCCTGTACAAACTGCTGCACGTGTTTCGGGGCAGAGCCGCCTGCGCCTGTTTCAAACAACCCGCCACCGTTCATAAGCGGAACGATGGACAGCATTTTTGCACTGGTACCAAGTTCAAGAATAGGGAACAGATCGGTAAGGTAGTCTCGTAACACATTGCCGGTGACCGAGATCGTGTTTTCACCATTCTTTATGCGTTCAAGTGTGTAGTCAGTGGCTTCCCCGACTGACATTATCTTTATATCGAGCTGTGCTGTGTCATGTTCGTTTAAGTAGTGTTTTACCTTTTTGATCAACTCGGCATCGTGCGCGCGCTCGGAGTTGAGCCAGAAAACCGCTGGCCATTGGGTGGCTTTTGCACGGGCAACAGCGAGTTTTACCCAATCTTTAATAGGCGCATCTTTCACCTGACAGCAGCGCCAGATGTCACCGGCTTCTACGTCGTGCTCTATTAATACCTCACCTATTGAGTTTTTCAGCTGTACTGATCCATCTGCTGGTATCTCAAATGTTTTATCGTGTGATCCGTATTCTTCAGCTTTTTGCGCCATCAGGCCGACATTCGGGCACGTCCCCATGGTGGTGGGATCAAATGCACCATTGTCTTTGTGGAACTGTACTGTCCGGGTGTATAAATCAGCGTAACTGCTGTCCGGGATCACAGCGAGCGCATCCTGCTGAGCGCCTTCATGGTTCCACATCTTCCCGGAGCTGCGGATCATAGCTGGCATTGATGCATCAATAATAATGTCACTGGGCACATGCAGATTAGAGATGCCTTTGTCCGAGTTGACCATGGCGATATCAGGACGTGTCTGATAAACAGCGTCAATGTCTTTGTTTATGTCAGCTTGTTTTTCAGCCGGCAGGGCTTCAATGTTTTTCACCAGGTTGCCAAAGCCGTTTCTCACGTCAACACCCGCTTCATTGAGTGCATCGCTGTGCTTGGCAAAAAGATCTGCAAAAAATACTTCCACCGCATGGCCGAAAATAATGGGATCAGATACTTTCATCATTGTTGCTTTCAGGTGCAATGAGAACAACAGATTTTGATCTTTGGCAGACTGGATTTGCTTACCTAGAAAATCTATTAGAGCCCGCTTACTCAGGTAAGTGGCATCGATAATCTCCCCGTCAAGCACAGGAATAGAGTCTTTAAGGGTGGTGGAGCTTCCGTCTTTTGCGATATGCACAACACTAAGCTTGTCCGCTGCGCTCATAGTGATAGATTTTTCATTCGCCTGAAAATCACCATCACCCATTGTGGCAACCGATGTTTTTGAATCTGCAGACCATGCACCCATTCTGTGTGGGTTAATTTTGGCGTAGTTTTTAACGGCGGCTGGAGCTCGCCTGTCAGAGTTGCCCTCACGTAAAACCGGGTTAACTGCGCTGCCTTTGACTTTGTCATAGCGGCTACGATTGTCTTTTTCTTCGTCGTTTGACGGTTCGTCAGGGTAGTCTGGTATTTTGTATCCGTTCGCCTGAAGCTCGGCGATGGCTGCCTTCAGTTGTGGAACGGATGCGCTGATGTTGGGTAATTTTATGATGTTGGCTTCAGGTGTTTTAGCCAGCGCTCCCAATGTTTGCAGGTAATCTTCAGCCTGCTGGTCTGCAGGTAGTTTGTCATTGAAGACGCTCAGGAGGCGTGCCGCCAGTGAAATATCTGCAGTTTCAATCGATATATTGGCAGACTTGGAAAACGCTCTGACAATAGGAAGTAACGACAAAGTGGCAAGTGCCGGTGCTTCATCAGTTTTGGTATATATTATTTTTGTATCAGACATAAATGTCGCCTGGAGATTTGGGCGCGCTGCGCCCGTTGCATTGTTTTGAATTCGACGTGAACGGCGTCGGTAACCGACAATTATAAACTATTTTCGTGAAAAGCTATTTTTCTTAGGTCTTACCCACCGGAAGGATCGCTCGCGCCCGCGAGTTGTTGAAAGTGCTGGTAGCGTTGGGCGCTTATTTCATCTGCAGCTAAGGCATCTAACACCGCACAGCTTGGCTCGTGCACGTGGCTGCAGTCGTTGAATTTGCAGCTCGCGGCCAATGTGGAGATTTCTCGAAACCCGGCTTGAATATCTACACCTGCCAGATGTTCGAGTGAAAACTGACGTACTCCGGGTGAATCTATGATCGCGCCGCTGTTGGGCAGGTCGTACCAGTTGGTGACGGTTGTTGTGTGCCGTCCAAGACCAGAGTTTACTGATAGCGGTCCGGTCTTAATGCCTTGTTCTGGTAAGAGCGCATTGAGCAGTGAAGATTTTCCGACGCCCGATTGCCCGACAAGAATACTCACCTGATCGTTGAGTATTTTGCGAATGTTATCCAGGCCGTGATCTTGTTTTACACTGCAGCGAACGACTGGATATCCAATTTTGCTATAGAGCGATTCGATGTCGTCAGCTTGTTGTGCTGTATCGCCGTCTATCAGATCTTCCTTGTTGATCACGACAGCCAGGTCAGCACCGATGTTATGCGCTGCGATGCAGTAGCGATCGATAAGTAAGGTGTCAAACGGCGGTTTTGGTGCAGTTACCGCAAGCAGTTGGCTCACATTGGCTGCTATTGGTTTAGCGTGCCCGAGCCTGTCGGTTCTGGCCAGTGTGCCGTGCCTGTCCAACACCTCGGTGACGCGAGCATTGCCGTGTTCCTCCGGGTGCCACTGAACTAAATCTCCCGTGACGATCAGGCCAAGCTTCTTTTTCGGGCTGGCGACTATTCGATCACCGCTTTCGGTGGCTAGGGTCAGTTCGGTGCCATGGTTGGCTACTACGCGAGCAATATTTTCAACTTTATCGGTGCTCAAGCGTCTGGCAGTCTATAAATAGGGTTGAGTATCAGAGGAGTCCTCACAGATCTGTATTTGAAGCGAGCGAGCGACCATTGTACTCTGCGAGCACTTATGATGGCAGCAGGAGTTTGCGGATGGCGCAATTGAGCGACGACAATTTGATCTGGATCGATTTGGAGATGACCGGTCTCGACCCGGAGGGTGATCAAATTATTGAGATCGCTACGATCATTACTAACTCCCAACTGGAGATTTTAGCTGAGGGCCCGGTCGTTGCGATTCATCAGCCGGATTCAATCTTAGACAAAATGGATGAATGGAATACCTCTCACCATACAAGCTCAGGGCTGGTGGACCGGGTTAAATCAAGCGATCAGACCGCCCGGGACGCAGAGAAGGTCACTATTGAGTTTCTGTCAAAGTGGGTCAGAAAGGGTGTCAGTCCGATGGCCGGCAACAGTATTTGCCAGGATCGCAGGTTCATGGCGCGTCAGATGCCCATATTAGAGGACTATTTTCACTATCGAAATCTGGATGTCAGTACGATAAAAATTCTTGCGACAAGGTGGGCGCCGCAGGTGGCATCCGGCTTCAAGAAAGAGTCTCAGCACCTGGCGTTGAGCGATATCCGGGATTCCATCAGCGAACTGCGTCACTACAAACGGCATTTTTTCCAGGATTTCCATTGAACAATCTATGGCCGTTGGTTGTGATTGGCAGGCATAATCGGGCATCTTCCGCAATTGCATGTGAAAAATAACGAAAATATGGATACGTGCCAGAACTTATTACAGGCGGTACCGGTCATAACTACTGGCAGCCATCAGCACAGTTCGGGTTTTGCTTGTGAGTGAAAAGAGCAATGACCTGATTTTGGTGAGGAAGGTCCAGGCGGGGGACAAGCGCGCGTTCGATTTGTTGGTATTGAAATATCAGCACAAGATCGCAAATCTGGTCTCACGCTTCGTTCATGATCACCACGAGGTGCAGGACGTCACGCAGGAAGCTTTCATCAAAGCCTACCGGGGATTAAAAAATTTTCGTGGCGAGAGCGCTTTTTACACGTGGCTTTACCGGATAGCGATCAACACGGCCAAGAATCACCTGGTATCGCTCTCGCGGCGACCCACTGATGGCAGTGTTGACAGTGATGATGCAGAGTATTTTGAAAGCGCATCTGGCTTACGAGATATCGCTGACCCGCAAAGCGAAATGATGACGGATCAGATTGCTGCCACAGTCAGAACGGCGATAAATGGACTACCGCCTGAACTTCAGACCGCAATTACGCTCAGAGAGTTGAAAGGGCTGTCATACGAAGAAATTGCAGAGATTATGGAATGCCCGATCGGAACGGTGCGTTCGAGAATCTTCAGGGCAAGAGACGCTATAGATCAGCAACTCCGCCCTTTAATAGATAACACAGGCAAGGCCGAAGTATAAATCGTGGATAGAAAAACAAATAATCGCCCGGCAACAGTCAGGGCAGAGTCAGCCGGAACGTTAAGAGAAGTCTTATCGGCTATGGCTGACGACGAGCTCGCAACCGATGATCACAACGGCGCCATAGAGTTAGCCTGCACTGATCATGACGCGCGTTGTGCCTGGCAGAGTATGCATCTCACACGCGATGTGCTGCAAGCCGACTATCACAGTGCGCTTGATGCTGGGTTTGCAGCGCGGTTAAGTCGCCAAATTGAACGCGAAGAACCACCGCATCAAGATTCTGTGGTGTCATTTGCAGCTGCACGAGATACCCGCCGTAGAGCGCGTTCGAGCAGCACCCCACCGCAGTCAGCACCGTTTTCTTTATGGAAACCTGTAGCGGGTTTAGGCCTTGCAGCGAGTTTAGCGGGAGCCGCTTTTCTATTTTCCCAACTGTGGAAGTCTGAAGCGTCGCTTGACCAACAGATTGCGCAAATAGCCGATACGCCAGTGACTGCGGTAGCCAATACGACGCCGGTGGCCAATGCGGTGACCAATACAAATGCTAGCGATGTCCAGACTGTCGCCTTCCAAAGTGGTGAGCCTTCAATGCAAGTTGGCAATGCAGGAACACGATGGCGCACTGATTCAACACTACCGCGCAATCAACAGATAGAGCAACGGCTCAACACGCTGCTTACCAACCATCTTGAAGATGCGAGCATGGGTCGGGTTCACGGCATGTTGTCGCACTCGAGAGTAGTCAGTTACGATTCCATGCCTGCCAAGAATGAAGGTTTCTAGTGCCAAAGTTTCTTTTTAGTTGTTGGGCTAATAGTCGGGGCGCCAAAGCTTCGGTGGCCTTTGCCTGCTTACTCGCGTCATCTGCCTCTTTTGCAGACTCCTTTGCCAGTGGTCGGGATTTAATAGAAAAAATGTCCACTGCCATGCAAGGGCTTAACTATGCCGGGACGTTTGTGTATGCGCATGATGGTGATGTTGAAACCATGCGTATTCATCACAGTAGTGCTGATGGTATAGAGCGTGAGCGCCTGTTTTCGCTCAACGGTGAAGCGCGTGAGATTATTCGCAACGCTGAAAATGTAGTGTGTATTTGGCCGGGCACCAAGACCGTTTCTGTAAGCAAATCAGCACCTCGTACACCATTCCCCGAGTTTGATGCAGACCAGCTCGCACAGCTTGCAGAGTTATATGAATTTACCCGTAACGGGATGGACCGGGTAGCGGGGCGAGTGGCTGAAGTCGTCGATATCAAACCGCTTGACGACTATCGCTACGGCTACCGCTTGTGGATTGATGCCGAAACCTATTTGATGTTGCGCTCGGTGATGAGTAACAACCACCAAAGAATTATCGAACAGGTGATGTTCACAGAGGTGGAATATGTTGACCAGATTCCGCTTGAAACTTTTCGTACCTCTGTTGAAGGCGAAAGACAGGAGTGGGTGGTTGATTTAGATAAGCCATTGTTACAGCCTGCACCTGACAGTGATATTCCCACCATCACGCTAACCAAAACGCCGGCTGGATTTACTTTGATGTCGGATAAAATACTTATGTTGCCAGAGGATTCTGTCGTCAGACGAGTGATGTACACCGATGGCCTTGCGTCCCTGTCTGTTTATGTTGCACCCTCAGCTGGTGATGCCAATAACGTGCTGATGGGCTTAACCGGCATGGGTGCTGTGCATGCATATGGTGTCATGCAGCAAGACTGGCATGTTACCGTGGTGGGTGAAGTGCCGAAAGCAACGGTCAAGATGGTTGGAGATTCCCTGTCTCTGGCAGCGAAGTAAACTCCTTGCATCCTCCTCACCGTCGAACCATGGTGGTGGTCGAAAAGTCAGCTGATCAATTGCTGTGTCGGGTAGAAAGAGCGACTAACTGCGGTGCCGGCTGCAGTGGCTGTTCGCGTTCAAATGAACTGATGGCGCTGCCGGCCGATCTCATCGGCGGCAAGGTGAATTCTGTTGGCGATTCTGTCCAGTTCGAAGCCTCCGGCCTGATGCTGTTAGCCTTGTCATCGCTGGTATATCTCTCGCCTGTCCTGCTTATGCTATTATTCAGTGTTTGCTGCAGCTTAATCTATCCTGCTTCAGAAGCGATGGTTGCTTTATCTGCTGCCGTCGGTCTGGGCGTAGGGCTGGGGGCTATTTACCTCATTGGCGGTGGTATGTTGCGCAGTCAGCTAGGTAATCACCTCGCAGTTAAGCACAGCCACAGCGGTTTGCGGCAAGGTTTGTAGCGCCATACGCAGCAATGCATAGAAGGGTCCCGCCCATGCTATCCATAAGCGGGAGTATCATCCGGCCACCTTTTGCGAGCCCCAAAACCGGGTCTTGCAGCCAACACTATGACGAGAATTATGCGTCCAGCAGCACTGATTAGCAGGAGAATAAGCATGAATGCTGATGTTCTGGTAAAACCATTTGCTCGAATGATGGTGATTTTGACCGTACTTTGCTGGCCGATGATTGGCGTTGCAGACCTCCCTGATTTTACTGAACTGGTCGAGCAGAACCACATGTCAGTGGTGAATATCAGTACTACAAGTGAAGTTGATCGCTCCCCGTCAGGCCTGGGTGGCCCGGGAGCCGAAGATTCTCCATTCAGTGAATTCTTTCGAAAGTTTCTTGAAGAGCAGGAAAACGGGCCTGGCTCGCAAGAGCAGGGCTATCGCCAGAATGATTTCAGGCAACAGAACCAACTCAAGTCACAATTTGATTCTGATTCCCTGGGTTCCGGTTTTATCGTTTCGTCAGACGGCTTTATTTTAACCAACAATCACGTGATTGAAGGGGCGGAAGAAATTGTTGTCCGGCTCTACGACCGTCGTCAATATGTCGCAGAGTTGATCGGCCGGGATCCTCGTAGTGATGTCGCTGTTTTAAAAATTGATGCCACGGGTCTGCCCGCGGCAAGAATTGGCAAATCAAGTGAGTTGGCCGTCGGTGAGTGGGTGTTGGCAATTGGCTCACCATTTGGATTCGATTTCTCGGTCACCGCAGGTATTGTCAGTGCCACTGGCCGATCACTGCCTCGCGAGAATTATGTCCCTTTTATTCAAACGGATGTGGCCATCAATCCAGGTAACTCAGGTGGTCCGTTGTTCAACCTTGACGGCGAAGTGGTCGGAATCAACTCGCAAATTTACAGCCGCACCGGTGGGTTTATGGGTTTGTCATTCTCTATCCCCATTGAGATGGCTGTTGATATTGCAGATCAACTCAAGGAGGACGGTAAAGTATCACGTGGATGGCTGGGCGTGATCATTCAGGAAGTGACCCGCGATTTAGCCGAGTCTTTCTCTATGGATATAGCTCATGGTGCACTGATCTCCAGGATTCTTCCTGACAGCCCCGCAGCGTCGTCAGACCTGAAAGTGGGTGATATTATTGTCGCATTCAACGGTGGCTACGTGGATAAATCCAGCTCATTGCCGCCGCTGGTCGGTCAGGTTCGCGCCGGCAGAGAGGCCTCGGTTGATGTCATCAGAGAGGGTAAGCGTGAAACGTTGAGCGTGTTAATTGGTGAGTTGCCGGGGGCGAACGAATTGGCGTCAGCGGGCAAGCCTAAAAGTCCTACCATCAATAACAAGCTTGGCGTGGATGTTACGGTGGTTGACGATGAAATCAACAATGCCCTGGAGCTTGATGGTGAGGGGGTACTGGTCACTAAAGTCGGTGAAGGTCCGGCGGCGATGGCGGGCGTTCGAGTCGGTGATGTAATCACAATGATAGACAACACGACCATAAAGTCGGTTGAAGACTTTGAAAAGGCGATGGACGCTGTTGAGGGAGGATCAAGCGTTGCGGTGCTGGTACAGCGCGAACAGGGCCCGATATTCCTCGCATTGACGGTTCAATAGTCGACTAAATGACCAACCAGCATGCCCAAGTGATGAATCCAGTCGTACTGACTCTCTTTACAAGGCATAATTGCGGCTTGTGTGAAGACATGCTTTACACATTGAACGACTTTTCCAGTGAACTGAATTTTTCAGTCACCCTCATCGATATTGATGAGGACCCCAAGATAAAACAGCAGTTTAACGATCTCGTGCCAGTGTTGAAGCTTGGCGACGAAGTAATATGCCACCATTTTTTTGACCGGCAAGCGCTCTACAAGTCGCTTGGTGCGGAGCCTACCCCCAGCTGATGCAGCAGTCTAATTTAAGAAACTTTTCCATCATTGCTCATATTGATCATGGAAAGTCGACACTGGCTGATCGATTTATTCAGCGTTGTGGCGGGCTTGATGCTCGTGAAATGTCAGCCCAGGTGCTGGACTCGATGGACCTTGAGCGTGAGCGAGGGATCACCATCAAGGCTCAGTCGGTGTCCCTTGAGTACACGAGTTCGAAAGACGGGCAGGTCTATCAATTAAACTTCATTGATACTCCCGGGCATGTGGATTTCTCGTACGAGGTATCCCGTTCCCTGGCCGCCTGCGAAGGCGCACTTCTGGTGGTCGATGCATCTCAAGGTGTTGAGGCGCAAAGTGTAGCCAACTGCTATACCGCGATCGAACAAGACCTTGAAGTGATACCGGTATTAAACAAAATTGACCTGCCGGCTTCAGAGCCTGAGCGGGTGGTGGATGAAATAGAAGAGATCATTGGCCTTGAGGCACACGATGCCTTGCTCTGCAGTGCCAAGACCGGTGAAGGTATTGATGAGTTGCTGGAGATGTTGGTCGAGCGCGTGCCGCCACCGGATGGTGATCCCGATGCACCGCTGCAAGCACTCATCATTGATTCATGGTTTGATAATTTTGTCGGTGTAATCTCGCTCATTAGAATCATGAATGGCAGCGTTAAAAAGCGCGACAAGATAAGAATTTTCTCAACCGGTCGTAGCTTTCAAGCCGACTCGGTCGGTGTCTTTACCCCTAAAAGAACAGAAACCCCGGACGGGCTTCAGACCGGGCAGGTGGGCTATCTTATTGCCGGTATCAAAGAGATTGATGCTGCGCGTGTCGGAGATACCATCACGCTTGAGAGCAGGCCTTGTGAAGAGGCCTTGGAAGGTTTTAAAGAAGTGCAGCCACGGGTTTTCGCTGGACTGTACCCATCGAGCTCAGATGACTATGAGTCTTTTCGTGATGCACTGCAGAAGCTCAAGCTGAACGATTCAGCTTTGGCCTATGAACCAGAAACTTCGGATGCACTTGGATTTGGTTTTCGCTGTGGCTTTTTGGGCATGCTACACATGGAAATTGTGCAGGAGCGCCTTGAGCGTGAATACGATCTGGATCTGATAACGACGGCTCCCACGGTTATCTACGAACTGCTCGATACACAGGGAGAGGTCAGCTATATCCATAATCCGTCGCAACTGCTTGCGCCAAATCAGTTGGATGAAGTAAGAGAGCCGATCATTCAGGCCAATATTCTGGTGCCACAAGAGTATCTCGGTGATGTAATTACCCTGTGTGTGGAAAAACGTGGCGTGCAAAAAAACATGAGTTACGTTGGCCGTCAGGTATCACTTCAGTACGAACTGCCGCTGAGTGAGGTGGTGTTAGATTTCTTTGATCGACTCAAGTCCGTGAGTCGTGGTTTTGCATCATTCGACTACAGTTTTCTGCGTTTTCAAGCGGCAGATCTGGTCAAGGTTGATGTGCTGATCAATGGTGATGCTGTGGATGCGCTTGCGCTCATTGTGCATCGTGATCGCTCTCTGGCGCGGGGTCGCGTACTTGCCGAAAAAATGAAAGAGCTGATACCGCGGCAGATGTTTGATGTCGCAGTACAAGCGGCAATTGGAAGCCATATTATTGCGCGTAGCAATGTCAAAGCATTGCGCAAAAACGTCACCGCCAAATGCTATGGCGGTGACATCACACGTAAGAAAAAGTTACTCGAAAAACAAAAAGCCGGTAAGCGACGGATGAAACAAATCGGGCGGGTTGAAATCCCGCAGGAAGCGTTTCTCGCAGTGCTACAGGTCGATAACAAATCTTAAGGATGGACCACGGTCCGAAAACCAGGCCGGAAACAGGTCCGTAAGAAACTATGAATATAGATTTTTCATTATTGTTGGTGCTGCTGGTTCTGTTTTGCGGAATCGTTTGGGCACTGGGTGCGCTACTAAAACAAGGCAACTCCTGGCCGGTTGAATATGCGCGGTCTTTTTTTCCGCTCTTACTGCTTGTGTTGGTGTTGCGCTCGTTCATTTTTGAACCGTTTAGAATTCCTTCCGGTTCAATGAAACCCACCTTGTGGATCGGTGATTTTATTCTGGTGAATAAGTTTGCCTATGGGGTACGTTTGCCGGTAATCCATAAGAAATTTATAGATGTTGGCATGCCTGAGCGTGGTGATGTTGCGGTATTCAGGTTTCCGCGTGATCCAAGGCTGGATTACATTAAACGTATCGTGGGTTTACCGGGCGATCATATTCAGTATCGTGACAAAACCTTGACTGTAAACGGCGTTGTCGCTTCTCAGGAACTGATAGGTGACTATCTTGATCCTGACGGCGGTAGATCTAAAATTGTAGAGAAAACAGAAACGCTGGGAGATATTGAACATCAAATACTCATAACGGCTAATGGAAATAACGGCGAGATGGAGTTTACCGTCCCCAAGGGAACGTATTTTGCTGTAGGAGACAATAGAGACAACAGCAACGATAGTCGATATTGGGGCCCGGTACCGGAAGAGAATCTGGTTGGCAAAGCATTCCTTGTTTGGATGCACTTCAACTTGAAGAACGGTGGTATTGAGTGGAGCCGGATTGGAGATCGTATAAAATAAGGCAGGGATTAAAATGTTTAAATGGTTTGGCATCATTGCAGTCGCCGCGGTTCTGATCGTGACCAGTATGCAGTTAGTGCCGGTATACATTCAAAATCATGCGGTTAAGAAGATTGCTCACGAGGTCGTCTCCGACAGTGAGCTCGCCAATCGACCCAAGCGTGAGGTAACAAAGCGTGTGACAGAGCTTTTTGCCAGCAACGATATCGATCTGGACGCCAAAGAAGCCGTTGTTGTAAGTCGTGACAACGCTGGTGAATGGGTGATGGGCGTCAAATACGAAGAGCGCCGCAAATTGCTGTACAATCTTCACATTGTGGCGGCCTTTGATGATCAAATCACCAACTAGAATTGAACCCCGGTAAAACACTTACTTCAAAACTCAAGTACGAGTTCGACAAGCCAGAGCTACTGCTATCAGCTCTTACTCACCGCAGTGTCGGTGCTCGTAACAATGAAAGGCTCGAATTTCTCGGTGACAGCATTTTAAATTTTGTTGTCGCCGCAGAGATCTACCGGCTCAGACCGAACTACGATGAAGGCCGACTGACGCGATTGCGGGCAAACCTTGTGCGCGGTGAGACGCTGGCGGAAATCGCCCGTGATATCGAATTGGGTGATTTGCTGAAGCTCGGCTCAGGCGAACTTAAAAGTGGCGGCTACAAACGCGCGTCTATTCTGGCAGACGCCCTGGAAGCTGTAATCGGCGCTGTCTATCTGGACGGTGGCTTTGATTCGGCCAAAAGCACTATCCATCATCTCTATGCAGATCGTTTTAACAGTCTTCCATGCAGTGAACCGGTAAAAGACCCCAAGACCATCCTGCAGGAACTATTGCAAGGCCGTGGTTTTGAGCTGCCCGAGTATCGATTGCTGCAAACACTCGGTGAAGCCCATGACCGAACTTTTGTTGTCGGCTGTGATATTGAGCCGCTGGGAATCAAGGTGAAAGCAAAGGGTGCCAGCCGTCGAAAGGCGGAACAGTGCGCTGCCGCTGATATACTTACTCAGATTGACAAGTAGCTCGTTTTTTAGCGTAAGCTACAGCACGTTTCTGGTAACCACAGCGATACTATTTTGAAGACTAAATGCGGTACTATCGCGATCACCGGGCGCCCGAATGTTGGCAAATCGACGCTGCTGAATCGACTCATTGGCCAGAAGTTGAGTATCACCGCTCACAAGCCGCAAACCACCCGTCATGCCTTACTGGGTATCAACACCACGGCGACCACCCAGTTTATTTATATTGATACCCCCGGTATTCACCGAGGTGGCAAGCGAACCCTGAATCGAGTGCTAAACAAAACAGCAGCAAGTGCCGCCACCGGCGCTGATGTGCATGTGTTGGTAGTGCAGGCGCTGGTATTCGACGAGCATGATCAAATGGCGCTGGAGACAATTCAGAGGCAGGAAAAACCGTGGTTGCTGGTGGTCAACAAGATAGATCGGGTGAATCCCAAGGAACGGTTACTGCCGTGGTTGTCGGAGCTCGAAGCAGCACAACTTGCTGATTCAGTGATTCCCACTTGCGCAATCCAGGGCGACAACATAAAAACGCTTGAAGCTGATATTGAATCACGATTACCCGAAGCACCGTTTCAGTATGGTGAGTCAGAGATCACTGACCGGTCATCAAAGTTTCTGGCATCAGAGCTGGTGCGTGAACAACTTACCCGATTTCTATCGCAGGAACTTCCGTATTCGATAAGCGTTGAGATTGAAAAGTTCGAAGAAGACACGAAGATAATAAGAATATCAGCCATTATCTGGGTAGAAAAAGCGAGTCAAAAGTCGATTGTGATTGGCAAGGGTGGCGCCAGTTTAAAAGAGATTGGAAGCCGGGCCAGAAAGACAATGCAGACGCTTTTTGATAGTAAAGTGCATCTAGAGCTTTGGGTGAAGGTCAAAGATGGCTGGTCAGATGATGCCGCCATGATCCGAAGCCTTGGCTACGAGACAGACTAATGAGTGCCGGACGTAAGCCTCTGGAGCCAGCTTACGTAATTCATCGCCGCCCTTATGGCGATACCAGTTTAATCGTAGAGCTACTGACGCCGGCACAGGGAAGAGTGTCTGTACTTGCGCGCGGTGTGAAGCGGGGAAAATCACAGAAAGCCCTATTGTTGCAGCCGTTTAAAAGCCTGCATGTTTCATGGACAGGTCGTGGCGAATTACCCGTGCTGACCGCCGCCGAGGAGGCTGGCAATTCCTTGTACTTGCAAGGAGAGGCACTCGCTTGTGGCTACTACGTTAATGAACTCATCTATCACATGGTGTCCAAGCATTCACCGGCGCATGATCTATTTGCGCATTACGGGCCGACATTGCAAGCCTGCACTGAGCCTGAAGAGCGGGATAGGGGGTTGCGGTATTTTGAAATTACCCTGCTCGAGCAGTTGGGTTTATCCCCGATGCTTGACCGCGATACTAACGGTGGCGCACCGATTGACGCAAACGGACTGTACTACTACAAAATTCCTGAAGGACCAGTGCATGAGGCTGATGCGGAAGTGAGTATCGATGGTACCAGGGTCGGCATAGAAATTTCCGGTGCGACCCTGCTAAGTATCGCTGACATGGATTTTTCCGCACCGCAAACGCTCACTGAGTCCAAGAAACTCACCCGCGCGTTGATTCACTATCATCTTGATGGTAAGCAGTTGATGTCACGAGCCTTGTTCAAAAGCATGGGCACATCCGGTGTAAAGTCTAATGGATAATATTTTCGTTCTTAGTCTGCATGCGTTGCGTTGTTGTGGTGCTGATAGAAAAATCGAATTGATAAACAATTTATATCAGCACGTAAACGGCGCTGAGTTTGAAACTGATTTTGATGGCGTTGTATTAGCCGTTCCCGAGCCGGGCAGGCCTGTGCTCCCGATCCACGTTCACCCGGCTGAAGTAAAACGCAGACGACTCGGCTCCGTAGATGGCAGAATCGCGCTTATTCATGCGATAGCGCATATAGAGTTTAACGCCATGAACTTAGCGCTTGATGCGGTCTATCGCTTTCGCGGTATGCCATGCGACTATTATCGTGATTGGATGCTGGTTGCCAGCGAGGAATCAACGCATTTCACGCTGCTATCTCACAGACTCAACGAGCTAGGCTCGTTTTATGGTGCGTTGCCCGCACACGGCGGCATGTGGGCAATGGCGGTCGACACAGACTACGACGTAATGGTCAGGATGGCTTTGGTGCCGAGAGTGCTTGAGGCGAGAGGTCTTGATGTTACGCCACCAATGTTAGAAAAATTAGCTAACGTTAAAGATGAAAAAACCGTTGCTATTCTCACACGCATTCTTAAAGAGGAGGTTGAGCATGTCAGAATAGGTAATCGATGGTTTAACGCACTTTGCGAAGAGCGGGGTTTGTCGGTAGAAAAAACATTCAGAGAGCTGCTGTACAAACACGGCAGAGCTGCGCTACGAGGCCCGTTTAATAAACCCGCCAGACTTAAAGCAGGGTTTAGTGAAGCAGAGCTGGAGGAACTCGAAAATATAGAGCTATTATTTAAGCAAGAAGCTGCAACCTGTTAACAATGTGAATGTGGTTTATGTCGGTGTGGGTGTAAGTGTCAAACGCGTACGCCGAAGAAGAAGTACCGCAGGTTCTGCACTATGCAGGTCTTCAAAGTGTTCGGATGCTTCTTGTATTGATGGGCTGGTAATGCACGACTTGCCACTCGCTCACGCGTCGGGTTTCCTGGAGCGTGCAGACGCAGGTTGGGTCTTGATAGCCCGACTTCGAATGTGGCGTCTGCATGTGGGTTTTATGTAGAGCGTATAAGTGTCAAGCGCATCCACCGAAAAAAAGTACCGCAGGTTCTACACGTCGTAGGTTTTCAAAGTGTTCGGATGCTTCTTGTATTGATGGGCAGGTAATGCATAACTTGCCACTCGCTCACGCGTCGGGTTTCCTGGGGTCTGTACTGCGATACGCGACGGTCGGGGACAGGTGGCATTAAGTCTACGGTGTTTTATAGGGAGTCAGGCTGCTCCCATCCCACTTCACGAGTTCACAGTTTTCATTGTCGCTTACGGCAATGATGGCGTGATCCGCATGCCAATCCCCAAGGACTAACCGCTCGTACTTATCGTCATTGTGCAGGTGGCGCGCTGGTCGATGGGTATGGCCGTGAATCACGCGAGTGACGTCATGTGTTGCTAATGTTTCAAGTAAAGTTGCCTGGTTAATATCGGCTATTTGATTTTTGTGCGCACGACCGCCGCGAACCTTGCTGGTGTTTCTTATCATTCGCGCTGTAGATTCGCGTTCTGAAACGCTCTTTGCCAGGAAATCCTTCTGCCAGTCCCGGTTCCTGACCATACGACGATAAAACTGATACTGGGAGTCATCGGTGCATAGAGTATCCCCGTGCATTAACAGAGTCGGTGTTCCAGCAATGTCGATGGTAATGGTGTCTTCGAATATGAGCTGACCACCAAAACTTGTGATGAATGCTTCACCAAGAAGAAAATCCCTGTTGCCGTGCATCACATGGATTTGCGTGCCACGATTATGCAGAGTGTTGAGTTTCTGTTTTACGGCAGCTGCGGTTTGATCAACGCTGTCGTCACCGATCCAGTATTCAAACAGGTCACCGAGAATATAGAGCTGATCACACTCAACGTGATTGAATAGCTCAAAAGCGAGCTCAGTGAGTTTTGGCTCACTGGCCTGCAAATGCAGGTCAGAGATATAGAGGGTAGTTTTCATGAATTTTATTATTTCAGGTTATTATCTATGCCTTCAGGTAATTGGCTAGTCGATTACCTCAACCTTTTCCATAATAATTTGCTCTAGTGGCACGTTCTCATGTCCACCATGATTGCCCGTCGGAGTCATACTCATTTCCATGACCAGGTCCATGCCGGCCGTGACCTTGGCAAAAACACAATAGCCCCAACCGGCGGGTGTTTTAGCGGTGTGGTTTAAAAATTTGTTGTCGTTCACGTTGATAAAAAACTGGCTACTCGCCGAGTGCGGATCACCGGTTCGTGCCATCGCAAGTGAGCCGGTTATATTTTCCAGCCCGTTGTCAGCTTCGTTTTCAATGGTTGGCTTGGTGGCTTTTTGTTGCATGTCAGTATCCATGCCGCCGCCTTGAACCATAAAACCTGGTATGCAGCGATGGAATATGGTGTTGCTATAGTGGCCGCTCTCAACGTACTGTAAAAAATTTGCACAGGATATCGGTGCGAGCTCAGGGTTGAGCTCAACATCAATGGGGCCTTTATTGGTAGTAATTCTGATCATGTTAGTCGCCAAAAATTAATTAGATCTAAGTGTGATTAAAGAACAACGGCCTTTTCAATGACCAACGGAATCGCCGGAACATCTGAGGGGAAGGGACCAGCGGGTCCAGTCGGTGCCTTGCTCATCCATTCAGCTATTGCTTTACCGCCAATCAGTTTCCCGATAACGGCATAACCCCAGCCTGATGGCGTTTTAGATTTATGGTCTAGAAAACCGTTGTCAGCGGTGTTAATAAAGAACTGTGCGGTAGCGGAGTGCGGGTCACCGGTGCGTGCCATGGCGATAGTGAACTTTTCGTTCTTCAGTCCGTTGTCCGCCTCATTCTGAACCGGGTCCCTGGTTTCTTTCGCTTCAAGCCGGAGGTCCATCCCACCGCCCTGGATCATGAAGCCTTCAATGACGCGATGGAACACGGTGCCATTGTAGAATTCAGATTCTACGTAGGCGATAAAATTCGCCACACTTTTCGGCGCTTTTTCAGTAAATAATTCCAGGTGGAGCAGGCCGAGGTTGGTTTGCAGCTCAACGACACGGTTGCCGTTCTTTTTTGCAGTTGCAATGGCCTCGGAAGTGGCTTCGTCTAACGCGACTGCACCAGTGGTTGCCTCCTGAGTGTGGCCTTGTGCTGCGAAGCCGAGCAGCAAGGTGAATAGCATAATTGAAGTAAAGCTGATTACACGATGGCAAAAGGTGTGAAGTGGTGAATTGTGCAAGGGTATATCTCTGCGAAGAAGAGTCAGTCTGTTTATACTATCTCGGATTAAAGCTAAAGGCGATAACAGAACCGTGCTGCACATTCCGCAACCAACCGTGAACTCGCGCCATCCTCAGGTGTGTCGGAAACCCGGTTTGGGGTATTCAACAATCTGCGCTCCCGTTTCAAGGCGAGTGTGACCAGCATGCAAGAGCCTCAGTCGCGTAGACGCGGCAGTACTGCCAAGCGACGTCGTGGTGCACGCCAGAAGGCCATGCAGGCGTTGTATCAATGGGACTTCGATCAGGCTGCCCACAGCCCTGAGCATATTGTTGAGCAGTTCTGCAGTATGCAGAATATGGACAAGGTAGACGTAGAATACTTTGAAGCTTTGTTTACTTATGCGGCAGAGAATGTCGCCGACATTGACGCTGAGATCAGCGCCCATCTTGATCGCAAGCTTGACCAACTCGATCCCATAGAGCGCTCAGTTCTGAGGGTTTGCTGCACAGAACTGAAAACGCAGCTTGGAACGCCATACAAAGTGGTGGTAAATGAAGCACTTGAGATCAGTAAGGATTTTGGTGCTGACAAAGGCTATCGCTACATCAACGGCATTGCCGATAAGCTCGCAGGATCGCTGCGAAAAATCGAGTATACGCGGGATCACCCGGATGGCAACCCGCTGTCAGAACAGGAAATCAAGGAGCCAAGGGCGCGAACCACGCCGCAAAGTAACGTAAAGATTTCGATGAAGGAAAAGCCAGAGGCGACAGACGAAGGTAAGTCGAGGTCGTCTGCTGACAGGTACGCTGGGCCTGACAGGAAAGTCCCCGGTAAAGAGCCGCGCCATAGTGGCCCTGCAGACAAAAAGCACCAGCTAGAGAAACCTGTAACTACAGAAAACCCGGAAGACAGATCTGCCAAGCGAAAGCAGTCTGCAGAAAATTCATCCACGGAAAAAGCGCCAGAAGCCAGCTTGGAAAAAGATGATTCCACAGGTGATGGAACCACTAAGGATCGTGGTTTAGCGAATGAAGAGTTATCTAAAGAAGCGTCAACTGAAGATAAATTGACTGAAGACCGTAAGACGGAAGTAAGCCAGGCCGATCCGTCTGGCAGCGACTTGGTGGAGAGTGAACTTCCGGATCAGGATTCTGAGGAAGAGCTTCCGGCAGACAGCCCCTGGGCTCAATCGCCGTGGGCCAAAAAATCGTCAACGCCAGAGCAAACCGATGACGACGATCAAGATGCCGGTAAAAAGAAAGAATAACGCTGCTAGCTTAGCGAACGATTAGGGGACGAGTTATAAAAAACCAAATCGACGGGCCGGAGCTAATGCGCTCCCCGATTAATTTTATAGCGCTCGGTTTCGGCACTGGACTGGCCCCGGTCGCTCCCGGCACATTCGGTACACTTCCAGCACTGCTGTTATGGATACCGCTAAGCAATCTGCATTGGTCAGTCTATCTAGCGATAGTGACCGCTATGGCAGTGGCAGGCATCTGGATTTGCCAAAAAGCCTCAGACAGCTCAGGTCATCACGACCACGGGAGTATTGTGTGGGATGAAATTGTCGGCTACCTGATAGCGGTTTTTGCCATTCCATTTTCATTGACTGCCATGGTAGTTGGCTTTGTGCTTTTCAGATTGTTTGATATTGCCAAACCCTGGCCTATTTCGTGGGCTGACAAACAGGTTAAAGGGGGGCTGGGGATAATGCTTGATGATGTAATAGCGGGGTTGATTTGTTGTGTGATTCTGCATGCGTCGCACTGGTGGTTTCCCGCCTTTATCTGATTTTTTTCGTCTCCGTGGGTTGCATTCGCTGTGCTCAATGCGATTTACCATTCATGAACGGCACGCCACTCCGACATTAAAAAGCAATAAATCGCGCGAGAAACTCTCTTAACGTTTGTTGAAAAAAGATGATCAAGGTGACTGCTCGTTTGCAGAATCACGCCATGAACACTAATAGATACCGCTGATCAAGCGGAGTGACAGCGTAAATGCATTTCCTTGCTCACGCAGCGGGTTAGCTAAGATCGATTCACGGCTGCCTCGTGCTCCTTGCTATGCCTCGTCCAGCAACGGAAGCGCGAAAGAATTACACCTCATCAGTAATAGACGAATCAAGGCAACCCGCCGCCTGAGCAAGGCCGCAACGCTCGTCCAGCAAGGCGAGAGCGCAAGAGATCCTTGCTCACGCAGCGGGTTAGCTAAGATAGATTCACGGAGCCACGTGTCCCTTGCCATGCCACGTCCGGCAACTGGAAGCGCGAAAGAATAACGCCTCATCAGTAATAGATTGATCAAGGCAACCCGCCGAGCAAGGCCGCAACGCTCGTTCAGCAAGGCGAGAGCGCAAGAGATCCTTGCTCACGCAGCGGGTTAGCTAAGATAGATTCATGGAGCCACGTGTCCCTTGCCATGCCACGTCCGGCAACTGGAAACGCGAAAGAATAACGCCTCAACAGTAATAGACTGATCAAGGCAACCTGCCGCGTAAGCAAGGCCAGGCGATCAGCGAGCGCTGCGATGCAGCCCGGAAACCAACGCCGTTTAGGGCAGCGTCACCCCAAGCTGGTCCAAATAATCAGCCACCCGAATAATAGGCAAGCCGATCAACGCTGTCGGATCATCTGTCGTGATGCGATCAACGATCGTGCTGCCGTAACCTTCAGATCGAAAGCTCGCAGCACAATCGTAAGGTTTGTCGGTCAACAGGTAGCGTTCGATCTGTTCTGAATTTAGCGTTTTGAAAACTACATTGGTAGTGATCACGCACTGCAATACCTGTTGGCTTCGGTGATTCATCACACAAAGACCGGTATGAAAGTCTACGGTTTGACCGCTCAGCGTATTTAGCTGTTCTATCGCTGCCGAGTGGTTTTCCGGTTTACCTATAATGTTCCCGGCACAACTGGCTACCTGATCCGACCCGATGACCAGGCATTCCGGATGATGTTCTGCAATGGAGGTTGCTTTTCCGATCGCGAGCCTTTCAACCAAGGCGAGGGCGGTTTCGTTTGCAAGCGGTGTTTCATCACAACTTGGGGCGATTTGTGAGAACTGAATATGAAGGCGCTGCAACAGTTCTGCACGATAGCGCGATGTAGAAGCTAGAATAACGGAAGGTTTCATGACATTGCTTGGTTGGGTGGAAGAGATTCTTTTGCTCGAATTTTGACTAATCGGGCAAACACTATTACTATTGAGGGTTTATGGATCATCTTCCTGTCAGGTTCAATCCTGCTGAATTAGCCCGCTCTGGCCGAGCCACCCAAATCACCTTGCCAGTATCCCATTTTGCCCGATTTTCAGCCACCTTGGCTGATGATTCTGGTGAGGTGGTGATCGATGCAACTTTTGGATGGACGGAAGACAGGCTGCCGGTGGCGGCGGGAAGTCAGACAAGTAAAGTTAACGTGACTTGTCAACGTTGTCAGAAGCCCATGGCTAGCGAAATTACTAGCCAGTTTAGATTGGTATTCATCGCCACAGAGTCTGATGCTTCAGAACTGCCTGATGATACTGATCCAGTGGTAATGGGTGAGAGCGAAGATATTAGCGTTGTTGATTTCATAGAAGACGAACTCATATTGCAGTTACCCGTACGGGTGGTGCACGAAGTGGAGTCAGAGTGCGACCCGACGGTGTTAGCTGTTTTGGGTGGCGAGAAGTCCGGTGAAAAGGAAGCATCGGCTGGGACACACAATCCTTTTAAAGGGTTGGATGAATTGCTGAAAAACTAATTGGAGAGCGCCTAAAATGGCTGTTCAAAAACACAAAGTTACCCGTTCACGCCGTGGCATGCGACGTTCGCACGACGCTCTTAAGAGCCCGGCATTGTCTACTGATCCAACCACTGGTGAAGTGCATTTGCGTCACAACGTATCGCCCGACGGTTACTACCGTGGTCGCAAAGTAATTGATACTGCAGTAGAAGTTGAAGACGACGACGAATAGACCCCAGGTTTATTTGCGTAAATAAACACGTCGACTCAGGCTAGTAGCCAACTGTGTCCAGTGAAAAGTTGTCCTCGGTAACAATAGCGCTGGACGCCATGAGTGGCGACCTCGGTGCTGCGACCGCTGTGGATGCAGCGCTTGCGGTGCTCGACAAGCATTCAGACATCAGCATGATTCTGGTGGGTGACGAGACCGAACTCACTCCTCTGCTGAAAAATAAAAACCGTGACCGACTCTCTGTGCAACACGCCTCGGAAGTGGTCACCATGGAAGACTCTGCGGCGCATGCCATGCGTACCAAAAAAGATTCTTCCATGCGGGTTGCAATCAACCTCGTTCATAGTGGTGCCGCCAGTGCCTGCGTAAGCAGTGGTAACACCGGTGCATTAATGGGCACAGCGAAGTTCGTTCTGAAAACTCTGCCCGGTGTTGATCGACCTGCCATTGTCACATCTATTCCGAACATCAATGGTCATGTGCACATGCTCGATCTTGGTGCCAACGTAGACTGCACCGCAGAGCAGTTGTACCAGTTCGCGATCATGGGGTCAGCTCTGGCAAGTGTTGTTGACTCTACTGAGTCACCGCGTGTCGGTCTGTTGAATATTGGCTCTGAAGACATTAAAGGCAATGAGCTGGTGAAGGAAACAGATGCCTTGCTGCAGCAAGCTCGAATTAATTACATTGGCTTTGTTGAGGGCGATCAAGTCTACCTGGGTGATGTTGATGTTGTGGTCACAGACGGTTTTGTAGGCAATGTTGCACTTAAAACCTCAGAAGGCGTAGCAAAACTCATCACTACATTTATGCGCGAGGAGTTTACGCGCTCTCCGATAACCAAATTAATGGCGCTGTTGGCGAGCCCGGTATTAAACAGGCTCAAAAGCCGAATTGACCCGCGCAGTTACAATGGTGCCAGCTTGCTTGGTCTTCGAGGCCTTGTTATAAAGAGCCATGGCAGTGCCGACGCCGTAGCGATTGAAAATGCCATTAATGTAGCGCGGATAGAGGCCAAAAAAGACCTCGTGTCGGTGATTAACTCGACCACAGAGAACATTCTCAAGACAACGGTTCAGATCGATTGAATTACGCAAGAATTGTAGGCACCGGCAGCTATCTACCTGCCAGGGTGTTAGAAAATTCTGAATTAGAACAAATGGTGGATACCACTGACCAGTGGATCCGTGAGCGCACAGGTATTGAGCGCCGACACATCGCTGCTGAAGGCGAAACCACTTGTGATCTTGCTGAAAGCGCGGCCCGACACGCTATCGAGGCAGCCGGAATAGAGGCAAACGACATTGATCTCATCATTGTCGCTACCACCACCGCGGATTGTGTATTCCCGAGTGTCGCCTGTCTGCTGCAGCAACGGTTGAAAATAACCAATGCGTCTCCCGCCTTTGATGTTCAGGCAGTGTGTGCAGGTTTTGTTTATGCGCTCGGTATCGCCAACACTTTCATCAAGGCGGGCAGTGCTCGCAATGTGCTCGTGGTTGGTGCTGAGACTTTCTCACGCATACTGAACTGGAAGGACAGAAATACCTGCGTTCTGTTTGGTGATGGCGCGGGCGCCGTGGTGGTGCAGGCGTCAGAAACTCCTGGCATCCACAGCACCCATCTACATGCAGATGGCCGCTACGCGGAGCTGTTGCACGTGCCTCAGGGGATATCGCGCGGCTATACAGAAATGCAGGAACAAGGCGCGTTTGTGGAAATGCGTGGCAGCGAAGTGTTTCGCACTGCGGTCACGAAGCTCAGTGAGGTGGTTGATGAAGCACTGTTGGCCAACAACCTTGATAAGTCGGAAATTGATTGGCTGGTGCCACACCAGGCAAATCTTAGAATAATAAAGGCGACGGCAAGAAAGCTGTCTATGACGCTTGATAAAGTTGTGGTTACGGTGCAGGACCATGGCAACACATCGGCGGCATCTATTCCGTTGGCACTAGACGTTGCGGTTCGCGATGGTCGGATTAAAGCCGGCGAGAAGCTGTTGCTCGAAGGGTTTGGTGGTGGTTTTACCTGGGGTGGAGCGCTGATCACCTTATAAGGGGTTGAGATCAGTTGGCTTGTTGTTGAATAACGACGTCTGCCTGCCTGCAAACATCGGATCCCATTTTAATTAGTCAGTAATTCCGAGCGCACGGCCGGTTCTGCGGCGTAAGCGTGTTGCTGGCGAAGCAATTGTATCGAAAATGTCGCATTCAAAGAGCTCTCGGGCGTTTTAGTTTCTCAGCTCGCTTTAATGTTTTACACTGGCGGGGTCATAAGACGAAGTCTAATTTGATGGAAAACCCCTCGCTCAATATATTACTTGTTGAAGATCACGATCTGGTTCGCGCTGGATTGGGACTGATCTTCGAAGCAGTGGAGTGCGTCGATAAGGTATGGGAAGCGTCATCAGGGGAAGAGTGCATTGCACTCACCCGGGAACACTCATTTGATGTTGTGTTCATGGATATTGGTCTACCCGGTATGGACGGTCTTTCTGCAGCCTTAAGATTGCTTCAGATTGATGAAGATATGAAAATTATTGTCCTCACTGGTTTGAAACAACGGCCGTTGTCCCGTGTTGTTTTGCAAGCGGGCATTCGCGGTTACATGACCAAGTCTTCCGCGACCAGTGAAGTGGGCCTGGCAATAGAAAGTGTAATGCGAGGCGGCACTTACCTATCGCGGGAAATTGCCAGTCAGATGGCGATGGAATCTTTAAACAGCGGCGGCAAAACGAATCCGTTAGACAATCTGTCACGGCGTGAATTGCAGGTCGCTTTGCTGTTGATGAACGGGCACAAGCCCACTGAAGTGGGAGATATGTTGTTTTTGAGTGCTAAAACAGTAAGTACTTATAAACGACGTGCGTATGAAAAGCTTCACGTCAATTCCTTGGCTGAGTTAGTTGAGATGGGGATCAACAGCGGCTTTCTCGGACAAACACAGTAACGGCGATGCTGATGTTTCTTTGTTTGCCAATACACCCGGTCAGATAATACAAGATGTCTTTCCCTGCCAACCTAAACTCACGTCAAGTGTCGGAGCTAAGCACCGTTTTCTATGTCTATTGGTAAGCCACAAGAATCGACAGATGCTCCCGCCGCAGGTGTTGCCGGGAAGGATCCTACCGATGCAGTTGATTCAGACATTCCCGCTGCAGATGGCTCACTCCGGCAAGCAACAGAACAAAAAAATAATGAGTCACTGGTAACGCAGGATGAGGAAGCGCAGGAAGAGGCGAAACCTGAGTTTGATTCCCAGGCATTTCTGAAAACGGTCACGCAAAGGCCCGGCGTGTATCAAATGCAGAATCATGCTGGCGATACGATCTATGTGGGTAAAGCCGGCAATCTTAAAAAGAGGGTATCAAGCTACTTTCAGAAGGATCCGGGATCTGCAAAAACACGTATTATGGTGGCGCAAATTTGCGGCGTTGAACTTACCGTCACTAATAATGAAATTGAAGCACTGATTCTTGAAAACAATTTAATAAAAGAGAAGCGGCCGCGTTACAACGTATTGCTACGTGATGACAAAAGTTATCCTTTCGTGCACATTACGACCGATCAGGAATACCCGCGAATCTCTTATCGACGTGGCGGTAAAAAACAATCCGGAAAAACCATTGGCCCGTATCCACATGCCGGAGCGGTAAAAAAATCACTCCGGTACATACAAAAGCTTTTCAAGGTTCGTCAGTGTGAAGACACGTATTTCAAAAACAGATCACGGCCGTGCCTGCAATATCAAATCAACCGCTGTACCGCTCCGTGTGTTGGTTTAATCGATGAAAAAGACTATCGCCGTGACGTCGATATGACTATCAAAGTACTTCAAGGTAGAACTAATGAAGTACTCACTGGGTTAGTCAATGAAATGGAAACAGCATCTGCGGCGCTGCAATTTGAAACAGCCGCACGGCTGAGAGATCAAATAAAAAACCTCAAATCAGTGAATCAGTCCCAATACGTCGAGGGAGGCAAGGGCAACATTGACGTAGTGGCGTGTTATCAAAATAGCGGCAAGAGCTGCGTGCAGATCTTTTTCATTCGCAACGGAGTGAGTTTAGGCAACAAAGCGTTTTTTCCAGCAGCACCGGCTGACGCCACACTGGAAGAGGTGGTAAGCAGTTTTGTCTCGCAATTTTATCTGCAGCACGAAGTGCCGCAACGCATTATTACGCAGTGCGAAATAGAAGGTGCAGATCTCATCCAGCAAGCGCTGCATTTACGCGTCGGAACCACCGTCGAGTTTGTACATAATGTCCGTGGTGAGCAGCGACGCTGGCTCGAGAATGCCTATGAGAACGGAAAAATCGCACTTGAGGCGCGGCTGGCGTCACGCAGCGGAATGGCAGAACGGCAAGACAAACTCCGCCAGCTACTAGAGCTTGATGAGCTGCCAAACAGGCTTGAATGCTTTGACATCAGTCATCTGTCGGGTGAAGCCACAACGGCATCATGTGTGGTGTTTGGCGTCGAGGGGGCTATTAAAGCCGAGTATCGTCGTTTTAAGATCAGTGACATTACGCCGGGTGATGATTATGCTGCCATGAGGCAGGCGCTCACACGGCGCTACACTCGATTAATTAAGGAACAGCAACGAATTCCTGAAGTATTGTTCATCGATGGCGGGATAGGACAAGTTAACATTGCTCAGGAGGTCATTGGCGAATTGCAGCTGGGAGCGGATATGCAAATAGTCGGAGTGTCTAAAGGTCCGGCCAGAAGGCCCGGGGAGGAATCTTTATTGCTTTGTCGTCAAGGCAGGGAGATTCATATGAATCATGATTCACCGGCTTTGCACCTGATTCAGCAAATACGCGATGAAGCGCATCGTTTTGCGGTCGCGGGGCATCGCGCATCCAGATCAAAAATTCGCCGAAAATCTGTGTTAGAAGATATTGCCGGCCTGGGTCCGAAACGCAGGAAAGCATTACTCACGCATTTTGGTGGTATCAAAGAATTAAAGCTGGCCAGTGAAGAAGACATTGCGAGTGTTCCCGGAATAAGCAAGCATCTAGCGCAGCTGGTGTATGAATTTTTTCATGAGAGCAACGCATGAACACATTTAATCAAATAGAACACTCAGAATAAGCGGTTCACGTATGGTCCTTAATATACCAACCATTTTAACTGTCGCCCGCATCCTGTTGTTGCCCGTGATCGTTCTCGTGTTTTATCTCAAAGCGCCGTGGGCTCGACCGCTCTGCTGTGCGATATTTATCGTCGCAGCAATCACAGATTGGCTGGATGGTTATCTTGCTCGAAAATGGAATGTTGAATCCGAATTCGGTGCTTTCCTGGACCCGGTGGCAGATAAACTCATGGTCGCCACAGTATTAATTCTGATTGTTGAAGATGCGTCTAATTGGTGGATCACCCTACCAGCCATTGTCATTATCAGTCGTGAGATAACCATTTCTGCACTGCGTGAGTGGATGGCAAGTGTTGGTTCGCGAGCCAAGGTCGCCGTGAGCTACCTTGGCAAGTTAAAAACAACCTTGCAAATAACCGCCCTTGCGATGCTGCTGTACCAGGTCGATATTTTTGGTTTGCCCACCTACAACATCGGAATCGTCGCACTATATTTCGCGGCTGCACTGACTATCTGGTCAATGGTGGACTACGTCATGGCGGCATTTAAACCAAACGAGTCAGCTGACTAGTTTGCTGTATCAAATAGTATGGTCATATGAGAGCTTGTGATTTGATTCAACAGTACACTCAGATTAGCCTCAATGCTTGAATGGGAAAACTATAAAGAGCTGATTCCTCTCGTCGTCACATGGTTGTTAGGTGTAGAGACCACAATTCTTGCCGAAGGCAGAGCGCTCACTGCTGCGGAGATTGCTGATGCCCGCTCAGTTGGCGTAAAAGCACCTGAAAACATACGCGTGCTTATGGTTGATACTGTGGCCCAACCTGAACACCCTGTGTTGCTAAAAGCCGGTAAAGAGACAGGTTTGTTAGGTGAGTCAGTATCGGGTCGAACAGTGGGCTATGGTATTGAGATTGTAAATGGTCAATCCAGCAGAGCATTGCTCAGGCATGAATTCAGACACGTATATCAATTTGAAAATGCCAGCTCCAGAGAGAGCTTTGTAACAGATTATATAAAATCAGTTCTCATAGAGGGTTACTTCGATAGCGTTTATGAGCAGGACGCTCGTGCTTTTGAGTTGCAGTAGCTATTCGTCCGGGTTGCTAACGCGAAGGTATTCCGCAGCATCTATTTCAATCAAGCCGTGAATACCAAGCAGGTTTTTAGTGTCTAGTGGCAGCGCGTCAATTGCAGCGCTGACCGACTCAAATACCCTACGTTTATCATGACCGATAGCAGTGATGTACGGCAGTCCCGGGGTGGGATCAGTCCAGTCGAGTACGCTCAGTTCCTCGCTGAAGCTCTCGTACGCAAGTATCAACCGCCACGTAACTGCATCTATGGCTGCGATATCAGCACGGCCTTCAGCCACTGCAAGCGCTGACGCAAGATGAGCCTCTGAGGTGTAGCGCTTGGCAAACCAAAATCCATGTTTTTTAAAAAAACTGAAGGCTGCGGCGTAACCTGATTGTGAATCTGTTGAATTGAAGGCTAGGGTGGCGTCTTTGAATTCGACGGGCGTTTTGTCGGTGTCGGAATTGCGTACAATAATGGCACTCCGGTAGTATCCCGGCTCGCACCCTGTGATGTTGAAATCGGGTGTGCCTACCAATTGGACTTTGCTATGCAGGTAGTTGCGATACGGCATGCCGCACGTTTGGCTCAAAATCAAATCAGGGTCAATCCAACTCGCGTATATGTCTGACGGGCTAGACAAGCGATCGGGTGCGCTAATGTTATGAGCTCTCAAATTTTTATTTATAAGCGCCCAGTAAGTATCATGGGCATCGACCAGTTCTGGTCGTAGGTACATTGGCAGGCTGGCGATCATGGGTAAAAATTTTGAGTTGGTTGAGATATTGAATTCATGAAAACACAAAAAGCAGCGACACATGTCGCTGCCTCGTGGTTAAAGTGCCTGGCGCTTAAGTCAGGAACGCGGCTTGATAGAATTGCGACAGGCCGGTAGTGATCATAAGCGTCCGGCGCAACTACAATGCCAACGCACCGCACTGGCATTACTGCGCAGGGCAACTCACGCGAGCCACCGGATCCCATCCGAACCCACCGTTCTGATCGGCATCGGTATAATCGCAATTGTCCACAGGTGCATTGACCGGCGCACAGCTTTGTCGAGTGTACGGATTCCAGCCCCAGCCTTCATTGTCGGAAGCGTTGCTATAGTCACAACTATCGGGTTGTGTTGAAGCCTGCAACCATTCAAAGTGCAGGCCTTTAGCGCTGCGGTCTGCAAAGCCTTTCCAATAAGTGTGGGCATCTGTGAATGCACCGTCTTCTGTCGCATACTCACCATCGTTAGAATTCGGAATCAGATCAAGGTACGTTGCAGCCTCTGACTCCGATTTTAAGTACTTACCAAGCCACGCAGTGACAAAGTGCTGTGAAATATTGTTCATGCGTTCAGTCTGCCATACCGCATCAGCATAGTGTTCATACAGGTTGAATCCCAGCCGCTCGTTAAAACCATAAGCCTCAGCAGGTGCAGGCATAGGGGCACCTGCGTTGTGGTTGGCATTGTCGAAAGTAAGCAACGCGCGCTCAACACTGGTGGCTCCTTCCCAGATAGCACGTATGCCAGTTTCATATCCTGAGACATCATCTTCAGAACCCGCGACGAACATCATTGGTATGCCAATATTTGATAAGCCATCGGCATCCCAAAAGGCTAAGTTCATGCCCCACGGCGCAAACGCCACAGCAGTACGAATTCGTGGATCAACAAGCGCGTTGTGACTGTCACTACCGGCTTTGTGCACGCCAAGTTGACCGTGAGGAGCGCCGAAACCATAGTCAATGGAGGTTTGTGTGACACCTGCACCGGCGGTAATTACTGCGCCGTAGCCACCCATCGAGTAACCGATCACTGCAGTGTTTGAAGCATCGATCAATCCGGACAAGGCGCTGGAACTATCAGCAGACATTTTTTCCATTTCATTCAATACAAACACTTGATCAAGAGACCGGTTAACCAATGTGGAACCGAATGCCGCCTGTGTACGATAAGTGGAATCAGTATGATCGATGGACGCAACCACATAACCTTTGGAGGCGATATTTTCGGCCAGGTGAGACAACAGATATCGATTACCGGGATAACCGTGCGACACAATCACAAGTGGAAACGGACCATCATTCATTACCGGTGCTGCATCGCGGATTGCCTGGCCTTCAATTTCAACCTCTGTGGTTGCATCCCGCAGGTAGACATTCAATGTGGTACTGCCAGTAGCGGTTGTGTCAGCGGGATACCAGACTTCAAGCGTCAGTGGACGATCATAAAGTGGTAGCGGGTCTGGCAGTGGAACCGCATTATCGAGTTGCAGGATATCGATTTGATCAGGGTTGGTGACGTCCATGGTTCGAACACCAACGTTGTAATTTCCGTAAGCCGCAAGCTCTGGCGCCCCCGGTAATTGTGTATCAATTCTGTTAGCAGCCATCGCGGCTCCACTCAAAAGGCTTACCACCGTCATGGTGGTGAGCGCTATTCTTGCCATAGTTTGGTTTGGCATTTTGTCTTCCTCCGTTGTTGCCCGAACGGGCAAAACCACAATATCATACCCTTGCGCTATAGGGTATTGATGGGCCAGCCTGACGCCTCAAGGATCTGCCCATGCTGAGGCTCAATGAAGACCGCACGGCTTCACGCAGGTTATTGTTCTTCGGCTGCGGACAAAGAGTCATCTGGTCCGCAGTGACAGATACTTCAACCGTGAACGTGATTTTAACTTCTATCAAATGAGGTTCACTCCCGCAGCCTGGGTAGAATGGGTGTCAGTACCTCTACTGTAAGGCGTGGTTTGGACTTCAACAGTTGCCTTTATCGTTTATCAATGCTGAATTCATATGGTCGCTGACAACGAGTGAGGGGTAACTCGAAGTGATCTTCACAGGTTCGCGTTGGCTTCGCACCATCGGCCCTCTTAACATGGGGGGGAGTTTCGGTGCTTGGCAAGCAAGCGAGTTTCGGCTACCGTCGACTATGAGTTCTGATAAAAATTGCTGCCCAACTGGAGAATCGTGTGAGCACACCAGAAGCTACTATCCTTGGATCAAGTACGTCTCAAGCCGTGGTAACACATCCGCTCGATTCCCTCACCGGTGACGAGATCAGAGCAGCGGCGGCTATTATCCGGCAGGCAGTTGATCAGCTTGACACGCTGCGCATCGAAATTATCGAACTGCACGAACCCGAAAGAGCAGTGGTCAGGGCTTTCACGACGGGTGATCCGATTACCCGGCAAGCACGCGTTAACGTGTATTGGGTCGGGCAGATCGGTGTGCATGCATTTATTGTGTCGCTAACAGATGGCACGGTGCTGTCGCAAACACAGCACCCGACTGCGCGTCCGACGATACAACTTGAGGAATTTCTTGAGTTAGAACAGGCAGTCAAAACGCACCCCGACTTTCTTGCCGCTTGCCGCAGGCGTGGCATTGCCAACCCTGAACAGGTGTGTGTTGATCCCTGGTCTGCAGGTAGTCTTCCCGGCGCTGAGGAACACGATAAACACATTTCCTATGCGTTCTGTTGGTTGCGTGCTGCTGAAGGGGACAATCAATACGCCCATCCAATAGAGGGTCTTAACCCGGTAATAGATATTAAAAACACCAGGGTACTGCGTATTGAAGATAATGGTGATACGCCCATACCAGCCAATCTGGCCAACTATACAGAAGGCGCTAATGGCACACCGCGTGATGATCTAAAACCCATTGATGTTCAACAGCCGGACGGTGTGTCGTTTACGATTGATAACCGCTGTATCAAATGGCACGACTGGAATATTCAGGTGGGCTTTAACGCGCGTGAAGGTTTAACGCTGCACAATATTAGTTTTGCAGAGCGCAGTGTACTTTACCGCGCAGCATTGGCAGAGATGGTTGTGCCGTATGGCAGCCCGCTACCGAATCATGCGCGCAAGAGTGTGTTTGATATTGGTGAGTACGGAATTGGAAAACTATGTAACTCATTAGCGTTGGGTTGCGATTGCCTTGGCGTAATTCACTACATGGATGCCTTAATGTCAGACATTCACGGTGAGCCAATGAAAATAGACAATGCCATCTGTATTCACGAGGAAGATGACGGCATCCTCTGGAAGCACTTTGATTTTCGCACCGAAAATACTGAGGTAAGGCGGGCGCGGCGACTGGTCATTTCGACCATCGCTACGGTTGGCAACTATGAATATGGGTCTTATTGGTATTTTCATCTTGACGGCTCGATAGAGTTCGAGATGAAAGCGACCGGCATTATTAATACCGCTGCGTGCGTTCCAGGTACCGCACAAAAATACGGTATCGAAGTGGCACCGGGTGTCGTCGGACAAATTCACCAGCACTTGTTTTGTGCGAAATTAGACATGGCCGTAGACGGGGATCGCAACTCCGTGGTTGAGTGCGACACCATTGTCGAGCCGGAAGGTCCGGATAATCCCTATGGCAACGCGTTCTATCAACGCGAAACATTATTACCGGAGCAGTGTGGACGCCAACGCGACCCCGACGCCGAGCGCTACTGGAAGTTCATCAGCAGCGATGCAAAAAATGCCATGGGGCGGCCCACGGCCTATAAACTTGAACCCACTGGCAGTGTCAGATCGTTTGTGCGGCCAGATAGCCCCACGGGTAAGCGTATGGCTTTTACCTATAATCACCTTTGGGTCACAGCGGAAGATGCACATCAGCGCTATCCGGCAGGTGAGTTTGTAAACCAGTCTGTTGGTAGCGACGGTGTTGCCATCTGGGCTGCCGAACCACGTTCAATTGAAGCAGTGCCACTGGTTGCATGGCCGGTGTTCGGCATTAACCATATGCCACGACTGGAAGATTATCCGGTGCAACCGGTGGTGCGCACAGGCTTTACATTGCATCCGGCGGGATTCTTTGATCGTAACCCGGCCCTTGACTTACCGGCTAAAACCAATGGCGCAAGCTGCCACGCCGTAATCGACTAATTCAAGTCAGCCATAGGTGGGTAAGTTTCTTATCCACCTATGGTGTTGAATCAGTATCTTCATATGAATAGCGGAGTGGTGGCTGGTAGTGTCGGTGTTGCAACTCATTGTTGTTAAGCAATCGTTCTACGGTATTGTCATGCCACGTGTTAAGTACATCGCCCGAACTGGCGCATAACCTTCACCAGTTGTTCGTGATTGATCGCACGGCATATTTTGCCGGCCGGGCGTAAGGTAGTCATGTCCTCTGCGGCAACCAGTGCGTTTAATACTGCTTCCTCAACAGCCTCTACCGCTGCCAGATAGAGATCGTCGAGCGCGTTGTCGTTCAGGCAATCCAATGTAAAGCGTGCCTCAGACAACTGCATCAGTGGTCTTTCATTGGCAGTTGAGAAGGCGAGAAAAATATCACCGGAATTGTTGCCACCCGGTGAGCCACCGCGCCCGACGCCAATGGCGGCACGTCGGGCGAGCCTGTCCAGTTGATGTGGTAGCAGCGGTGCGTCTGTGCCGATAATGACGATGATCGAACCACGCTCGGTGTTGTCTAGCAGGCGGTCATCGGTAAGGTGTTTGCCAACCGGCACACCCAGTGCCGAAAACCAGGGTCGGACACCATGGTTTGCCTGAACCAGTGTGCCGACCGTATAGGATTCACCATCGATGTTGATCAGACGAGATGAGGTTCCAGTCCCGCCTTTGAATTCATAGCAAATCATACCTGTACCGCCGCCAGTGTTTCCTTCAGGTACGGGTTCATTGTTGTTGGCTGCATTGATCGCGTCGAGTGCGTCTTCAGCGCGTATATGCAGGCCGTTAATGTCGTTCAGCACTCCATCATAGGTTTCAGCCACGACCGGCATGGCCCACAGATGTTCGTCTTCCCAGTCGCGGGCGTAGTGTTTGATCATCCATTGTGTTGCTGCATGGTGAACCATACCCACCGCGTGGGTATTGCTAATACACAGCGGGCCGACAAAATAACCCCCATCGCGCACCCAGTGTGCGCCGGTCATCTCGCCGTTGCCATTCAAGGCGTACATACCCGCCCATACCGGTTTAGGTTGCGAGTCAAAGCCTCTGGGTAATATTGCTGTAACGCCTGTGCGTACCGGCCCTGCACCAGTGACCAGTGGGCCGTTACCTTCGATCCGGGTTTTTACGCCCACCAGCACACCGGGTATGTCAGTTAATGAGTTATTGCGGCCGGTCGTACCGTTAAAATCAAGCCCCAGATCTCGAGCGCGTGGTTTGCTCATCGCATATATCCTGTTGTTTCATTAGCCAGGTTTAATTATGTATGGCGATATGACATCGAACTTGTGAATCATCGGGTTCAGGTGCAGTTCTTAATTTCCTGCGACGCTAATGCGTCGAGCACTATCGGAATGCATAAAGGTTCCACCTTACTTTCGTAATATATCCGAAAGAGAGGGTATAGTTTTTTACTCCTGTAAGAAGTCGGTTACCACTACCTTTCATGGTGGTGTATGTGGCAGTCGGCTTACAGATGGCAGACCTTATCCAGTGCGGCGCTTATTCTAATAATGCGTCCAGCCGACTGGCCAACGATGCTTGCCTCGGCTTTGTCCATCCCCAATACCTGGCGCGGTACTTCAATCGCAGCCCTTAGTGCGTCTTCGAGGTCAACGCCGACTTCGGTACACAGAAACCGGATTGCATGTGTCAGTTCGATATCAGCACCGGCGAGGGTGCCATCTTCAAGAGTCAGGCGGCCATTCTGGCGTTTAATATTTCGTCCGTTAAGCTTAAATGCGTCGAGGGTTGTTCCGGCGGGTGTCATCGCATCTGTTACCAGGTAGCAGCGCCCGGCAAGTGCTTTTATCTTCCATGCGGCTTTGATTGAAGCCGGGTGTACATGTACGCCGTCGGCGATAAGTCCCACTGAGAGTTCGTCTGTATCGAAGGCGGCACCCACCAGGCCCGGTTCACGACTACCTAGCTGACTCATGGCATTGAACAGATGGGTAACACATCGAGCGCCGGCTTGATGGTATGCGATGCAGGTTTTGTAGTCAGCGTTGGTATGACCTAGTGCGACAATAATACCTGCTTCTGCGAGTGCTTGAACTTGTTTGATGGAAACGTTTTCCGGTGCCAATGTAACTTGTAGTATCGGGAGATGCTGTGCGGCCTGCAGTAGCAGATTCAAATCACCTGGCTGCATTGGTCTGATCAGATTGGCATCGTGCGCCCCTTTTTTTTCTATAGATATATGCGGCCCCTCCAGGTGTAGACCGACAATAGCGCCAAGCCGTGAGTGCGCCGCTGCTGTTGTTGCTTCAATCGTAGCTTCTATGGCGGCTTCTGTTATCTGTGGCGCATCCGTTATCAGTGTGGGTAGCAAGTGTGTGGTACCCATGGTGTTATGGGCATCGGCTATTGTTGTTAGTGTAGCAATCGACGGGTCGTCATTGAATAGTATGCCGCCGCCGCCGTTGACCTGTAAGTCGGCGTATCCGGCGCTGAGAATGTCGCCATTCAGTTCGATTACTGTTGAGCTTTGGCACAACTCAGCATCAGGAATAAGCGATGTGCAAGTATTGTTTGAAAACACTGCACTGTAATTTCTCAGCAGTTGGTGACCATCAAAAATTAACCCGCCTGTGTAGATGATTGTCGCACTACTCATACTGTTTCGGTGACCTTGTTTAAATGGCGGGGGGTATCAGGGTTCATGCCCTTTGTGGCGGCAAGCTGTTCAACCATTGCATAGAAAGTCACCATGATCGCTAGCGGGTCAGTAAGCCAATGATTTGTTCTGGTTGACGGCAGGCAGACTGCCTGGCGCGCTTTCGAACTGCTGACAAAAACGTTTGCACCTTTCAAAGCAAGGTTGTCGCATACTTCCACAAGCGAATCTCCAGTCGCGTCTTCGGTTGCAAAACCGATGACTGGAAAACCCTTACCTACAATCGAGACGGGTCCGTGCAATACTTCTGCAGAAGAATAGCTCTCTGCATGTATCTGGCAGGTCTCTTTTAGTTTTAGTGCGGCTTCATTTGATATCGCCCACGACGGTCCTCGACCCAAAGTGAAGAGTGAGCTGCTTTTTGCCAGTGCTGAGGCAGCCGGCGACCAGTCGTTTTGTATCGCTTTTTCAAGCCTGGCTGGCAGATCGAATAGCGCCATTCGCAGGTGTTCATCGCCTTTTATCTCTGCAAGCAACCAAAGTCCGGTAACGATTGAGGTGATAAATGTTTTAGTCGCTGCGACACTGACTTCTTTGCCGGAATAAAGTGGCAGGCTTGCATCTACTGCCTGCGCTAACGGTGACTGGTTGTCATTGGTTATCGCGACAGTAAATGCGCCGCCATTGGCAGTTGCACGGACCATATCTACGATGTCGGGGCTTTTGCCTGACTGGGATATTGCAATGCATAATGTGTTGTTCGCGTGAATCGACCTGTTGTATAGCGATGCCACAGACGGTCCCATCGAGGCCATTGGCAATTGCAATAGCAATTCGCTTGCGTATTTAAGATATGAACAGGCATGATCGGACGATCCTCTGGCAACCGACAGTAAAAACCTCACATCGCGCTGTCGAATTTGCCCGGCGGTCGCTGATATAAGCTTTTGACCATTGCTAAGCAGGCGCTCTACCGCATGGGGAATTTCTTCTATTTCTCGGCGCATAGTGGTTTTACTATGCGTGGTAGGCGTTATCGCGATTGTCATAATACCTCTCTAATATGACAGACGGAGTTCGGCAACAAAATCATATGCATCGCCGCGGTATACCGACTTCGTGAGTTCTGCGACTCGACCACTTTCAAGGTAAGAGGTACGCGTAATACTCAATCCCGCAGTCCCTTCCGCTACGGCAAGAAGGTCAGCTTCAGTACGAGCAAGATTAATAGCAGAAATTTTCTGTATGGCTCGAACCGGTCGATGGCCGTTATGTTCAAGTACCAGATACAGTGATTGGTCTACTTGCGCAGGGTTGGGCAGAATATCCAGAGGCAATACAGCCCGCTCCAAAGCCATCGGCTGTCCTCCGGCTTCGCGCAGGCGATGAATGCGTGCTACGGAATCGCCAGCTGCCAAACCGAGTGCTACAAATTCTTCTGGTGAGGGCAAAACGATACCCCGCTCCAGCCAGGTGGAGGTGGTTTCAAGGCCTCTGCGTCGCATGTCTTCAGTGAATGAAGTTAAGTGTGACAACGATTGCTCAAGGCGCGGGAGCCCTTTGCGAACAAACGAGCCCGAGCCCTGGCGTTGTTCAATGCTGCCGTCTTTAACCAGTTCCTGAATTGCCTTGCGCACTGTGACACGCGACAGGTCAGTTAGCTCGGCAATTTCCCGCTCCGGGGGAAGCGAGCTATCGGCAGGCAGAACCCCCGATGAGATACCTTCTTCCAGTCTGCGCTTTAGCTGCACATAGCGCGGCCCGCCGGATACTCCGAGCCAGCCATCCGGTTTTAGAAATTCATGAGCATTCATGTGCTCAGTCCCTGTTGAAACTGCCGGGCCAGTGCAACCGCTCCATCCAGTGGCTCGCCTTTGGCGGTAACAATGGCAGATTGCATTATCTGCGGTAAAAAACGCTGGTACTGACCACCGATGCCGCCAGTCAAACAGATTGCTGCGCCATCGGTCCAGCCAAGTTGCAATAGTCTATGATTAATCAATGATGCACCTTGCTGCATAATGTTTATTGCATTGGGATCTTTTTGTTCGGCATATTGCGTAACAGATTGAGCAATATGCGCTATGTCGGCTGATGATGCATTGCTTGCGAACCCAACAACAGATGCGGTGTCGCCATATTTACTGAGTAGCGCATCCGTCATATCAGAGTGCTTCTCTAAACCGTCAAACGCATACAAGGTTAATGACAGTGCTTGTCTGCCAACCCAATATGCAGATGCAACATCGTCCAGTACCGGGCCCCAGCCACCGGCGAATTTTTGGACGCCATTTTCCTGTACCGCAAAGAAAGAACCGGTACCGCAGTGCGCAATAAATCCATTGTCCGTGCCTTGAGCGCCGCGCAGAGCTGAGCGACGATCATCTTCAATTATCATTTGTGAAAATGGCAATGCCAGACGCAGTTGTTCCGCAATTTCTGCATCGACAACACCTGCGAGGCCTATATACGCAGGTTGGCTGATTACTGTCTGTGGTGAAATCGCCAGGTGCTCAGCAAGCTGTTCCACTCCGGATAAAATTGAACCCACCGTGCCATTAAAATCTGCGCAGGCATTTGCGCTGCCTGAGACGACATACTCGTAGCTCGACTCAGATACCATCGCCAGGCGGCATTTTGTGCCGCCGCCATCAATTGCAAGGGCTTTGTAATTCTCAGAAGGCATTTAAACAATACCTATAAGATACCTTTAAATAACTCATAATCATCAACTCGGAACTGCAGAAAGTGAGATTAAACCTGACTCTTATAGTGAGACAGGCAGCGCATAGCGATATCTGCCTGCGTACAATGTCAGGAGGTGTAGACAAATGGTATCATAATGGTATTATTGGAACAAACAGGAGAAATAGAACTTGCCTGATGTGACCGAACAGGTTTTGAGCGACGCAATCCGCATCGATTTGCAAGGCTCGATCGACGCCGCAAAATTTATTGCTGAGCGCCAGGTGATAGCTGCTCAAAGTGTATCTGCGGTAAGTGCAGTGGTGAGTCAGGGCGCGGGCTGTATGGCTGATTCGATCCGGGCCGGCAATGTTCTGTACTACGCCGCTGCTGGCTCGTCGGGCCTGATGGCGGCTGCTGATGCGATGGAGCTGGGTGGCACATTCAATGTGCCTGGTTCACAGGTAAAAATTGTTATGGCGGGCGGTCTTCCGGGGAGTGCCTCTATGCCCGGAGACACTGAAGATCAAACTGAAACTGCGCAGCATGAGCTAAGTGCGATCAAGTCGGGTGATACCATGATTGCCGTTTCTGCTAGTGGCAATACGCCTTTTACAGTGGCGGCTGCGGAGGTTGCCAAAAAGGCAGGCGCTACCGTGATTGGTATTGCAAACAATGACCGGTGCAAGCTTTTAGAACTTTCCGATTATCCTGTTTTTCTTAATACACCAGCCGAAGTGGTCGCAGGTTCTACACGGCTGGGTGCGGGCACAGCGCAAAAAATAGCATTAAATTCACTATCAACACTTATGGCAATTGAGCTCGGACATATTTACGATGGCATGATGGTAAATCTGCGTGCCGACAACGCAAAGCTCAGGCAACGCGCTTTCAAAATAGTTGTCCACTCTGTTCAGGTGTCTGATGAAGTCGCATTGAAGGCCTTAAAACAAAGTCGTGGTAATGTGAAACTCGCTGTGTTGCTTGCGGCGGGTGCTGCCTCAACCCATTCGGCCAGTCAGCTGTTAGATAACAGTGGTGGCCAACTTAGAACTGCGCTATCGCGGTTAAACAATTGATACATCCAATTTTTTACAGAGAATAAAGGTGAGAATAATGAATAAAGCATTTTGTACCGCTGCGTTAAGCGGAGCCTTACTGTTTGCCGGTAGTGCTATGGCGGCAGATGTAACGATCACTATTGAAAGCTGGCGCAACGATGATCTCGCCCTCTGGCAGGATAAAATCATTCCGGCGTTTGAATCTGAAAATCCGGGAATTAAAGTAGAATTCACGCCATCGGCACCAACGGAATATAACGCTGCACTTAATTCAAAGCTTGAAGCGGGCAGCGCTGGTGACCTGATCACCTGCAGACCATTTGATGCGTCGCTCGCACTATTTGATGCCGGTCATTTAGCCGATCTTGATGACATGGAATCGATGTCAAACTTTTCTGATGTAGCAAAGTCTGCCTGGCAAACCGATGACGGCAGCGCCAGCTTTTGTGTGCCTATGGCATCAGTTATCCATGGATTCATCTACAACAAAGACGCCTTCAAAGAAATAGGTGTAGAAGCACCCACTACCGAGGAAGAGTTTTTCGCAGTGCTTGAGAAAATCAAGGCAGAAGGCTCGTACATTCCATTGGTCATGGGCACCAATGACCAGTGGGAAGCAGCCACCATGGGTTATAACAACATCGGCCCGAATTATTGGAAAGGCGAAGAGGGCCGGCTGGCACTGTTAAAGGGTGAGCAAAAGCTGACGGACGAACAGTGGGTAGCGCCTTATGCAACCCTGGCTAAGTGGGGCGCTTATATGGGTGATGGGTACGAAGCACAAACTTATCCGGATAGCCAGAATATGTTTACGCTCGGTCGTGGTGCGATCTACCCTGCAGGTAGCTGGGAGATCTCTGGCTTTAATGAGCAGGCAGACTTCGAAATGGGGGCGTTCAAGCCACCGGTTAAGGCTAACGGAGATACTTGTTATATTTCAGATCATACGGACATCGGTCTGGGTATGAATGCGGCATCTAAAAATGCCGACGCTGCCAAGAAGTTTTTGTCGTGGGTAGCCAGCCCGACCTTCGCCTCAATATTTGGCAATGCGTTACCTGGTTTTTTCCCACTCTCCAGCGCACCGGTAGAGCTTGATGATGCGCTTGCCAAAGAGTTTGTCAGCTGGCGGGGTGAGTGTGAAAGCACCATTCGTTCTACCTATCAAATTCTGTCGCGTGGCACACCAAACCTTGAAAACGATACCTGGGGTGCATCAGTTGCAGCCATTAAGGGCGCCGGTACACCGGAAGAGTTAAGCAAGAAACTTCAGGAAGGTCTTGATAGCTGGTACAAGCCGTAACTGCTTAAGTCATTTGTAGAAGAGTGCCCGGACGTTCTGTCCGGGCTTCACTGGAGCATCCCTTTCATGCAACGCACAGGCAGTCGCTGGCATATTGCCGTGTTCCTGGCACCTGCGGTATTGGTGTATACAGCGGTGATGATTTTTCCGCTGTTTAATACCTTGCGACTCGCATTGTATAGTCGCATAGATCAAGAGCGGGTTTTTGTAGGCCTGGAGAACTTCAAAACCCTTTTTGGTGAAGCAGTATGGTCAGAGCAGTTCTGGAATGCGCTGGGTAACAATTTCTGGTTTTTTGTAATTCATATGCTTGTGCAAAACCCTATAGGTATTGCATTGGCTGCCATTCTCAGCCAACCAAGGCTGCGCTTCGCGGCACTCTATCGGTCAGCTATCTTTATCCCGACGATACTCTCGTTCGTTATAGTCGGCTTTGCATGGAAGTTGATCCTGTCTCCGATCTGGGGTATTGCGCCGTCAATGCTGGACGCCGTCGGATTAAAATCTCTATTCGCACCGTGGCTTGGCAAAGAAGCTTACGCGCTAACGACTTTGGCGCTTGTCTCGGTGTGGCAATTTGTCGGTATTCCAATGATGCTGATTTACGCTGCTCTGTTGTCTATTCCTGAGGAAATTCTTGAAGTAGGCGAGGTCGACGGCATCACCGGTTGGTCTGCATTCTGGAAAATCAAACTGCCGTTAATCCTGCCATCGATAGGCATCATTTCGATTCTCACCTTTGTTGCCAATTTCAATGCCTTTGATTTGATCTATGCAACCCAGGGAGCGTTGGCAGGACCAAACTACTCAACAGACATTTTGGGTACATTGATGTATCGAACGTTTTTCGGGTTTCAATTGCAGCTTGGGGACCCGCATATGGGCTCGGCAATCGCCAGCGCCATGTTCGCCATCATACTTATTGGTGTCTGTATCTATTTGTTTGGCATACAAACCAGGCTGCGCCGCTATCAACTCTAAACACCACCAGCTACACCCATGACTACGCAGACGCAGCGCACCAATATAGCAAGCGCCGTACTTATGCACGGCGCCCTTATTCTGTACACATTGATCGCACTGTTTCCGGTGTTCGTGATACTGATCAACAGTTTTAAAAAACGAAAATCAATTTTTAACGATCCGTTGAGCCTGCCAAATGCAGATACCTTTTCATTGATAGGCTATGAAACCGTACTGAAGCAGGGGCAGTTCTTTTCCTACTTTCAAAACTCAATGATTGTCACTGTTGTTTCTTTGTTCTTCATTCTGTTATTTGGCGCGATGGCCGCCTATGCGTTGTCAGAATATCGATTTAGAGGCAATAGGTGGATGGCGCTTTATCTGGCGCTGGGAATTATGATTCCCATACGAATAGGGACAGTCGCAATCCTTGAGCTAATGGTATCTACCGGTCTGGTCAATACGTTAACCGCCCTAATACTGGTATACGTAGCGCAGGGGTTGCCACTTGCAGTATTTATACTAAGTGAATTCATGAATCAGGTGTCAGATGATCTAAAAAATGCTGCCCGGGTGGACGGCTTGTCCGAATACAGAATATTTTTATCTATTGTGCTGCCATTGGTTCGACCAGCCATGGCAACGGTCGCGGTGTTCAATATGATTCCCATATGGAACGACTTATGGTTCCCGCTTATCCTTGCACCAGCGGAAGCAACCAAAACTCTGACGTTGGGCTCGCAGGTGTTCATCGGGCAGTATGTCACTAACTGGAATGCGGTGTTGTCAGCGCTGTCGATGGCTATCCTTCCAGTGCTTATCTTATACGTTATCTTTTCACGGCAACTTATCCGCGGTATTACTTCTGGAGCTGTTAAATGAATCGCGTGCTAATTGCAGGCCTGGGGCAAATGGGTATCAGTCATGCGCTTGCCCACCATAAATTGCAGCAGTCTGAAATTGTCGGTCTGGTTAATCGATCGCCAGTTGAATTGCCTGCTGAACTTGCAGATTATCCGTTCTTTCATTCATTCGACGAAGGGCTGCAGGCCAACCCTGATCTGGTTGTTATTGCCACTTATTCAGACAGCCATGCCGACTATGCATGCATAGCGATGGATTCAGGAGCGCATGTATTTGTCGAAAAGCCTCTTGCGACTACGGTCGTAGATGCAGTACGGGTGGTTAAAAAAGCCAGGCAAACCAATCGCAAGCTGGTGGTCGGATATATTCTTCGGCATCACCCGTCATGGATCACGTTAATAGATGAGGCGCGCAAACTCGGCCCGCCGTTTGTATTTCGTTTAAACCTTAATCAGCAATCTACCGGGTCACACTGGGAGACGCATAAAGCGCTTATGCAAACTACGTCTCCTATTGTCGATTGCGGCGTTCACTATGTTGATGTCATGTGTCAGATAACAGATTCACAACCACTTCGTGTACATGGCATGGGTTTACGACTAAGTGATGAAATAGCAGATGACATGTACAACTACGGTCAATTTCAAGTGATGTTTTCAGATGGCTCTGTCGGATGGTACGAAGCCGGCTGGGGGCCAATGATGTCTGAAACCGCGTTTTTTGTAAAAGACATTGTGTCACCCAACGGTGCTGTTTCTATAACAGAAGGCAATAAGGGGGCTTCTGCTGATGTAGATGGTCATACCCGTGTTGGCGGTATTCTGGTGCACACGATTGATGGTGATCGATTGATCACTATGCCTGATGAGCCCGATCATCAGGCGCTCTGTGATGCAGAGCAAGCGTTCACGAGTAAAGCAATAGACGAAGACATCGATCTGGGTCGGCATATGAATGATGCGGTGCAATCTCTTGCCATTTGTATTGCTGCTGATGAGAGCATCCGCACCGGAAAAGTAGTGGAGTTGGCTGGAGATCTGTTATGACTGCGCTTTCTTTGAAGGGGGTGAATAAATCATTTGGTGCAGTGCAGGTATTGAAAGATATCAACATTGACGTGGAAGAAGGCGAGTTCGTGGTTTTTGTCGGGCCATCAGGCTGCGGAAAATCCACTTTGCTTCGTATCATTGCTGGTCTTGAAGGCCCGAGTTCAGGCACTGTAAGTATTGATGGAACGGAGGTGACACGGGCAGCCCCGTCGAAGCGCGGAATTGCTATGGTGTTTCAAAGCTATGCCTTGTATCCCCATCTCAATGTCAGAGGCAATATGTCCCTGGCGTTAAAGCAGGAAAAACAGAAAAAAGAAATCATTGAACAACGAATATCAAAAGCCGCCCGAATGCTTAATCTGGAATCTTACCTCGACAGATACCCGTCAGAACTCTCCGGCGGACAACGACAGCGAGTGGCGATCGGTAGAGCCATCGTTCGTGAACCCAAGTTGTTTCTCTTTGATGAACCGTTGTCTAATCTTGATGCTGCATTACGTATGAACACCCGCATTGAAATTGCGAATTTACATAAACAGCTTTCAACCTCAATGGTATATGTCACGCACGATCAAACCGAAGCCATGACGCTAGCCGATAAGATCGTTGTTTTAAAAGACGGTCTGGTCGAGCAGATAGGCTCACCCATGGAGCTTTACAACGATCCGTGCAATCAGTTTGTTGCAGGGTTTCTCGGCGCTCCTTCCATGAACTTTCTCCCTGCCAGTATGATCAATGAGGGCGATAATAGAACGCTTGGAGTACGCCCTGAGGATCTGATCATCGATGATCAAGGCCCGCTTTCTGTCACAGTGGAGCATGTCGAGCAGTTGGGTGGTGACACCAATCTGATTGTGCGAAGCGATGATCATCAGCTCACTATTAGATTATTCGGGCAGCACAATATTAAGGAGAACGCTCAAATCCGCCTGAACTATTTATCCGGTAAAACATTCTACTTCGACGCGGACGGCTCTAGGGTGTAAGCATTCGGGAAGAGAGAAATGTTAGCTCACGGTTGACGTGTTAACGAGCTAACCACAGGTAGTCAATGCCCTGAGTAAATTGGTTTGTAATAACTCAAGCATATGGATTAATAAAAAAGTAATAAATTATCAGAATGTGAAAAACAAAAAAACCAGAAAATATTCAGATATTTGTGACGGAAAAACAATGAGTGAGAACCCAGAGCAGAGATACGTTATAGATGATTAAATTTGCAGGTATTTTTACCTGCTTCTGAAAGATTCCTGAACTGGTTTGATCCTTTAAGTTGTTGATTAATGCACGCCAAAGTGCCCCTCCTGGCGGTGTGTTTTAGCTAAAGATTGAGCAAGAAAGGCCGTTATCATGGCCCTGACTGACAGGCCGTACGTTGTTGAAAACGAGTCATTTGGTATCGTCATTGGTTCAGGAGTGGTTGTATTGCTCGTTTCAAATTCAGGAAAAGACTCATCTCACCTTTCACGCTGGTTAGTTGCCATAGCCTGCGTAGCAATGCTCACCGCCTGTGGTGGTGGTGGCAGTAGTGGAGGGATGCGTACCTCTACACCGAGTACGTCTGTATCTTCACAGACCTCAACGGCACCGATCGGTCCTGTTGGGGAGATCGTGCCGGTTGACCAGAAGCGCATTATCCCCATCACAGAATCCCGCTCTTATAGGCCAACGGCACGGTACGCTTCTGTTTTAACAGAGTGCGCGTTTGCTGAGCAGGAGAGTTTGTGTGAGCTGGCGACATTGCCATATATTGGCTTAAACACGTTGTCGCCCTCAGTGGAAGATGTGATGCAACGACTGGTAGTGACCCACGATTGGATGGGGGTGCGGTTTGAAGAAATGCTGCATCGGATGCCGGCCGATATGCTGGGCATGTTCTCAACCGTAACAGCTGTGGTGATTGGCAGCGATGTACGACCATCAAGCTTTTGGCCAACGACCGGTGTCATCCGTTTAGATCCACGGTATCTTTGGCTAAACGTAGACGAGAAACGCACAATCTCAAGTGATGCTGATCCACGCTCCGAGTATGGGGCTGAATTGCAGTTTGTCGCACTCTGGAGGGAGATGATCGGAGACAACTACGCCGTCGACTATTACTCCCTCAATGATGATCAGGAGCGAACTCTGGGTGATTTGGAAATAGGTCTCGCTGGTGTGATGTACCATGAGCTGGCACACGCTAATGATATTGTGGAACGCACTAAACTCTCTGATTTGTCCCTTGATTCAACGCCGTTGCAAGCTTATGAACAACTCTTTGATACATCGGTTTCCATGCAGCTTTATGCCCAGGAAGCGCTAACAGCACAACAGTCGTACTTATATGAATTAGGTGGAGTGCGATACTATGATGATGATCCAAGTGATTTTCATCGGAGCGTGCTGGCCGACTTCGTTGGTGCTGAAATGGGTACCGAAGGAAAAGCAACTTTTTATTCCTACTCGTCAATCTTTGAAGATTCCGCAACATTGCTGGAAGCGGCAATGCTCAAGTTTCACTACGATGTAGAGACTCATACGGCTTTCTCGAACAAGCCCGCCAATTACCCGGAGGCAAGTTGTGACGAATACAAAGTTGCATGGGGTGTCCGTAATCGCCTGGCATCGGTTTTGGTTGCGCCAAGAGCAGAGTTTGTTGTGAATAGAATGATTGCTTCGTCAGGGGTAATGAGTAGCTTCTTCGCCACGGGTCTCGGGCGAGCCAAACCGTTGCGAGTGGGTGACGGTTGGTGCACATCACGCTATACCGATCGACAATCAACTGTGCAAGCCAGGGTGATTAAATCTGATCAGGAAGATCCGGCCTGGAAGGTGTTTACGGATTACAAGTAGTTGCAGGGTAGTGCTATGAGACACGTTGTAAAACAACTCTCACCCTACCTGAAGACAATCGTTGATTAGCGGCACAGCGATCAACGGTGGTTGCGTAAGCTTATCCCCCCTACACATGAACTACGACCTATAGCTTGATCCAGAGTGTAGTACCGTAGGGGGGATAAACTTACGCAACCGCCGAACTTGAACAGTGGGCGCATACTGACGTTAGCATTGCTGCGAATGTTATTTAGTTCATCTCATTTGATTACTTCTCTGTCTTTCTCTATATAAAGCGCTGCGTCCGCTCTTCTTAAACGAAGATTAAACGAAGAGTGGAGCTACTCGCCATTCGGCCATTCGGCCAGAACAATACCCGGAACAGACTTTAAGTCCGCTTGTACCGCAAGATCATGATTTTCGTTGCCGCCCTGACCGACAGAAAAAGTGCCATCGGGTTCCTGCGTTATACAATCAGGGTAACCCGTCGGATGAGCAAGCTATGTTGCTCGTCTAACAGGTCAATAGCGAAATGCTGAAATGAAGCGTGAGTGTAAATGGTTTTACTGTGCTGCATAGAAAACAGATGAATAATTGATACAAACACTCCATTGTTTGGTTGGCGTTCAGATAACTGTTGCGAACCGGTCTGGCATCTTGTTGATGCACACCAATAAGTGAATTAATATTCTCTAAGTCTTTTTATATAAGAAACCAGACCCTATTATTATAAGAGGCGGCAGTGTTGTTCGCCTTGTTATCGTTATTTGGTAAGGCTGAGCTTTTAGCTGTAGTTTCATCCGAATAGCGAGGTACATTACCTTCGCAATGGTGATAGCGAAGGTCGATTTAATTTCACCAAGTTAAGAGTAAAAGTATGAGTAAAGGTACAGTTAAGTGGTTCAGCGCTGATAAAGGTTTTGGATTCATTACACCGGAAGACGGCGGCAATGATTTGTTTGTTCACCATTCTGAAATTCAGGCTGGCGGTGGATACGCAAGCCTAAATGACGGGCAAGCCGTAGAGTATGAAGTTGGAGAGGGGCAAAAAGGCCCTTGTGCTAACAAAGTGCAAGCTATCTAAAGTTTGTTAACGTATCGCGTAGAAACGCGTACGTAGTGTTAACCGAAGCCGTAGCGTTTGCTACGGCTTTTTTTATTTGTGGTTTACTGCATGTAACGATGTACAGCGGCGCGTTTATTAAACGTAACGCCTATGCTTCTAATCGCGCAGGGAACGTAATGATCGACGGTACAAAGAACGATAATTGGGGAGCATCCGCTCGGGTCGGTATATTCATTGTTGGCAATGAAGCCGTGCCGGAAGCCGAATGGTGGGCAATGGCACCGCCGCACACATCAGTACATGCGGCTCGAGTAACCGCGAGTGCTCCATGGGCTGGCTGGAATGCGAACCGTACAGCGGTAGAGTTAGCAGCAGACGTGCAGCGCGGTGCAAAGCAGTTCTCCAGCATGCAGTTATCCGCGGTTGTCGTAGGCCATAGCTCTAGCAGTTTTCTTGGTGGTAAAGGGTGGGATGAGGCGGTGATCGAACGCCTCACAGACACACTTGGCGAAAATATCTTTATCACTACAAACGGTCTGGATTGTCTGGCGGCGTTACGAGCCAGTGGTATCCACAGACCGTTGGTGGTATTTCCTGCATGGTTTGGCCCTAAGATAATCGCCGCTGGTGAGCAGTATTTCTCTGAACTCGGCGTTGCACCTGCTGCAACGTTGTCGTTTGATCCGGGTAGTCAATGGCGCGGCGTTGCACCCGGGTCAATGTATGCCAAGGGCTTTGGTTTCGAGCAAGAGATCGAACCGTTATACCAGCAGATCATCAACGCCTGTGATTCGAGTGTCGACGGCGTGCTAGTGGTTGGTACCGGGTTCCGGTCGGTTGCCATCATTGAAAGACTGGAATATTCGATAAACGTGCCGGTGATTACAGCCAATCAGGCCAGCCTGTGGCACTGTCTGCGGCGCGCGGGTGTTGGTGCAAAGGTCGCAGGCTACGGTCGGTTATTCACGCAGTGTTGAGCGCGCGCGACTACTACAGCATGATAACCCCGAGAGGTTACACAGCCTGTTATGCTAGTGGGCTGTGCGGGAAGTACGGTAACAAACTTTCCAAACAGCCCACTAGCCTGCATTATTCATGAGGATTCGTCACTCAGCGGAAATAGCGCTAAACAGGTCGCATAATCGAGTGAGAAACGTGGCCCGCCACGTGCCGAGCTTGATCATGCGATATGTGACGCGATATTTTCGTCTGATGGCGAA
>CALISD010000070.1 GCA_938041955.1 uncultured Granulosicoccaceae bacterium | reverse complement strand
TGTGCGGGAAGTTCGGTAACAAACTTTTCACAGCCACAGTTGTCAGAGCAAGGCGGAAAAATGCAGGCATAGCAGGGCCTACGTCGAATTTTTCCAACGCAGCTATGGCGGCTGTGGCGAAGACAAAGTGTTACCGAACTTACCAAACAGCCCACTAGGCCAGTTTCAGGAGCAATGCTGCCATTAGCTTTGCGCGCTCTACCAGGCTATCAATTTCTATGTGTTCTGCCTGAGAGCGCAGGCCAAAGCCCCTGGCACCAAGCCCATCCAGGGTCGCAATACCCATAGCACCGGTAATATTACCAACCGAACCACCACCAGACGCTGAAGCTAATAAATTCACACCTAGTTCGCTACCGGCATCTTTAGCCACATTGAAAAGCGCTCGGGATGCGGCATCCGGCTCCCACAGTGGCAACGATACTGTGCGACTCACATGAAGACCCAAATCCGGGTTGGGTGAGTTAAGAGCAAACATTTTTCCTGAGCTGTCTGCAGTATCATCTCTTGTACGTGCCTCTGATATCACTTCAGCAGTACATTTGCTTGCGAAGTTTACCGAATCTTCGGATTGAACCGCACTTACTGTAAAGCTGCAACCATCGGTGCTCATGTCTTCTATAGCGATAAGATGCTTTGCCATCTCCGTAATCGCTGATCGAGGTTCAGCACCACTGTCTCTGCCACTATCCACAAGACCTTCTACCACATTTTTTTTAACATCCAGTGAATAACGAATCACAGAGTGCCGCCCTAAACATACGCCTCCGTCAGAGGTCGCTGGTTCCGGTATTAACACATACTTATTACTTCTTGCAGTCGCTTCAATCAGCTCACGTGTTGACGGACAACCGACCTCCTTATCTGGCACGACCAACAACGTCACAGGCAAATTTTGCTCCCATTCGGCTAGGCGTAATTTTTTCATTGCCTCAATGCAAATAAAAATACCAGCCTTCATACCTAAAATACCAGGGCCCCATAGCTTATTTCCTTCTCTTCTATACCCCAGGTTATCTTTACTACCAATAGCGTGAACGGTATCCGCGTGACAGCAAATCAAGACACCAGGCTGTGGGTCTTTTCGCGACTTAATCGTCGCGCGTAAGGTATCCCCAAACCCCATTCGGCCCGGAATCCGCTGAATACTCGCCCCCATAGATGCGAGCTCATAGGTCGCCAGATCTATCACTTTATTAACCGCAACCGGATCTGTACTTGGGCTCTCAGTTTCTACCCACAACTTAAGGCCAGCAATCATTTGCTCTGTATCAAACGGTAACTCAGAAACATTCATAGGTAGTTTTAAACATTGGACTGATGGTGGAAAGGATAACCTGTCTGACAGTATTTTTTCCTAGCTGTTCCCAGCTAGTTAAGTTAACGCACACATCTATTTAACCCGGGCACTTCGTACCGCAACAACGGTAACGCCAAACAGAGTCAGCAAGCCCCCAAGCACGATCCGGGTTGTCAACTGATCGCCCATAAACAGAATACCAAAGCCGACCGCAAACAACGATGACAACGTTATAAAAGGCGCGACATCATTCACTTCATAGCGCTGCAATAAATAATAAAAGGATCCATGCCCCACTATGGTCGCACCGACCGCTGAATACACAGGAGACCAATAATCGACAAGGGCAATGCTCTTTACAAACTCGATAGTGGGTCTTTCAATTAGCATGGTCAAAGCCATTAAAGAGATCGATGCGATCGCAGCAATCCAGAACTGCAAGTTAAACACCCCGATATTATTCAAGCGACGCATCAGAATAGCGGTACCGGCCATAGCCAGTGAGGCAATCGTGGTAAACACTAATGACAATACATGATCAGCACCAATCGGTTCAAAGCTAATCAGGACCACACCAAAAAACGACAATGCAATGGCTACAGTTCTTGTCCATCCAACCTGCTCTTTCAGGTACAGCACCGCAATAATGGTTGAAAACGGCACCACAAGTTGAGCCGCGATGGCCACCGCCGAGACATTATCTGTCAGGTACATGGCCGTGAACATAAGCGGATAGTGAGCTACCCCTAACAACAAACCAATTGCAATCACTGTTTTAAATTGCCCGTGCGGCCAACGCGCAAACGGCAGTAACAACACAAGAACAACAACAAATCGCAGCGCGCTGAAAAACAAAGGCCCAAACTCAACAGTACCGATTTTACCGGCTACGAAGTTCAACCCCCAACAGGCATTGGCAAAAACCAAAAGTGCCAGATGGTGTAGCTTCAAGGTCTTACACCATGGCGCTCAGGACACAATATAGTATCAACAAAAATTTTGTATATCATGTCGCGCGAGCAGCGCGAGGTCTGTAGTTCACCAGGGCAATACCGATTGATACCAGCACCAGAGCAAGCACTACGTTCCACCCTAACGCTTCATTAAGCACCAACCAACCGAAAAACACACCAAATACCGGTGCTAGAAAACTGTAGACTGCCATGTCAGCAGCGGGGTAAATTGACAACACCCAGAACCACGACAGAAATCCAATACCGACGACTACTAAAACCTGAAACGCAAAAATAGTCCATATTACAACCGTAGGCTCCCGTAATGTTTCTCCGATCCATAAAGAGCCAAGCAACAACAACGGTGCAGAGACTCCAAGCTGATAAAGCAATTGCATCTCCGGACTGGCTTTTGACAATTTCGTCGTTCTTACCAACAAAGCAATGGCTGCCCACAGCGTAGATGCCAATAGACAAAATAAATCACCCAGCAGCGCATTGTCACTCGTGGGATTGCCATTGTGCGATAACGCGACTATCACACCGATACAGGCTAAACCAAGCCCAACGGCACGACGCGTTGTCAGCAACTCACCCGGTATCAAGAAGTGCGCGCCCACTGCAACCCATATAGGCATCGTATAAAACAACACAGATGCTCTGGCCACAGACGTGTAATCGAGCCCAATAAACACCAGTGTAAATTCTAGCGCGAAAATACAACCGGCCAACACGCCGGGTAACAAACTACCATCATTGAGTTTGATTGACCGGTGCATCCAGAGTGCAAATAACAAAACAGGGACAAATGCACAAGCTGACCTTAGCCCCGCTTGAAATACAGGATGCATGCCTGCGTTAACCAACTTCACTAGTACTTGATTGATACCAAGCAACGCAGAGAAAGCCACAAGCACCGTGGCGCCAAAGGTATCGATCCGGGTTTTTCTTGTCACCGGCTAAGCTACAGGAGCTACAGATAATCTACCTGTCACACTATAATCGTGAATCAATGATTCTACCAAACCATCGGAAATAGATTCTTTTACAAACGACTCTATAAAAGCTGCCGCTTGCGGGCGACCTGGTCGACATCCGATCGACTGTTGCACCGCTGTGAAACTAGCATCCAACAAGCGAGAGCCGGGGAGTAATTTTTGTTGCTCTAAAAGCTTCGGGCGCAATCCAGCCAATGCCTCAAGCGATTTTTCTACAAATAATTCATAGGACGCATCAATGCTCGGTGCCATAACCAACGTAGCGTTTCGCAAATGATCCGTTAACCAAAGTTGGTAGGCAGCACGTTCCTTAACCGCAATCCGATGCCCGGTGGCATCGACCTCCTCAACACTCTGTATTGAAGAGTCAGGCGGCAGCAAATAGGTCGCTTGAATCTCGCAATAGGCGGGACTGAAGGTTATTGACTTGGCCCGCTCGGGCTCTGCAGCAATGTTGGCGATATCCCAAACATCATCGCCGACGGCATCAGCAACATCACCTGGCCCATCGAAAGGAACAAGACTCACCTCAACCCCCAACTTTTTGGCCAGAGCACTGGCCATCGCCGGAGACACGCCATCTGGCGCACCACTGTCAGTGCTCCCCGTGATTAACAGAAAGTTCGCCATGTTGAGACCAACACGAAGTACACCGGTTGGAGCAAGTTGTTCAAGAAGCTGCTGGTTCATGCCGTATTCCAACAAAAAATTCCGGCGATGATACCATTCCCCAACATTGGCTGCCCGATCACACCGCAGCTATCGCGCAACAAAAAAGGCGCAGCGGGGTAAATCCACTGCGCCTCTCTTTAATGCTCAATCACGATTGCTCAATCACACATTGCGCAACCTTAAGAGCAGTTTATCGACAGCAACGTGCCACTGCCGGTACGAAGTGGCACGTTTCGCACGGTCAATAGCGAATCAGAGCTCACGGTTGTCACACCACTGCTAATCCTGCCACCGTTGTTGTTGTCTGTCGCCGTCCAATTGCACTGCTCACCAGCAATCACGGCAAACCCTTGTGTTCTGCGTGGCGTAATTGAAGCAGTCTGCTCACCTGCTGTTGAACGGATAGATATTTCATAGCGTCCCGGTTGATCCACAATCGGCGCAGCAAATGGCGTTTGTGGCGTAGCCCACTCAATATTCATATTATAGCTGTCATCGACAGAACGCCCCGGATTCAAACTACCCGATCCACTCGCATTCTGGATTGCCGGAAAACTCATGCTCTTCGAATACCGCCATGCGAACAGACCTTCGTTCCCCAAGCCGAACAGCGGATGTACTGCGGCAGTAAACCCGAGCCAACTATGACCCGCACCCGCAACAAACCGTGCTGAGAAACCGACTTTGGAATCGTTTAAAGCACGAGCCAACGGTACCCCCTGGGTAGCCCAGTCAATGACGTTCAGTTCCCATAAAAAGAAAGTGCTTATTCCACTGTCATATAGCCCCCGGCCATTGGCATCAGTGCCAAAAGTCACCCGCCACTCATCGGTGATGCTGCTTCCAAGACTGAAATACAGTGTTTTTACTTCCTCAGATAGCAAAGTGCCTTCCGGCGGCCAGCTTACCACCGAGCCCGCTTGCAATTGAGGCTCTGTGTCTGGTTGAGGGTCAGGCTCCGTCGGGTTCGATCCGCCTAGATTTTCCGTCGTATATTCAACATCAAACGTTGCCCATGAACCGCCTTGAGTGCGCTGCCAGAATCTCACATAGACAGGTTCGCCGATTATCAGCATTGCACCAAATTCCTGTTCCCAGGGATAAAGAGTCTCTTATGCCACTGTCATACAGACCTTGTGCATCGCGGCTCGTACCGAGCGTCACGCACCACTCATCGTTTCCGGCGCTTCCCGGAACGAAGTAGAAGGTTGTGCTATCCCCAGACAACAACTCTCCAGCCGTCGGCCAGCTTACAAAGGAATCGGCTTGTTGTGCGACGGCCATTGAAGAGCACGCTAACACCAACATTGCGAAGAATGAGCGTGCTAACGCTTTTGAAACGAACCTGAAGATCAAAATTTTCCTGACGACGTGATGAAATGGCACAACGCCGAATTGTGCTTCAACGCCTCTTATATTCCGCTAACCACCGCACCGTTTACTCATTACAATGAGAATCTATGCTCAATACACCCATCAAAGTAAGTAGTTATGACTTCTTAAAAACGCCAGGCCAACACATGCAAACTCGCACGATCTCGCGTCAGCCTACCGACAAGCTAAGGTTGCCTGCCGGCAGAGTTCCTTAACGACAGTCAATAGACAGTTTGCTGCCTTTATGCTCTGTGATTTGCACCGCTTTCACGGTGAGCAATGCGTCCGCATCAGCTGTCACTACACCCTCTGATAACAAACGTCTTCCGTTATTATCTACCACCTTATAGCGACAGTCATCGCCCGGATTCACCACAAATTGCTGCGTATTACGTGGAGTGATGTCTGCTGTCTGTTCGCTACCGGTAGAACGCACAGAAATCTCATAGCGCTTTGGCTTGTCGACAATCTTTTTCGCAAAGCGGGTGTGGGAGGTAGCCCACTCAATATCCAGATTATAGGAATCATGAATATCCAGCCCCGGCTGCAACGGCCCTGAACCCGACGCGTTTTGAATAGAAGGAAAACTCAAATTACGTGGATAGCGCCACGGGAAGGCATCGTCATATCCGAAACCAAATAGTGGCTTAACGATGGCAGAAAAACCCAGCCACCCGTGCCCTGCCCCAGCCTCAAAGCGTGTAGTAAAACCTACTTTTGCGTCATTAAAAACACGAGCCAATGGCTCACCTTGTGTTTCCCAGTCAATGATGTCGTCAGCCTTGCCTTGCGCCAACATCAAGAAGCCCATCTTATCGCCGCGCCTCTGTACCAGTTGTTTATGATGATCCATCCAATCCCATACTCCAGTGCCATTATAACGTTTTATATTTTCACTAAATGGACCCCGATTGATGATCGGAAGATTAGAAGATTGGCTACCCCACAGTTGCTCAAAATCTGCTTGAAACACAGGACTCGTACGATAGTTAGTCATCGCCTCACTACCAAAAACACCGGCTATTAGATTCCCATATCGAATACCGTATGAAAGCGAACCAGACGCCCCCATCGAATGTCCATAGGCGTGCACAAGTAACGGATCTACACTGAAATCAGAGCTATCCAGAAGATGCTCAACAGCCATCATCACCCGCTGCTCGGTAAAGTTAACGATCGCGCCTTTGGCAGGTACAGGTCCATCAGTATTATAGTTATGCTCTGCGGCATAGCCATACCACCATGAATTCAATGCACCTTGATCAGCACCAGGGTCCATAGGAAACAGCTGAATCACCTGCCAACCCCACTCAGACTCTTCTTTCACAGTGACAGTTTCACCGTACGCGTGTGGGTTGATCAACAGTGGGTATTGACGTGAAGACCGGTAGCCTGCAGGCAATGTCACCAGATAATTGTAGGCATATCCGTTAAACGTCGGATTCCAGTTCGCATAGTCCATATACTGCGTGTAAACACGTCCCTTGCCTTTGTTCAGAGACAGGGTGAGTACCGGCTGCGGTCGTGCCACGGACTCGCTTACCGCCTCTGGCAGGCTATTTTCTCCCGCTACAAAAGATGTAGTTTCCCTGCCATTTATGACAGATGTCACTGCGTAGTATGCTCGTTCAGATGTACGACTAGTATGTACAAACAATCCATTTTGAGGACTTAACGGCGCACCGAGATCTTCAATTACATAAGTGGTTGGCACAGCCCCGCTAGCGTGTTTATTGACAGACGTGTCTGAATCAAGCGGTCCCCACGTGCCGGTAAGCAATTCAGCAGATGCTACGTTAGAGCTCGTAATAGGAGCACCATGGCGATAGACATGGTAACGAGCATCACCCTTTAGCTCAGTCCAGGTCAGAAAGGTTTGTCCATTACGATGCAGCGCCTTTAAGGACTGCACAACGTCACCCTTGGCAGACTTAAGGTTAGCGACCAGCGGGACAACCACACTTGGCTCGGAAGCAACAATGGGTTGCTGCACAACTGCTACTTCTTCCTGAACAGACTTGGAAGAGCCAATGGCCGTGTTGTACTGAGTATCAAACGTTATCCATGCCGCTCTTTTTTTGCGCTGCCAGAATCGCATGGTGACAGGCTTTCCATCAGTCGGAATAGCACCAAGAGAAATCTCCCACGGATTACGGTCTAGGACACGCACGCCACTGTCAAATAAACCGGTAGCATTGGGAGAGGTACCAAGCGTGATGCGCCATTCATAAATGTCAATCGACCCAGGACTGAAGTAGATTGTATTCGCATCAGCGGTTAACACATCCCCCGCAGGCGGATGAGTGATGTCCGCTGCCCCTTCAACCATCAGGTTCTGACTATGCGCGACGGTCACTGCAAACGGCAATGTGAGGCAAATCAGCAATCGTATGCCTGTTGATTTACAACGAGCATACGCAGCCGTAAAAAATGCTTTTATTTCGCTAATGTTCAAATGAACTTCCAAGGATAGTAAGCGTGCGCAATAAACCCTGCGCAAACAGGTGCTGACTTCACTAAGTCAGCCGCTTTAAATAAGCGGCTAATATTTAACTCCGGCTGTTACCGGGTCTACGAGCAGTTAATTACCAGTCTTGTACCACTGCCGGATAAAATCGGAACACTGGCAACAGTTAGCAATCGACTGCCGTCAACTGTTGCATTGCCAGATCCAACGGTTTGATTACCACTGATACTCCTGGCAATCCAGCTACAGCGTTTACCAGAGGCAGGTTTAAATGAATTGGTGTTACGAGGCGTAATGTCAGCCGTTTGATTGATGCTCTTAGACCGAATAGAAATCTCATAACGAGTAGAGCTATCCACAATGCCCTGAGCAAAATTGTTCTTTGGCGTGGCCCACTCTATGTTCGTGTTGTACCGATCACTACCAGCGTTACCTGGTTGTACTGCACCAGATCCGGTAGCAAAGTGGATTCCGGGAAAACTCAACGTTCGTGGGTAGCGCCAGGCTGTTTCATCACCATTGCCCAGGCCAAACACACTCGTCACAACTGAATCAAAGCCCAACCAGTTGTGGCCCACACCACCTACAGCTGCTGCAGAGAATCCGGCTCTGGCATCCGTTAACGCCTTCACCATGGGCTGCCCTTGAGTCGGCCAGTGAATAACTTCATCCGCCTTGCCATGGTCAACCATAAGATAGGCGAATCGATCAGCGCGACGACGACGCAATTGCTCCTGATGGTTCATCCAGCTCCAGACTCCGGTTGCCTGAGACCCGCCAGAACCGTAATTTCTTATGTCGGAGTTGTTTTGGCCATTGTTAACGATAGGCAGATTCGCCGAGCGGTCACCCCACAGAGAAACAAAGTTTCGCTGAAAGGTCGGGCTGGCTCCGTAGTTAGTCATCGCCTCACTTGCATAGATACCGGCAAATATACTTGGGTAACGCATACCAAATGCCACAGCGCCTGACGCCCCCATTGAATGGCCATAGGCGTGAACAAGATTTCTATCAACGTTAAACTGCCCGTCGTTGATTATAAAATTCACTGCGGCAATTACACGTTGCTCAGTAAAATTCTCGATTTTACCGCTGCGAGGAGTAAGACCTTGCGTGCGATAGTTGTGATCCGCAGCAAATCCATACCACCAGGTGTGAAAGGTATTAACGTTCTCCCCCGGATCACTTGGAAACACCTGGATTACCGGCCAGTCGAACTCCGCCTGATTGATGTATTTAGGTTCTTCTCCGAAGGCATGCATTTCAAGCATGAGCGGGTACGCACGCGAACTGCTGTAGTTCGCTGGCAATGCAACTGCGAAGTTAAACGCATACCCTTTAAGCGTTGGATTCCAGTTTGCGTAATCCATATATTGCGTATAAACACGGCCCTTACCGCCATTCTTGGATAGCGTCAGTACCGGCCTCGGTGTGCTTATCGATTCATTTACAGACTGGCTACTCGCATTCACGCCGTTAACGATGTTTCTATTCTCTGACCCACCGGAAACAGTGGTCACCGCATAGTAAGCACCACCTTGCTGACCATTTTGTGTGGTGTGAACAAATAGTCCTTTATCATCACTTAGTGGACTCGAGAGATCATTGATGACAAAGTTATTCGGAACCACACTGCTGCCATACCGGTTGACTGAGGTGTTTTGATCAAGTGGCCCCCAACGCTCGGTCAGTCGCGTTGCTGAGCCAAGGTTGCTGCTGGTAATCTGTGAGTTGTGGCGATACACGTGATACTGCGAGCCACCCGATTCATTCCACACCAGAAAGGTTTGGCCATTACGGTGCCGCACGGTAAGTCCAGTGACGGTCGACCCGGAATTGCTGCCGGTTTGCGACCCGGAATTATTACCGCCGTCGCCGCCACTGGAGCTACCGGATGAACCGTTGTCGGTCGGATTGTTAGTTCCATTAAGCGCATTATTGTTGCTGTCGCTGCACCCAGCGAGACCAAGCAAAAATACGACGGTAAAGGCAAGTGCTTTCACTAAAAAATGTTCCTTCTCTGTACAGGTGCTCTGACCATGAAAATGGCCTTCAATAGCGACTGCCCTTAGGCTGCGCAAAAATACCAGAATTTGAAATTCAGTCCGTGCGTTTCGTTACTTTTTTGATACAGAGTCCGAGCATTAATGAGAAAATGAGGGGTCTGTCAACTAAACCGCACTGTTTAATGAACGCTTACGCTGATCCACTTCAGACACACGCGTACACCGTTTCGTTCAGTTCAATTGTGGAGTATAAAGCACGCAACTGTGCCGAAACTTAATCGACTGTAAAACACACAAAGAGCGAGCCATGATCCACAAAGACGATCAAATCAACCAGATGTGCGCCGCAATTGATGACGCAGCAGATGATCTGGTCGAACTCACACGGCAGTTGATCAAAATTCCGACTATCAATCCGCCGGCCGAAAACTATCGGGAAATCTGCGATCTCATCAGCGCCCGCCTGACCCGCAGCGGATTCACCTGCGAATTGGTGCGGGCCGCCGGCGCACTGGGCGACAGTGACCGTTACCCGCGCTGGAATATCATCGCCAGACATGAAGGCAAACGCTCTGGCCAATGCATTCATTTTAACTCCCATACCGACGTCGTCGCCGTAGGTGACGGCTGGACTGTGGACCCCTTCGAAGGCGTAGTGAAAGAGGGAAAAGTCTACGGTCGCGGCGCTTGCGACATGAAAGGCGGCCTAGCGGCATCAATCATAGCTGCAGAAAAATTCATACAAACCTATCCGGACTATAGCGGTGCTATCGAAATCTCAGGCACAGCAGATGAAGAATCTGGCGGGTTCGGCGGGGTCGCCTACCTTGCCGAACAGGGTTGGTTTGATCCTGATCGAGTACAGCATGTGGTTATCCCCGAACCACTGAACAAAGACCGAATCTGCCTCGGGCATCGCGGCGTACTCTGGACCGAGATCGAGACCTACGGTCACATTGCACACGGTTCGATGCCATTCCAGGGCGATTGTGCTGTCAGACATATGGGGGCGGTACTTGAAGCAATAGAACAAAAACTCTACCCGTCACTGGCAAACAAAAAAACTGCCATGCCGGTTGTGCCAGAGCAGGCACGCCAATCAACACTCAACATTAACTCTATTCACGGTGGATTGGCCGAACCCGAAGAAGGCTACACCGGCCTACCCTCGCCGTTAGTCCCGGACCGATGCCGCATGGTGCTCGACAGGCGTTTTATTATCGAAGAAGACATAGATGAAGTGCGTGAAGAGTTGCAAGCCCTTCTACTTGAAGTAGGTCAAAGCCGAAAAAAATTCAAAGCCACCACCAAAGAACTGTTCTCGGTCATTCCGACGATGACAGACAAAGATGCCCCGATAGTTACAGCGATAAGTGATGCAATAAAAAGCCAACTCGGCAAGGACCCTGACTACGTAGTGTCACCCGGCACCTATGATCAAAAACACATCGATCGCATTGGTCGACTGAAAAATTGCATCGCCTACGGGCCGGGCATTCTTGATCTGGCCCATCAACCGGATGAGTACGTCGGCATTCAAGATATGGTCGATTCCGCCAAAGTCATGGCCAGATCACTGGTATCCCTGCTGACAGCATAAAAAGTCCAGTGCAAAGCGACAAAGGAAACCCGAAGCGTGAGCGAGTGGCATGTCACGGAAAGATTCCAGATCGTTTACGAAGGTATTTACGTCCGGCCTGTATATCACCTCGCGTGCCTATATATTGCGCTTAATGCCCCACGAATTTACGACTTCCTGTTCGATCAATGTGACTGCTTATTCCTCGACCTTCAGGCGTAAAAGAATCGAACCATCTTCCACCTGATCATTCAGTGAGACCAGCAATTCATTTACCTCACCGTCACGCGGTGCGGTAAGCGTGTGTTCCATTTTCATTGCTTCCATCACTATCAGAGCATCACCTGACACCACTGAGTCACCAGGCTTCACGTTCACGATTTTTATTTGCCCGGGCATCGGGGCTATGATGAGATCTCCGCCGCCGGCCTCAGCACCACTACTGTCTAGCGGATCAAGCACTGTAAAATGCCATGCCCGATCTGAAAAGACACTGACGCCTGCCCTATGCGTTACACAACTCGCATCTATGGTTGCCTCATCAAAACGAACTCGACCTGCCCCCTGCTTCTCGAGCCGGTGAACGGTTTCATTGAGGGTCACACGCCATTGCTCTGAACTCTCCCCTTCAAGCAAAACTGATACTTCAGCACCATATTGATCTATTAACCTCACCGTATGACCAAGAGGCTGCCACAAAGTGAAAGCTGTGAATGTGTGGTTGTTCTGGCGGTTGATTCCTGCAGCCTCTATCGCCGCAATTGCGATCATTGATTCCGGCACTTGTGTGGATTCGGTTAACTGATCAATACTTCTATCGATCAATCCGGTATCGAAATCACCATCAGCAAAATCCTGATGATCAAATAGATCACCTAAAAAATTAGTATTAGTGACCGTACCGGCTGCATGAGTGTCACGCAGCGCTTGCCTCATTAATCTTAGCGCCGCATCCCGAGTTGCTCCATGCACAATCACCTTGGCAATCATCGGATCATAGAACGGTGATATCACATCGCCCTGACGCACCCCGGTATCTACTCTTGCATAGTCGGGGAACTCAAGATGATGCAACGTACCGGTTGCGGGTAAAAAGCCCTTACCCACATCCTCGGCATAAATCCGTGCCTCCATTGACCAGCCGTCAATTTCCAGCTCTTGCTGAGTGCACGGCAACCGCTCACCCGAAGCGATACGCAACTGCCACTCCACGAGGTCACAACCTGCGATCGCTTCTGTAACAGGGTGCTCTACCTGCAAGCGGGTATTCATTTCCATAAACCAGAACTGGTCAGGTTTTAGCCCGTCAGAACCATCGACAATAAACTCCACTGTACCGGCACCGGAATAATCTATTGCAAGGGCCGCCTCCACTGCAGCTTTACCCATGGCTTGCCGCATTTCTTCCGTCATACCGGGTGCCGGCGCTTCCTCTATGACTTTCTGATGGCGTCGTTGCAAAGAGCAATCACGCTCAAACAAATGCACAACGTTGCCATGATCATCACCAAACACCTGTATTTCAATATGCCGTGGAGAGGTGATGTATTTTTCAATTAAACATACCGCATCGCCAAAGCTTGCTAGTGCCTCACGCTGCGCACTGGCTAGTGCATTGGAAAAATCATTAGGCTGTTCAACCAGCCGCATGCCTTTGCCACCACCACCAGCCCGTGCCTTAATCAACACCGGATAGCCAATTTCTTCCGCTTGCTGAGCTAAAAACTCACCGTCCTGGTTTTCACCATGGTAGCCAGGCACCACTGGCACACCCGCTTCATGCATGAGCTTCTTTGCCGCATCTTTAAGGCCCATTGCACGTATAGCTGACGCACCAGGACCAATAAAACGCAAACCCGCCTGCTCCACTTTTTCAACGAATTCCGGATTTTCAGAAAGGAAACCATAGCCCGGATGAATCGCTTCAGCGCCTGTGGCAAGTGCCGCTTCAATTATCACTTCACCACGAAGGTAGCTTTCACTGACAGATGCCGGCCCGATACAGACTGACTCATCCGCCATGGCAACATGCATCGCATTGCGATCTGCCTCTGAATACACTGCTACTGTCTTAACACCGTGCTTCACCGCAGTACGCATCACCCTGCAGGCGATCTCACCTCTGTTCGCTATCAGTATTTTTTTAAACATGACTACATCCGGAACACCCCAAAACGGGTGTCCTCGATCGGTGCGTTCAACGCGATGGATAAACTCAACCCCATCACGTCCCGGGTTTTACGTGGATCTACTATACCGTCATCCCATAATCGGGCTGACGCATAAAGCGGATGTGACTGCTCTTCAAACATATCAATGGTGGGCTGCTTAAACTTTTCCTCTTCCTCAGCAGACCATTGTTCGCCTTTGCGCTCCATACCATCACGTCGGACAGTCGCCAACACACCTGCAGCCTGCTCCCCCCCCATCACTGATATACGCGAGTTCGGCCATGACCATAAAAACCTTGGACCATAAGCTCTACCTGCCATGCCGTAGTTGCCAGCGCCAAACGAACCACCTACAAGAAAGGTAAGTTTTGGCACGCTGGTGGTTGCCACCGCGGTAACCAGTTTGGCCCCGTGACGGGCGATACCCTCATTTTCATAACGCTTACCGACCATAAAGCCCGTGATGTTCTGCAAAAAAACCAACGGTACTTTCCGTTGCGAGCACAGCTCGACAAAATGCGCCCCTTTAACCGCAGACTCCGAAAAAAGCACACCATTGTTCGCAATGATCCCCACCGGCATACCGTGAACATGGGCAAAGCCACACACCAGAGTACTGCCATACCGAGCTTTGAATTCATCAAAACGTGATCCATCTACCACGCGTGCGATAACCTCACGTATGTCATACGGCGTTTTAAGATCAGCTGGAACCACACCGGTTATCTCTGCCGGGTCATACAGGGGCTCTTCAGAAGATTGCAGCACGACAGTGTTCGGTTTTTTTAAGTTCAGATTTGCTATCGACTGCCTTGCCAGAGCCAGCGCATGGAAATCATCATCCGCTAAGTAGTCGGCCACACCAGAGAGCCTGGTATGCACATCACCACCGCCAAGATCTTCCGCTGACACAACTTCACCGGTCGCCGCTTTTACCAATGGAGGTCCGGCTAAAAAAATGGTGCCCTGCTCTTTCACAATGATCGCAACATCTGACATGGCAGGTACATAAGCACCACCGGCCGTACAAGACCCCATGACAACGGCTATCTGCGGAATGCCTTGTGCCGACATTCGAGCCTGATTATAAAAAATCCGACCAAAGTGATCACGATCCGGAAACACTTCATCTTGATTGGGCAGATTCGCTCCACCACTGTCTACTAAATACACACAAGGAAGGCGATTTTCACTGGCGATCTCCTGAGCGCGCAGATGTTTTTTCACCGTCATCGGGTAGTAGGTGCCGCCTTTAACAGTGGCATCGTTACAGATCACCATCACATCCTGACCGTGCACGAGACCAACCCCGGCAATAACGCCAGCGCAAGGCGCTGCATTGTCGTAGAGATTGTAAGCCGCTGTGGCACCGATCTCTAAAAATGGCGACCCGGCATCGAGCAGATTGGCGACACGCTCACGTGGCAACATCTTTCCACGACCAATATGGCGTTGACGTGATTTCTCGCCACCACCAAGTGTCGCCTGCGTGGCAACCGAAGCCACTGCTTCAAGAGACTGTGCGTGCGCTGCTGTATTTTTTTTGAATGCGTCCGATGTGGAAGAAACAGATGACCGAATAATACTCAACTAGGTCACCCGCATCAGTTCACGGCCAATCAACATACGCCTTATTTCACTGGTACCCGCACCAATTTCCATCAGTTTTGCGTCACGCATCAGGCGGCTTACCGGAGAGTCATTCATAAAGCCCGCTCCCCCCATAGCCTGCACTGCCTGCACCGCTTGCTCCATTGCTTTTTCACTAGAGAGCAAAACACAAGCAGCCGCATCTTGTCGCGTTACTTCACCACGATCACAAGCACCGGCAACGGCGTACACATAAGCACGTGATGAGTTCATTGCCACGTAAAGATCCGCGATCTTTGCCTGCATCAATTGAAAGTTACCGATAGATTCACCAAACTGCTTGCGGTCATGCATGTAAGGCATAACATGATCAAGACAAGCGTGCATGATTCCTACCCCGATGCCTGCCAATACTACTCGTTCAAAGTCGAGACCGGACATAAGCACGTTAACGCCCTTGCCTTCAAAGCCGAGTATATTTTCTTCAGGCACTTCGCAATTATCAAAGATCAACTCGGCGGTACTTGAACCACGCATGCCAAGTTTGTCAAAGTGCGCGGATGTGCTAAAACCTTTAAAGTCGCGTTCAATAATAAAAGCAGTTATGCCGCGCGACCCTGCCGCGGCATCGGTCTTTGCATAGACCACTAAAGTATTCGCTTCAGGCGCGTTAGTGATCCAATACTTAGTGCCATTTAGAACATAGTGACCGTTCTTTTTTTCGGCGTTAAGTTTCATTGAAACCACATCAGAACCAGAACCTGCTTCAGACATCGCAAGAGACCCTACGTGCTCCCCTGAGACAAGCTTAGGTAAATATTTCTCACGTTGCTGTTCGGTTCCGTTGATCTGAATCTGATTAACACACAGATTAGAATGCGCTCCGTACGATAATGATACCGACGCACTGGCACGAGCGATCTCTTCAACCACTATTGTATGTGCCAAATAACCCATTGCGGCACCACCATACTTTTCGTCAACAGTGACTCCAAGCAACCCTAACTCGCCAAGTTCCGGCCACAACTCCGGCGGAAACTGATTACTTTTGTCTATATCGGCTGCCATCGGCGCCAGACGGTCTTGTGCCCAGCGATGAACAAGATCGCGTAGCGCTTCAATCTCGTCTCCCAACGCAAAGTTCATTGATGCATTGAACATAATTAATCTGCTCCTACGTCTTGTTGCCAGTTTACAGCGCAACAGCAATGCCAGCGCAGCCCTGAACCGGCAATTGTACTAATGCGCATAAAAAGCCGTTAAGGATCTACCGTTTCTGGGCGCATGGGCTCATATTGGCTATCGTGACCATAAACGCTCTGGATACAGTATACGGTATCCAGAAAGCGATTCAATCCCGGCTTTCGGTAATAAGGTTTGGGTCAGCAACACCTTATATTTTCTCAACCCACTCAGCAGCCCGCTTTTCATTAAAAGCCGCCACCCCTTCCCGACCTTCATCGCATCTAAGGCTATCAGCAAATGCTTGCGCTGCACTCTCAATAGATTGTTCAGGCGAAAGAATGATGCCCTTGGTCACTGCATTAGCACGGGGTGAGCACTTCGCCACCATGTTAAGTACTTGCGTCAAACGGGCTTCAATAGAATTTTGATCGCAAAATTCATCTGCCAGCCCAATCCTAAGCGCTTCCGCAGCATCAATTCTCATACCGCTTAAGGCAAGACGGCGCGCGCCTGTTTGCCCGACACGCGCCGCCACGTAAGGGGCAATTTGCGCTGGTGGCAAACCAAGTGTGGTTTCAGATAATGCAAACAATGCTTTCTCTCCCACGATGACAATATCTGCACAGCAAGCCATACCAAAGCCACCCCCGAACGCCGGCCCCTCCACCACAGCGATGACGGCTTTGGGATAGTGATTTAACTTTAAGTACAGGTCTCCGACTTTGCGGTTCATTGATGCAACGGGGTCCTGCACTTCGACCGGTTCATCAATCCGTTGCAATGCCGCCTTTAAATCGGCGCCGGCGCAAAACGCACCATTGGCACCACGCAGCACCAGGGAGCGCAATGTCATGTCATTGCAGGTGTGGTCAAGCACAAGATTGAGCTCGTGCATGAGCTGATCGGTCAGGGCATTTTTGGTGGCTGCATGATCGAGTGTCGCGATCAAATGCGGGCCACGAATGTCGAGTGAGATTCTTTCCAGGCTGAGTTTACCCAACGCAGATTTAGCGAGAATTCTGGTCATCACCTTCCGGACTCTATACAAGTACTTCGATTCTACACCTGAAATACGTTAAATAAGAGTTAGCAATGAATCTGAGGTTATAAAATATTGGCGCCATATGATGGCGCCAATCAATTTCCTACCACTCGAAGGACTCCGCCTCTTAATCAATACTTTTGAATCACATCCCTCTGTCTGAAATACTTACAATTAAATAACGTGAGTACAGCAGATCCAACAATACTTCTAACCAACTTAATACTTCTCAGTGACAGAGCAAAATAACTCCGTCGGATACCTCCACGCTCTCACACATCTATCTTTCTAGTTATACTGTTCTCTATACAAATGCCGTGACAGAATAATTCAACCAATAGACAAAATTCGCATTAGCCTCATCCGATCATGCGAAGCAAAGAATTAAAGCTCCATTATTACTGTTTTTATATACAGTATGCGATATACTGACCCGGTCAGCGCAGCCACACCAGCATGAGAGTGGCATGATCCCTAACGACTTACCCCAATATAAAAAAGCACCAGAAAAGAAATCATTAGAAAATAAGCAAACTGAAAACGCTCCATCACACGGCCTTAATTCTGTGCAGCAGCAATTTGTACTAAGATTTTGCAGACAACTGGCAAGTGTGATCCAAGCGTGTAATCAAAGCGAGTCAGCAGAAATTGAAGTGGGCCGCCGCCATATTGGCGCGCAGCAGGTTCGAGTCAAACTACAAGCTAAACGTGAGGTATCACCAGGGGTCAGTCGCAAGAATAGAGACTGACTGCCAGACGTGTTCGATCTTGCTATAGAAACTGATGAAGCAAAGAGATAATTAAGTTCGCTTGAAGTGCATGTACCTTGCATCAGTCAAACGCTTAAAGTGAAAATATCCCGCAGATTGCGGGATATTTTTCAACACATTTTAGTAACTGACTTACATGCTAGCCAAGTTTCTTATTTAGCGTGCGCTTAGTCTTTGATACAGAGTTAGCGGCTTTCGCTGTAGTGCGGATGGTGGAAACAGTTGTCATCTCTGGCAGATCTTCCACTCGGCGGCGCTCAACCTCAAGCATTGACTCAAGTTCAAGAATACGGCTCATCAACTCCTGCCCCGCTCTCTGACGCTCTGTTACTAATGACTTCTCAAGAGTAATGATTCGCTCTCGCAGCTCTGCATCACTCATTTCATAAGTAGTGATGATCTCATGTAACTCTTGTAGTTCGCGCTGCTGAGCATCGCTGTCACGACGTCCTGCTTCTGCTTCTGCCTTGGCCGCAGCAAGTTGCTCTTGAAGCTTCTTGATCTCAGCGTCAGTGCCTGACAATCTCTTTTGCAGTTCCTGGTTTTCGGATGCCAGGTTTTTCATCTCAAGACGCTGAACTTTAAGATCAGTGTCACGAGTATTCAATTCATCACGTGAAGCCGCCAAACGTGCTTCTAAGTCTTTGTTCGCCTGCTCGGCGCGGGTCGCTTCAACCTTCGAATCAGCCAGTGCTGACTTACTTGCCTCAAGCTGCTTTTCGAGGTCGCTAATTCGACCATCACCACAGCTAATCGCTTCGCTCAGGCTAGCCACCAGCGTAGATACATCTTTCTCAATCTTGTGTCTTTGATTAACAGTCAATCGTGCGTGCATGTTGTTACCTATTAAATGTGTGTTGGAACGTATCGATAGCCGGCTACAGCTCCCGACTGACAGCGACTACATTGCAGATCGCAGACCAAATGCCGCGCTGATACACTGATAACGACAGGTAAATACTAACGCTTGAGAACCGCGTAACACTGTCTGGGTGAAATGAGGAAAACTAATCATCGAAATAGCCCACAAGTTGATCAACTTGTCGGCGATAGTGAGACGTGGTCTTCAATTTCCTGAAGCCGGGCCCCTACATCGCACCAAAACCGGAAATGCAAACAACGGCAACTTAGCGACTATCGCACGGACCTTCGAAGTCCAATCGTTTATAGTGCGTTCACTCAGCAACCTTTGTCTTATTCGTTCCGGAGGATCGTATGACCGTACTAGCCTGTATAACTGTTTCAATGCTCTGTTTAGCCATCATCTCAAGAAGACCACACGCCTAACTCGGTCGAATGCTTATCAGTGTGACTACCTACCAACGTAAAGCAACTCATAAGACGTAACCTTGGCACATCGACGTTAGTTAAAGAGACCGCCAACCCTCTCCCGAAGCCAAATTTCCGACACCCGGCACTTCAACCGTCGGCCAAAGCCTGTTACCTTCCTAAGCCTCAGAACTAACCACTAGCTGTCCCCAGACTTTGCGAGGCTGACTCACTACATGGCCAATGTGCTCTACGACGCGTTATTAGCGCCTCACCAAACAAACGACAAACCGCTACTACTACTCAAAGACCGGGAAGATCTGAGTTATCAGGACCTGATCAAGCGGGCAGCACAATATGCAGCACAGCTTGCGGCCATGGGGGCAAAAGCCGGAGACAGAGTAGCCGTACAGGTGCACAAGTCTGCCGAGGCCATCGCGCTATACGCCGCGTGTTTGCAGCACGGCTGCATTTTTCTTCCCTTAAACACCGCCTATACTGCCTCTGAAGTGGAATATTTCATCACAGACGCAAAGCCCGCGGTTTTGGTGTGCGATGACGCCAATAAAGTATCACTGCAATCAATTGCCGACGCCAATAGCTGTCAACTGGCCACATTAAACGCTGATGGCGGAGGCAGCTTGCATCAACAAGCCAGTACTCTGGCCCCTGCTGAGTACATAGCACCTCGTGACGCTGATGATCTTGCAGCGATTCTATATACCTCAGGCACCACTGGTCGCTCAAAAGGCGCGATGCTTACACACAGAAACCTACTTTCCAACACGGTCACATTGATCGATTACTGGCAAATAACTGATTCAGATGTGCTGCTCCATGGACTGCCCATCTATCACACCCACGGATTGTTCGTCGCCACCAATACCACCTTGTTAGCAGGCGCCAGCTGTATTTTTCTGCCTTCGTTTAATACTGATGACTTCATCAACTACCTGCCACAGTCAACGATGATGATGGGCGTACCCACCTTTTACACACGACTGTTAGCAGACGGTCGTTTAACAAAAGAGTTGGTCAGCCACATGAGATTGTTTATTTCCGGAAGCGCCCCACTGCTGGCAGAAACCCACGAATCATTCGAATCACTCACCGGACAACGCATCCTTGAGCGCTACGGGATGACTGAAACCAATATGAATACCTCTAACCCATACCACGGCGAACGGCGAGCCGGGACCGTCGGTTTTGCGCTCCCCGGCGTGGAAGCGCGCATTATCGATCCAGAAAATGACACCCCGGTGGGCACGGATGAAATCGGCGTACTGGAGGTTCGTGGTGAAAACGTCTTCAGCGGCTATTGGCAGATGCCGGAAAAAACAGCTCAGGAATTCACACCCGACGGCTACTTCATCACCGGTGATCTCGCCAAACAAGACGCCGATGGTTACATCCATATTGTCGGTCGTGACAAGGACTTGATTATCTCAGGAGGATTCAACATCTATCCCAAAGAAATTGAACTGGTACTTGATGAGCAAACAGGAGTACTGGAATCAGCCGTCGTCGCCGCCCCTCACGCAGACTTCGGTGAAGGCGTGGTAGCAATCCTCGTAGCGCAATCCGGTCAGTCCATCGATATAGACGCCGTGAAAACAGAAGTTGCTAAAACCCTGGCTAAATTCAAACAACCAAAAAAATATATGGTTCTTGACGCTCTACCCCGCAACACCATGGGCAAGGTCCAGAAAAATGTTCTGAGAGAACAGGTGGCAGACAGTTTCCCGTAACGTAGTTTATAAGCCGCTCGTCGTCGTAGCGATCATACCGGCACACGACTACCCACCAATGAAAGCGCCATGCAATGCACTGCGCTCACGCTAGTCGCTTTCCCTGCCTCTGAACAAGACGTTGAGCACAAAAAAATACACCCGAAGCGAACCCCGCAAAAAACTAACACAGGGAGCCCGACAAACCTTAAGACTCGCCCGACTCCCGACCAAACCGCTCCTTCATACGCTGCATGTCCTCCTCTGAACCACCATTCCAACTATCAAACACCCGATCAATAGGCATCAAACTATTGCCATAATTAACCCTGAAAAATCGATGATGCAAATTATGGAAGTTGTCACCAGCAGGGATTCGCCACTTACCTCCAAAACGCACATAGTCAAATCCCGAGTGTGATACCGCAGGGCTCACCCCCTGAAACAATCCGGTCAAAATAATAATCACCGGATGCACCGGCACCACCCACCATAACAAGAACACCGTAAAGTAAATAATATGCTCTATCGGATGCATCGAAATGCCGGACCACGGCCCGGTCACGACATTTAAATGGTGTCTTTCATGTGCCACTTTATACAACCATCGGGTATGAAGCAGGCGATGGTTCAAATAGAAATGTAGGGTTGACCAAAAGAAGACTGCCCACAATGTGATCAGAAAGTAAAATGGACCATCCGCTATCGCGGGTGCTGAGACGTAACCATTGGCGTACCACCAATACGTCGCCGCCTCATATAACGTCCACACTGTGACACCACTCACTAAGCTGAAAGTCATATTGTCATGCACCTGATCGCCCCACAGAAACCGTGCGTTACCCTGCGCCAGCCAACGGCGGGAGAATTTCGTTTCAGTATTTTGTGATTTTCTGACGTAGAGCCACCAATGCAAACCACCAGCAATGACCGTTAAAACCAGTGCGTTACGCACCCAGAGAAATGCTACCCAGCCAAAAGAGAAGCTTCTCATCTCATGCATTTCCGGCGTCAGAACCCTCCAAAACACAAATGCTGTCGCTATCCAAAACAGACCCCAGGGCACCATGATGTCCACGGTCAGATAGCGCAGCGCCTCTTTTGGCCGAGGCGGCCAGGCAAACACGGGAGGGATTTCAATGTGTTCCGGTTGATAGGTCTGATCACTCATGGCTTGCTCGCTAAATTAAAGCCTTACTTACCGTACATTGACGGGTAATTTCCTGTATTGCAAATGGAAAGCTAGCGCGTTAACGATTAGACTTGCAGTTCAGTTTGCGCCACTCCCCTCCAGCTAAAAAAAAACCTAAATATAAATGCACAGTTTTATACCCGGACAACGCTGGATCAGCGACACTGAAAGTGATCTCGGCCTCGGCACCATATTAAAAACCGAACATCGGCTCGTCACGATTGTGTACATGGCAAGTGGCGAAATAAGAACCTATGCCACTGAAACCGCACCCTTAACAAGAGTGCAGTTTGGCGCCGGTGACCGCATCCGCGCCGCCGATGAAACCACCCTCATCGTCAACGACGTAGAAGAAATCGATGGATTGCTGGCCTATCACGGCATAAGCGATGACGGGTCGCGCACCACACTGAGTGAAACCCAACTCGATAACTTCATGCAATTCAATCGTCCGTCTGACAAATTGTTCAATGGCCAATTTGATAAAGAGCGCCGCTATCACATTCGCCTGACCACTCGCGAGATCCAACAGCGACTCGCCCGATCACCGGTACACGGCTTGTGTGGTGCACGCGTTGATCTGATTCCGCACCAGCTCTATATTGCCAATGAAGTCTCCTCAAGGCTCCATCCCAGAGTACTGCTGGCGGATGAAGTAGGCCTGGGTAAAACCATAGAATCCGGAATGATCATCCACAGCCAGTTGGTTCGCGATGCGATCTCCAGAGTACTGGTAGTAGTACCAGAACCCCTGTTACATCAGTGGCTGGTTGAAATGAAGCGCCGCTTCAACCTGAGATTCAGCATCATTGATGAAGTGATGTACGAAGAATCACTGCCATCCGCCACTGACGGCAACCCGTTTCTTGATCGGCAGCTGGTACTTACCACCCTGCCGGTCCTGCTATCTGACGACAAAATCACCAACCATGCAATTGAAGCCGGTTGGGACACCCTCATTGTCGATGAAGCACATCACCTCGAAACACCGGATGAAGATGCCGAAACACCTGCCTACGACTGCATAGCCGACCTTGCAGCTGCTGTACCTTCATTAATGCTACTGACCGCAACACCGGAACAAATGGGGCACAAAGGCCACTTCGCACGTTTGCAATTGCTCGACCCACACAGATTTGTGTCACTGGAGAAATTCACCGATGAGGAGGCCAACTACCGCTCACTCGCAGATGTCGCTACCGCCATTGAAAACGGCAAAACACTGGATTCAGAACAGCAGGCGTTGATCGACTCCCTCGATTTGCCAGATTCCACCGAGAAGCCGGATTCAGACGCAGAAGAGCAAGGCCTAAGCGCAGCGGATCAAACGATCAATGCACTTATTGATTACCACGGCACAGGCCGCGTCATGTTTCGCAACACCCGACGCGCCGTGACTGGATTCCCGGAACGCAAGTTCGAACCCTACATGCTAAGTGATGCCGATGGATTGGTTGATTGGCTGGCAGACAAAATTTCCGAGATCACCCCGGAAAAATTACTCCTGATCTGTAAATCAGTCGCCCGTGTAGAAATGTTGAACGAAACCCTCAGAACGCGCTTCGGTATTCACGCCGCCGTGTTCCATGAAGAGATGTCTATTGTTGAGCGTGACCGCGCAGCCGAATTTTTTGCAGATGACGAATCCGGCAGTCCGATTCTTCTTTGTTCAGAAATAGGCAGTGAAGGCAGAAACTTCCAATTCTTACATCAAATGATTCTGATTGACCTTCCTGAAAATGCCGACTTGTTAGAACAACGTATCGGTCGCCTTGATCGAATCGGTCAAAGCCAGGAAATAAAAGTGCTTGTACCCTACGTAAAAGGTAGCCGTGATGACTTTTTACAGCACTGGTATCACGAAGGCCTGAATGCGTTTGAACAAACCTGTCAGGTCGGCGAGTTGGTTAAAGCAGAATTACAAGAACGTTTTGACAACGCCCTCAATGGCGATGAAGACATCAACAAACTGGTTGACGATGCCAACGTAATCGCCCAGAAACATCGTGAAAAAATAGAATCCGGTCGTGACCGACTACTGGAACTTAGCTCGCACAAAGAAGCCATCTCAAGTAAATTAATTTCAGAAATTGATCAGTTCGATACAGAAAACATATTGCAAAAATACATGGACCAGGCGCTCGACAACCTGGGTGTCGACGTTGAAGATCAATCTACCCACGCCTACATCATCAAACCCGGTGAGCACATGGCAGTCACCGAGTTTCCGGGGCTCAATGAAGACGGCGCCACCATCACCTTTAGAAGGCACGTTGCACTGGCACGTGAAGACGTACAGTTTCTTACCTGGGAACACCCGTTGGTCGGGACTGCTATGGAGCAAATCATCTCCGGCGGCTTCGGCCAGGTATCCGTCGGTGCAATGCAGAATGAAAAATTAAAGCGAGGCAGCGTACTACTCGAAGCCCACTACGTATTTGACTGCCCTGCACCCAAATCTCTGAATCTGGAACAATTTCTAAGTGGTGACCTGCTACGTGTAGTGCTATCAAGCGACGGCAGCAACCTGACAGAAGAATTCGACCACGAAGAATTGAATGAAGCCTTCCATGCAATTAAACGCCCGCTGGCAAAACAACTGGTTGATGCAAAACGCCAGGACCTTCAAACAATGATTACCTCAGCCGAAAGTATCGCCAATAGCGAGCTTGAAACACTGAAAACCCAGGCCATAGAGCAAGCCAAGACTCAACTAGGCGCTGAACTCAGCCGACTGACGGAACTTGCCAAACGCAATGACTCAGTGCGTGAAGAAGAAATTGAAGGCCTCAAAGCCCGCCTGGAAGGGTCTACCAAAGCATTGACCCAACTGCGCTGCGTGCTAGATGCTGTACGCGTATTTGGTATAGCGTAGGGTTCTTATTCTTGTTCGCTTCGTGGCGTTGAACGTGGTTGGTCGTAATCACGTTCAACGTTATGCTCAACATTCGCTGAGTTCGACGAGCGTCGTTCAAGCAATCGAAACCCGATGCGTGAGCGAGTGGCAAGCCGTGTATGTGTCACATCACAGTGCGTTACCGAAAATAGAGAGCCTTTCTTTATAAATGCTGGTCAATGTTTACCGGAGAGGAGATTCGTAAAAAACACGTCGTGCCACTCACTAACGCGTCGGGATTCCAAAGCAAAGAGCCCCGTGAACATGAATCGTAGCCCTTATTATGATTGCCGACATCATCGGCGATATCGCGCTGGACTTGCTTCGCGCTGAACTTGATCCACTCGCGTATGCGTCGGGTTGTGACGATCAAAACTAGCACGTCAGATAACGCACTTCCCCAACCTACCTTTAAAAACCGCGAAAATTAAGAGACTTCCCCTTCGGGAAACCTGATGCATGAGCAATTGATATCTGCAAAACCAACCTGCTTTCTAGTCACAAGCAAGGTAAAATACACAATATCGCGCCAGCACCCGAAATAGGCTTACCCAATGAAAATCGTGTCATTTAACGTCAACAGTCTGCGCCTGCGCTTCCACCAGCTGGAAGCACTAATTGAAAAGCACCAACCAGACATCATTGGCCTTCAGGAAACCAAAGTTACCGACGAAGAGTTTCCACTGGAGATCATTCAGGATTTCGGCTATAGCGTTGAATACCACGGCCAAAAAACGCATTACGGCGTTGCCCTGATGTCGCAAACCCCATTTGAGTCCGTAGTCAAAGGCCTGCCGGGCGACACCGACGACTCACAACGTCGTTTAATCACCGGTACCACCACCACCCACAGTGGCAAAAAGATCACCGTCATGAACGGCTATTTCCCGAATGGCGAAAAGCGCGAACACCCGACCAAATTTCCAGACAAAGAAAATTTCTACAAAGGCTTAACCAAGCTTCTGCATTCAGACTACAGGAACGACGAGCCCCTCGCTGTGATCGGTGACTTCAATATCGCACCGGTCGACGAAGACATCGGCATCAGTCCCAACAGCGTAAAAACATGGCTGCGCACAGGCCATGTAAGCTTCCTGCCGGAAGAACGCGAATGGTTCGAGACACTAAGCGCGTTCGGCCTGGACGATACCTATCGGGTGAAGTATCCCGACTCGAAAGAGTTTCTGAGTTGGTTTGACTATCGAACCCGTGGCTTTGATCGTGAACCCAAGAGCGGCCTTCGGATTGATCACTTGCTTACCACTAAGCCGTTGACAGATTGCCTGGTTGATAGCGGGATGGATTATGATATTCGCGCTATGGAGAAGCCATCTGATCATGCACCTGTCTGGAGTGAATTTGATTTTTAGTTTTTCTTGGCACTAGGCAACGGGCTTTGAGCGGCCAATGTTATTTTATTCGCTGCCCTTGACGTTTGCTTTATTCGCTGCGCTCAATATTCGCTTCATTCGCTGCGCTAAACGTAGGCGACATGCCATCCCTGGCGTTTTTCGATGCCAGCCCCTGGCACTAGCGAGTCACTTTGCAACCTCGCAAAGTAACCAAAGGTGTTTTTCGCGGCCTCATTGCCCCTCGGGTGACAGCGCCATTTTTTGAATTTAACCGCCATCGGGTCGCGATAAATGCACATCCCATGTGCACAGCGCTCACCCGGCATCCATGCCGCTTAACCCCGACTCCGGTTAGTGTCAAAAAACTACTCAGACGCTCGGTACAGCAACTCGTTTCGCTCGTAGAGTGCTCGTTAAACTCTGGTTGCTAGCACTCGCGCAAGCCGATGGGTTCACTTCCAAGTACACAAATCGCCAGGGATGGCATGCCGCTTACGTTGAGCTCAGCGAATGTATAAACAACTGAGCTATAAGCGAAAACAGCCCAGCACAGCAAACAACAAAAAAGGCCAACAAGCACCAGCCCACAAAACACCACCTAAACGCGGTAGAATACCGCCTCCCCAAAACCGGAACCCCACGTCTTGGCTATAAAAAAAATCCTCGTTGCCAATCGCTCTGAAATCGCTATCCGCGTATTTCGTGCCGCCAATGAACTCGACATCAAAACCGTCGCGATATGGGCCGAAGAAGACAAACTCGCCCTGCACCGTTTCAAATCAGATGAAGCGTATCGCGTTGGACGCGGTCCGCACCTCGAAAAGGACATGGGTCCGATTGAATCATACCTGTCTATTGATGAAGTGTTGCGTGTCGCGAAACTCTCCGGTGCTGACGCAATTCATCCGGGCTACGGCTTGCTCTCAGAAAGTCCGGAATTTGTCGATGCCTGCGATGAAGCTGGCATTCTATTTATCGGCCCGAGCGCAGACACAATGCGCTCTTTGGGTAACAAGGTAGCTGCACGTAATCTGGCCATCAAGGCCGGCGTGCCAGTGGTACCCGCTACTGCCCCATTGCCTGATGATTTACCCACTATCAAAAAGATGGCTGCAGAAGTCGGCTACCCGATTATGCTAAAAGCCTCATGGGGTGGTGGCGGTCGCGGTATGCGGGTTATTCGCTCTGAGGCAGATCTTGATACAGAAGTTGATGAGGCCAAGCGCGAAGCACGCGCAGCTTTTGGCAAAGATGAAATTTATCTTGAAAAACTGGTAGAAAACGCGCGCCATGTTGAGGCGCAGATACTGGGTGATACGCACGGCAATATTGTGCATTTATTTGAGCGCGATTGCTCAGTGCAGCGGCGTAATCAAAAGGTAGTAGAACGCGCACCAGCACCCTACCTGAGTGACGCGAAACGCGAGGAAATTGCTGATTACGCACTTAAGATTGGCGCGACCAGTGACTATAAAGGTGCTGGAACAGTCGAATTCCTAATGGACATTGATACCGAAGAGTTTTACTTCATCGAAGTGAACCCACGGGTACAGGTTGAACATACGGTGACTGAAGAAGTAACCGGCATTGATATCATCAAGGCACAAATACATTTATTAAGTGGCGAAGTGATCGGCACGCCGGAATCCGGCGTACCGGCACAAAAAGACATTAAGCTCAACGGCCATGCAATGCAGTGCCGTATTACTACAGAAGATCCCGAACAGAATTTCATACCGGACTACGGTCGAATCACCGCTTATCGCGGCGCACAGGGTTTCGGTATTCGACTCGACGGCGGTACGGCCTACTCCGGTGCCGTGATAAATCGCTTTTATGATCCGTTACTTGAAAAGGTGACTGCCTGGTCCCCTACTCCGCAGGAAACTATCAAGCGCATGGATCGTGCGCTCCGCGAGTTTAGAATTCGTGGCGTTGCGACCAACTTAACTTTCCTTGAAAACATTATTACTCACCCGAAGTTTCTCGATAACACCTATACCACCAAGTTTATCGACACGACGCCTGAGCTTTTTGAACAGGTAAAGCGCAAAGACCGGGCAACCAAGTTGCTGCACTATATTGCCGATGTCACGGTCAATGGTCACCCCGATGCACGTGATCGGGTGAGGCCTCGTACAGATGACAAGCTAATGGAAGCGCCATGGTTTGACTTGCCGGTGGTCGATGGCACCAAACAACGGTTAGACAAGGACGGCCCTGAGGCTTTCGCTAAATGGATGCGTGAACAAAAGCAGGTATTGATCACCGACACCACCATGCGTGACGCACCGCAGTCGTTGCTAGCCACACGCATGCGAACTTACGACATTGTTAACGTCGCTGCCGCCTATTCCAAATCACTGCCGCAGTTGCTTTCACTTGAGTGCTGGGGTGGCGCCACATTTGACGTGAGCATGCGTTTCCTGACTGAGGACCCGTGGGAACGCTTAGCACTGATCAGAGAACGCGCACCCAACATCTTGTTGCAGGCATTGATACGAGGTGCAAACGGTGTTGGCTACACCAACTATGCAGACAATGTAGTTAAGCACTTTGTTCAACAAGCGGCCGCAGGCGGCGTCGATCTATTCCGTGTATTTGACTGCTTTAACTGGATAGACAACATGCGTGTCTCAATGGACACGGTGCTTGAAGAAGACAAACTGTGTGAGGCAGCCATTTGCTACACCGGTGATATGCTGAACGATGCCAAACCTAAGTATCATCTGAAATACTACATTGATATGGCCAAAGAGCTTGAAAAAGCCGGTGCACATATTCTGTGTATTAAAGACATGGGTGGCTTAATGAAGCCGGCAGCGGCACAGGTTTTATTTAAAGCGCTGCGTCAGGAAGTGAGCCTGCCGGTACATTTTCATACACATGATACTTCTGGAATTTCAGCAGCTACTGTACTCGCGGCAATAACCGCAGGGGTTGATGCAGTGGATGCTGCCATGGACGCATTGTCCGGCGGTACCTCGCAGCCTTGCCTCGGTTCTATTGTCGCAGCACTTGAGGGGGATGAACGAGACCCTCACCTTGATCAAAATGCCATCCAAAAAATCTCATTCTATTGGGAATCTGTACGAGCACAGTATGCAGCATTTGAAAGTGATCTGAAAAGCCCTGCATCAGAAGTCTATTTGCACGAAATGCCAGGCGGTCAGTTTACCAATCTAAAAGAACAGGCTCGCTCACTCGGGCTTGCACCTCGTTGGCATGAGGTAGCACAGACTTACGCGGACGTTAACAAGATGCTTGGCGATATAGTCAAAGTAACACCCTCTTCTAAAGTAGTGGGTGATCTGGCATTGATGATGGTCAGTCAGGACTTAACCGTTGAAGATGTTGAACATCCTGATAAAGAGATTGCGTTCCCCGACTCTGTTGTCGCTTTAATGAAAGGCGAGCTGAGCCAGATACCTGAAGGCTGGCCGGAAACACTGCAAAACAAAGTACTCAAAGGCGAAGCACCGCTGACTGAACGTGCCGGCGCCTCCATTCCGCCGGTTGATCTGCTGGTGGCCAAAAAAGAACTTGAAGAGACCCTGCAACAGGAAATCACAGAACAGCAACTGGCCTCATACAATATGTATCCGAAAGTGTTCACTGATTTTATTGGTGCGCAAAACGAGTATGGCCCCACCAGTGTACTGCCTACTTCGGTGTACTTTTACGGTATCAAGGTAGCCGATGAGTTACTGATTGAAATCGAAAAAGGGAAAACACTCGTTGTGCGGTGTGTTGCTATTGGCGAGACAAACGAGAAAGGCCTGGTCAGAGTGTTTTTCGAAATGAATGGCCAGCCGCGCTCAATCCAGGTGCCTGATCGCATACACGGGGCACCGGGCGGCAATGTTACTCGCGCCAAAGCTGACCTTGAAGACAAACTTCAAGTCGGTGCACCGATGCCTGGTGTAATTTCAACAGTTAACGTCAGCGCTGGTCAAAAGGTTGAGGCCGGCGATGTTTTGCTCTCCATCGAGGCGATGAAGATGGAAACTGCCATCTATGCTGAAGCGTCTGGCGTAGTTAGCGAGTTGCTGGTGAAAACCGGTGATCAGATCGACGCAAAAGACTTGCTGGTGAAGCTCAGCGAAACCGCTGACGCTTAGTTTTTCAGCACCACAGTAATGTGGCAGAAGTAATATGGCAGAGCTGGCATTAGCCAGCCCTGCCTTGCTTTTTACGTCTGCGAGTTGACTCAGCGAGCCATTGAATAAAACTCATCATTCGGTCGCATGCCCATCACGTTGACCATTCGATTTGAAAGACCGAAAAATCCCGTGATCGCGCCAATATCCCAAACGTCTTCCTCCGAGAACCCGTGCGTGGCCAGAGTGTCGTAGTCAGTGGTATCGACACGCGCACCGCTGTCACAAACCTTCATTGCAAAATCAAGCATCGCCCGTTCACGGTCTGTGATATCTGCTTTGCGATAGTTGATCGCGACCTGATCAGCAATCAATGGATTTTTAGCTCTAATCCGCAGCACCGCCCCATGCGCGACCACACAATACAAACACTGATTCGCCGCTGATGTGGCAACCACGATCATCTCTCGCTCAGCCAGGCTTAAGCCACTGTCCTTTTCCATTAGCGCATCGTGGTAGGCAAAGAAAGCCCGGAACTCATCAGGCCGATGCGCCAGCGCTAGAAATACATTAGGAACAAAGCCGGCTTTTTCCTGTACCGCCAGAATACGTTCCTGCATGTCTTTTGGTAGCGAACTGATTTCCGGTACCGGGAAGCGACTGATCGGATGACTCATAGCAATTTCCAGTGAATAGAGTAACGTCGAGTCTACCTTATCAACCAGGATCATTGACAATCAACTGACGACGACCTGACAAACCAGCCTTTCGACAAATTATTATTGTTTGAACTTTCTTAAGCGTGTTTAATCAACTACATACCAGTCCCTTAAGTATTGCAGACCCAACCGAGCACTCGAACTATGAAGCATCTGCCCACCCTGCTCTTCTGCCTGTTTTTCACCGCCACACCCCCGGTGTTTGCCGAAGCGGAGCAATCAGAAAAATTAACCTACGACGTAGAAACGATCATCAGTGGTCTAAGTGTCCCTTGGGGTCTCGCAGCCCTGCCTGACGGTGGAATGCTAATCACCGAAAAAACCGGTGCGCTAAGACTGATGCAAGCAGATGGCACCCTGCACCCCGAACCCATCTCAGGGGTACCGGAAGTTGCCACCGGCGGACAAGGCGGCCTGCTTGATGTGGCTATCCATCCGGACTATCAAAACAACGGCTGGATCTACCTCTCCTACTCATCTCCAAAAGCCTCAAATGAAACTGGCGCAGGCGCTAACACCGCATTGATGCGTGCAAAACTTGCGAATCACCAACTGGTTGACCGGCAACACTTGTTCAAAGCGTTGCCTAACTATCGAGCCGGTCAACACTATGGCAGCAGAATCACTTTTGATAAAGACCACTACGTGTATCTAAGCGTTGGGGATCGCGGTGGTCGCGATGAAGTACAGTCACTTGATAATTATCGGGGAAAAATATTTCGGCTACACGATGATGGCCGTGTACCAAGCGATAATCCTTTCATTAACACTGTTGGTGCAACACCTGAAACCTGGTCGTGGGGGCATCGCAACCCACAGGGCATGGAACAACATCCAGTCACCGGTGAAATCTGGGCTCACGAGCATGGCCCGAAAGGTGGCGATGAACTCAACCGCATTGTCGTTGGACAAAACTACGGTTGGCCAACCGTCACTCATGGTGTCAACTACAGCGGCACTACAATCACCGATGAAACAGCACGACCCGACATGATGTCACCGATTACCTATTGGGTACCGTCCATCGCCCCCTGTGGAATGGCATTTGTCACAGGAGACAGATACCCCGCATGGCAAAACAACATTCTTGTTGGCTCCTTAAAATTTCAACAGGTACGAAGAATAGAGCTGAAAGATGGACAGGTGACTCATCAGGAAATACTGCTCGATGGCATTGGCCGCGTAAGGGCAATTGAACAAGGCGCTGACGGATTCATTTATATTGCGATTGAGTCCGGTGGGCGTATTATAAAGCTGGCGCCAAAAACGTAAGGCAATCTATGGATGTGTTATTTTTAATCGTAGTCTTGGGGTTACGAACCTTTGTCGCGGAACCTTTTTCAATTCCGTCATCGTCAATGTACCCGACCCTCAAAGTAGGCGACTATATTTTCGTTTCTAAATTCGGCTACGGCAACTACGATCTGTTTGGCATAAATATCTACAATACAGAGCTCTACGCTGAAGTTGAACGTGGCGATGTCATCGTCTTTGATTTTCCAAGAAACGTTCGATTGCCGTATATAAAAAGAGTGGTTGGCCTGCCAGGAGACGCAATAAAAATTGAAAATAAAACTTTGTTTGTTAATAACGTAGCCGTACCACTATTAAAGGAATCTGAAACGGAAGATGTAACCTACCTTCGTGAAGAGCTCAACGGAGTGAGCTATCAAGTAACGCATCAAAAACGCCAAAATAGAAATATGCCCACAGTGACAGTACCGGCGAACAACTACTTTGTGCTGGGTGACAACAGAGACAATTCAAACGACAGCCGATACTGGGGTTTCGTACCGGAAGAAAATCTGCTCGGTAAACTGGTTTATATCCTATCCGCCGGCAGGTAATTCCTGTCATTCCATTGCCTGCACATTAGATTCCTAAGAACAACAGAGTCGCTACGATTCATAGAACCTGGCATGTGAGCGAGTGGATCAAGTCCCGTATCAGCCCCGCCCTTAACAACATCACTGTACATTCACTCCCGGCATTAATTTTTTTCGTGCCAATGAAACACTAAAATTGATTAAATAAAATTAATCTGAATGTAAGACTATGTTCAGCTTTAGCATTTAGACTGCTCGGTAAACGACACCATAAAAACAATCATAAATAGCCTTAGCAATATCAATGTTTATCCCTACTATCGACGTCCAGGCCCGCGGGTGCAGGCCATCCCTGATCAATGCGCGCTACACAAGACGCAATATCTATGTATTGTTTGTGCTGCTGCACAGCTGGCTTGCGGCCAGTTGCGGCATATTAACAGAAGCTCCGGGAGGCGACGCAGCGTACCAATCTAACTACCCGGCCGATTTTGCTGAGTTTTTACATGAAAACAATGCGCATTCGGACTACAACGAGCTGGTTTATTTTCTTGCCTCACATGGTGTACAAAGAATTGTCCCGGTGTGGCAACTGCTGCAACAAGGCTCAGACTGGAAGTCCCATTCACTACCCAAATACGCACTCCCACCGCGCGAAAACTGGAGTGACATGGTAAACACACTGGTGTTTCTTAAGTACGATCTCATCCCATATATTGGCCCGGTCAGAGTGCTGTCTGGCTTCCGAACACCGAACTACAACCAACTCGCCGGTGGCGCTGGAAAAAGCCGGCATCTAAAGTTTTCCGCGCTTGATCTCAGACCGGTAGCACAGATCGAACGATCACAGCTACATGGAATTCTGCAAAATCGATGGAACAATTTCGGCCGCAAATATGATCTGGGCCTCGGTCTCTATGCCAGTACGCGTTTTCACATTGATACCGGTGGCTTCCGTCAATGGTAGCCTCAAACACTTAGAGAAGAATCGCACTCTAAAAAGAGGCAATGATCTGCGCGGCGACCTGGTCAGCGCGGGCCAGTGCACCTTCTATTAAACCCGGGCTAAACGGCGAAGTCTCAGACGCAGCAAACCAAAGACGGTTATTACTATGTTGACCACGCACTGCTTCATCGATAACTGATGGATGCGCACCGGAGCCAGTGATGTCTGCTTCAGTACTCACGAACTTCTCGAGCGCCCAGTCCTTAATAATAATTTGCGTAGGTGGTGGAGCATCATCACCAAAACATCGACGCAATTGCTGCTGCACTGCATCGATGAATCCACTCCCCGCAGTAGCACGCTGTGCTGCTGGTACACCGGAAAATCCGAATAATGCTGCCGGTGATCCTTGCGGGCCACAATGGTCATGAATTTCTACCAGTGGTCCAACCTGACTGGCAACTCGGCCAGACAAACCTCGCTCACGCCAAAAAGCGTGATCATAGAACATCACCACTTTTGCATGAGGCGCCATCCAGGTCGGTGTTTGACTCAGAATATCCGAAACCGTACGCAGCTCTGGCGTGCTTGAAATCAATGGAACTGTCAGACGTGGCGGTATTGCGATAACCAGTTTGTCAGAGCTGACTATTTTGGATGCGCCATTCACCACCACATCTACTTCGATATTGCTTTTATTAAAGCTGCAACTGATGACTTCGTGTCGATACGAAATATCCGGCAGTTGCTTGAGCAATGCGCTTACAACTGCATGCACACCTCCCTCTATTCTGGCAATGCCGTTCTGGCCAGGTAAAAACTGAGCGACAGCGTTAGTATCCGGCGACCGGTCAACCAGCGCATCTCCACGATCGTATTGATCAAACGTATTGATTTGAAGTTCTTCGAGCCACTCCTCAACCACTGGCTGAGCATAGGGCCAGACCCAGCTTGGCCCAAGATCCTGATGGCCGGAGTGCGCCTGCCCACTCACTAACGCCGCCTGTACACGACCACCGGCGACCTCGCTGGCTTCCAGAATCGTAAACGGGAGTTTTGCCTGCTGCAATCGAAATGCTGTGGCCAAACCGCTTAGGCCGGCGCCAATTATTGTAACCATGGGGAGGCAGACTACAGAAGTCACCAATCTATTCAATGACTAGATTGGAATCATCAACACAGGAAAAAGCAGCTTATCAACAATTGACCACATTGACCTTGTGACCCAAGGCCAATGTATAGGGAACAACGAACCCGGCTTACCTGATTTGGAAACGCGCAACCTCAACATTATCTATCGCGTTAGTCAGTTGCCCGGAATAAGTATTAGTCAGACCACCAGCTCGGATGGTAACCGTATAGTTAGTCGGCGTATTTACACCACAGGCAAGGTAATAATCGACGATAACAACGTACTCACCAGAGGGAGCAGTCACGCCCTCGTAAGTAATATTTTCATTGTTTACGTTATCCAGACCGCACCCGGCATTGCTGTCTAAATCTAGTGAACCTCCGTTATCGGAGTTTTCATTAGCATAGTAAATTTTTTCACCGTCTGGCTCGATAAGCCAGAGGTCTACATCAGTCGGTTTATCCCAACTGACACTGACCTGTACTTCACCGGTTCCGACCTCAACGGATTGTACTGCCAGCGATTGAAGGGCGCTGACGTTACCTGTTGCATCACCAACACTTACATCCACCTGCCGCTGCCCTGCTGCAAGAGTGTCCGCAGTGAAACTGACTACAACACTTGCAGCCTGCACCGCTTGAGACAATGACAACTGAAAATAACCGTTGCTATCAGACAATACATAAACAACTGTGAATGGCACTGCTGATGCCACACTCAACTCAGTTGATCCACCTGCAATAATAAAAACATCGCTGCCATCGTTGAGAGGATCAAGCACCAAAGACCCGACGCTGGCGGGTGGACTGCCCAGTCGATATTGCCCTATCTCTCCTCCACTGCTCACACCGCTTATTAGACCTGTTGCCACCGGGGTCGTTGGCGCTGCAGGCTCAACCGGGGTCACCACTGGAACAATCGGAATATCAATAAAATCATTTAGCGGCTCAGCCAGAGCATTCACCAGATCAGTAGTTTCTGATGACCCTCCACACCCGCTGAGCAAAGCGATACCAACAGCGATCCCGGTAATACGTGTTTTCGAATTGTGTTTGACGGATAACATTTTCTCTCCTCGCATAAAAGCCAATACGGCTGACAAATCACGGCAAAGGGATTATCCAATCACACGCAACAATGGTAGGATTATTTTCCCATTGATACGTCAAGTCAAGGAGTTTTCATATAAAGGCAACAATTACTGAACTGGTATGTGTTTTGGAGTAGCGAAAAAACCGAATCGTCAGATTCATTAGGATGTGCATCCTAAGTGCTCAACGATAACGCTGTTAATGTGTTAAACGAACGGGTATCTGTCGCGGCGGGTTACTTTTATATCTATAACTGATGATGCGTGTTCCTGTTCATACTCCGTAAGCCGCACGAAGCTGGCTTAGTAGCAGAAAACCGCCGCGATCGATCTCAGGTAACCCGCTGCGTGAGCAAGGATCAGCATTTACGCTGTTGATCTGTCGGACCAGCAGAAGTAAGCAGCCTCAAAAAAAAACAGACAACGGTACACATAAAAACACCCATAGAACCAGAATGGAAACCAATCAATCTACCAACACACCACCCTTGATCAAAGACACCATGTTCGGTTTCCACAGTTCCGCGTGACCCGCTGTGAATACCTGTTTAATGAACGCATCAGATAACCCGCGTTCGGCAAAAAAAAGCCTGTCTTTTTCAAGCTCCTCAGAAACATCAATCAGATCAGGCTGGTGCGTTGACTCAAGTTTGTACCGGTGAAAACCTAACCTGGCGTTGCTGGCCATCGTTCGCCGCTGGCCAGCTAAAAATGCAATGGTACAAGCGGAGTAACAGTGAGTATCGACGTGCGTGTTCAGCTTGTGCTCAAGAATTTTTAAAGCCATCGCACGAGCAACAAAAACATAGCCTCCACCGCTCGAAAGCTCTACACCCTCAATATCCGGATACATTTCCAGTGTCTCTTCAAACGCCGAAAATAGCTCCCAATTGAGGTTGCCATCGACTCTGATCAATTGCTTATCCCTTTGTACCGGCAAGGTAAGTGAAGTAGTCACAAACGATTCCGGTTCGTATTTAGATGCCATGGCATCAGCGACCTGAAAAACAGTTAGAATGCCCACCACAAGTAAAACAAAGTAGGCAGCGAATACTGCAACAATGTTTCCGCTCTCTTTTAAGAAACGATCAGTAGCGCGAGAACTACCGACTATCTGCCATAGAAATATCCCAACACTAAAAACCACCCACAGGTTGATCGAACCCGTGGGTATGGTCTTCTGAACAACTCCCATTAACAGTCGCAATGCCAAAGCGGTGAGAAGCAAGGTAGGCAGAAGTGTGTAACGACCTCGCCAGTGAGTCTTTATCGGATTTCTCATAAAAAGAAAAGCTCAGCATCGCCTTCCATGACTAAATGATTGGTGTCGGGAATAGTTCTGACTCTCTGCAACCTAAAGTCCATTAACACTTAGGATCAGGCATCGGCCAGGTATCACTCAACCGATAGCCCTCAGGCCAAGGGTCTGATGGGTTCAGGGTATGCTGATGTGTGCCGGTGATGTAAGCACGTCCCGATACACTTGGAATGATGGCAGGCAATGATCCAATGCATGTATCTTTTTCTACCTTACAGTCGAATGTCGAATCAATTATAGACACCCCCTGAAAGTGCTCACCCACTTCAATCTCTCCACGCGCTCTAAGTACCGCCAACCGCGCCGAACAGCCGGTTCCACAAGGTGATCGATCAATCTTGCCAGGCATAATCGTAACGGCATTTCTACCTTGCTTTATGCCACCTGCCGTCGTGACTGGAAGTGCCATCTGACAAAATGAAATGTGTGTCCAATCCGGATTTTCCGGATGACTAAAACCAATCTGTTCATTGGCAGCACGGACAATAGATACACCAAGCTCTGAAATCTCACGGGCCTCATCAGGCGTCACTGCAAAACCAAGTACAGACGCATCCACAATCACAAAACTATCACCGCCATAGGCAGTATCCACAGTGAGCGTACCTATGCCTGCTACTTCGAGCGTAGCATCAAGCTGTGCAACAAAACTCGGTACGTTGGTCACTCGTACCGATTCCACTTCACCATCACTGCAGCTTGCGACAACTCGTATCAATCCCCCCGGAGCTTCAAGGGTAAGAACAGTTTCAGGCTCTTGAATAGGAAGGATACCGGTCTCGAGAAGCACAGTGGCCACGCACATTGAATTTGAGCCAGACATAGGCGGAGTGTCCTCTGGCTCCATGACGATCCACGCAGCGTCTGCAGCCTGGTTTACCGGGGGCACCAGCAGGTTCACATGCCTGAAAACGCCACCACGCGGTTCATTAAGCAAGAAGCGTCGTAGGTTTTCATCTGCCGCAATCCAGCGTGATTTCTCCCACAACGTGTTACCCGGAGGGGTGCTGACACCACCGACAATGACATCTCCAACCTCCCCTTCGGCATGGCAGCTTACCGTGTGAATAATACGGGATGTTTTCATGGCAAGTACTCCATCGATTAACGATGTAATAGTGCCATGCTGCGCAGGGATACGGAAGATCCCTTCGCACTATACTTTTAGTGCTGTGCGACGATAATCTTTTAACAGCCGAACCGCAGAGGCAGATCGCCATGGGCTATATCAGGTACCGGTGAGTCGTTGCTGGCTCGCGTACAATTCCAACCACTCGTTCATGCACTTTGGCTTACCAATACCAAAGCCTTGCAGGTAGTCGATATTTAGCTCGGTCAGTAAATTGGCAATGTCGTCATTCTCAACGTATTCCGCTACCGTCTTCATCCCAAGCTCCTGAGCTAACGTATTAAATGAAGTCACAATGGCTCTATTTGGCTTGTCTTCAATAATGTTGGTAACAAAGCAGCCATCAATTTTTAGATAATCCACTTGTAGCGATCGCAAATAAGAAAATGAAGACAAACCACTTCCAAAATCATCAAGTGAAAACTCACAACCCAATTGCTTAAGCCTCTCTACAAACCGACAAGCTTTTTCAATACTTTTTATGGCGGCAGTTTCTGTAACTTCAAAGCAAAGTGTGCCTGGCTCAACCCGATGCGTCTCTACCAAATTGGCAATACGGTTCAAGCTGGATTCGTTGCTGAGTGTATTCCCAGACAAATTCACAGAGAGCGCCACAGCTTCTCCCACCTCAAGGAACTTACCAATCGCAATAATCGAATGCTCCACCACCCGCAGATCCAAATGCTGCATACGATCATATTTTTCAGCCACAGGAATCACCACACCCGGAGGCACCATCTCACCATTGGCGTCCCATAGTCTTAGTAACACTTCAAACTTCTTTATTTCACTGGTGTCTTTTGTAGGCACAATAGGCTGAAGGTATAAGCTTAGTCGATCATGCAAAAGCGCCTCATTGATAAGCTCAAGCTTCCCGATCTCATCATGCTGGTTGGATTCAAAGGCACTATGAGCACAGTAAACATATGCCTGATTACGCCCGGCCAATTTTGCGGAATAACATGCAGCATCGGCTTTCGAAAGTAAAACAGATTCATCTGAAGAGGTATGATCCAGTATTACAATACCGGCGCTGGCTCCAATGGAAAATTTTCTTTCATCCCATTGAAAACGATATTCTCCAATATGGCTTATTAATTCTTCAGCCTGCGTAACTGCACGAGCCTCATCACCAGAGCTAAGTATGGCAAACTCATCACCGCCCAGACGCGCAATGATATCGTCGGGGTTTGTAAACACTTTTTTAAATATCTCGGTTACTTCCACGAGTAACTGATCACCAGCTAAATGACCCGCACTATCATTAATCATCTTGAACTGGTCCAGATCAACAAAAACCAGTGTTTGGTGTAAGAAAGCGACATTGTCTTGCGCGCCACTGTGTGCAGATCTACTTTTCAAGCTCGCGTTTAGATAGTTACTAAATGCCCGTCGATTAGTGAGTCCGGTCAATTCATCATGTGCCGCTTGAAACTGAAGCTGCTTTTTCAAGCCATACTCGGTAGTGACGTTTTTTGCACAGCCTAGAAAGCCGGTAAAGCTACCGCGCTTATCGTATTGTGGTGAAGCGAGTATTTGCACATGAACGTGACTATCAACATCATCGGCACTCTTCCATGTCAACACTACATTGACATCCCGTCTTTCTGCAAGCGCCGCGTTGTGCTCCCGGCGCTGCGGATTATCCAGCGCACTCTCATTGACGTGGTCAATTCTGGACACACCAATGAGTTTTCTTTTACCCAGCTCGCCTAGCGGTGTATTATGCGTTGAGAAGTATACATACCGGAGGTCTTTATCTAACTCCCAAAACCAGTCAGAGGATATTTTTGCAAAGCTCTCAAATTTCCTTTTGCTGTCCTCAACAGATTCTCTTTGCAGCACAGAAACAGTAATATCAGTCGCTGCAAAGAACCAATACCCGTTTGACAACCTGGTGTTTTGGATTTGCATATACCTGCCATCATCAAGATGGTGGACATATTCGCGATTGTGCTCGTGAATCGAACTCAAGTGCTCAGAAACCCACAGATCGATATCATCCACGGGCTTTATGTTTTGCAGCGCATTAAACTCAATAAGATCACGTACAAAGTCGACGTACGCGTATCCTGGTTTTATGCGATCTTTCAGCTTCGGGTAAAAGTCACCAAAGCTGAACGACCAGGAAAGCAACTTTCCATTATCATCGAAAAGGCAATGCCCATCTGAACAACTCAAAAGGGCCTGATCAAACAGCGAAAAATCTGGAGATGGGTTTCGAATCATAGGGTTCCATATCGTGGTAATAACATTGCCATATCGCTTTTCAAGCCATATGTAGCAAAAAACCATAACTCCCTATACGGTTCAACTACAGGGCATTAAAAAGCTCCTACTTGTATCTGCCCTGTCCAAACTCTTTCGACTCCTATCTCAGCACATAAAACTCTCACCCATCATCTTTGTGAGTCAACTATCACTTTAGAGCTGAACTTGACAATGTTTTTCATGGGAGATGCACAGGCAACTTAAAGTTGACACTGAATACTTAGATTGTGTAACTCATACACAAGACCTATGCTCTGGGTTTTGCCCTTGCACTATCAATAAAAGGAATCTCACAAACTTTTGCATGCAATCGCTTCATATGACCGTCTAGTTTACCCACCGCCAGTAACGCATCTGTATTGCTCCATTCAGTCGCGACTCTAGCCATCGCGATTGCACAGCCTAATGCGGGAGATCGAGTGGCACTGGTAACCACACCCACTCGCCTTTTATCTACATAAACACCATCGCCATGAACCGGGACTTCGTTACCTTCAAATTGCAAACCAACCAGTTTTCGTCTTGGTGCTTGCTTGTTACGTTGTAG
>CALISD010000069.1 GCA_938041955.1 uncultured Granulosicoccaceae bacterium | reverse complement strand
CTGCATGACTGTTGCCGCATTATGTTTAGCTGTTATTGCACGGCGTCCGGGTGACAGCATGTCGAACTCATAGGACTTTTCACATCTGATAGATCCTACGTTCAGCTTAGCTACTGTCATGCACCTTGGTTAGTATAGGGGCTAAATCTACGCTTTCTTGCGCTACATTTCTCCCCGGATGCTCACAACCCCCTTGAAGCGGCATCTAGTCGGCTATACAAATATACTCAGTGTTGTCGGCGATACATTTAGGCGGCCAGGAATCGGCGCTGCTCTGTATCTATCGATACACGCTTGTCGCCTCTTATTTGCCTACCTTCCCAGTCTACTAACTCCAGGTTGTCTGTCAGTGAATACGCTATGACTACTGGCATAGGCAGTCGTGTGTTGCCCACTTAAGATCTGCTGGTCGAGATGCGACTGCTACCTTACTAACAATGGGACCTGATTCTGAAAATTGTGCAAAGTGCCTGACGCATAGCTTGATACTGTTGTAAAGCAACCTAAGGCAACATCGTCATAAACATCCTTTAGAGGCCTTGATACACACTTTAAGATATAGTGGATATCTGTGTACAACCGAGATTATTAGACGATGGATAATGAACAACTAAAGGATGAGCTACGATCCCTCTATATGGATTTCTACGTAGAAGGGTTCAAAAACAACGATGTTTCAATAATCGATAAGATTGTTCGCTATCCGATAGCTTATATCAAAATGGGTAACGTTGAGATGCGTGATAGCTACCCGGTCGACCCAAAGCAATTAAAGGAAAAAACCGGCTGGGATCATTCGATAGACTGGAAATTTGATATTCCTGCCATCAACGAATCCAGTGCCCATGCCATAGCCACCGCCACACGCTGTCGGGCAGATGGTTCCATCATCGAACATGTGCACGGTTTCTATGCTTTCACCAGGGTTGATGGAGAGTGGAAAATGTATGCTTTGGCAGACACGACCTTCTAAGTTCTCAGCAAATACATTCGGCTCATAATTACAATATAACAACGGATATCTTGATGGATGCCCGTATAAATAGTTTTGAGAATTGTTTTGTGGAAGTTAAATATCTTTTATCAAGGCTTGACCCATTACGGTATTTTTGATGTGGCTGGTTTTGCAGTTCTGTCCAATCACTGCTTTACACTAATTCACGGCAACCGGAGAGGTAAGACGTTGGAAATTGCACCGACATCAGTGGATACGAACAAGGAATCACGGCGCGCAGTTTTTGCTGACTGGCTGGCCTCTAGCAATGAAATTACGCGCGCCTTTCTGGCAGCGGGTCAAATCCCCGGCCTTATTAACATCGCCGGCGGCCTACCTGACCCGGCAACTTATCCTGCCGATGAGATTGCAGCTATTGCTGCAAACTCGATCCTCGAGCATCCGGCAGAAACACTGGGATACGGCCCCATTGAGGGCCTGCCTGATCTGCGCACGCTGATTGCTCAGCGTTACTCGACGACGTCGATGACCCTGTCAAAGAGCAACGTGTTGATCACCACCAGCGGCATGCAAGCACTGGATCTGGTGGGCAAGGCTCTGCTGGACACGGGCGACGTGGTTGCAGGGCAATTTCCAACCTATCTGGGTGCGCTTGATGCCTGGCGCCCGCGCCAACCGCGGTTTCGAAACATGGATTTGACATCTATCGACTTCGATCCAAAAGCGACGATGAAAGGTGCGAAATTCGCCTATATCGTGCCAAATTTTTCCAATCCCACTGGCCGGGTTGTTGGTATAGAAATGCGTGAAAGGCTTATCACAGCGGCTAACGCGACTGATGCCTGGCTGATCGAGGACGACCCGTATGGAAGCTTGAGCTATGACGGGCCGCTGCCGGCAACTGCTTTGGAAATTGCTATGCGGCGCGGGGATACCGGGCCTGTTGTCTATATTGGCACCATGTCAAAACTAATCGCACCGGGTTTGCGCGTGGGCTGGGTAATCGCTGCACCCGAAATGATCGAGGCGCTGACATTGGCTAAGCAGGGATCGGACATGTGCACCAGCGGGATCACCCAACGCATCGCTTGCGAAGTGCTGAAAGCCGGCATTGTTGAAACCCGCCAGCCCGAGGTCATTACCCTTTACCGTAAACGCCGCGATGCCATATGCGCAGCGATGTCTGAACATCTTTCGGATTGGTTTGACTGGGAGGTGCCTGCAGGCGGCATGTTCGTCTGGGCAAACGCCCGCGACACACGCATCAACACCGACCGTTTGTTCGAGATAGGCCTTGAAGAGAAGGTCTGCATCTCACCCAGCAGTGTTTTCGATGCTCATGGTGAAAACCGTCAAGGTATCCGTATGAACTTTACACTTAACTCTGAAGATAAATTGGTTGAGGCGATCAAAAGACTGGCCTGCTCCGTGGAACGATGTTTAGAAGAGAAATTCGATTATAAAAAACCAATACCTGAATGAGTATTAGTGTTACCGCCATTTTGTTAGCAGTAGTACTTGATGCCGAAATTATGCAAAGTGCTATATTCTTTGCATGATACTGGAGTGATCAGATTCTCCTGGAGTGGCTACCATAGCCGCTCCTATGGCTTTAAGGTCTACGTGATTCGAGCTCACCAAATACCGAGCCTTTGTCTAACCAGTCCGCACAGACACCGATTTTTTATACACCGGATGACTTGACCAACGATACTATTACGTTTGACTGTTTGGTGACAAAGTGGTTATTCGGCAAAATGTTAGTACTGGTAACAACCTAATTCCAGCAACATCGCTTAACTATTGGTATCGACAACAAGACTAATGACAATCCGAGGCATTACCTTTCTGGTATCAGCGCTACTACTCTTCGCCGTACAAGATGCCGTGGTGAAGTATCTTACCGAACAATACGAGGTCTTACAGATTCTAACGTGGCGTATTCTCGCTGTAGTCATGATTATTGGATGTATTGCACAAATTAAACTCGGTTGGTGTTTTCTAAAAACACATTATCGAACGCTTATGTTTCTACGTGGGTTTTTAGCATTCGCCGCTTTTACCAACTATTACTTTGCACTAAATCACATGCCACTTGGTGATGCTGCAACTATCTATATGACGGCACCGTTGTTTGTAACGGCACTGTCTGTACCATTGTTGGGTGAGCAAGTTGGAATGCGTCGCTGGGTAGCCGTTATCATTGGTTTTGGCGCTGTAGTGTTTATGCTGAATCCTGGTTCCAGCCTGTTCCAACCGATAGCATTACTGCCGTTAGTCAGTGCACTTTTTTACTCGTTTATTCCAATTCTCACAAGAAATTTTGACCCTAAAGAACACACACTGACAATTACTTTTTATACCACCCTCAGCTATGCGGTTTTGTGTCTGGCAATAAGTATTGCGGTGCATCTTTGGCCAGCTTTACCACAGGACAGCAGTATCTGGGGGCTAATTGCGCAACCCTGGAATACATTAAATGCTCAGGCGTGGGTATTGGTAATTCTATCCAGTGTTATGTTCGCAGCAGGTATTCTATGCATAACTACCGCCTATCGTGCAGCCGAGGTCAGCATACTGGCACCCTTCGAATACAGTTATCTTCTGTGGGCAACAATGATCGGATACATAGTATTTGCAGATGTTCCCACGCTACGCACCTGGCTGGCAGGGTTTATAATTGCTGGTAGCGGTATTTATATCGCAGTACGTGAGCGTCACGCCGCTCGAAGTGTTACTGCACAACCCTAGCTTGCCAATTCTGTCTCAACCCGCTTCATGGTTGTCGAGGTAACACTTTTGCGTCACGTCAACCACGTGAGTACATGTACTGTTTGCAGTTCCCGCAACCGGACACGCATCTGGCCCTGTTGTTGGCTGTACCCATCGAACACCACAAAAAATAACAGCTCCTTGAACAGGGGTGTACTCGGCATTGAGCCAGCAGCTTTATGTTATGTGTTCCGAATTTACAGTGGGTGTCCCGCAATTATTTATGAAAGTGATCGAAGCACGTAAACCGGGCTGGACCAGGCCTGGGTTCCATCCTCTAGCGTCACGCGAACATAGTAGGGATTATCACGCCCTGCGACCGGCGACAGGCGTCGTTCAAATGTCACCGACGTGTGCGGGTTTTCGTCAGGCAGCTGAAACAGCCGCAGTGCACGCGGCAATGTTGCGGACGCGTCAAGCACGGTATCTTCCAGACCGATCGCGTCGAGAGCAATAGTCTGCTTGACAAGGGGGGTGTCTAACTCGATGCTGCCCTTCATCCCATCTTGCAGCGTCGCGATGAAGCCTGCGAAGTTTCCGGTGGTCACGGATTGCCATTTGAGAACCGTTTCGTCATTTACATCAAATGTCTTATCGCGATTAAAGAAATTGACGGCTTGTGCTGAGCTTACTTTTGCCATATCGAAGCTCGCTGATCCATCCCACGCAACAGACCGGAAGCGGCCACGATACTCCGCTCCTTCCCATACAACGCCGATCCTGTTGCCAAGGTCTTCGGCAGAATACGGATGATGACATTCGATATGATCCAGACCATTAAAAAGATCGATGCATCTGAGGGGAGACGCCGCTGTTACTGATAGCGAAAGCTGCAGATCGCCCGAAGGCAGGTGCACGATGTCGCCCATCATGGCCTGCGAACTACTTATACCCTCACTGTTTTCAAACAGCGCCGGATCATCTCGATAAACGGTGCCGGGCTGGTCGAATGTCACGCTTAAATCCATAAGAATTCGACCACTGGGGCCGCCGTTGGTGGCGTAGTGATGGCGACTCTTGATGCAATCGATCAGCGCATCTCTGTTTAGCTCAGCCATGAGGTAACAGGTCAAACCGCCCACTGCACCGAACCAGCCAGCACCCGGGTAACTGGCACCGGGGCGTCCCTTGTGACCATCTGAATTTCCAATGATGCCAACTCGATAACCGTTGGTAAATGCGTCCTGAACCAGCCACTCGAACGTACCCCAGGCGGAATGCACTTCGACCGACTTTTCGAACCGACCGTCATGGGCCATCGTGATGTCAGCGTAGCGTCCGCCGCAGTGGGCAAAGCAGATCACGTCCCATTCGTCGTGCTTGGCAAAAGCCTGGAACAGCTCAGCTGCCGTGTGACAGTCGGTATCGATGTCATGTCGGCTTTCGATCAGAGCATGAGATGATCGACGCATTGTTCGCCCCTCTACCGGGAAATAAACATTGCGATCGCCGCCAAGCGCAGTATTCCCGGACCACTCGTATCCGGGTAGCGTCACGTAGCGACCGGGTTCATCGAAATGAGCTGTTACCTTGTTGAGATCCTGCCAAAAGGTTTCGGTCATTTGAAAATCATTGCCCTGGTGGGCGCAGGCATCAAGAAACGCAAGGTCGCGGCCAAACGCGAAGTAGTCAGCGGCACTGTTAGTGCCGAGCGTCTCATCAGATTGGCCATGAAGATCCGCCCAATAGTGCTTATGCGGTGGTGCTGCCAATGCTCTCGCGGGATTGGTCTTTGTCAGCAGTGCGCCGTCAGTCGAGGTAAATTCAATATCGAAACCACCCTCTTCAGTGACCACAAGATCAGTAATTTCATGCGCGAATTTACCGGTCTCAATATCGATGTGTTCGGGCAGGTTGTTAATCTTCGCGCTCGACTTGATATGCAGCCTGGCCTTTGCCTTGTTGGTCGGATTGCCCCAGGTATCTTCGGCCTTGATCCTGAGTTCAAAGGGTTTGTTGATCTCGCATGTGGTCGGCAAAACCGCAACCCAGGTTGTCGCAGCCCCAGGCACAATCTCGATAGCGGGTTGCACCGGTAGTGGTTGGAAATTGTAGGTGGCAATCGGATCAACCAGCACACGAAACTCAAAGCGCTTTTCACAAAAGGTCTGCAAGCGCATCCCCGCTGAACCCTGATCGGTCACACCGAAACGAACGGTGATTGTGTCGCCCTCTTTCATGAAGCCTTTGACGATCTTGATCTGCAAGGTGCGATCCCAAGGGCGGATATTGCCTTTAGGGTCAAAGCGAGCCTCAAGTACCGCGTTGTTGGAGGCCTCAACCTCGGTAAAACCGGGTGCTGTGGCGTCTGCAAACTGCGGATTTGACTGATCAGTGGCAAAGCGGAACACGACGCGCAGGCTGCCGCTGTCATCGATGCCGAAGCGTCCCGCCGTGTAAGTTAGCGTAAAACTCTGATAGCTCCCTGCTTCGAACTCTCCGGTCTTGTCGAGCTCAACTATGCCCAGTAACGACTCAGGAATCGGTTCACGCAATGCGCCATTGTGCATTTCCGGTGGTGTTGTTTTGGGCATTTGGGTATTCACGTTCACGGAGCTCTTATGAATGATCTACGGATAATGATCCAAGATCCAGGTAATATTTTTGTACGCTTATCGACAACCAGGTTCAGTCACCCAAAAGCTGGTTTTTTTTGCAGCATATCGTAGATCGCGGTCCAGTCCTGACCGCCACGTCCGGCCTCTTGCGCCGCCATATAAACTTCCTCAGCTTGCGCTGGCAAGGACAAAGGCACTTCAAGCTCGCCTGCAAGTCGCAATGCGATGTCCAGATCTTTTTTTGCAAGATCGATCATGAACGCCGGCTCCAGATCACCCTTTAGCACCTTCGCTGGGTAAGTGGTGCTCATGTGTCCCTTTCCTGCCGCGGTTCCTCCCATGACCTTAAGGGCAAGGTCGCGGTCGAGACCGGTTGCATCTGAAAAAGTCAGGACTTGCGCTGTGAGAACATTCAGGGATGTGGTCATCAGGTTGTTAACGATCTTCATCCGGCTCCCGGTACCGGCCCCGCCACAATCGATGATTGTGTCGCCCATGCATTCCAGTATTGGGCGCGCGGTCTCAAGGTCATGCTTCTCGGCACCGACCATAAACAAAGACGTCCCGGTACGCGCCTCGACAGATGTGCGGCCGACTGGCGCGTCGACCATGGCGATACCACGGGCAGCAAGCTTCTTACGAATCTCATCAGTTTCGTTCGGATGAATGGTAGACATATCGATTAACAACGAATCGGTCGTCATCGTCTCGTGGACACCACCCTGGTCAAAAATGCTGTTGTGCACCACGGTTCCGTTGGGCAGCATGGTGATAACGATGGTGGCGCTGGCAGCGGCTGCCGCCGCTGTAGCCCCTACCGACCCACCATTGGCAACATGGGACTTCATGGCGTCGTTCGAGATATCAAAACCAACGACATTATGACCATTTTTGAGCAGATTGCCTGCCATGCTGAGCCCCATGTTACCGAGACCGATGAAGGCGATATCTGTCATCTGCTAATCCTCTATTTCGTACTCACATCCGTGAACGAGCGTTAAGCCTTCCATGCTGATTTCGCTACAGCGTGTTATGGAAACTGCAACCCAAATACTTTGACTGCTACCACTAAAACTATAAAGGTACACGCAAGACGTCCACTCGATCGCATACCAGCTGTGGCTTATCCATCACACACCACAGAAAACAACACCTACTGAACTGGCGAGTAATCAGTTGGCAACAGAATGGTGTTACTGATATGCGCAACAATCGCCTGGTCTTTTTCACTGGCAGCCCGCGCTTCAATCCAGACCGGATCACTGGCAAACGCGTTCCAGCGTAACTCACGATCAGCAAGGCTGTCCCACTCAAGCAGATAATACAGACTATGAGTATTCTCACCAATGGCCACAGTCCAAAACCCGGTTGGCCGGATACCGTGCTTTTCCCATAGTTTCAATGTGGTGTTTCTAAAGCGATCGTTTAACGCCGGTAATCGACC
>CALISD010000068.1 GCA_938041955.1 uncultured Granulosicoccaceae bacterium | reverse complement strand
CGCTGTTGATAGGTTGGACGAGCGGTTCGGCCTTGCTCACGCAGCGGGTTACGTTGATCTACTATGGCTGATGGTGAAGATTTCTTTTAATCTTCGTAGCTGCACGATTCATGGCAAGGAGCAGAAGGCAGTCGTTAATCGATCCCGGGTAGCCCGCCGCGTGAGCAAGGAACAGAGTTTACGCTGTTGATCGGTTGGACGAGCGGCTCGGCCTTGCTCACGCAGCGGGTTGCCTTGATCTACTATGGCTGATGATGAGTGCTCCATTCCAACAATATCAGGCTGGTTTCCAGCGGCAATTTGCGTGTGCCGGATACCGTGGCAGCACGGGGCGGCCGTAAATAGGCATGGATGGGCGATCGATGAAAAAAGATCAAGTAATTTTCTGTCGAATGGCAATCCGTTATGAATCTGTGTTAATTTCAGACGGGTAAAGGTCCGCAGGATTTCTTGTATTGATTCGTCAGATTCGAAAAGTACAAGGCTTGCGTGGAGAGGGGCTGCGGCAGTCGACTCTGTGAAATGCAGCTTAATTACGTTAATAAAATTCGAGGGAAATATGAAGATCAAATCTGTACTAACGGCGCTCATTCTTAGTCTGGGCCTGACCGGCAATAGTTATGCTGCGACAGAAATTCAATGGTGGCATGCATTTACCGGTCGCCTTGGTGAGTTGCTTGACGAGCAAGTGGAAAAATTCAACAGCTCGCAAAGTGACTATAAAGTGGTGGCGACCCACAAAGGCAACTACTCAGAAACCCTTAACTCAGGCATTGCAGCATTTCGTGCCGAAGAGCAGCCGCACCTGCTGATGGTATTTGAAGTCGGCACTGCCACCATGATGGCTGCTAAAGGCGCGATCAAGCCGGTCTATGAAGTCATGGCTGAGGGAGATGCTGCATTTGACTCTGACGCTTATCTGGGTGCTGTAAAGGGCTACTACACCACGCCGGAAGGGCAAATGCTGTCGCTGCCATACAATTCGTCTACCCCTGTTATTTATGTAAACAGAGACGCGTTTACGGCAGCAGGAGTTGATCCGGATACCGATATTTCCACCTGGGAAAACCTGGACGGTGTTCTAGGCAAGCTTAAGGAAGGCGGTAGTGAATGCCCGCTAGTAACTGCCTGGCAGAGTTGGGTGCATTTAGAGAATCTTTCGGCCTATCACAACGTAGCATTTGCTACAAAAGACAATGGCTTTGCAGCGCTTGATACTGAGCTGGCCTTCAATAGCGAGCTTCAGGTGAAGCACCTTGATGCCATGAGTCAATGGGCTAAGGACGGTAAATTTATCTACACTGGCCGTCGCAACGAAGGTGGCGCGAATTTCCGTGCCGGTGAGTGTGCCTTAATGACAGAGTCATCAGCTGGCTACGCCGGTGTTAAAAAGGAAGCGCAGTTTGAGTTTGACATTCGACCGCTGCCATACTGGAAATCCGCTGAAGGTGCACCGCAAAACACGATTATTGGTGGATCGTCTTTGTGGGTAATGTCAGGTCATGAAAGCGAAGAATACAAGGGCGTGGCTGAACTGTTGTCATTTCTTTCAACTTCAGACATTCAGGCCAAGTGGCACCAGGATACCGGTTATCTGCCGATCACTATGGCCGCTTACGAGCAAACCAAAGCCGAGGGCTTCTATGAGAAGAACCCCGGTACAGATATCGCGATTATTCAAATGACCGGTAAGGCGCCTACAGGTAATTCCAAAGGGCTGCGACTTGGAAGCTTTGACCAAATTCGCGGGCTGATTGATGAAGAGCTTGAGGGTATCTGGTCTGGTGACAAAACTGCCCAGGAAGCGATGGACAGCGCGGTTGAGCGTGGTAATAAATTACTACGTCGCTTTGAGCAGGCAAATCGCTAGATAAGCAGCAGACGATACAGAGGTGCATCTGCACCTCTGTAGATCTGTTTTCTAAATTATGGAAAAGCGAGTCACGTTTAAAGGCTGGCTATTGCCGCTGCTTCTGATTACGCCACAAGTGGTCGTGACAGCGGTATTCTTTTTTTGGCCTGCCGGGCAGGCAATCTATCAGTCTGCGTTTATCCCCGACCCATTCGGTCTTAAATCCCAGTTTGTCGGTTGGGGTAATTTTCAGTTTATTTTTACTGATCCTTACTATTTAGCGTCTTTTAAAACCACCGCGATATTTTCCTTATCAGTCACCATAGTGTCTATGGGAGTGGCGCTTTGGTTGGCATTAATGGCCGATCGAATAATCAAAGGCGCTGCCACTTATAGAACACTTCTGATCTGGCCTTATGCGGTAGCGCCCGCAATAGCGGGTGTGTTGTGGTTGTTTATGTTTAATCCGCGTATTGGTGTGGTGAGTTGGTACTTAGATAAAATTGGCTACGACTGGAATCATGTATTGAATTCCAATGAAGCCATGTTACTTGTGGTGTTGGCTTCTGCCTGGTCGAGAATCAGTTATAACTTTTTGTTCTTTTTAGCCGGCCTCCAATCCATTCCAAAAAGTCTGGTTGAGGCGGCTGCAATGGATGGGGCAGGATTCTGGTATCGCTTTAGAACTATCGTGTTTCCGTTGTTGTCGCCGACCACGTTTTTCCTCTTGGTGGTAAACATTGTTTATGCGTTTTTTGAGACTTTCGGGGTCATCCATACCATCACGGCGGGCGGACCTCAGCAGGCGACCAATATCATGGTGTACAAAGTGTATAGCGACGGGTTTGTCGGTCAGGACCTCGGTTCTTCAGCTGCTCAGTCTGTGGTGTTGTTATTCGTTGTGGGTCTGCTGACTATTTTGCAATTTCGCTACATCGAAAAAAAGGTGCATTACTAGTATGGCTGGCATGGTAGAGCGCAATGGTGCCGGTACGATCATCTCGCATGTCGGGCTGATCTTTGGAATTGCCATTGTCTGCTTTCCGATCTATTTGGCCATTGTGGCCTCAACGGTAGAGCAGAAGGACATCGTTTCACCACCACTGCCATTGCTACCCGGCGGGCACTTTATAGAGAACTACAAAAAGGCATTGTTGTCCGGCGTGAATATTCCCGTTTGGCGAATGTTGGTGAACTCCACCATCATGGCGATGGGCATTGCGATCGGAAAAATTGTCATTTCACTGTTGTCAGCTTTTGCCATTGTGTACTTCCGGTTTCCGTTGCGCACCTTTTTCTTCTGGATGATCTTTCTCACTTTAATGTTGCCGGTGGAGGTGAGAATTGTTCCTACCTTTGAGGTTATAGCAAACTTCGGCATGCTGAACAGCTACACGGGGCTGATCCTGCCATTGATTGCCTCTGCTACGGCTACCTTTTTGTTCCGGCAGTTTTTTATGACAGTACCAGACGAGATTGCAGAGGCAGCACGTGTTGACGGGGCTAAGCCGATGCGTTTTTTCTTCGATATTTTGTTGCCGATGTCGCGCACTAATATCGCCGCGCTATTCGTCATTTTATTTATCTATGGCTGGAACCAGTATTTGTGGCCGTTGCTGATCACCACTGATCCGGAAATGAACACTATTGTGATGGGTATAAAGCAGATGTTTCCATCGGGTGATGATCTCGCTGACTGGCCGGTCATTATGGCGACCGCATTACTGGCCATGCTGCCCCCGGTGTTAGTGGTTGTGTTTATGCAAAATCTTTTTATTAAGGGGCTGGTAGATGCAGAAAAGTAACGCCCGACAGGCTGGCAAATAAACGGTTCCTCGCGATGACAACAATAAGCCTAAAAGATGTAAAAAAATCCTACGGTAATCTCCGTGTTATTCACGGTGTGAGTGTGGATATTCATGATAGTGAGTTTATCGTTGTTGTCGGCCCCTCAGGCTGTGGAAAGTCGACCTTGCTAAGAATGATTGCCGGTCTGGAAGACATTAGCGAAGGCGAAGTCTGTATTGATGGCAAAGTAGTTAATCATCTTGAGCCGATGGATCGCAATATTGCCATGGTATTTCAGAACTATGCGCTCTATCCACATATGAGTGTGTTTGACAATATTGCCTACAGTTTAAAAATAGCCAAAACTTCCAAGGCGGAAATCAAGCAACGAGTTCAGGAAACAGCTGAGCTATTGCAGCTTGGCGACTATCTGGACAGAAAGCCGCGGCAACTTTCGGGCGGACAAAGGCAGCGTGTGGCTATGGGGCGCGCGATAGTCCGGCGACCCTCTGTGTTTCTTTTTGATGAGCCGTTGTCGAATCTTGATGCAAAGCTGCGGGTGCAAATGCGGTTGGAAATAAAGCGTCTACAGCGCCAACTTGGTATTACTTCGGTTTTTGTTACTCATGATCAGGTAGAGGCGATGACGTTGGGCGACAAGCTCATGGTGCTTAACGATGGCCGTGTGGAGCAATTCGGTACACCGGTCGAGCTTTATCAAAAGCCTCGCAGTATATTTGTAGCGCAATTTATTGGCAGTCCTTCAATGAACATTGTGCCGGTGAGTGAAGGCCACAGGCTCCCCAATGGTGCTGTGGTTGATCATGCGGTGCCTAAACCTCAGCATACGGGTGAATTGAGTCTGGGTATCCGACCGGAGCACATCGATATAGAGCCGGCAAGTGATGTGAGATTTTTGATAGAGATGGCCGAGCAACTCGGTGCGAATACGCTAATTCATGGTGTACTGGAAGGTTCATCAGCTCCACTCGTGGTGAGTCTGCCCGGGCTGCATACACTGGAATCTCTGGATGCATCTATAGGTCTCAGATTCCAACCGGAAAACTGCCACTGGTTTGATACTGCAACAGGGGATCGCCTTTAATTCCGGGTCTCTGCCAAATTAGATGGGAACTCAGGAATAACATAAGCGCCCAGCTCTTCGAGTACTTCATCGACAGGCCTGGTTGAAAATCTGATGTTAAACGTCACATGATTCACACCTATGTTTTGCAATGACTGTAAATGTTCTATCAGTAGGTTTCGACCCAGCTTGTAACCCAGGTGGATGGGCTGTGCGGGAGAGTCCGGATCTTCAGTCAGATCGACGTACAACGATTGTGAGAAAGGTTTCCACTCTTGTGATGCTTTTGCCAGAGCCTCATGCCATTGAGTTAAAGTGGTGCGTTGCTGTGCAATGGGCCGTGGGTACATCAGCCAGCCGGTGGCGTGCTCGGCAATCCAGTCCAGCGATTGTCGGCTATTGCCGGTAACGAAAAGTGGCAGATCGCCACAGTAACTCTTTGGCAGTAGGGCGAGTTGTCTGGCCATGACCGGGTGCTGGTCATTCCAGTCTGCAGGGCGGTGTGTGTTTTTTTTGATGAATTCAAAGCTTTCTCTGAAGCGCTCACCGCGTGATTCGAATGGTACGTTGTACACGGAGTATTCCACTGGCCGATCACCTGTGGCCACCCCCATGATGAGTCTGCCACCGGAAAGTTGATCGACTGATGCTGCTGCTTTGGCGAGGTCGGTTGCAGGTCTTAATGGCAAGATGATTGATCCGGTGCCGAGTGCGATGGTTTTAGTTTGCGCTGCGATATACCCGAGCCATACCCATGGATCGTATATTTGACCGGCATCACCAAAAGACGGGTCTAGTAGCGGCACGTCGCGGCACCAGACAGAGGCAAACCCCAGTGCCTCCGCACGCTGTATTAGCGATACCTGGTTTTGCATTACCGGCACCGGGCTTGTATAGGCTTCAATTGGAACGCCTATACCAACGGTGAGTTTGCCTTTGGCGTATACCGAACGGAATCCGCTTCCGTATTGTTGCTCACTCATTATCAGGGAAGTCTATGTGGATATGGTTGCCGTCCGGGTCCCAGACATTGATCTGTATTAAGCCGACTTCTGCCAGTTCCGCGCGCCGGTACTTGACATTTTGTGTTTGTAAGCGATGTTCAAATTCGCTGCAGCCGTTGGCAGAAAACGCGAAGTGCTCCAGTTTTAATTGTGCTTCTGTGCCGACACCAGCGTCACCGTTTATTTCTACCAGGTGCACTGTTGCCTGATTCCCCGCATACATCCAAGCGCCAGAGAAAGGGAAGTTCGGCCGTTTGCCACTGGCTAAACCCAGAACCTCCGTATACCACCTGATCATGTTGTTCAGTTGGGTCGTGCGCACATTGACATGATCGAGCTTGGTGATTTCCATGGGAGTCTCGGTGGTCGAGGATTCTAGTGTTTGTGTGGGTTGAGAACTGAATTGTACAGGCTTGTGTGGGTGATATGCCCGTCAGGGCGGTACTGCCCGGTTTTCCGGTTTGAACTGTACCGGGTTGAAGCCGTGAGTCACAGTAGCGTGCAAAAATCAGGTTCAATTCTTGCGTTTTTATTGCGTCATGACAGAGAATGTTGGTTTTCAAATTTCGTCAAAATGGAGTTGATAGTGAATAATAAATATTCGTTTAGATCCTGGGTTATGGCTTGCGCTATTGTGCTGGTACACAGCGCAGCTGGCATCTTGCCGGTCGGCGCTCAGGAATTACCTGAGTGCAAGTATGTTGACAGTGATATTGATGGCGACGGTTATGGTTGGGAAAATCGCTTGTCTTGTGTTGTCACAGAGGCGTCTTTAGGGCCTGCACCGGCTGTTGTTGACGGTTGCCTTGATGAAGACGGTGACGGTTGGGGTTGGAATGGTGAGCGAATCTGTCGTGTCGCAGCTAACAACTGCCACGACTCCGACCCGGTGGGGGATGGCTGGGGCTGGGACGGTACAACTTCATGTCAGATTACTGCGTATCAGGCGCCGTTTAGTGAACTTGAAACGTTGCGTGCTCGAATTCGCAGTCTTTTTGGCAGCAGCATTGGTGCGGCAACTCTGGTCTGCTACTTTCAGGAAGGGGATGAGCTGGTAGAGTATCCGATCGATCTTTTTGGTGATGGATCGGCTGTTGTGGGTCAGCCCGGTAACAAGTCATACCGTGGTGTCTGGTCGACAGGTTTTTCTGACTCTGATGGAATGGTTACTATCTATTATGAGGTAGGTAGCAGTCGAAGTCGTGCAAGGTTGTTATTGTTACCAGGTGCGATCACCTTCAGTGGTGCTGGACCAGGTCTCAGTAGTGATGATTGTTACTGGGCTGTTTAAATAACGCAAAACAGCGGCAGTCGCTATGTTCCGCTTGCGAATCTTCTTGTTGGGCATGTCAGTGGCGGGCATGCTTATTCGTTGTATCTGCGACTCCGTCAAACCACTTGTGCCGTTACAGTCGGGTGGAGAGTAAATCAAGAATTGCCTCAAGTGGTACGCTATGTTGGTTAATAAAGGACGGTAGCATGGCCCACGTGACGATCATTTACTTCTCGCAAAATGGTACCACCCGCCAGTTGGCTTCAGCGATTGAACATGGTGTAACCGCGACTGAGGGGGTGACGTGCCAGTCGTATTCTATTGAGGGTTCTGTCATTGTTGAGGGCAGGTTTGTAGATAAGGCCTGTCTTGAGCTTGTTGACGGATCAGATGCAGTAATCTTTGGTAGTCCCACTTATATGGGCGGTCCGGCTGCCCAGTTCAAAGCATTTGCTGATGCATCCAGTGATCGTTGGGATGAGCAACAATGGGCAGGCAAGGTAGCGGCGGGTTTCACTGTCGGAGCTAACCCGGGTGGTGATCAATTGTGTACACTGCAGTATTTATCGGTGTTAGCAGGGCAGCACGGTATGTTGTGGGTCGGGCTTGATATGCCGTGCAATACCGAAGCACGAAAACGCAACATACAAGGGACACAGCTCGGTCTTTCAGTTTGCACTGTTGATGACAGTATTCAAAAAGCTGATACCCTGACAGGTGAGTATCTCGGCACACGTGTCGCAGAGCTGGTGTGGCGCATGTGCGCAAGTCAAGATTAATAGTGTCTTAAGCGTAGTTTTAGCTGTTACTGAAGCGAATGTGGTTACCCGGGAATTAACATGTTAACTACGTTATTGGTAAATATACTATGTCAAGTGAAGTAGTAAAGCACTGGTTTGGTGACAGCTATAGTTCGCTCCATCCGCTACTTCAGCAAGTGCATGAAAATGGTGGCAGGCTTGTGGGTAGTGTCGAAGTTGCGTACGGCAATGCTCTGGCGCGGCGTCTTGGTCGCGGGCTTGCAAGGAAAATGCAACTGCCGGGTGCAGGCACACATCAGTTGGTGGTTGATATTTCTCACGACAGTGATGGCATGCATTGGGGTCGTAGTTTTAATGGAAATACATTGGTGTATTCCTTGTTTAAACCAGTAGGAACTATAGAGAACGGTTACTGGACTGAGCAGACCGGTCCGATATCAATGCAACTGACTGTAGATATAAAAAATGGTGGCTGGTACTGGCGGTGCTTGCGAGT
>CALISD010000067.1 GCA_938041955.1 uncultured Granulosicoccaceae bacterium | reverse complement strand
TGCCCTTGGAGGAAGCAGTTGACATAGTGGGCTGTACTCTGTCCCTGCGTGGTGCACAGATCAGGGTAAAGTCTGCACATAGCTGGCGTGCCACTCGCTCACGCGTCGGGTTTCCTGAGATCATAGAAGCTCCGGGTTAGTGCAGCGCATATCAAGTAAGCGTAACCGTTATTTTTAATGGCCGTTACCTGCTACAAACCATGAACTGTACATCGCTGTTGATGCCGATGAAACGAGTCTTCTAAGGTGAAAGTCGAATGTACCCGTGATGGATGCGCGAGCTTATCCCCGCTACGAATCGGGGTAAAATATAAAGGTTGTCGGCAGAAAATTACGCGCAAGCTAAGCCACACGCCACGTATTCAGGCAATGTGCCAAAGGCACGAGCCGCGCTTTGAGTCGCGCGTTTGATTGGTTTTGCATCTCATCGTGGAGACAGGCAGAAGCGGCAGGACGCCGCGTTAGCGAAGTGGGCACATGGATATGCCGTCTGAGCGGCGCAAGCGGCCCGATGGGATTCAAAATGCCGCAGGCACCCGCAGGGCAAGCAAGTCGCAAGAAGACTTTTTGCTTCTGTTTTGGTCTTTTCAAAAATGAAGGCCCGCGGCAGCGATGCCGCTCCAAACAAGCCACCCCAAAAACAAGGGAAACTACAATGCTGATAATATATACAGTAAACTACCCCCATGAAAACCCCCTGGCCAAGAGTAATAGCTCACGCAGACATGGATGCGTTCTACGCCTCCGTTGAGCAACTCGACGACCCGGCACTAAGAAACAAAGCGCTTATAGTGGGCCCGAACAGCCTGCGTGGAGTAGTGTTAACAGCGAGCTATGAAGCGAGAAAGTCAGGTGTAAAAAGCGCCATGCCGATGGCAGAAGCAATGCGCCGCTGCCCGGGTGCATTAGTGGTACAGCCGCACTTTGATCGATATCAGGAAAAGTCAAAAGCGATCATGTCAGCCTTTGCGGAATTCTCACCAAGCGTAGAAGCGATCTCACTTGATGAAGCGTTTATAGATATGACGGGTGCATCGGAAATATTCGGTTCACCGGCACGTATTGCCAACCTGATACGCGAAGCAGTGTTTGACGTGACCGGTGGCTTAACCGCTTCGGTAGGAATTGCTGCAACCAAGTATGTTGCCAAAGTGGCGAGTGACTTTAACAAACCCAACGGCATCACAGTGGTTGAGCCTCATGAAACTGTTGCATGGCTCGCTCCGCTGCCGGTTTCCAGGTTGTGGGGTGCGGGACCCAAAACGGTACCGCGATTTCACAAGCTCGGGCTTTACACTATTGGTGAAGTGCGTTGTGCTGATGCAATGATGTTGAAGCAGCAATTTGGAAATGGCGCAGCACACTTCCAAGCGCTCTCCCGAGGTGAGGATCCCCGGCGTGTTGCTACCCGGAGAAAAGCTCGCAGTATGGGGTCAGACCGAACGTTACTTAAAGATGTTTCAAGTCGCGAAGAAATAGAACAGTATCTGCGTCGATCAGCAGACAGAATAGGGCGCCGGTTGCGTGACAAGGGCTACTGTTGCCGCGGCGTGCGGGTGAAGCTCAAAACCAATCAATTTAAGTTGCATAGTCGTCAGGTGCAGTTGGGTGATTCCACGGATTGCGCAGACCACTTGTTCAACGTATCGAAAGAATTGCTCAATCAATTTGATGACAAAGGTCCCTATCGATTAGTCGGCCTGGCAGCGTTTGATTTGGTGCAGGCAGATGACCCACAGCAGATGGATCTGTTTTCAACTCAAGCCAAGCCGCAAGCGCTAGAGCATGTCATTGATGATTGTATAGCCAAGTTTGGCAAAGGCGTGATTAGCCGGGCTGCTGACCTGGGTGATGCCAGAACAATCGCAGATACGACACCAACTCTTGATTTTATTGATGATCCGTCAGAATAGAATTAAAGGTAATTCAATCAGAACTTTTTCATCTGTCGTAGTCTTTTTGTTTTTACAGCACCTTTTTATCAGTTATAGATGCCATAGATAGACGACTATCATACATCGCCGCGAATACCCTGGTTGTATTGAACTTTGTTGTGGATGCGCAAGCTTATCTCCCCTGCGTATCGTTGCGCGGGAAAAAAAGATAAGTCTGCGAAGGCGGACAATCGAGTGCAATCACAAGCCAGCAGAGCAATGTGCCAAAGGCACGAGCCGACCTTGCTGTGCCCGCGATTTGTTATTGTCTTTTTGAAATCATCTGTAGTCGGGTCAAAGTGCCATGGAGGGCGCTTTGAGCGCGGTGCACATGGATGTGCATACCGCGCGACCCGACGGAGGATGATTTCAAAAAATGGCGTAGCCACCCGCAGGGAAAAACAGCAGCAAGAAGACTTTTTGCTTCTGTTTTTGGTCTTTTCAAAAAATGAAGGCCCGCGGCAGCGATGCCGCTCACGACAAGCCGTTCAAGCAGGCCACGTATAGCAAGTCACTCAAGGCAACCCCTCAGCGACACAGTCGCCCTTAATCTTTACCCGCGCTTTGATTTGTTTTTTGAAATCATGTGTAGTCGGGTCAAAGTGCCATGGAAGGCGCTTTGAGCGCGGTGAACATGGATGTT
>CALISD010000066.1 GCA_938041955.1 uncultured Granulosicoccaceae bacterium | reverse complement strand
GAGATAATGCCGAGGGTATCTCCCGCAGCGACACGGGCCCCCAATTTTATCAACGGCCGGAACAGGCCATCCATCGGTGCCCGAAACCAGCTGGTAGATTTGGCTATGAAAGGAGTGGCTTTTGTTGAAGGCTTTTTTCGTGCAGGCAGCATATCAAGCTTTCTCATAACGCTGACTATACCGCGCACGCCGCTCACGATTGAACGCTCGTAAAGCCGCAACGCTTCACCCCCTTCGTAGGTAATGACAGGGATGCCGAGCTTACCGGCTTCAGCGCGAAGGCTGTTATCAATGAGTCCTGAATTTATGATCACTGGAATCGAGAATCCCATTGCCATTTCCGCCACACCGGGCTGATCGAGAGCGGCACGAATCTGTGGCAGATTATCGCGATTTACAGCCGCCGTATGCAGATCAATGACATGTGTACAGTGCTTAACGATTTCGTTAAAAAAAGTGTAAGCCATTCGTGATGCGACCGAGCCGGTTTCATTGCCAGGAAAGCTGCGGTTTAGATCGCGTCGATCAGGCAGGTAGCGAGATTGATGGATAAAGCCAAAAGAGTTAACAATCGGCACCAACACCAGCGTGCCACGCACCCGGTTTAATGCCGGAATACTGCGTGCCCGCCGAATAATTTCTACACCGTTTAATTCGTCACCATGTATTGCCGCGCACACCAACAGTACCGGCCCCGCAACTCGGCCATGGATCACTTCAATGGGCATGTTGAGGGGCGTATGTGTGTAGAGGCTTACTGACGGCAAGTCGAATTGAATGCGCTCGCCGGGTTGTATGGTTCGTCCTGCAATTTCAAATGGTTTCGATTTCCCGTGGCGTTTCTGAGGTGCCGGTGAAGGGTTGTCCTCTAGGGTAGGTGATGGCATTAATCTATATCACCTGTGACAGGACTCTCTACTAGTTCTTCAGTGACCAGCTCTCTGACTTCCGGTCTGCGACGTCGGCGGGTTTTAGTTGGAATCATGCCGCGCATATATTCAAGCTTGCCGAAACACAACAGTTTATCGTCCGGTTCAAGAATTCGATCCGAGCGGGGGTTCGGAATAATTTTGTTACCGCGGTACAGAGTAAGAACATTAATTTCTTTCTCTGATAGTGCGCTATCCTTTATTGCTACTCCTACGAAGTTCGACCCCTCGGGAACGTATATTTCAGTCACACCATAGCCTTTACTGACGGTGAGTCGCTGGCGTAAATCTATCTCAGGGAAATCCACCTGGGCAGAAATATAGTCAATGACTGCCCCCGCCACATCTAACCCTGTGCAGGTCTCGATGCCTTCGAGACCCGGTGATGAGTTTACTTCCATGATCTGCGGGCCATTTGCCCCCTCTAGCATATCGACGCCGGCGACTCGTAGGCCGAGTATCTGTGCTGAGCGTACGGCGGTCTCTTTATAGGTGTCGTCTAGCTCGACCGCCTCGGCGATACCGCCACGATGTACATTGCTTCGAAACTCCTGACCCTGGGCGGTACGACGCATAGCAGCCACTACTTGATCGCCAACTACAAACGCACGAATATCTTTGCCTTTGCTTTCAGCTACAAATTTTTGAATTAAAACGTTTTGTTTTTGGCTTTGTAGTAGTTCAATAATAGATTCTGCGGCTTTAACTGACTCTGCCAGTAATACTCCGATTCCTTGCGTGCCCTCTATTAGTTTTATGATAACAGGCGCGCCCCCGACACGTTGAATTGCGGGCAGTACATCTTTCTTGTCTCTTACAAATGTTGTTCTGGGTATGCCTATATGGTGGCGACTCAAGATTTGTAAGCTGCGTAGCTTGTCACGAGAATTTATAATCCCGTGCGCAGTATTGGCGCAGAATACATCCATTTCCTGAAACTGCCGTACTACAGCTGTGCCGTAGTAGGTGACGGATGCTCCAATTCTAGGCAGTACAGCATCATAATGGCTCAATGGCTTTTGTCGGAAATACAGGTCGGGTATTCCCTGTTGCAGGTCGATCGCAAAATTCAATGTGTCCAGTACTTTTACAGTATGCTCTCTTTGCAAAGCCGCTTCTTTCAAACGTCGTGTACTGTAAGATTTTGGACCGCGCGACAATATGGCTAGTTTCATGCTGAACCGAACTCCTGTTGTTTGTCTGTTAGCACAGAACAATGGATATTCTATTATTCTGTACTACGATATACGAGCTATTTAATGAATGAATCTCTAATTGTCGGGTGGCGAGAATGGGTAGTGCTACCAGAGCTTGGCATCCAGCACATAAAAGCAAAAGTTGACACCGGAGCCCGAACTTCCTCGTTGCACGCTTTCGATGTGCAGCCTTTTGAGGACAATGGTATTCAGCGTGTTCAATTTCGCCTGCAACCGCACCAACGGGATCCCATTACCGAAATTATATGTACCGCACCGGTATCTGATCAGCGAAGAGTGACTAATTCTGGCGGGCAAAGTGAAGACCGCTGGGTCATTTCAACTCTCCTGATTATTGGTGGCAAGTCATGGCCAATAGAAATGACACTTACCTCCCGTGAAGACATGCGTTTTCGTATGTTGTTGGGACGTACCGCACTCAGAGGCCATGCGCTGGTAAATTCGTCTGCCTCGTATTTAGTCGGTAAAAAACCGCCCAAAAAATCCCGCCTGTGATGTCATTGGTTGGGTGCTCTGTAAGGTGCTTCAATTGTGGAGTGACGGGTCTGAATACGATCAACATCGTGACTAAAAATATAACCATGGTCGCTCGCCTGCAATGGGTTGCTGTGGCAAAGTTATCGCGTGAGAATCAACCGATGATCACCGAAGGGAACGAAAAAGTATTGGCCGTTTGCCGCATCTATCAAAAAGCGGTCGAATCAAAAGGTGGGTCTACAACGCTGAACAGGTGGCTAAAGAGTCAGTAACGCTTAAGAAAATCGGCAATTGTTGGGGAGATGCGATCGCAAGCATTCTCAAAGTGAATAAATGGGTCACAAAAGTCCCTATTGACAAGGGTCAGGCTTATAGAAGGCTTGATTGTCACTCATCATGATGGCCTGAAACCTATGTGATTGGTTGAAGAAACCAACAGCTCAATAATTCATCCATTTCATTGGTTAAATGAGTAGACGTTTGGTAGTGGGTCTTTCGGTCCGGTTAAATCGTCCGCCATTTGTGGTTCACTCAGAAAGGCCATTCTCGATCTCTGCAAAATGAGTTTCTGTCATCGATTGCGCTTATGACGATGTTTCAGAGTGCCACATAACTGTACCGGGGGAATTAAGCGCCGCGGCAGAGTGATTTTGACAACAAGCAGATTGCAACGGTTGTCTCATTGGCCATTTTTTGTGCCTTTCGGTTTCGGGGAATAATGCGTCGTAATCATCTATAGTTAAGGCATAGAACCGTGTATACCGGATGATTACACCAAAATGAAAAAAGCAATATTCTTCAGCCTGTTAGGGCTGTTGGCGATTATCGCAGTATTAGGCGGGGGCAAAGCGCTACAAATAAAAGCCTTGATAGCTGCAGGGGCCAATAGTTCACCGCCTCCGACCACTGTGTCTTCTGAACTTGTTACACAAACTGAATGGGAGGCCACGCTTCACGCGGTAGGGGCTATGGAAGCAGCGCAGGGCGTGTTGCTCACGGCTGATATTGGCGGTCGGATATCGTCAATTGATTTTACTGCCGGTGGTCAGGTTCAGGCCGGCGACCTGCTTGTGGTGCAGGAAACCCAATCAGAGCGAAGCCAGCTTGATGCGACCGAAGTGGACATGTCGCTGTCAAAACGTAATTTGAATCGGGTCTCTAAGCTGTACAAGCAAAAACTCGTATCGCGCTCCGAATTTGATGCCGCCAGTGCTGCCTATCAGTCGGCGGTTGCGCGCAACGAATCTGCCATGGTGATGCTATCTAAAAAGCAGATTGTCGCGCCGTTTTCCGGCAGGCTGGGGCTTCGTCTGGTCAATGTCGGACAAAACATCACTGCCGGCACCCCCATTGTCTCACTGCAGGCAGCCGACCCGATGCTGCTAAATTTTTCACTGCCACAGCAAAATCTCTCGAAGCTGAAAAGCGGCTATGAAGTCAGAGTAACTTCTGACGCGGCACCGGGCAGGACATTCACCGGCAGTATCACCGCTATTAACACAGAAATTGATCCCGACACCAGAAGCGTAAGCGTGCAGGCAACACTTGCCAACCCCGATGGCGTTCTATTGCCTGGCATGTTTGCGAGCGTCGATGTAGTACTGCCCGACAAGACACCTGCTCTGATCATCCCGATCACCAGCGTCAGCTACGCCTCTTTTGGTGACTCTGTTTTCATTATTGAAGAGAAACAAACTGAAGAGAACGACACACAACTGGTCGCCCGGCAACAGTTTGTTCAGTTGGGGGCTGCGCGTGGTGACTTCGTGACAGTGGTCGATGGTTTGGAGGCCGGTCAGCGTGTCGCCAGCGCCGGTGTGTTCAAGCTTCGCAATGGGGCCAGCGTGGCACTGAATGAAGAGGTTAAATCCGAGCTACAGCTTGAACCGAATCTCACAGATAACTAGTGCCGGAGCAAGCTAAATGAATTTCACTGATATCTTTGTCAAGCGCCCGGTATTGTCGATAGTAGTCAGCTTGTTAATACTTATTTCCGGCTTACAGGCGATCAGTTCGCTTACTGTTCGGCAGTACCCGCGCAGTGATAATGCTGCTGTGACGATCAAAACAACCTACATTGGTGCAGATGCTGAACTGGTGCGTGGTTTTATCACCACACCGCTTGAACGAGCGGTGGCAGGCGCTGACGGTATTGATTACATCCAGTCCTCCAGTGCCCAGGGGCTGTCGACCATTACTGTCAGGCTTGAGCTGAACTACGATCCCATCAAGGCGCTGTCGGAGATAAGCTCCAAGGTCAATCAGGTCCGTGGTGATCTTCCTCCGGAGGCGGAGGTACCCATTATTAATGTTGAATCTGCAGATAGCGCATTTGCATCGGCCTACCTAAGTTTTCGCTCCGATATTCTCGAAGACAATCAGGTCACCGACTTTCTGGTCAGGGTCGTACAGCCGCGCTTGTCAGCTCTTGAGGGCGTGCAACGTGCTGACGTACTGGGCGGGCGCAATTTTGCTATGCGAATATGGCTTAAGCCAGAGTTGCTCGCAGCCCACAATGTCAGCCCGACGATGGTTCGACAAGCGCTGGCATCGAATAACTATCTGGCCGCTCTCGGGCAGACCAAAGGTTCATTGGTGCAGGTGAGTTTGTCTGCCAATACAGACCTGAGTACCGTTGAAGAATTTAAAGAGCTGGTAGTAAGCAGTAGCGGCGGTTCTGTTATTCGGCTGAAAGATGTTGCCGATGTGGTGCTTGGCTCCGATTCCTATGGCTCTGAGGTTCGGTATTCGGGTGATAGCGCCACCTTTATGGGCATCTGGACGCTACCTAATTCAAATGCGCTTGAAGTAATAAAGCTCGTTAAAGAAGAGATGGCTGATCTGCAAAAAACCCTGCCATCAGGCATGGAAGGGCTTGTTGCCTACGATGCCACAGCATATATAGAAAGCTCCATTATTGAGGTGATCACAACACTTGTGGAAACACTGTTAATTGTGATGCTTGTGATCTTTTTGTTTCTGGGCTCACTTCGTTCTGTACTTATACCGATTGCCGCCATCCCTATTTCGTTAATAGGTGCGGTATTTCTGATGCAAATATTCGGATTCAGTATCAACTTGCTTACCCTGCTGGCCATTGTCTTGTCGGTCGGTCTTGTTGTAGATGATGCCATTGTTGTCGTTGAGAATGTTGAACGACATATTAGTGAGGGCAAAAACAGACTCGATGCAGCGCTTTTGGGCGCGCGGGAATTGATCGGGCCGGTCATTGCCATGACCGTTACTCTTGTTGCGGTCTACCTGCCAATCGGTTTGCAAGGTGGGCTAACCGGTACCTTGTTTAAAGAGTTTGCGTTTACGCTTGCAGGCGCTGTGACGATCTCGGGCATCGTCGCATTGACGCTATCACCCATGATGTCTGCCAAGTTACTGGTTGATGAAAAAGACAAGTCACGGTTTGCCAAAGCGGTAGCGCGGATGTTCGAGCGCATTAAAGGCCGCTATCTAAAAATGCTAACAGCGACGCTCAAGGTGCGGCCCGCTATATACATGCTGTGGGTTGTCATTAGTCTGCTGGCGATACCGCTATTTAATATGTCTGCAAAGGAGCTGGCACCGACGGAAGATCAGGGCGTTATTTTCGGCATTGTTGATACGCCGTCAAATTCCACGCTGGATGCCGCCGTTCTGCAAACCGAAGCGGTTAACGATGCTTTTATGAGCGTCGAGGAAACTGATTTTACTTTCCAGTTAACGTTTCCGACGGGCGGCTTCGGTGGCATGGCGCTAAGGCCGTGGGATGAGCGTGAAAGAACCGCTTTTGAGGTGCAGCCTGAAATTGCACAGAAGCTCGGCCAGGTGCCGGGGGTCAATGTGTTTCCGGTATTGCCGCCGGCGCTACCAGGTGGCGGGGATTTTCCGGTTGAGTTTGTTATCGCCTCCACAGCAGAGCCGGAAACCATTTTGCAGTTCGCTCAGGAACTGCAACTTAAGGCAATTCGGTCTGGCATGTTTGCGTTTCCGCCATTGATCGACACCAAAATTGATCAGCCGCAGGCGGAGCTTATGATCGATCGCGATAAAGCTGCTGATCTGGGTTTATCACTACAACAGATTGGTGCAGACGTCGGCATATTGCTCGGTGGTGGTTATGTTAATCGCTTTAACATTGATGGCAGAAGTTATCGTGTCATACCGCAGGTTAAGCGCAGCGAGCGGCTGACGCCGGATCAGCTGGTCGACCTTTACATCTCGGGTCCAAGCGATCAGCTGGTACCGTTGAGTTCGGTGGCGAGCATTGAACGAAAAACCGTGCCGCGCGCACTCAACCGCTTTCAGCAGCTTAACGCCGTCAAGCTAAGTGGGGTCTCTATCCGGCCGCTGGACGAGGCTCTTGCATTTCTGGAAACGGCGGCCGCCGAAATATTACCACAGGGCTATACCATCGACTACACAGGCGAGTCGCGCCAGTTGCGGCGCGAGGGCAATAAGTTTCTACCGGCGTTTAGCCTGGCGATTGTGTTGATCTTTATGGTCCTGGCGGCGCAATTTAATAGCTTCAGAGATCCGTTTATTATTCTGGCAGGCTCAGTCCCGTTGGCGATGTTCGGCGCACTGATATTCACCTTTATGAAAATGCCCAACCCAAATCTGCCGTACTGGACCGATGGCTGGACGACCACGTTGAATATCTATTCGCAGGTCGGTTTGGTGACATTGATAGGTCTTGTTGCCAAAAACGGAATATTGGTCGTTGAGTTTGCCAACAAACTGCAACAGCGCGGTGCTAGCAAGTTGGCGGCGATAATTGAATCTTCCGGCACTCGCTTGCGACCGATTTTAATGACGACTTTTGCCACGGTGGCTGGACACTTCCCATTGGTATTGGTCACCGGGGCAGGGGCGGAAGCGCGAAATTCAATTGGCCTGGTGCTGGTGGGTGGCATGGCGATCGGCACGTTGCTGACACTTTTTATAATACCGTCGATCTATATGCTGATCGCACGCGATTTAGCTGGAGTAAAAGAAACACCGGCTGAAAAAGCAGAGAAGAGATACTCGTTGAATCCTACCGGACTGGGGCCGGCGCGTTATCCCGGGCAATAGATGCGGGTATAGCGTTCATCAGAGCGTATAGTAAGAAAGCGTAGTCGAGTGGCTGCGCGTTTGCGAGGCGACACCGTCATCTGGTCAGGGTGCTGATCATCTTTAATTCAGCATGGTTTTTCGAAGCAAGCCGGCGAGAGTGAAGTGCCGATGATGATCCCAAGTGCTGCGGTATGTAGGCTTCCGCTTGATGAACACGTTGTGATGGTCAAGATCGAAGTCAATATGGATGGCACAGTTTGATAGGTGAGTATCGAAGTGATCACTTATTCGGATTAGCATGGCCCATGCATAAGGCAAACGTGTACGGGGATCTCAGGTGTATGAGATTTTGCCAGCTGTAGCAGGCGTTTAATCATGTTACAAAACTATATCCAGTCGGTGAAAGCTCACTTGTGCTGAGTGGTCCGCGTGTACTCGATCAGCGCACAGCAGTGCAAGCTGGATTGAAGAGATATGAGCGCTATTGAATTTTATTGCGATGAGTTTGAAGACACAGGTTTTCTGTGAATAGAAACGATACAGTCAGGTTTGAATCAAAGCGATAAAGCCAGTTTTTTATGATACGAAGTCGATTCTTTTTCCGGCACTGGTATCGCTGTTTGATTCAAAAAATGATGTTTCTGACCTGATATTCATCGTGCCGGTGATATTAATGGCGTCACACGCTCAGCTTGTCAGTTTGCGGCGGAATAGCGGGTTGTTCGTAAATACATTGGCGTTCAGACGCCAAACCGTTATAGCATACTGAAATAGCAAATTGCAGATTTGCTGCGATACCTACATATTGTTATCGAAACAGTGGTGCTAATGAGTTCACCTGATGTGACCATAAGTTTGTCTTTTGATCGGGTTTCACCAGTGTCAAAAGCGCTATTGCTGTAGTCAGGACTCCTAACGGAATTAAGAGATCCGTATTCAATGAGCACGTGATGGAATCGTCGATCTACAAGTATATTTTGCGGCATAGCCGTAAAGAGCAGGTGCTGATTCTGTTGGCTACCATGCTGTCTATGCCGTTGATCTACTACTCTCTGGAAATACCCAAGCTGATTATCAATCAGGCCATCGGTGGCGATGGTATTCCAGCATCGATTCAGGGTGTTGAAGTTACACAGATCAACTATCTGTTGTTACTGTGTTGTGCATATTTGTTACTAACCGTGGTTAACGGGGGCATCAAATACCACTTGAATGTCTACCGCGGGGTGCTCAGCGAAAGGATGTTGCGTCGTATGCGCTATACGCTGTACAGCCGTGTACTGAGGTTCCCCATACCCTATTTTAAACGCATTTCCCAAAGTGAGGTGGTGCCAATAATTACCGCCGAAACCGAACCACTTGGCGGCTTTATCAGTGATGCCTTTGCTCTGCCTGCATTTCAGGGTGGGCTGTTGGTTACGTATCTTGCGTTTATTTTTAATCAGGATATTTTTTTAGGATTTGCCGCCACGGCAATTTATCCTCTGCAGTTGTATGTAATTCCGAAGTTGCAGAAAAAAGTAAATGAGCTGTCTCGCAGACGAGTGTTGACGGTTCGTTCGCTTGCGTCCCGAATCGGTGAGGCGTTCGCGGGTAATACAGAGATTCGTACACTCGATACATCGAAGTACGAGCGCGCTGAGATTAGCAGCAGGCTCGGGTCGCTTTTTGAAATTCGAAAAGAAATTTATCAACGCAAGTACTTTATAAAATTTCTGAACAATTTTTTAAATCAAATAACACCTTTCTTTTTCTATTTGGTGGGTGGGTATTTTGTGATTAAAGGCCAGCTTTCACTCGGTGCACTGATCGCAGTGTTGGCGGCTTACAAGGACCTTGCCGGGCCGTGGAAAGAGCTACTGAAATACTATCAGATAAAAGAGGATGTGCGAGTAAAGTATGCTCAGATTATCAGCCAGTTCGAGCCTCGTAGTATTATTGATGAGCGGCTCATCGATAGCGAATCAGTCACAAATACCCCACTGCAGGGAGCGTTGCAGGTAAACGGATTAACCTACGAAGATGACAACGGTATCAAACACATCGATGGCGTTAGTTTTGAAGTTCCAGTATCACAACATATGGCGATTGTCGGGCCGTCGGGGGGAGGTAAAGACGAGTTGGCGCGCTTGATAGTGGGTCTGGTAGTGCCGACTCGTGGTCAGATTAAACTGAACGGTGCTAACATGGCAGAGCTCCCGGTGGCTTTGACCAGTCGTCACATGAGTTATGCCGGTCAGGGCGCGTATCTGTTCAACGGCAGTGTGCTCGATAATATTTATTATGGTTTGAAGAATCAGCCACATGATGCCGAACAGGTTGATTTTGACCACGACCGGCGTGAGGCTAAGCGCACCGGCAATAGTCTGTTCGATATACGTTCGCAATGGATTAATCTTGAGGTTGCTGGAGTCCAAAGTGATACGGCATTGGAAGCCAGGGCGATAGACATGCTGTCTGTTGTAGAACTTGAAAGCGATATTTATGAACTGGGTTTGCGCAGTAAACTAACACGGAACACGAATGCTGCTCTTGAGGAAAAGCTATTGTATGCGAGGCAGCTGCTTAGTAGTGAGCTGGTCAGTTTTGGACTCAGTCATCTGGTTGAGTTGTTTGACTATAATGAGTACAACACTAATGCGCCGGTTGCGGATAACCTTTTGTTTGGTGTTCCACGGGACAGCTCAACAACAATTCACGAACTGATCAGACACCCTTATGTATTAGACACCTTGTCACATAATGGATTGCTTGATGAGCTGGTACAGAGTGGCAGGAAAGCAGCGGAAACAATGATAGAGCTATTTTCCGATCTGCCGCCCGGTCATGAATTTTTCAATCAATTTTCGTTCATCAGTTCTGATGAATTGCCTCAATATAAATTATTGCTTGGTCGTATAGATGTCGACGGCATAGGCTCAATTACAGCGGAAGAACGGGATAAATTTTTATCGATTGCACTCTTGCTGGTGCCAACACAGCACCGGCTGGGTATTATAGATGACGCCATACAGCAGCGTCTGGTACACGCTCGCCACCGACTGTCTGACCGCATGCCATCTGAATTGCGTGGTTTAATTGCGCTGTTTAATGCAAATCATTACAGCCGCGCGTCTTCAGTGCAGGATAACATTCTGTTTGGCAAACTTGCTTTTGGACAAGCAAATGCAGAAGAGCGTATTGGCGAGCTTATCCGTTCCGTGATAGAAGAGGTAGGAATCTATCGTGATGTGATGCGATTGGGTCTAAGTTATGATGTTGGAATAGGTGGGGCCAGTATCCCGGTGGCCCAAAGGCAGAAATTGGCGCTCGCCAGAGCACTGATAAAAGACACAGATATGGTAGTCATTGATGATGCTATCAGTGTATTGGAAAATGATGCTCAGCAAAGGATAATGACTAACGTACGGCGCTTGTGTAGTGATCGGGGGTTGGTCTGGACATTGACACAGGAAAGCCTTGCGGAAAATTTTAATCAGGTGTTAACAATCGAGAAAGGCAAGCTCGTAGAGCGGAGCACAAACATTGAGTAAATCAGTAACCAGGCAGTGCTGCAGTAAAAAAGTGCTGATCCGCGAGCTCTTCTCGTATGGAGTGCAGTGACGATGAGTATGATTGAAGACGTGAAGGTGCTGAGGAATGTTCCCTTGTTTTCAAGCCTTGATGACTCAAAGTTAAAACTGTTGTCGTTTACCGGTAAGTGGGTTAAGTATCAGCCTGGAGACAACCTCTGTGTCGAGGGAGAGAAAGGTGAAGATGCCTTCGTAATTCTGGAAGGTGAGGTTGATGTTACCGTCGGTGGAAAGCACGGCCCGATACTGGTTAATAATCATGGCGCCGGCGTTATGGTAGGCGAAATCGCAATTGTCTGTGATGTGCCGCGAACGGCAACCGTGACCGCAAAAAACGATCTGGTGGTATTGAAAATAACCAAAGAGGTTTTTATGCAGCTCATTAGAGGTTACCCGGAAGTGGCCATTGCGGTCATTCGCGAGCTTGCTTTGCGGGTAAATGACGGAGTTCGTATTGCTCTGCGCAATGAGACGATCTAACAACGCTAAACTGCAGACTATTCCTTGAAGTAATTTTTATAGTATTTGCCAAAATCGCGAAATATACAGCATTACAATGGGAGATAAGCCTGTGTCAGTTGGCTTGTTTACCGATGCCTCGACTTACCAATGGCTTCAAGCGGAAAAGCCGGGTTACGTGTTCATCGATTTCCGTTTTAAATTGATTGCGATTCGGTGTACCTTGTAGATTACAACTGTCTAAACATAGCGAACTATTTCAGTGGCAGCTCCGTTATGATTTGCGTGAGCTGTATGTTAAGCCGTAATTTCGAGTTTTGGCGTGTTGTACATTGGTACACGGTCACATTAACTGGTTAGTCCAAGGGTAGTTAAGATGGAAATTATTACATGGAATGTGCAGGCCGGGCTGGGTATTGACAATCAGATTGATTGCACACGCATCGCGAATGACTTAAAAAATATGGGAAGTGCAGATGTCATCTGTTTGCAGGAAATACCACGACGATCCGATCGCACTACATCATCAACACAATATGAATTTACCGGACTGGCCGACGAGCTTTGGAATTACTTTCCAGGCTATGAAATGTACTACGCTCCAGCTGTGGATCGATTAGATTCTGGTGGTCGGTACCAATTTGGAAATATGATCTTGTCCAGGCTTGAAGTTGATACTGTTTTTATCCACAAGCTACCGCAGCCTTCAGATCCCTCCGTAAGGAATATGCCGAGACAGGCGATAGAAATCATTGTCAACTACAACCAGCTGCCATTGAGAATCATAACGACGCATCTCGAATATTTTGCAACAGAGCAAAGAACAGCCCAGCTTGAATACTTGAAAAAATATCATTTGGAGTGCTGCGATCGATTCCAGTTTCGTTCTCCAGGGGGAGTAGGGTCGTATGCCCCACCGTCCGAGACGGACAGGACAATCATATGTGGTGATTTTAATTTGGTTGTAGATACTGAACACTATTGCTCAATGACGGAAGAGGTACCTGTGTTTGGTGATGCCTGGCGAGTGGTACATGGCGATAAAGAACATGCACCAACCTGTGGTATTTACGATCTGGAACAATGGCCCGATGGAGAACACTGCAGAGATTTTTTCTTTTTGTCAGAGCCCTTGATCAGCCGTGTCGATAATATTTCAGTGGATACTGAAACGCAGTCGTCTGATCACCAGCCGGTCAAGCTTACCCTTCGATAGAAACCCATTGGTGGGAATCGGGTCGGTCACCACGGAAAACGCTGTAATTCGGGTCGCCAGCAGTTGGCTTGTGGCTGGCATATAATTTTCGTATTGTCTGGCACGCTATCTCAGTAACCAGCACCCGGCCAAATCACACTGCTGTGTTGGTTGTCATCTTGCGCACACATTGACCAATGCGCAGCACGGGTGTGAATTTCGTTGTTGATGCGTTAAAGACACGAGACTTTTGGCTCAGTGGAACGAAATTGATACAAGTTAAGTTCGCCAAAAAACCGTGTTACTTCTTGCAGCACAACGCCACTTGCTGGATGATACGTCAAGTGGTGCTTCATTCCGTGTACTCCAGAAATAAGTACCCGGCAATCATTCCAGATTCGAGCCTGACTAATGTTTGACATCGCTCAGTGGCTTGCCGCCATCGGTTTACCGCAGTACGCGTCACTATTTGACGAACATGATATTGACCTTGAGGTGCTGCCAGATCTTGACCATGACACGCTCAGGGAAATGGGCGTTAGCTCAACCGGCCACCGGCTTAAGATTCTAAAAGCAGCAACACAAGCTGCAACAGAGGTCGCATCAACGACGCCTGTTGCTTCTGGTGGAGAGCGTCGGCCACTGACGGTTATGTTTTGCGATATGGTTGGCTCGACCAATCTGTCTGTGCGCCTTGACCCGGAAGATCTGAGTGACTTGAACGCCTACTACAGAGACACCTGCACCGCGGTGATTGAGCAGTACGGTGGCTATGTGTCGCGTTATTACGGTGACGGGTTGCTGGTTTTTTTTGGTTACCCCAATGCCAGTGAGCACGATCCGGAAGACGCTGCACGTGCGGGACTGGCCATCATTGAAAAACTGGCCCAATACAAAAACCGATTCGACATCAAACTGCAGGTTCGTATCGGTATAGCCAATGGCGATGTGGTGGTTGGTGAGTTGATTGGCAAGGGTGAATCAATGGAACGCTCCGTGGTGGGCGATACACCCAACCTGGCAGCGCGGCTGCAGACTCACGCCGAACCCGATACGGTTGTGGTTTCCAATCGAGTGCGGCGTTTAATTGGCGAAATGCTTGAGTATTCTGACCTTGGCAAAGTGGAGTTTAAGGGTTTTGACAAGCCCGTTCAGACGTGGCAGGTACTCGGCAATCAGTCGGTTACCAGCCGCTTTGCCGCTACTCGCAGCGGGCGCAAAATGGCGCCATTGGCTGGCAGAAACAACGAACTCGCCCACCTGATTGAGCAATGGAGTGAGGCCGAAAACAAACGCGGCACGGTAACCATTGTCAGTGCTGAGGCGGGCATGGGAAAATCACGCCTGATGGAAGCTGTGCTCGAACACATTGCAGACAAACCACATACTATTGTGCGCTACAACTGCATGCCGTCAGGCACCAACAGTGCACTGAGGCCCCTAATTGATCAGCTGACCCGCGCAGCCGGAATCACTGGCAATGATGACGGCACTTCAGCGCTTGACAAGCTTGACGCATTGCTGTCAAAACACCTCGAAACGACAGACATTGCGCTAGTAGCAGAGATGCTGTCATTGCCGGCAGGTGAGCGCTACCCCACACCTGATATCACCCCGCAGGTGCGCAAGGAACAGACACTTGAAGCTGTGCTCAAGTATCTTGTGTCACTGACACAGCAAACGCCGCTTATTATATTTTTTGAAGATCTACACTGGATTGACCCGAGTACGCTGGAATTTTTAACCCTGTTGCCCGCCAGATTAACCGGTCACAGCATTATGCTGGTAGGAAGCGCCCGACCGGAGTTTGTCAGCCCGTGGCCGACTGATCAGCGCACTGCTACCAACCTGTCTGCAATCAGTTTGAACCGGCTGGATGAAGACGCCTCTATTGAACTGCTGACCGCCGCCAGTAACGGCAAACTGGCCACGGAGGTAATGGCTGAAATTATCGCCAAGGCAGACGGCATACCGTTATACCTTGAGGAGCTTGCGCTGGCTGCACTGGAGCAAAGTACTGATACAGTCACCGACTCCAATACAGACACCAAGGCCGCGCTGGAGACGAAGCGAAACACTGTTTCTGCCATCCCGGATACCCTGCAAGCGGCCCTTGTTGGACGACTTGATCGCCTGGGGTCTGCGAAGGCACTTACTCAGGTGTGTGCGGTAATTGGACGGCACTTTACTATTGGTCTGGTCGCTCAGGTCACCTCAATAGCCTGCGATGTACTGCGCGAGGAGTTTGCCCGATTAACCCGGGCAGACCTGATTTTTCCGCTCTCCGGTGATGCCGGTGCCGTTGTATTGCCAGGGGTTTCCTATTCATTTAAACACGCACTGGTGCAAGACACGGCCTACACCACACTGCTACGTGGCAGACGACGCGAACTCCATAAAAAGATCGCCGATGTGCTGTGCACTGACAGCGCTATTGTACAAACCCAGCCGGAAAGAATTGCCCAGCACTTAACAGCTGCCAATGCATTGGTCGAATCGATCGAGTACTGGCGCAACGCCGGTTTGATTGCGATGGGCAAGTTCTCTAACGCTGAAGCGATCAGTCATTTTGAAAATGCTCTGGCTGCAGTAGCGGCGATAGATGATCCACAAAGACGTTGCGGTGAAGAGCTCGCGCTGACCGTGCTGGGGACCGTACCCAAAATGCTGACCCAAGGCTGGGCGGCGCCCGATGTGAAATCCGGCTACGAGCGCGCCAGAGAACTGTGCGACATGGTAGGCAATGCCGCACCGGCAGAACTGTTTTCAACCCGTAGCGGATTGGGCTCGTATTATATTGTGACGGGTAACTGGGCCGAGGCCAATCGCATCGTCAGCCAGAATCTTGAACTGGCTCAATCTTACGGATTGGCCGAGATGCTGACTGAAGCCAACGTCGAAATGAGCGTGGTTAAAACCTACTCAAATACCGCTCTGTCGTCACTTGCCTATATGGAAACAGCAATCAACAGCTTTGACCCTGCAGATACGCCCAAACATCTGTTGCAATACGGCCGTCATCCATTGGTGGTAGCGTACACAACACGGGCGGTAGCTAACTGGACACTTGGCAAAACCAACAAAGCATTTCAAGACTCCCGCTCGGCACTGGCCATAGTCGAACAAACACCGCATCCATTTTCTAAAGCCTGGGCGTTGTCTGGCTTGGCATTGCTTAACACTCTGTCCGGTAACTTAGCTGAGAACAGGGTAGTAATTGACGAATGGCATGACTACACACAACAGCAGCAGTTTCCGTACTGGTTTGCTCAGGCGCTGATTTTTGGCGGCTGGCTGAACTTACTGGAAGACAAGCCCGCCGATGCTGCTCTGGCAGACATTGATCAAGGCCTGCAGATATGGCGCGCCAGTGGTACACGCATGTTAACGCCATTGATGAACACACCACGCGCTATGGCCCTATTAAAGCTCGAGCGCTATGACGATGCGCAGCAATCAATCAGCGATCAGTTTGCCTATATCGAGCAAAGTGGCGAGAACTGGTGGGCGCCCGAAATACAGCGACTGAGCGGACTTGTCATAGAGGGCCGACATGGTACCGGCAACGAGCAGGCGCTGGAGGCGGCAATGAAAGCCCATGCAATGGCCATGGACTCAGGCGCACTGGCATTGGCATTGCGCGCGGCCAATGATGCGTGTCGTCATAATTTGGTTAACGGTAAACCCGAATTGGTAGCACCATTACTGACTGAACTGGTTGAGCGCATGGCCCCGCACGGAGACGCAACCACGGATATTCTTTTAGCCCGAGAGCATCTGGCCAGGGCCGAACCTATTCAAGGAACATAAATATGATTTGTTTGCCACCAGTACCGCCCCAACGATTCTTTTTTTGGACCGGGTCTGAGTAGGCAGGCCACCGAAGGGTAAGTTATTGTTTGCTGTACTGTGTGTATGGCAATTTTAGATAGATCAATAAAGAATAGATTGATAAAACTGTGTTTAGTCAGGAGTTGCTACGGTCGCGTTCGGTAATATTACCTTCGGTCACAGTGACATCTTTAGTAGAGTAAACGCATCAACAACAAACATCGCACATAAGGCAATGCATTGTCACCAGGGAACCCACCGACAAAATGAGTCAGATAGAATCGCGCGATCAACTGATTAACGCACTAAACAAAGCCGCAGAACTTGAGCATTTGTTGTGTTGCTCGTATTTGTATGCCGGCTTTTCAATTAGAAAGTCAGCCACTGCAGACGACAATACGCTAACCGAGGCACAAACCGAATCAACCCGCGCCTGGGCGACACAGATCATGCTGATCGCCAGGCAAGAGATGGAGCACCTGGGCATGGTGTGCAATCTGCTCGCTGCTCTGGGGGTTGGTGCCAACTTCGGGCGTGCAAACTTTCCACAGAAATCTACCTTTTTTCCAATGGGTATTGGTTTTGATCTGGCACCTTTCAGCCTGAAGACTTTAGATACCTTTATCGCCTACGAAGCGCCCCACTGGCCAGACGCCGATCAAGTAGCGAGCGAAAATGATGGCCGGCACACAGCGCAGTCTGCCAGTCTGGTTTTCCATTCTGTGCAACAACTCTATGAGGAAATTGGCGACGGCCTTACCCGGCTAAACAGTGAGCTGGGAGCGGAGAATCTTTTTCTTGGTGGGCCGCAAACGCAAATCACCAATCAGACATTATTTGATCAGACAGCCAAGGGCTACCAGATAAACCTGACCGGCATACTGGCCACCGATCCGGCTGAACGCCTGCCCGAAGCACTGAATATGATCAGCCAGATTATTGAAGAAGGAGAGGGCGCACCGGGTGATGCTGAACATAGTCACTATGCACGGTTTGTAGAAATAAAAGCTCAATACGAGCAGATCTTAAGCTCTCATCCGCAGTTCTGTCCCGCCTTGCCTTGTGCGACTAACCCGCAAACATTCAGGCACACCAGCGACAACGGGGGCACACCCATAACCGACCCGCTGGCGCTTGCCGTTGCACAGTTGTTTAACCGGGTTTACGAAGCGATGTTATTGCTGCTGATACGCTTTTATGCACAGACAGACGAGAGTTCAACCGAGTCTAAAGCAATAGAGGAAATCGCGTTTTTCCCGCTGATGACTATGGGCATCAGACCGTTGGGTGAGGTGCTGACCCAATTGCCCGTGGGTAGTATTGCTGATCAGCGTGCGGGCCCTCCATTCGAAATATTGCATCAGTTACATTTTTTGCCGCACAAAAAAGCCGCGTGGGTGATATTGCACGACATGCTGCAACAGACCGGCACTGATGCAACCAACGCCGCCAATCTGGCCGAATCACTTAATTCACCAGTAGCGCAACGCCTGCGATTCATTTCACTGTCTCTTATCCGAAATGCCCGCAATTTCAGCGCTTATATCGAAGGCACGGAAGACATTTAAATGCTGAATATAAATTTTGCCGGATACTTTCAGGTTAGATTGCCAACAGACCCCGACCCCACCGATGAAAAGCGTGGTGTCAGTGGCTACAGTTTTGCACTGGCTGGTGAGCCCGATCTGGATAGAATAATTCGCCTGCACAACCCGGTGGCACTGAGATCACATTCGCCAGATATTGGCGTATTTGTCACTTACGTGGCCAACGGTAACGATATTATTGCCAACCATCCGCTGGTGGGTGCAAAAGTTAATCTGCTGGGTGATGCAAAGTTTGAAATGCTTAACTACGTGCTCACGCTCAATGCCGGCACTGAAAGCATATTCCCTTTTGAACTCGAGATAGAAGGAGGCGGTGTTTCCATTAAGCGCACTGATTACCTCAACCCGGAAAAACCCGGCGACAGTTTATACAACATGACGCTCGAACAACTCAGAAGACGCGGTGGTGCTCTTGGTCCGTTACTTAACGAGGGCGTGTTTCATGAGATAAGGCAATGTAAAACACCGACAGAGTTCCGGTTAAAGCGGTTGGCCGCTTTGCAGGAAGACCTGGCCAATGCAACCGACGAGATCGAAATTGCCGGTTTGAAAACCCGCATCAGGGAGATTCAGTGGCCTAACGCCGATAACATAGACTGGAACAACCGGCGCACCATGTCACTACGATTTGTAGAGCGGCGCAATTTTGAAATTAATGGCCCCAGTGAAATATCTGATCCACACAACAAACTCGGTTTGACTCTGGACCCGGGCGTAAACTGGCCAATAGATTTCTGGAATGGTTCCTGGGACTGTGACACCTTAACCGGTTACATGCGCGGCACTTTGCAAATACCGGTCAAGCTCCAGGCTTAACTGTTGCGCCCGGGGTTGGCGGCACTGCGCCAACCCCGTTTATTTTACGTGTGCTTAAAGCTAAGGCTCTTTAATTAGGCTCCCTAATTAAGCGTTTTAATAAGGCTCGTAAATAATAGCGTGGTTATCGAACAACAATGGCGCATATTGCCGCTCAGGCAAGCCAGCGGGTTGCGGGGTAATCGATTGCTGAAAACTAAAAAAGTTATTAGGGTCGAACTTTTGCTTAACCCACAATAGCGTATTGTAGTACTTGCCAAAGTAAGCCCAGCGCCAGTCCTTCTGTAAACGGCATGGATAGTTTTGATACGAGTGACCATTGGAGAATGACTCCATCATCTGCATCAGGCTCTCCAACCACTCCGTTTGTGTAGTACCGGTTTCATCGGTGTTCCAAAATACATCGCAAAACAGGTCAAACTTTGCCTCTCTATGCATAAACGCCATGGCATCAGGTGCTGTTTCGCGAATTTTTCCGCCATAGCCTTCCATATCAATAATCATCAGTTTGTCAGGATAAGTTAGCGCGAAGTCGAGTATTTTTCGGTAGTCTTCCGCCTCTAAATCGCGATCTATATAGCAACTGCGAGTCATGGCCTTCATGGGTTTGTCTATATCGGGAATGCGCGCCAGCAGTGTTTCATCTACAGTTGAGTACTCGCCGCGAATGCGTATGAGTTTCTCGCAACCGGCAAGGCTTGTCAGTGGCTCGAGCGCTGCATCCAGCTGTTCTTCAGTGCCATTGAATACTGCGCAGAAATTCAGAGTTATACCCAGCTTGTCATCGTGGGCAATAGCGGTTTGAAAGCCCAGATGGTTATACTGGTCGCTGTTAATGTAGTTGTTTTGAATGGCTAATAACGCTTCTGCCGCCTGTGCTGCATGTGTGGTCAGTGACCATCCCAAACGTACTCCGCCAATGTCTCCCAGTTCAACCAGTTTGAAGCGCACCTCCAGAAGTATTCCAAACTGATTACCGGTGCCGCCTCTGACCGCCCAGAACAGATCGGCGTTCTTTTCAGCACTGGCCTCAACGACTTTTTGATTTGCCAGCACCATGGTGAACGACAATACGTTGTCGCAGTGCATACCGAACTCACGCGAGGTAAAACCATAACCGCCGCCCTGCATATAGCCTGCAACAGCAACAGTAGGGCAGCCACCACCTGGCACATGCAAACCGTAACTTTGCAGGCAGGCGTTGAGTTTGCCAAACTGCGTGCCGGGGCCCACCGTGGCCGTTTTCTCTGCATAGTTAACGTTGACACCGTTCATCTGGCTAACGTCGAGTACCAGCCCGTCATTGCCACTGTAGCCCGCAAGACTATGCCGGCCAGAGCGTGCTACGGCTGGAATGTTATATTCACTGGCCAGCTTGAGACTGGCTCGCACATCACCCAGGCAAGTGCAAAAAACAACCAGTATGGGTTGCGTGACATAAGCCATATTGACATCGGTTTTCGCCGCTACGTAGTCGGCATCTTCCGGACTGACCACGCTGCCGTATACCTGTTTTTTGAAGCTGTCGAGCGCCTTTGGCGGAATCGTCTGGTGGGTAGAAGCGGCTGCATTGCTACTGGTGGGTGCCTTGGATGTTGAAGCGGGCTTCTTGAGTGTTATATCCGTTGTGGTGTCGTTCGACATGGTGATCCCTCTCTGGTGTCTGTCCGGTCATTTTACGTACAAGCTGTGATTTATCATACACCGCCAACAGTCACCCCGCGCGGGGCTGTTTGTCTTGAACGACCACAGCTGTACTCACAGTTCTACAATTTGCCTGCAGCACTTTGGCTTCAGACAATGCAGTACATCTCTGGCCGTGGTAGTGTTTTTCGTTCTAAAGATCAAAACCACGGATTGGCAGCCCAATGATAACCCTGATCTCCAGATGGAAACTTCGCGATGGCGCACCAAAAGAGCTATTAACAGCGCTACAAAATCTTGCGCGAACGGTAGAGCAGAATGAACCGGAGACGCTCGTCTACTCTGTCCACGTGCCGGCGCCACCTCCTCCCAGCTCCGTCAAAGAGCCTGCTGCAGCGGACTCCCTGCCTGATCATGCAAGCGAAGTGGTCTTTTTTGAGGTGTACAAAAACCAGGCTGCGTATTGTCATCACCTGAAGGGAGAAGTGTTTAATCAATTTGTGAAGGAAAATTTGCAATATTTCTTTGAAAACCCGAAAGAAAAAGGGCGGCCAGCAGCCGATACGCAGTTCTTCAAACGCGAATCGGCGTTTTTCAGACCAGCGGACCAGTAGGGCACTTGTGTGTGGTTGGCATTGCATAGCGAACCAGAACCATCAGCGGTCTATCAGGCGGCAGTCCCGCATCCTCGATCGACCGATGCCCGGCAATTTTGTTGCTAACGGAAGCCTAAGCCTGTGGTAAACCGAACAGGTTGAGTTCTACTCCCTGCACCAGCAGTAGTCGCAAACCCGGAGGGCAATTAGCGCACCGGTGCCGCCGAACCATCGCTTAATCAAATACACAGACAGGCAGTTATAAAACAGTCTTGAAAGACTACGGCGAAGAGTCGGATGATTCTATAGGGGATTCCCCCATAATCGAATCAGCACTTCTCCTATTCTTTACAGATGACAGGTGTGCGATAAAGGATATGCAATAACCCAAAAGAGAAACTATGGATCATTAAATTCAAATAATCGGTGTGAGCGGCACGAGCCTTACAGTCACTTTCGATCATGGCACTGCCATGGTATCGGGTAACACAGACTCGGGAGTAGAGGTACAGCCTGCACTGATCCAAGTTGCCAAAATGGATGGCATTAACAAAGTACGGAGCGTACAACAATGATACACATATCTAACAGATGGTTCTGCATTGAGGACCACAGCCCCTTCAGGAATATTAACTTCGAAAACGTGGTGAGATTCATTCACACTTATCGTCACAGACGGCAACAGGAAGGTAACGTATTGCTTGACACTGCCGACGAGCGAGGGGCGCCGCATCAAATAACGGATGAACAATTAATCGATATCGAAAGAGTCCGCCAGAGGATTCTTAAAGAGATTGATCGAAAGGCAACAGATTTTCCGAGAGACAGACTCTGAATCTATCGTCTTAACCTAGAGGGTTAATAATCTGATTGTGCTTGCTGAGCCAATCGTGCATTGTTCTTTCCAGCGTTAGTGTCTTGCGTGAGAAAAAAATTGAGGCTATGAAGTTGTTGTACTGATTGGTGCAAGTGCGAATAGCGCGGAGAGAATTGAACGTTTTCTATATTGGAAAAGCGCAGTGTGCTACTGCTGCGGTTTATTGGTCTGTTGAGTCCTGAATACGTGCCCAACGCTGAATGGATTGAACTGCACCTGCGATGCCTTTGAATCGTGATTCGAATTTGGTGGATAGCTCGATCTGGTTATCAGCGCATATACCAAGCCCTTGTAGAATTGGAGGGTAGAGTCGAGTATTGCGCTGTGTTTGCCATTGCTTATAATTCTGTCATGGATGTCGGCGTTTTGCTGTGGCAGTTTGGTGGTGATCAGTGTTTAATGTTTCCTGTAGTTACTTCTTACCTGACACCCACATGGTTTATTTATGAAATCAACAGATCATGCCGCAAGCCACAACGTCCTTGAAAAACGCAATGCAAACTTCCCGGTCACATGATAAGTGAAAACAGTTCTGTCCGCGTCGATGAAAAAGCCGCTCGCGCCCATCTGGATAGGATACTCAGTGACCATGAACAAGCCTTCGAGAAGTTCTTCCTGGCGAGGTTTCTGAATCTGTCGTTTGAATATTTACCGCTTAACGCGCTCGACGCAGAAAAAGAAGTCTGCCGGGTCAGTTTTCCGATGTCGGATATGCTCAAAAACCCGCAAGGGTCGCTGCACGGTGGCGTTATGGCGACCGCTATGGACATCTCGATGGGTCATCTTGTGAACAAAGTGGCAGGTCCCGGAGCGACCATAGAAATGAAGGTGCAGTACATGCGCCCGGTAACTGAGGGTAAAGTGACATGCGAAGGTCGATTTACGCGCAAAGGCCGTTCATTGGCTTTCATGGAAAGCCGTCTATCTGATGCAAACGGCAAGCTGGCAGCCCTTGCGACTGCAACGTGGAAAATGCCTTAAGAAAAAACCGGCGCGCCGCGCAGCGAAAAGAGTTGGACTCACTAACGCTTTCACAATCTGTTAAAACTGGTGTTCTTACTAGACTGTATGGGAGAGTTTGAAAATTTATTTTGGAGGGCGCGCCTAAGTCAATCTGCGACCTTCAAATCAACCTCAAGAAACGTGGTTTATTATGAACTATGTAGTCGGCTGTGTGCATGCATTGGAGGTACTGCGGTCGGTGAGTTAGGAACGGATGCACGAGTTGTATCTATATTCAGTATTGGAGGACGAACGACCACACCATGGATAGGACATGTGCGCCCTGAATAGTGCGCCGTCTGCTCTTGATTTTCCAGATGCCTATAGAGCTTTACAAACGATCGCAAGCCAGGGCTGCTGGTTTCTCGGCAGGCCGTCAGGACGGTAGTAGTGAGTCAGTAGGGTGAAGCGGGCTGCTTTTAAGTTGGCGCTGGCTTCGTCGAACTCGAGATAATTTCCATATCGCGAACCCGACCACTCTTCACTGTTACCCCTCGGGTTGGATGAGAATAGAATGCCGCCCGGGTGTAGGCAGGTATGCAATTTAGAAAGGACATCAGGAAGCGCTTGTCTGGGTACGTGAAACAAGGACGCATTGGCAAATACAGCATCAAATGCAGCAGTCGGTAAATCAAGTTGTAGAAAGCTTTGGCAGAGTATTTCACAGCCGGTGTATTGTCTTGCCATTTCACAAAAGGTTTCGCTGCCATCAAGACCTACTGGCCGATGTCCTAGTGACTTAAAGTAGGCAATATCGCGACCGGGGCCGCAACCGAAATCTAGTATGTCAAGAGAAGCCCCTGGCTCGAACCGGGATAAGAGCGCACTATAATTTTGAGACACATCGTGATCTTTTGTTCCCTGCCAGAAAGAGTCTGCATTAACCTCGTAGTGGCCCACTGTAGATTCCTCTACATTTTTAAGCTGTTCTGGTGAATATGATTTGTTCATCGCTACTCAGTCGTTCTTATCAATCGTGATGACTAATGATTTTGTAGAACCTGCAAACCATTTCTGGACGTAGATGGAACCCATGATCGGCGCTTTGCCTTCTTCCGGAACTTCTTTGTAGCGCACGCTGTTTTTGGTTTCTTTCTCGAATTCAAATTGCACGGTAACTGCTGACATGGCGGGCCTCTATGGGGTTTAAGTATGGTTTTGAATAACTATCTTCGGCAACTTATATTCTAAATGTTCTTCAGCGGTCCGGTAGTGAAGATATTGCCGTGTGATACACGGCTACGGCGATGTATTTTTGCACAACAAATTGCAGGGCATGCAACCTGTCAATCTCAAGTTTGAGCGCAGAGAATAGCTTTGGTACGTGCTGAAGTTCATCAAGAATGATGTGTTTTGGAAATAGCTGGCCAAAATATCGCGACCGCAGTAGATCTAGTTCTCGGACAAGCTCCTGGTGAACAGTGCGGTTAGGTTGGCTTCGCGATTACTCTAGTCGGCGATCAATCCATATAGACGTCTCTAAGTAGCTTGTTGTGCAGCTGAGAGACCTCTAACCATTTGAGGCTTAGAGAGTTCTGACGTGTTTTTGTAAACCACCTATATAGGCGCTATGCCGTTGTCTGAGACGAGATGACAGGCAACTGTGTGACCTGCTGCTATCTGCCTTAGCGGAGGCTGACTTTGTGAGCATTGCTCTTGCGCGGCCGGACATCTGTTGGCAAAGCGGCATCCATTGGGCGGGCTGAGCGGATCTGGCGGATCGCCCGGAATGAGAATGCGTTTTGTCTCTTGCCGCCGCTTTTTATCTACCGATGGCACGGCGGAGAGCAGTGCTTTTGTATACGGGTGCAGTGGATTGTTAAACAAGCTCAGGCGATCGGCGTGCTCAACTATCTTGCCCATGTACATCACGGCGACTGAGTCGCACATATGCTGCACTACGCCCAAGTCGTGGGATATAAACAGGTAGGTCAGATCAAAGTCTTTTTGCAGCTTGCGCAGCAGGTTGAGGATCTGCGCTTGCACGGCGACATCCAAAGCTGACACTGGCTCGTCGCAGATGATCAGCTCTGGTCGAGTGGCCAATGCACGTGCAACACCGATTCGCTGTCGTTGTCCGCCGGAGAATTGATGTGGGAATAAGCGCTGTTGTTCCGGGCGCAGGCCGACTGCTTTAAACAATGCGTCAATACTTGCTTGCCGTTCGCTGGGGTCCCCTGTGCCTAAACTATCCAGTGGCTCGCGCACTACCGCTTCGGCGCGTAGGCGTGGGTTGAGGCTGGCGTAAGGGTCCTGGAAAATAAACTGCACCTGAGCACGGGCCTGGCGCAGCGCTTCATCTTGCAATGACAAAAAATCATCATCGCCCAGCAGCACTGAACCTGAGTGGGCCTTTACCAGCCGTGCTACTGCCAGAGCGGCGGTAGATTTACCCGATCCGGATTCACCGACAATGGCCAACGTTTCGCCACGTGCAATCTCAAAAGAAATATCGTCGACCGCGTATAAATAGGACTTTTTTGAAAATAAGCCGCCGCGTTTTACTGGAAAGCGAACCGTCAGGTTTTCTACCTTTAGCAGGGGTTTTGCTGTCTTCTCTTTCATCGCAGTTGCTCCGCTTGCCAACAGGCAGAGCTCTGCTCGTTTTCGAATTCGATTTCTGGCGGCCGACTGGTTTTGCATTTGTCATCGGCTCTGTCGCACCGCGAGGCAAACAGACACTGGTCGCGGCCAAAATCACGCAGGCTCGGTACAATGCCTGGCACTTCCGTGAGCTCGGGTCGCTCCTCGGTCAGAGTTGCCATTAGGTGCGGCACGCAAGAAATCAGCCCCTTGGTATATGGGTGGCGAGGGTGTTCAATTATTTGTTCTACCGGTCCTGCCTCAGCTTTGCGACCGGCGTACATCACAATCATGCGCTCAGCCATATCTGCGACCGCGCCCATATCGTGGGTGATCAAAATAGTGGCGGTACCCAATTCGCGACCGAGATCGCGCAGCAGATCAAATATCTGTGCCTGCACGGTTACGTCCAGCGCCGTAGTGGGCTCATCGGCGATCAATATTTTTGGCTCACAGGCCAGTGCGATTGCGATCATCACTCGTTGGCGTTGTCCGCCTGACATTTGATGAGGGTAGTCGCTCACACGGGCGCCGGGGTTGGGGATTCGCACCGCATCAAGCAGCTCGATTGCCTTGTTCCATGCCGCTTGCCTGGACAGGTTTTGGTGTCTACGCAAGACCTCCGCAATCTGCTCACCGATGGTGTAGACAGGGTTGAGCGAAGTCATTGGTTCTTGAAATATCATCGAAATTTCATTGCCACGAATTTCTCGCATGCGAGCATCACTAGCCTGAGTGAGGTCTTCGCCGTCAAAGAGAATCTGCCCCGACGCAACGCGACCAACCCCTTCGGGTAGCAAGCCCATCAGGGCCAAAGCTGTCATTGATTTTCCACAGCCGGATTCGCCAACAAAACTCAGGGTTTCGCCTGCATTTAGCTGCAGAGACAAGTCATCAATCACCGGCGCCACGCCGTCACGGGTAGTCAACTCGATACGTAGGTTGTCCACTTTTAATAGCGGTTTCATTAACGCTGCCTCAGCTTAGGATTGAGTGCGTCGTTGAGACCATCGCCGACTAAAGATATGGCAAGTACGGTAACAAAAATGGCGAGACCGGGAACGGTGACGGTAAAGCTGGCGTCAAGTATGTACTCGCGATTGGAGCCGATGATTTGCCCCCAGCTGACAACATTGGGGTCGGTGAGTCCGAGAAAGCTAAGTCCGGCTTCGAACAAAATTGCCGAGCCTACCATCAATGCTGCTTGCACAATGATTGGCGGCAACGCGTTGGGCAGAATGACTTTGAAAATCAGCTTTGCGTTACTGACACCACAGGCGCGGGCAGCAGTGACGTATTCCAACTCTCGGATGCGCAGAAATTCAGCGCGAGTAATACGCGCCACCGACGGCCAGCTGACTAGTCCTATGGCCAAGGTGATCATCGGTAGGGATGCACCAAAAAGTGCGACTATCACCATTGAAAACAGCAGCGTCGGCAGGACTTGAAAAAATTCTGTAATACGCATCAAAATTTCTTCGGTCAAGCCTCTGTAAAAACCGGCTAATGCTCCGACGGTAATACCGATAAACACTGTTAAAAAAGCGGCGGATAGACCAATAAGAATGGACACACGGGCACCGTGGATAAGCATGGCCAATAGGTCGCGACCAAGGTAGTCGGTGCCGAGCAGATAGCCCTCTTCGCCGGGAGGTGAAAAGGGCGCCCAGACCATATCAAACGGGTCGGCCACATAGATATAGGGGCCAAACAAACCCGCCAAAATAATAACGATAAGAAGAATCAGTCCGGCCACAGCGAGGTGGTTTTTACGGAACATCTCAAAGGCTTCTGCGAACGGAGAGCGGGCGGTCTCGACCGCGTGTTCTAGCTCAGTGCTCAAGATGATTTCCCCACACGTGGGTCTATAAGGCGTAACACTAGATCGGTGATTAAGTTGCCGACGATCACCACCAGTGCTGAGAAAAAGAGTATGCCCAATATGGTGGGAGTATCGCGGGCAATTATCGATTGCAGCGCCAAGGTGCCAAGCCCTGGCCAAGAGAAAACTGTTTCCACCAGTACCGCACCCGACACCACTGCCGAGAATTGCAAACCCGCTAGAGTGACAACCGGCGATAGTGAATTTTTGAGAGCGTGCTTGTAGGTGATTTGCCGCTCGGACAAGCCTTTGGCCTTGGCGGTACGAATATAGTCTGAGCCCAATACTTCCATCATGCTGGCACGGCAAAGTCGCGAGTAGAGTGCTAGAAAAATTGAGCTCAGCGTCAACACTGGCAAAACCATGTGGCGAGCGATATCGAGCGCTTTGACAAACCAGCCGCCTTCGATAGTGACGTCAATCATGCCAGCCACTGGGAACAGTTGAATTTTTAAGGAGAACGCGATCAACAATAGTATGCCGGTCCAAAACACCGGTGCCGCATAGCCAAACAACGCGATAAAGGTCACCAGGTAACTGACAATACCCTTGGGGTTACGCGCTGAAAAGACACCGAGAAACACACCTAACACAAGCGCTAAAATCTGCGCTGTGATAACTAATAAGAGGGTGGCGGGCAATTTTTCAAATATTAGTGTGGTGACTGGTTGGTTATAGAAAAACGAGTAGCCGAGATCGAAGGTTAATACCTTGCCGACGTATTGGACCAGCTGCACTATAAAAGGTTGATCGAGCCCATAGTCGTTGCGGATTTGGGCCATCATCTCCGTATTTGCTCCACCGGAGGCTTGCGCGATCGTATCGGCGATATCCCCCGGAGCCAGATGCAGCATAGAGAAGTTGAGTATTAACACCGCGACCAACAACATCGCAGCATAGAAAATTCTTTGCAAAAAAGGCAGTAAAAGATTCATTGCATCGCCAGCTTAAAACAGGTCGCGAGGTTTATTGGCTAAACCTCGCGACCCAGGGGTGTTACTCGACTAGCTTATTTTAAATAGACGCGATCGAGAGGCGATGAAGTAGACCAGATACCACGTGGTGGATTGCCGACTGAAGTGCTGGAAATCGTATGGTAGGGCAGTGTGTTAGTCCAGTAGACGGGTAACTCTTCCGCGACGATTGCCTGGAATTCTGCATAGAGTTCCTTGCGCTTGGCTGGGTCATTTTCTTTGCCAGCCATCTCTAGCAGCTCATCAACGCGAGCATTTTCGTATTGCTGGGTGTTAGACCAGATAACGCCTTCTTTTATATTCGTTGACTGGTAAGTACGGTGCACACCGATAACCGGATCACCCCAGTTAAACACTGTGTCCCATGTCAAATCAAAGTCATAATTGGAGATGCGCTTTGCCCAGGTTGGGAAATCAGCAGAGGCACGTACTGAAGCAGCGATACCGATTTTTTTCAACGCTGCTTTGACGTACTCGGCCTGTGGTTTGAGCGCTGGCCACCCGTAGTCGACGGTCAATTCAAAGCGCATGTCGTCGTCGCCCTTGGCGTAACCAGCGTCGTCTAGTAATTTATTTGCCTTTTCTATGTCGAGATCGTAGGCATTGACCGAGTTATCACTTAATGGGCTACCAGGATGTATCGGTGCATTGGCTTGTTCAGCGGCGCCCAGCATTATTGCTTTGAGGATGAAGTTTTTATCAACAGCGTATGCAATTGCCTGGCGCACGGCTTTATCGGCTGTTTTACCTTTTTTGGTATTAAACGCCAACCAGTCGATGGGTCCGATAGCAGCGTAGCCATCAGAACTGACGACCAGACTGTCTACTTTCTTGAGGCGATTGATATTGCGCACATTGTTTTCAAAAGCGACCAAATCAAGTTCGCCGTTTTCGAGACCAATGGTACGTGCCGATGCGTCTTTGATGATACGCATAACAATCTTGTCGAGGTAAGGGCGGCCTTCCATGAAGAAGTCTTCGTTCCGCTCCAGGATGATGTGCTGGTCGCGCACATATTCGACCAATTTAAATGGCCCCGAGCCCACCACGTTTTCAGAATTCTGCGGGTGCGCCTTTGGATCTTGCCCATCACCGTAGACGTGCTTGGGAATGATTGGCATCAGCTGTGATGACATGGCCAGCATCAGAGCGGGATGCGGCTGAGATAGCTTTAAAATCGCAGTGTGAGCGTCGGGGGTTTCGACTGACTCCACTGGCGCGAACATGGTTTTAAAGGGATGGTTGGCCTTGATGGTTTCAACTGAGAACTTGACGTCCTCAGAGGTAATTGGCGCACCGTCGTGGAATGTGGCTGTTTTGACTAAGTTTAGTGTCATTGACAGAGAGTCGTCGGACAGTTTCCAGCTCTCGGCCAAGTAGGGTTGCGGGTCCCAATTTTCGTCGTAACGCAGAGGTGCTGCAAATAGCTGCGCTCCGGGGGCACCAGTGGCAGTTCCCGATTGTACTGCAGGGTTCAGGTGGCGCGGCGTCTGCTGAATCGCCATGGTCAAAGTGCCGCCTTTTTTTGGCTCTTCTGCTTGAACAGATGGCACAAGTGCCATCGCCATTACAGACGCGCTGAACAAACTCGCTAAAACTCTCTTCATTTCAGATTCCTAAAATTTACGCTCTTGCGTTTCTGGGTGAGAATTATGGTGCTTAACATCTACAGTAAATCATGCTCATGTAATATGGACAAGCAGATAAGCGGATGAATCAATAAATGACGATAACTGTATTTAGTGCCAAAAAAATTATTACGATGAACCCTGCACGTGCGAATACCACACATGTGGCGATTCGGGATGGCCGCGTACTTGGCTCAGGCAGCCTGGAAGAGCTTGCCGGATGGGGTGAATATACCTTAGACGAGACCTTCAAAGACAAGGTCATCATGCCGGGTTTAGTGGAGGGTCACAGCCACGCGATGGAAGGCATCCTGTGGAAGTACACCTACGTTGGTTTTTTTGATCGCATGGATCCTCACGGCAAAGTGTGGGGCGGGGTCAAAGGTATAGATGACGTGTTGGCGCGCCTCAAAGAGAGCGAGGCCACATTGAGTGACCCAGATGCCCCACTGCCAGGTTGGTCACTGGATCCCATCTACTTTGACAACGAGCGCGTCAATCGCCACGACCTGGATAAGGTCTCCAGCACGCGGCCAATTGGAGTAATGCATGCCTCGGGTCATATCTTAAATGTCAATTCCAAAGCGCTCGAATTGGCCGGCTTGCTCAAAACCGGTATCGATCACCCAGGTGTGCCACTTGGCGATGATGGCCTGCCGACGGGTGAGCTTAAGGGCCCCGATGTGATGACCCCAGTGGGGATACATGTTGGCTTCGATCGAGACATGCTGGCCTGTGACGAACAGGGCTTGATTGATTTTGCCAAGCTTTGTGTGCGCACGGGTGTTACCACTGCCACCGACTTGGCGACGCGTCTGCCTGACGAGGCGGTTGCGATGATGAGCGAAGTGACTGGGCGCAATGATTTTCCCGCGCGCATTGTACCTTTGCGATTTCACCACGGCGTGACACCGGTAGACTTGATTGAGCATGTGCTGAAGTTAAAAGAACACAGCAGTGATCGCTTGCGACTGGGCATGATAAAAGTCATCGTCGATGGTTCCATTCAAGGATTTTCTGCAAGAATTCGTTGGCCAGGCTATTACAACGGCGCCGAGAATGGCTTGTGGTACATCTCGCCGGAGCAACTTCGTGAAATCATCAACATGTCTTTGGAAAAAGGCATTCACATACACACACACACCAATGGCGACGAGGCCACCGAACTGGTGCTCGACTGTGTGGAAGAGGGATTACTGAAGCACCCATCGCGTGATCACCGTTTCACTCTGCAGCATTGCCAGTTGGCCGATCGCGCTCAGTTCAGGCGGATGGCCAAGCTTGGCATGTGCGTAAATTTGTTTGCCAATCACCACTTCTATTGGGGCGATGAACACTACAAATTGACAGTTGGACCTGAGCGAGCATTGCGCATGAACGCTTGCGCCACAGCTCTTGAAAATGCTGTGCCTATGGCGATTCATTCAGATGCACCGATAACGCCTTTGGGTCCATTGTTTACTGCCTGGTGTGCAGTGAATCGATTGACAGCATCTGGGCGAACGCAGGGAGAGAGCGAAAAGATTAGTGTGGCTGAAGCACTGTACGCCATCACCCTGGGTGCCGCCTACACACTTAAGCTCGACGGAGAAGTTGGCTCCATCGAGACAGGCAAGCGTGCAGACTTTGCGATATTGGAAGATGACCCTGAGAGTATTGCGCCTGAAAAGCTGAAGGATGTAAAGGTCTGGGGCACTGTGCAAGGCGGGCGTATCTTCGCGGCCGCGGATTTGTAATTCATGGCACCAATGCAAAACATACCCGTCACTATTATCGGTGGTTACTTGGGTTCGGGTAAAACCACCTTGGTCAATCATCTACTGCGTCATGCCGACGGTAAAAAAGATGATGGCATCTCACTTGATTTTTGATTCCACAGCGAATCTTTCTTTTGCAAATATCAATAAGTATTCGACGCAAAAAATCAATAACCTGTTTTCAACAACGTGTATAGCGTATTAGTTTTGCATACTCTACGCTGCTGACTACCATTTCCTGTAACACGCGTTGCCTGTAAGCGAGAAAGCATAAAGGGTGTCGAGTGCGTTGGTAAGTGCAAATCATGTTAGCGCTTTACAAATCACACCCGACCCTTGTGGCATATTCGGTTGGAAGATTACGATCTTGGCGGACAAGAGCTGAGTGTTGTTAAGTTCCACCCCCATCCGCCATTGATTGTGGCGTTGCTGTAGTCACAGCCGTCGGCGCTCAACGGTTCCTCAAGGGGCGGGCAGGATTGCATCAGTGCGGAGTTCCAGCCCCAACCGCCATAGAGGTCGGCATCGGTGTAGTCGCATTCGGTGTTGCCACCCGTTGAGGTGACCGTACAGCTTTGGGTGCCGTCCCATCCCCACCCGTCGCCATCGGAATCAATGCAAGTGGCTGGAACGTCTGGTGTGCAGGTCTCGGTGCCATTCCATCCAAAACCGTCACCATCGCTGTCCACACAGATACCTGACTGTGTGTTACCACTGAGGTTGGCATAGTAGAAATCAGAGGTATATGAACCCAGAATCAATGCGTCTTTTGTCATTAGCCCTGTCCGGCCCGCGTTGGGCAGGGTGAACTCGGCGCTGTTACGCCATACACCGGAATTGTCTTTTTCGAACAGGACCGCACTATCACCTTCCATAGCGTCAGTGGTCCAGTAGATTCGCTTTTCTTTGATGATTAGATCCGAATTAAACACAAAGCGCGGGTTGGCTCTTGGCAGGGGCAAAGTGGTGGCCATTGTCCAGCCTGTTGCCGCGTCGAAGGAATAGAACTGAATTGTCGCCTGTTCAGCGGACTGGCTCACCAGATCACCGTCGGCTAAGGCAGCCTGGAAGCTCGGCACGTTGCGCAGATCGACTGTCCAGTCTTTGTTACTGTTGTACCAGCTGCCATTTGTGTCGCGTAGATAGGTGATCATCGTGATGCTGCGATCTTTTCTGATGGTAAAAATCAGGTGGTTCTGATCGAACTGCAGGTCAGGCCTGATGCCGTTCAAAGTGTCCGCAGGCGATGGTTCAGCGATAGTTTGGGTCAAAGTAAATGTACCGTTGCTATTCTGGTTGTACAAATCAACGCGAAATGCACCGCTGGTCGCAGTTCCATAAAAGCGATGAACTGCCAGCTGATTTGATTCGTTTACGGTAAATTGTCTTTCGAAGCTTGCGGACTGACCGGCATCCGGCGCAATCTCTATCCGCTGTATCACTGACCAATCGTCACTTGAATACACTAAAAGATGGCTGTCGGTCTCTGCCAACAAAGCAGAGTCAACGAATCTTACTGTGCGGAACGAACCCGATAGTCCCAGTGCATCGATATGCAGAACGGTTCGCTCTATAAGATCATTTATACCGAACAGAGTAATCGTCTTATTAGCACCCACGGCTATATAATCATTGGATGCTGCGATCGTTTTTGCGAACCTGTCGTTTTGCTCTCGAACGCTTGAAACCAGTTCTCCGCGCTTTGTCGTATCAAGCCCTGTCGCATAGACCGAAGCAGTACCGGAATCTCTGCAGCTCCCGGGACTCTCTACCGAACCGACAACCAGCGTGTCACCCGATGTGGCAAAGCGGGTCCAGCCAAACTCAAAATAGTCAGTTCGATCTACCCTGCAGGTACAGCTGCCATTCCAACCGTAGTTGTCATTCAATGGTGGAGTATCGATACAAACTTCCCCGAGGCTCGGAGACGCGTCAATGCGCTCAAGGTTCAGAGTCTGTGAAAAAGACGAGGCGCTAAACGCCAGTCCAAACACCAGGGCAAAGGCTTGATTTATTTTGTGTTGTATTTTCATTCGCAAAGGATAGCTTATTGTCATGACAATAAAAAGTGCCTGGACACAAATACAACAATCCGAATTGTTAAAAACTATTGAACAGGTGATCCTGAACTGATTGATCAGTCAGCTTCCCGCGATGACCGGGCCCGGTCCTTTGCGACTATCCCGGATAACGTCGTTTACTCTTTACGCAGAATTGCCTCACCAGACACACCGGGGTCAAAATAAGCCCCGCGCTCCTGGGTTGTTTCAGCCCATGGGCACTTCGTATCACCACCACCATCATCTTCGTTACTTTGCAGCTCTAGCCCGAAAAGTTGTTCCAGGGCGGCCTGCAAAGGCGATATTTATTGCTGCCTCATAGTGTGCTTCTCCGACACCGCTGGACCCAAGAGTTGCATAGATCAAAATGTAAATAGTGTGTGCCTTATGACTATATTGTTTGAAACAGTACACTATAGCCTTACGTGCCTGGTCCGAATAATTTCCGCTCAGGCGCAGTGCCTGTTCGCATAGACGACCGGTGATGGAATCTTGAGGCGCATAAAAAAAGCGCGTCTAACTCAGCACGAAGTGAGTGTCACAAGTGATGGTCTGAAGTGAGCTTTAAAGCGTGCGGGGTTTAGGCATAGGAAGTTTCGTCTACAGTAAATTACGGATATAAGTTTGTCTGCGTCGGTCACCGTACAATGATTATCGTACTGTATTTTTTTGGCGACGGCTGATCTGTCCTGTGCGTTGTTGTTTTTTCTTAATCAGGATTGCTAAACTTCTGGAAAATCAGGGGATACAATGATAGAAAAGTAGTGCTACATTGAATACCGGAATTTCAATCACATGGAGTGTATAACTTAATGAATATCAAGCTTTGCCTGTCTGTCTGCCTCGCGGCGGTCCTTCCGATAACCGCAAATCAAGCACTTGCCGGCGGAAAATACAAATCAAAAAATAATGGCTACGAGGTCTGGGCATCAGATCAATCAAATTCCGTTGCCGGTGCAATTTCTCCCGGTACCGATGGTAGTTTCATTTGGATATGGGATAGTGAAGATATCAACAGACAGTTGGCCGGGGGCGGAGATGCCAGACCGGTGGCTTGTGGACCGGAAAATAAACATAGTAAAGGCTCAGCGCGGAATGCAGGGCCTTGTGATCTGTGGGATGTTTTTCCACCCGACCTTATAGAAGTTGATGCTGATGGTCGTGCAACAGGTAATCTGTTGTCTGACCTTAGTGGCTTTGGTCGTTTGCATGGCATGTTGGCAGATCCCCAGAATAAATATGTGACTGCAAATATATTCGCACCGGGTGGGGGTTTTGTTGGAATTATAGACACCAGAAAAAAAGCAGCGGTAGCTCTTTTCCGTGTCACCGGTACCAACGTCGGTCAAGGTACAGATGTTCGCAGTGTTCATATGAGCTTCTTTAATGCAGACGGCTCACAGATCATTGTGGCTAACCTCAATGGAAAAGTATTAGAGCGAATTGATATCACCCGCAACGGTAGTGGCAAGATCAAGTCTGCAAGCTTCAATCGAAGTGCATCACTCGGTGTTGGTAAAGATCAGGCTGTTACAGCAGAGGCGACGACCTTCCGTGGAAAAAATGCCTATGGCAAGAAATTGATCGGGGATATTATTGGAGACTATTCCGATGCTGACTTCAGTGATCTGACCGCTAATAATCAGTGTAAGGAAAACGGCTGTAGCGCAGGCCCTGATGCGGAGTTGGGCGGGCGCCCGAACAACGTGATTATTTGTCCTATTCCTTCAGCCAATAACAAAGCATATGTGACTATGGGTGGTGGCGGTTTATTGGTAGCTGATACCAATACAACACCAATGACGATTGTCGGTGAATACGGCAACCAGGTAGTGAATGGTGCGGGCTGCGGTGGTGGTCAGAGCGGTGCCAATATGTGGATTAACGCGGGGGTATCGGCTTCTGGTGCCGGTGCCACGCAGTCCACATTCAGCATGTATGTGCTTGATGATAACGGCTATGAAAACGGAGCTAATCTGCCGAATTTCCCTATGCCTGGAACCGTATTTAAAGATTCTGGCAACACCAACACGATAGGTAATACAGCAGGAACAACTGAGCCCAATATTTCAGGACAACTTCCAGGGCACACTACCCGCCGCGACGCGCATGGTGTGGCGGTAACTGTTGACGGTAAATACATACACAATGTGGATCGGATCCAGAATGTGGTAGAGGTTTTTTCTAACGATGACTTTACTCGCACTACCTACGATCTTGTATCTAGTGACGGTGCTGGCAGTGGAGTGGGTCCGTGTGCCTATAAGTCTGTTGACGATGATGCCTTCTTCCCTGGCAATGATCCCGCGCCAGACTTGCTGGAAGCTACACCGGACGGTAAATACCTGATGGTGGCTTTTCGTGGTCCGAGTCCTGTATCGGTTGGGCACAGCGCTCAGGGCTCTTGTCCCGGTGTGGGGATAGTTGAGTTAGGCGAGGGCGGTGCGTCCGGCAAGCTCGTCGCAGTGTTGCGTACCACAAATACTATCGATACTACGCAGGCCGCTGCACCGGGTGGCTCTGATTACACAGGATCTGAGCGTAGTGATGTGCATGCCGCAGCTGTGATTCGCAAGAGATAATACTGTTTCAGGTTGTAGTAAAAGCGGCCCTTTGGGGCCGCTATGTACTCATCCGTGTAGCATACCCTTTAAACGTCCTAGCCAAGCTACGTTAATTCGACTTGAAAACAGTGCTTATTTTAAGTAACGATACTGAAGCTAGAATTCACTAGTTGTACGGTTAATGAAGAAGGGGCCACTGATGAAAAAAATAGCACTGATTTTAGTTGCGCTTATAGCGTTCTTGCACCTCTATATTGCGTGGTTTGAAATCTTCGCCTGGGAGACCAGGGGGCCGAACGTATTTTCTTCGTTTGCGGAGGATCTATTTTCCAAAACCGTTGCGATGGCGGCGAATCAGGGGATTTATAATGCATTCCTCGCGGCTGGGCTGATTTGGTCATTGTTTATTAAAGACGAACATTGGCAAAGAAACGTTGCCACGTGCTTTTTACTGTTCGTGTTTGTTGCCGGTTTATTTGGCGCAGTTACTGTAACGCCCAGAACATTTTTAATTCAATCCATACCGGCGGGGATTGCTTTGGTTCTGTTGTATCTGGGGGCTCGCAAACATAACTGAGTGGGCGGCTACTAACGTCAATTACTGTTGTTGGGTAGGGGTAGTATTTTCTTTTCTTTCCCGCAATGTTGTGCCGTTCGCCAAGCGGTCTGTTTCTGGCCTGTGCTTAAGTTAACATGAAAAATTGCATGGACAGGCAAAGTGAAATGGCCAGCAGTGGATCTGGCAAACCCGATGCGGTAGCTGTCAATTTACGT
>CALISD010000065.1 GCA_938041955.1 uncultured Granulosicoccaceae bacterium | reverse complement strand
CCGTGCGCCTGCGGCATGAGCTCCCGCAACCTTGTTGCATCACCGTGTGCCTCCAGCACCGTAATATCAGGCCTTGAATTAAGCAGATCAATTCCATCAGAATGGAGTTCCTCACTAACAACAACCGTTTTCACTATGATTCGCTTCCAGTAAAGAGTTAAACAATTCTACTATAACTCGAAAATACCGGGATAGTTGTCGTAAAAAATGCCTCGGTGTGAGGAGAGATATTTCTCTGGTCACGACAGCTGGAATCAAGGTCGGTCTTTATCCTGCTACTTCACGGTTTCTCACGAGCAATGACGTAGCCGCTGGAATGCAACCGATTGAACCTTGCAGCACAAGTTGATTTGTTTAACCAAAGAGCACTCTGCTATTTTCGTCACTCTTCTCTAATCTAAGAAGGTTGATTTCAGCCGGGTGATGAAATTCCCGTACGACGCAGGCAAAACCCGAAACATTGAAGCACAGGTACCGCGCATAAATAGAAATGCGCTGTCAATCCCATCTGTTTTCTCTACAAAAGCTTAGCAAGCTGTGCTCTAAGCTCAGCAGCCAAATCGGTATCCATCAAGCGCCCTTTCTCCGCATCAAAGGTATCATTAAAATTCGGCACGGAAATACTTCCACGTATATCTGCAGCAAAGAACCCCGCTGAATCGTTAGCTGTCTTTAGCACATTAGAAGCGCCATACGGACCGGGAGAGGTAGACATAATTACCATAGCTTTACCTTGAAAAACCTCAGCGTTAATACGTGAACACCAATCAAAAATATTTTTATACGCCGAAGAATAGGAGCCATTGTGTTCTGCATACGAAATCAACAGAACGTCAGAATCACCAATTGCCTTGAAAAAGGCCTGTGCGTGTTCCGGGATACCAGTCGCTTGTTCACGATCAACACTGAATATCGGCATTTCGAAATCATTTAGATCCAGAATAGTGACGTTTGCCGCTGGAATAATCTCGTCTTTAAGCACCTCAGCAGCATGAGTTACCAACATCTTGTTGATCGAAGTGCTGCTATTACTTGCAGCAAAGGCAAGGATTTTGTTAGGAGTTGTCATTTTATATTCCAGTTTGGTTGTGATCAGCTTTCGTCTTGGCCAAGGCTGCCATTGGCGAGCCAGGTGGCACATTCCTCACCAAGCTCTTTAACTGCGCGTGCATTGTAAAGTTCAATTTCAGCAGTACTCAATGTATCTGCCCAGCGACGGTTTATGCCTTTATGTAAAAAGCTATCAGACCCGCCATCCCAAAGCGCACCACCAAGCGGCGCGGTGAGTTCACCGTGACGCTTCATCCAGTCGAAGGTACAGTATTCAGTTAACTGCGGCCAAGCTTCTTCAGCATGTTCTACATCAAGAAACTTCGCAATGCGGCGCGTCTCACCTTCAAGATCAACCTTCATATCTGCAAAGTGAATCATCATTACATTATCGAGGTCACGTATCGCCCACCACGTCCTGATGTTCTCCCAGAAAGGCCAAAACGGATACCCATCATTTTCAAACCATGTGGTGTAGTAAGTGTGGGCGTCTGTACCTTCTTCTATACGGGGAAACTCAGGGCCCACCAGGCCGGGCGTATCGTTCAATGCGCTATACCAGAAATCGTTCCCCTTAAGGTGATGGTTGAATAGACTCCAGGCGATGTCTCTACCATCACGCCCAACGTAGACGTACTTTGCCGTCTCTGAAAATACCAGCGCATCAGTCGGCAGGTGTGTCTTTACGAAACGACGATGCTGTTGTGCCTCCACCTCTGCAAGCTTAACCTCCTTGGGTGGCACTCTCAGGTCTAACCATGGAGAAATGATTCCGGTTTCAAGTTCGGCATCGGGTCCCATCAACAATTGAGCAATGATCTGCTGTGTCCAGGTGGTGCCGGATTTTCCATAGGTAGCAACAATAACGTCGTCGTCACGGAACTTGAAATCATTCCAAATGGTAGAGTCGAAGTGATTGGTCTGAATTTCACGGACTTTTTTCGGTAGGGTGGTTGGCCCGCCAGCGTGTGGTTCGTCGTTCATCAGTATGTTCTCAGTCAGATTCTTAGTCGTCGGCAGTACTTGATTAAGCGGAAAAAAATACACATCAATAAATCAGCGTAGCATCTACGGCTTTGCGCAATCGTCAATGGCAAATCCCGCTTCTTCCCAGGCTGCAACTGCACCTGAGTGATATTTAAGCGGGTTTGCTCCACACATACCTGATGACACTACATCAACGATGCCGTAGCCGGCCTGCCTTGCGAAAGGCGCTTTGATTTTGAGTCGATCAAGCGTGTCGATGTGCGCCTTGGTGAGCGCTTTGGCGATATCAAACGACATGCTTTTATTGACCACGTCACCACCAATCGTCGCAAGCCCTCTGAATGTGTCGTCCTCACTAATTACTGTAACTCCCTCCCCCAACTTGGTTTCAGCGGCAGGTATTGTGAAAGGGGCAGAGCCAGGCGCATTTAAATACTTTTGAAACGACTCTGATTCAAACTTGTCTTTGGGTGTTGACCACACGGTGATATTGCCGGAGGCCAGAGCTTGCGTTATGCGATTGTCCGGAAACAATACGGGAAGTACTATAGCGTCTGCAGAGCCATCTGAAATAGTCTTAACCGCCTGCCCCCAATTTACTTGCACTCCTTGATAGTCAGGACCGTCTTTTAAGCCTGTCGCTAACTGAATGATCGAACGTGCATTACTCAGGGCAGCACCGCGGGGCGGACCGTTGTAGATGTCTTTTCCTGCAAGATCGTCCCAACCTTTCAACCCCTTGGAGTCATAAGCATAGAGTGCAAACACACCGATTGTGTAAGGATAGAGAGCCCGAAGGTTACCCGCTAGTTCAGCACCTTTTTCGGCACCGAGTTTAGAGTAGGGCCCCCTGCCCGCAGACAGAAGGAACGGCAGTATGTAAGGCGCGCCCGCTATATCCGTTTTACCTTCCGCTACGTTTTGTACAGAGTTAGTCAACGTTTGACTCGCAGCAACTTGAATGTCGGCAATATCTTTTTCAGCTGCAACTTCTGCCAGATGTAGCAGCGCCAAATGTATGGATCCACCCGGAGGGCCAGTTTCTGCGGTCAGGTTTTCTGCTGCCTGCACGGTACCGAACAGCATGGCTGCGAGGCTGAATGCAATGGTCGATTTCATCAAATTTTCTCCAATAAAATGTAAGTGCTTCGGTTTACTCTTTAAGTTCACCAAGAGTCTCTCAATTTCAGTACTTAGTCCTTTTTTATCGTCTTTTCAAAATAGGGTACCGGTGCGATCTTTGCACGAATGCCGACAACTTCGTGCACTTCCACTGTTCTGCGTTGCGAATCAGGCTCACCCCACAATAGCGTAACTTCCTGCCCCATCACCGCGTGTTCATTATCAATAAGTGCAGTTGAAAGAACTGCTCCTGCATTCGATGAGTAGCAACTCCACTGCGATATGCCGATAGGCGTGTCATTCAGTAGTACTTGATCGTATTCAAAAGTGGCATACATAGGAACAGGAAGTGCGATAAATTTGGTACGGGGTCCTTCATTGCCAATGGACTGCCTCATGACTCGAAAAACATCGTCGTTATTCCACTCTAGTGTGACCTTGGTGCGTCGTTTCTCGCCACGCTTCTCAAGAGCCTCCCGACCCAGAAAATCATGATCAAATTGTACTAACGGGCCGTAGCCCAGTTCGAATGGTTCAACCTGATAATCGGCAATAGTGTCGGATACGAAACTACCACCCAGAGAGCTCACTCCTTCAAACGACTGTGCTGGAAGCCATTCGCGAAAGCTGTTCATTTCCGGGCTTTGGAATATTGCTGGAAACGGCCTTGGCATCCAGCCGGATTCCTGTGCCGCGGTGGGATACGTTATTGAACCCGCTTTACGAAGATCAAAGGCAACTCCTGCCTCCTCAACTCGTGCTCGAACCGCATGCTGAGAGTCCCATGGCCCATAAATCTCGAAACCCGGCCGCCCCGCCATACCGTGGCGCAAGGCCCGAACGGTATGGCCTGCGATCTTAAATTCACCGATATGAAAAAACTTAATGTCTGGCAGTGTGCCTTCAACAATTTCCTGCAGTAGCGGCAACGCGTTGGGTCCTTGCAATTGAAAACGGAATACATCGCGACTCTCCCTTGGCACAATCATGTTTTCATTGCGTGAGACTTCAATATTTAACTTGGATTTGCTTGCGTTGTATTGCAACCAGTTACTTGCCGTTGGCGGTCCAACAACACGCAGGAATTCATCCGCTTCGCAAAACACAATACAATCTGAAATCAAATGTCCGGTGGAATCAACCATCACCATTTGTTTCGCGCGCATCGGCGTCAGGTCACTGAATTTGTTGGTCGCGAAAGCTGAAACAAAAGCTTTTGCATCCGCACCTTTTATATGCAGCTCGGTCATATGAAAGGATTGTTCAAACAGCACCACTGACTCTTTCCAGGCGCGTTGCTCGTCGCGCCAGTTGGTAAATTCAGGAGGTATACCAGGGAATATAACCGAGCCGAGACTTGACGATCGCATCATCGACAGCACACCGCCATTTGAATTGAGTTTGTCTTCTAAGCTGCTGTACTCGGGCATTTTGTTTTCGCTTTATATGGGTTATGTTTCTGTATACGATCGATCAATAATGCTATGGCCACGGCCACCATGATGATATGGAATGACGGAGATGTTGCGACCAATCTCTATACTCATCAGGTCCTCAGCTACCAGCACCGTTCCTCCGTACTCCGCTGCTATCCCTGATGTCACCTCGCTGATTGGCATTGGATCAGGGGGAAGCAAAACCACATGCGTTAACATAGCCAGTTTAGGTTTTGTTTGAGCAAACACGCGGCCGACATCAGTGGGTGAAGCATGATGATCTATGGCAACTTTAACTCTTGGGTAATTTGCCAATGTGGAGGGTTTGGCCGCCGCCACTTCATGCACAAAGACATCTGCTCCCTGTGCCTGCTCAATCAGGTTTTCGTTGTAGCGAGTATCGTGACTGTGAACAAACACATGACCCGCATATTCAACCCGGAACGCGTACGCGGGTTTAATGAACTCACCGTGATCAACATCGATGGCAATAATTTTTAATCCATCGCGCTCGAAAACGACCCCCTCCTCTGTATACACATGAGGAATTATCCGCATGTGTTCCGGGTCGATCTCGCTGTCGGCAACTCTTATCTCGCGATCCGGTCGTGTGGCCAGCCAGGCACCCTCCGCTATGTCGTCCACGCCTGGAGGACCAAACACGTGCAGCGGACCACCACGATGAGAAAAAGGTTGCTGAATAGTTCCGGTCATCAATAAGTCAAAGAGTCCGGAGTAATGATCAGAGTGGTAGTGCGACAGGATCACGGTATCAATATAGCCGAGAGGAAATCCCATCTGAGCCATACGGATGACCGTACCGCGACCGCAGTCAATCATCACACGCTGTGAACCGGCTTCGATCAGCGTAGAGGTGCCAAATGCATTGATATCAGGATTAGGTATACCAGTGCCAAGCAGAGTCACCTTCAGAACAGAGTCGTTAGTAGCTATGGGCCTTTCCCCTTCTTTCACTACAGCTTGCATCAGTTCCAAGAATATGTAAAATTCTCATATCAGCAGTTGACATAGATTTAATCTATATCTAATGGATGCGAAATACCTGACTCAATTGGCGGTCATTGTCGAACTCGGCTCGGTCACCAAAGCTGCTCAAAAATTAAATGTCACCCAGCCAACACTGTCTCGAACCGTGAAAATCATCGAAGACCGAATCGGCGGTGCGGTACTGCGTCGCGGAAGATACGGAGTCACCGCAACAGAGATCGGTCAACAATTGGCTGAAGAGGGTCGCGAAATCCTGGTCAGTTCAGATCGAGCGCGAACAGCCATTCAACAGTGGAAACACGGCCTGTCCGGTGAAATCAGAATTGGTGTCGGGCCGATGCTGGCGGCCACTATCATGGGTGATTTTTTCGCACAATCGCTCATTGACCGCCCCGCCTTTGGTTTCAAAGTCGTTTGCGAAACTGCCGCAAAGCTTGTTAATAGACTGAACAATGATCTCCTCGATGTCGCAATCATTCCCTATGAACTAAACCTCAATGAAGAAACTCTTCATCGTCAAGTACTCTTTCAAGATCGTTTGTCAGTATTTGTTGGAAAGGATGATCCTCTGGCGGGAAAAACCGGTGTAGCGGCTCAAGCACTTTCACAACACCATTGGATCTCGATCGGCGAAACCTCAGGCCTGTTTGGCACCACGCGTGAAACACTGGATTTACTTGGCCTGCAAGACGTGAATCCGGCTATCGAACACACCGGCGATGTGAACATGATTTTCCGCATGCTGGAAAAGTCCAATGCTTGCTGTGTTTTGCCTTTTCGTCAATTAGGTGTCTTTCAGGAGCGCTTCAAGATAGCGCCGGTAGATCTTGAAATTGCATTAGACGCCAGAAACGTTGGTCTTTGGACAACAAAGCACGGCCGAGATCGACCCGAAATAGCAGAGTTATTGCGCCGACTAAACACCTACTTTAGTGGCATTGGACTGTTTTAGAAAACAAACAGCCAAATAGAACTTTAGCTTTATAGATCACAACGATCCACAAACGCTGTTGCTCTAGTGCCAGGTGTACGAAGACGCTATAACTTCAGAAATGAAACGTCCTTTCTCAGAAAGTGGAAACAGACGACTGTGCCTGTAATCAGGTTACTTAAATCTTCGGGTACAAGCACTTGAAACATCGGCAGGAATGTCACTGCCGATCGACTTCTCACTGACAGCAGTGATCATGCTTGAGGCTCAGCTTCATAGAAAATTTATGATGCCTGTGTAGTAATTTTAACCACGCTGTACGGGCCGAGTTCAACTTCCTCTAAATTAACCTCAACCGTTGTCTGTTCAAACCCATCACTTTTAGCCGTGCAGTGATCAAATGTATCCACCGACAACGTTGCTACTTTTGCCTCACGGTTATTCAGACCTGACAGCTGGACCATATGTGAATCACAGGTAAGATTAACCATCCAAACGACCCACTTGCCTTCGTCTTCATAAGCAACTGCTTCAATCTCACGACTCATTGTTGACTGCGTAAGCAGTTGTGGCTTACCTGTCGCTTGTGCGAACCCTGCTATGACGTGATAAACGGGAAACACCTGTTTTGACGAATCATCAAACCCGGGCCTGGGCCATTCTTCCTGGTAGTTGAATATCCCGAATTCACCAGTGGGCGCATGCAGGTTAATGCAACTGATCCCGCCGCGAACCATATGTGCAATATAGCCAGTCGTCCAGGCGCTATTCACAAGGCCGCGTTGACGTGGATCCATACGTGCCATGGCGATTCGTTTATTACCGGTGTTATCCATGACTTTCGAACCATAAGGATTAAAACGCATGGCAATAGAGCTTGGCCCTACGTGATACGGTTTACCGTTTGCAAACGCACAACAGGTTTTCACAATATAGGGGATTGCTTCAAGATTTTCTGTCACCGAAATATCATCACTGGCGTGTGTAATGGTATTGCTGGCATGTGATATGTAATCCAGCTGTTCGGCAGGCGGGCGATGCCGGTTAAGCTCCGTAAAAAATGACAGCATACCCCCTCCTACTTTAACTCCCGGGAATCGCTTACGAACCTCTGCATAGATGTGAGCAAGGTCAGTCACGTCAGGCCAAGATGGCCCAGGCATGATGGACTTCAGATACATAGCCGGCGCAACGTTGATAGCACTCACTGTCAGGCCTGCATCACGGCACTGATTGGCCAGCTCGTTTATCTCTGACTTATAATCGTTATCAGGAATCACTGCTTGTAGTTCGAATTCTATCTGCATGCCCTGCCCCAGACTGGCAGCTTGCCTGAGGTGCTCTGTGTTGTGTCTTGCTGATTCATGCCATACGACCAGTTGCCGGGGCGCTAACTTTCTTATCAGGTGTTGGCAGGCAGCTGCACCTGCTAAATGTTGCGGCTCCAGACCCAGCCCGATAGACGGCATGCGTTCAGGATTGTCAGATTTTCTTACGGTTACAACGCCAGGCCTGGAATCTTTACTTAGTGCTGAACTTTCAATCAGCTCAGTGTTTTCCAAAAGGGTCAGTTTTACAGACTGCTGATGTGACTCTGACGCTGCCACGGTATAAGGCCATGGCTGCGCTAGTGGCCGCACATAGGTTTTATAAGATGCATCGTTCCACTGACGTTGATCTTCCATTTCATAGGTATCGCCAGTCATGTGGCAACAGACACTCACACCAGGAAGCACTTCGTGAGTCAGCGCTCTGATATTTTTGATGGGTTGTATCGGGTCAACAAGCTCTGGAAATTCAGCTTGTTCAATAGCACCGTTTGGACGGGTAACCGTAACAGAATGCCCCGCAACACCTGCTAAAGGGTGCAAAACCACAAACCCTGTGCGATTAGTTATAAACTCTGTGACAGCGGTGTAATCACCAGTAAAGGACAAAGAACCATCAGCGCTACCGATGATTTTCGCTTTATAGCGAATCTCCTGCAGTTCGTCATTACATACGGCATCGAAGGAAACAGTAAATGCGTCGCTTTGCTGATCGATGAGCACATTGCTTAGTGCGGGCATGTAGGTACCCCAGTCTTTGTCTCGTACCACAAAAGCAATATTTCTTATCGCCTCTTTGCTGTATATTTTGATGAAGCGCAGCGCGCCCTGATCAAACTGACAGGTGAGCGGGCCTGCCGTTAGTGTACGCATCGGTTGTACAAACTCGTCTGTGCCGTAGAGCTTTATGGCGTCGGACGTATTATTGGTCATCGCTGGCGAATCTCTTTGCAATTGTCGTATTATTATCATCCTACGCTTTCGAGCGTTTACATAGCAATTCGTAATTAAGGAAGCAAAAATGAAAGGCGCTCTTATCGGTTGCGGTTTTTTCGCGCAGAACCATCTGCACGCCTGGCGCGACATTGAAGGAGTTGACATTGTCGCTTTATGTGATTCGGACAACACCCGCTTACAAACCACCGCGCAGGCCTTCGATATCACACGAACTTACAACGACGCCGCCGCAATGCTCGCACAAGGCAGGTTCGATTTCATTGATATCGCGACCACTGTCAGTAGCCATCGTTCATTAGTTGAAATGGCGGCTGCGGCGGGTGTCCACATCATTTGCCAGAAACCGTTTGCCGAAAACATGGAAGACGCACGGGCTATGGTAGCCGCTGCGCAGTTGGCTGAAAAAACGCTTATGGTGCATGAAAACTTCCGTTGGCAGTCACCCGTTCAAGCAGCCCTTCATGTGGTTAAATCCGGTGCGATAGGTGATCCTTTCTTCTGCCGTATTAGCTTTCGGTCCGGCTATGATGTGTTCACCGGGCAACCTTACTTAGCAGAAGGCAAACGTTTCATTATCGAAGATCTCGGCATTCATATTCTGGATATTGCACGCGCCTTTGCAGGCGACGTAAAACATCTCGCTGCGACAACCAAACGCATCAATCCAGACATACAAGGTGAGGATGTCGCCACCATACTGCTGCAACACCTTGGCGGTGCCACAAGTGTGGTCGATTGCTCCTACGCCACCAAACGCATGCCGGAGACGTTTCCACAAACACTGCTTGAAATAGACTGCGTAAGTGGAACACTTCGGCTAGACGCCGGCTATCAATTGACTGTACAAAGTACCGCTGAGACCCGTTCAGATGTTTCTCCCCCGCTGCTTTCCTGGGCAGAAAAGCCATGGCACAATATTCAAGAGAGTGTGCAATCTATTCAACAGCATTTTGTCGATAGTATCTCTACCGGAACAGAGCCACAGACCTCCGGTGCAGACAATCTAAAGACGCTGGCATTGGTTGAAGCGGCGTACCGCTCGGCATCTCACGCAAGTATGATTAAAATATCTGACATATGATCAGCAATAATCGCGATACTTTCTGCATTTAACAGACCATTACTCAACAAGTGGATCAGGCCTACGTAAGGAAACATAGGCGCAAAGCGCATCAACCAAATACACGAATCAGAGCCTCTGCACGCTGATGCCTCTACGGTTCTTGTTTCAAACAGTACATCTGCTCGTAACACAACGCACAGTCTAAGTTATCCGTTCAATGCTGGCAGCAATTTCATCAGGTTCGAAAACGCGCTTCCAATCGTCTTTCATTAGCACCGGTTTGCCAAATTCAATGGCTTTGTTGCAGGCATCAGAAAAAACACCGTCAACCTGCCCGAAGATAACAGCGCCCAGTATGTTCATGTGACCAAGTAAGAAATCTCTCGCTGCCTCTTTTGGCACACCACGATCGACTACTTCATCCATGGCTTCTCTCATGATGTCCAGCAGCGATGCGCACACGGTTTCTGATAAACCCGGCTCCAGTAAAGCCATCTGCTCAACAGTCACTCGATGTGACCTGGCCACCGGCGCAAAAATAGTCTTACCGACTTTCTCACCTAACGCGTAGTCTTCATCCGGCCCTTGCATAAGTGCGTTGACAATGCCCTGAGTTGCAGCAACACCACCGAAATAATCTTTACGCTCTTCTGTCGTGTTTTCATCATTAAAGATAGGCGGGTGACAGGGATGACTAACGAAGTAAGTGATGTCATCACGCTTTGGAAGATGCCCTGCGAAAGGTGCCGCTGCATCCAGACACATAACAATCGCACCCGACGGCACCATATCAATAATGGACTCCGCCACTTTACCGATGACCGTATCAGGAACCGCCAGTACGACGACCTTCGCACCATCAAGCGCCGCTGCCGGCTCCTGGCAGTTATGGCCCAATTGAGCTTTAAGCTGCTTTCGCCCCTCTTCGGATACCTCTACATGGGCCGTTTCAAAATCTGAGGCATCGAGATTACGCGATAGTCGTAAACCCATTTTACCGCCTGCGCCAAACAAAGCTAATTTCGTCATTCGTAAGGTCCGTTCTGGTTGAAGTGCTAACTGGTATGATGACATACTAAGTATACATACTGATCAAACCAAGGTTAAAGCAATTACCCGTAAGACCTTCGTAAAGTGGCTCTGGCTTCTCTAGCGAAGGTGTAAGCGGTTTATAACTGGTCAGAAGAAGATCGTGAAACGTTGCGTGAAGCGGCACCAAAAGCATAGGGAACTAGATTGACCTCAAGACCCGACAATCTGCTTCTCACCTGGTACGCAGATGACTTTACCGGCGCTGCTGCAGTACTGGAAGTTCTGTCCTTTGCGGGCGTTACCGCCATGCTGTTTCTGGATGTGCCAACCAGAGCGCAGCTTTCACGCTACCCGCACTTACAAGCTATTGGCGTTGCATCAACAGCACGCGCGCAATCTCCCGAGTGGATGGACAAGCATCTGCCATCGATTTTTCAATCATTGCAGGCGCTTGCTCCACAACTCATACACTATAAAATATGTACCACGTTAGACTCTTCTCCAACTTCCGGATCTATCGGGCGCGTCATAGAGATAGCAGCCGACCTGCTTACACTCGAAGCGGTACCTGTACTCGTGGCGGCTCCGCAAATGCGTCGCTATCAAATGTTCGGGCATCTATTCGCAGCTTTGGGTAACGACGTATTCCGTCTGGACCGCCACCCGGTGATGGCGCGCCACCCGGTAACGCCAATGACAGAGTCAGATGTGGCGCTGCATATATCAGCCCAGTCGCACAGACTGCAAACCTCACTCTGGTCTCTGGAAGATATCAAAGCTGATCGCCCCCCGGCTCTAGCACAAGCTTCAGACAAAATTTCAGTATTCACAATCGACTGCAATGACAGCACCAGTGAAACTGCAGCAGGTCGCATGCTATGGGGAAGCAGAGATACCAATCGATTTGTTGTAGGTTCTCAAGGGGTAGAGTTCGCTTTAGTGCGCCACTGGATTGAAACCGGTGCGTTGGCAGAGCAATCACCGCCGGGCAGTGCTGGAAAATCAGCTGGTATGGTAACCGTTTCAGGCTCTGTATCCCCGACTACCGCCGAACAGATTGAATGGTCACGCAACAATGGTTTTGCAACCATTCGATTTGATGTTACAAAAGCATGTTCTGATGCAGCTGAATTAGAAACTGAAATCACACGCGTAGTAAACAAAAGCTTAACAGCCATAAATAAAAATATTGATCCCCTTGTATTTACTGCAGAGGGTCCGGATGACCCCGCAGTGAGTCAATTGCATAAAGCCGCTGCATATGCAGGCTATGACATGTCAGACATCAACAAGACCATTGGAACAGCACTAGGAAAAATACTGCATAGCGTTTTGAAACAGAGCAACGTCAGACGAGCTGTTGTATCAGGTGGAGATACCGCAGGCTACGTTACAAGACAACTCGGTATTTTCGCTTTGTCAGCACTGGCACCCACCATCGCAGGCGCATCGCTTTCCAAAGTGCACGCAGAAGGACCAATGGACGGTGTAGAGTTGGCATTAAAGGGCGGCCAGATGGGAAGCCCCGATTACTTTGGATGGATCCGTGACGGAGGTGGCGCCAGATGAACAATCATTCGACCCGCATACTTGCAACTTATGATATCGAAACGCCGGTAGGCCTGGCCCATGCCGCAGCCGTGTTGGCGGGCGAGCAATCGACCGGCACCTTCATCAAGCTGGCTGCCGAAACAGACGAACTGCGAGAGCGATCTGCCGCAAGAGTTGAATCAGTCACTCAAACCGATAGTTCGAAAACGCCCTCACTTGCGTGCCGCAAAACCGGTGACACCTATGCACGCGGGCTCGTCACCGTGAGCTGGCCATTGGGCAATTTCGGGCTGTCTCTGCCAAACCTTTTATCCACCCTTGCGGGTAACCTGTTCGAACTCGCGGAGCTATCAGCCATTCGATTGGTCAGTATTGACCTGCCAGCAGATTACGCCACACATCATCCGGGCCCGCAATTTGGCGCGGCCGGCACACGCGAGGTGATGCAGGGTCACGGTGGTCCGCTGATAGGCACCATTATCAAACCCAGTATCGGCCTTGATCCATCAGCAACAGCAGATTTAGCCAGAACACTGGTAGAAGCAGGCATTGACTTTATCAAAGACGATGAGCTGCAAGCCAATGGCCCGTCCTGTCCGTTTAAAGAACGCCTGGACGCAGTCATGCGTGTCATTAATGCGCATGCAGACAAGACCGGAAAACATGTCCTCTATGCGGTCAACATCACCGATGAGATCGATCAGATGTGGCGCAACCTTGACCACATGCAAACGGTTGGAGCCAACTGTGCGATGGTCTGCATGCATTCAATCGGTCTACCCGGATTACGTGCTGTACGTGATCACAGTACGGTTCCTATACACGGGCATCGTGCCGGTTGGGGGCTGTTGTCACGTTCCGCTGATATAGGTATCAGCTTTGATGTTATGCAAAAGCTTTGGCGCCTTGCCGGTGCTGATCATCTTCATGTCAACGGCCTGGCCAACAAATTCTCCGAAAACGATACGGTGGTCGCTGAAGCTGCACGATCCGTTCAGCGCCCGATATGCAAGAACGGCGGCGCAGAGCAACTCGCCATGCCGGTCTATTCATCTGCACAAACCATTTGGCAGTTTGATCCATCACGTAAAATACTCGGCAACGATGATTTCATATTGTGTGCAGGTGGCGGGATTATGGGTCACCCCGGAGGGGTTGCTGACGGAGTGACATCTCTTCGCGATGCCGCTGAAGCAGCTCGTTTAAATATTGCTTTGGAAGAATACGCAGAGCCAGGTTCACCGCTTGACAAAGCCATTCATGCCTATCCAAAACCAACAATACGCCTGACAGAAACTTGATACCCGGCAGCAATCGCGTGCGAAGCTTCCCCCATTGCCTGCTCGCTGCGTATCATTACTCTACATTAAGTTCATCGTATGGTGTCGGCCGACAAATAAGCCACTGAACTCACGATTGTTATCGCTAAATGTCCAACACTGACAGCCGCAGCGGCCACTCTAATGCTGTAGTTATCATCGACTGATCCAGTCCGAACGCTGGACTAAAATGCAGGATATGCCCCACCCCCGCTTCGCAGCTTGGGAGTCAAACCCTTGGACCCATTAGACATTACGTGTCAAGTTTCCGTAAAAATATTGTCCCAAGTAAATGGGCTACTCGCTTTGAATTGAATGACCGAATGCCACTATTTTCTGTTTTATAGCTTTTTCGCAGTATTGCTACACAACAATCCCACATCAGAATCACGCAGAAATGCAACTTATCCGCCATGGTTTTCGCGCTGAAAAACAATCAGTGCTAGGCCGTTTCCACTCTATTTGAAAAGACCTGTCGAAGTAGTGCGTGGCACCACATATGTGGCAAAAATCACAAATGCGCACCCTTTAAGGTTGAGTGTAGTAACCAGATGGCCGATTATTGACTCAAGCCATCGCAAACCGGATGGCTTGAGTCAGGGAAGTAGTTGCCAGGGACGGCTCCACTTACTCTGCGGTAATCGTGGAAGCACCACGACCATTAACAAACACACAAGGAATGTGCAGATGATTGCCACCACAGAATCTCAAATAGACTCGCTATCTGTTAACGATACCCACAAAAAACTTGTCGATCGCCTTACTGATATTGGTCGCACAACCGCCCTTAAAGTAAAGCTGGCCATTCAGGTACAACACGAGCGCATGGAACTCAGGACCCTAAGTGAACAAAGCTTGAAAGATATCGGCATTGAACGTCACAGCGCTGACTGCGAATCGTGCAGATCAATATTTGACGTGCCAAAGAACAGAACTCTATAGGTCGTTTTTTTCTAAAACGACACCCTCGACTTGCGGACACAGATTGAAACGCATTGGTAGAACAGCGTGGGATCAAGTGAGATTAATTACTGGAGGCTTCGACACAGATTACTTTCTAAAACAGTAATCCTCCTACAAGAATGATCTAGCTGTGTAGCTATAAATATAATTTGTGTAGCGCTCACGAAATAACGGGCCACCTGTATTCTTTCCTTGTTTTGGTTGTGGTGCTGTGTGTAAACGCCAGTCATAGGGTGCATTGCACGCGGAGTATCCCCTCTTGGTGTTCGCAGCAGATATAAAGACTTGCTGCTCTTCGACGCAACATATTCTTATTACAAGAGCCACGACTTTACGGTCGCTATTTTTTTTCTATTTGAACCAAATAGTCTATAAAAGTACGTGTTGCGCGTTTTGAATGACCTGTCTCCGACCACACTGCGTATACACCGAGTATCGGTGGCGCCCAACTGGGGAGAACGTGAACCAACTCACCGGATTCAAGCTCCCTTTCCACTTCACTTGAAGGAAGATGCTGCACACCGAGCCCTTCAAGGATCGCACATTTAGCGGTGGAGATTGAATCCACTACAATCCGTATATTTTCCGGTTCAAATGTGATTTGGTCCTCTCCTTTGTTCAAAGTAATAATGTTCGAGATAAGTGATATCGAAACAAAATCGCAATTCTTTAGATCGCTGATTGAACAAACCGAGCCAACCTTTGCAAGATAACCAGGTGATGCAACAAGGGTGCGTGAAAAGTCTGCCACTCTGCGACACTTCAGGCTGCTGTTGGTGAGTTCACCAAGCCTGATCGCAACATCAAACCCCTCTTTCACAATATCCTCCTGTCGGTCTGTACTACTTACAGAGACATCGACTGCAGGATGCATTTTACTGAACTCCCAAATCAATTTGTGCAATGGCGTATGGCTTCCAAATGCCGGCAACGTAATGCTCAGCGACCCTAATAGTTGTTCAGATTGATCGGCGAGAATATCAATGGCTCGATTGCCGGCATCCACCATTTCTCGGGCTATCTCCAGGACTGATAAGCCAGTCGCAGTGATTGTTACAGCCCTGGGTGACCTGAAAAACAAAGATGCCCCAGTTTCTTTTTCTAGTTTCGAAATGTTTTGACTGATAACTGATGTAGACAGTTTTAATGACTTTCCAGCTTTGGTGAAGCTACCAGATTCAGCAACTGCTAGAAATATTGCGAGAGCCCGGTAGTCGTTAAGCATGTTCTGATTTCCGAATATTGTGTTTCATAGTTTCGTATATACCGCCTATAAATAATTGTCTAATCTGGGACTCTCGGTCAGGAAATATCTAGCCTGTCTAGATGAGTTAACCGTATAGGTTAATAATATTGTTGAGCTATTGCTATAAACCGTACGCAAATCGATAAGCCGGAAATTCGAACAACCGTTTTAACAGAGTCTGCGTATCGGTCGAATGCACGAAGGGCTGTTCGAAGTGCCTTGCTTCTTCCAAAATCTTCAATTGCTGTGGTCAACACAAATAAATAACCGTTTTGCTCAATTAAACATAGAGTCTTAAGTATGAGAACAGCCAAAGATAATGCAATCGGTTTATATATGGACGGTATTCAAAACGGCCGACCAAGAGAGGCCGTGAAAAATTATACAGGTGATCGTTACACACAACATTCAACCGGTGTTCCCGACGGTCAACAGGGCTTCATTTCCTCATTTGAACCTTTTATCGAACGCAACCCGATACGCGAATTCAAGGTCGTACGTTCCTTGCAAGATGGGCCACTTGTTTTTGTACAGGTGTATCAAAATCTCAGCAACGGTGCTGCAGAATGGCACACCACCGACTTTTTTGACAGTGACGAGGATGGCAAAATTGTCGAGCATTGGGACGTTATAGCTGAGGTGACTCCTCCCAACCCCTATGGACGCACACAGTTTGATGGTCCGACTGAAATATCGGATTTCCCTAATACTGTGAAAAATAGAAAGCTCGTTGTCGATTTCGTCAATACCTGCCTGATCGGGCGCGATCTTTCAAGTGCCGACAACTTTATCAGTACAGCCACGTACCACGAGCACAATCCTAACAAGAGCGATGGTTTGGAATCCTTCGTCGATTTCTACGGGGCGATCGACTGTCCACTCAGTTATCAAGAGTGCTTTATGACAGTGGCGGAGGGTAATTTCGTTGCAACTCTCAATCGAGCCCGCCAAGGCAGGCAAGACCTTTGTCAGGTCGATTTATTCCGAACTGACGAAGGGAAGATCGTGGAGCATTGGGATAACTTTGAACCAATCCCCCCCAAAAGTGAATGGGCAAATTCCGGAAAATTCTGAAGGATTTTTGATCGTGACCACTGATAACGATAAAAGTGTTTCGCGTCGTACTTTTAGTTCTACGACGGCAGCCGGTGCCGCAGCAACTTTGGAGTCAGCACCTACCCTCAGTCAGACAATCACCGCTAGCAGTGAAAGCAAAATAGCTAAAACAAATTTCGACTATCTCCTGATCGGTGGCCGCACCGCTAGCTCGGTGCTAGCCGCGCATCTTTCCGAATCCCCGGATACTAGCGTATTGATTCGGAACTGGTCCGAAAAACAACGTCGAGACTTGCGAATTCGGCGCAGGTGTCGGCGGCATGTGGACACCAACAACCAAAAATCTGTCGAATCCAGACGATGTGGCAACGCTATTAAGGGCCTTCGTTTGGCGCTTGCGCAAGTGGGCACCAAAGCACTGTCTCCCCTTACCTATATATCGACCTTGACTGTTTCGGTGGATGCAAAAAATGCACAGCGTGAGGCACATATCCGCAACACCGGCGAGTCTATCTATCACCCTGCCGGTTCTGTTCGCATGGGTGCGGACGGCGACGATACCGCTGCTCTTGACGCACAAAGTCGCGTTAAAGGCATCGGAGCTTGTTTCAGGACACACGATGGGGCCAGCAATTCTTGTTGCCGAACGCGTGGCAGCTTTTATCAAAAATTTGCACAAGCTGTGTCAGCTCCAAGCGGCAAGACAGCGTATGCATATACATTGACTACAAACAAATACCGACTAACAGTTGAAGGAAATACAGAATGAAAGATACACACCTTAATCGTCGCAGCATGATAAAAGCTGCTGTCGGTCTTGGAGCAATTAGTACAGGATTTGCTACAGTAGGACATGTCGCGCAAGCTGGAACCCACAATGGAACGCCAAAAGAAGGTCTGATTTCAATACATCAACTCGGCCCGGTAACACTGCATACCTACACCTCCCCTGAGTACTCCGGCATGGTGAATTCGCATGTCATAGAAACTACAAATGAGCTACACCTGGTTGACACGCAGTTTTTTCAGACGCTGGCTAGCGAATTCAAAGCCTACGTTGATAGTCTGGGTAAACCAATCAAAAGGATCTATCTTTCGCATTCACACCCGGACCACCTATTTGGTGCCGTGCAATTTCCCGGTATTGAGTTTATTACATCTGACGAAGTTCTGGCCGAGGCAAAAACTGCAACAAAAACCTATCAAGCCCGCAAAGAAGCACTGAAAGATAAAACTGAAGTTGTGCTGCCAGTTGGTGGTCTGAAAACAGGATCTGATACCTGGGATGGGCTTGAAGTGCAGATTGGTCAAGTGTTGGATGCAGAATCAGCAGCAGAATTGACCATTCATATTCCAGAAGCAGGCCTCTATGTAGCGCAGGACCTGCTCTACGCCAATGCCCATACTTTTCCAATCAATAATAGCGAGAACTGGCTTGCCGCATTGAAGGATATGCAAAAACTTGAAGGAATCAAGGTGTTTGGCTCTGGCCATGGCCTTCCAGGAGCGCCAGGTGTGATTGATGACGCGATCGCATATTTGAATTTTCAAAATACGGTGATTTCGGATAATACCGATGGTGATAGTGCCACCGCAGAAATTCTTAAAAAGTACCCGCGCTATGGTGCAAAGGACGTGCTGAGTTTCATTGGGTATCGTTATAAGAAATAGATTCTCATATCGTGCCACCGGTGAGAGTTGCCTGTTAGCAGCTTGAATAAAGACGTTTAATATAATTTCTATTAGGAGACAATGTATGAGAATTTCATTTGTAAAAACTGGGGCCGTGTTATGCACAGCTTTACTGTTTGTGACGGCTAATGTCAGTGCAAACAAATCGAACGCCGACTTAGTATTAAAAGTATTTGATGATGTAAAGACCGGATCAGTGGAGGGTTTGGACTACTACAGTGGTAAAGAATATGTTCAACATAATCTTGGAATGAAGGATGGTAAGGAGGCTGTAGGCGCATTTTTTACTGGTACGCCCACAGGCGTAACAGTAGACAATCATTTCCTAATGGAAGACGGTGACATCGTGATTGCATTATCAACTTATGGCGGTGCTTGGGGCAAATTTGTGGGTTCCAACTCAGACCAGGTTGTGTTTGATGTTTTTCGTTTTAAGCATCGGAAAATGGTGGAACATTGGGATAATATGATTAATGTATCTGACCCTGTTATTGATATAGCGAATGGTAATACTCAAGTAAATCACCTTAAAAAACCAATTAATCTAATGAAGAAACACAAGCACAAAAAACTTGTGTCCAAAATGGTCAAGGATGTATTGATGGAGGGCAATTGGTCAAAGCGTAGCGATTATTTTTCTCCAGAATACCTACAACACAGCCCTGGAGTTCCTAATGGTACAGACTGGATGGCTTCTTTCGATGAAGGTTTCAAATATTACAAATCATCAGAGTACATCTACGCTCAAGGAAATTATGTGCTCACTATGTCAGAAGGTTATCCAGACCCAAAAACGGGTTTATCAACTGCCTTTTATGACTTATTTCGAATTGAAGATGGTCTAATTATCGAGCATTGGGATACACAACAAGTGATTCCCGCTAAAGAAGACTGGGCTAACAGCAACGGCAAATGGTAACTGTTAACACTGAGCGTGGTGCCCGTCAGAGACCCACGTTTTTACTATATAAACGATCTGAATCTATGAAAAGTGTGAAAAGTGATTCAATCCACTCCGGACGAAAACAGAGAGCCAAGTAAATGAAAATTACAAATATAATTATAACTATATTGATTTATATTCCCCTGTCTATTGTATTGGCAGACGAGGCAGCCGAAATGTCTTTTGCCGAGGGAAGTGTGCTAATTCGTTGCGGCACACCACCCGGGCAAGATAACCATATCAGCAATAAACTATTCGAAGCTGCATTCCCCGACTGGATTATTAACCTACAGCAACATGCTAACGAAGGTCGCATCGCGCGTGCACATTATTTAGGTGTGTTGAAAGAAGGTATATTCATTGTAGTCATAGGTGACAGCAGAGAAGATGCTTTGATCAACTCAGAAATAGTACTATCCGATCTTGGAATAATCATGAAGAACGCCATCGAGGAGACCGGTGATGCTCCTCCGTTTACCGCTGAAAAATCCTGTTTAGTGGGTGAAATTGGTCCAGTAGCCATTCTGCCAAGGTAGCAGTTATTGTTTTCCGAGTTGGCATTTTCAAGTTAGCGCACAATGATGTGTAAGTACGGAATAACAAGCGTCTTTAGTTACGAGTTACCTGTGATGGATCTGTCAATTGTAAAAGTTTTCCGGATGTAATTAGCAGCGAATACCCCGAACGGCAGCCTTTGTGCGAGACATAGTCGGCAAGGCTGACCGGTCGGCGTTCATGACAAGCCGTGCCGAATGCAATTGAGCAAGCACCTTTAACCGTCCACGCTTATGGTCCAGCGTTAACTATCGTCTGCTTCATGACGCTATGCACTCGACAGTTGCCCACATCAAGAAGAATCCTGGAGGATCACTGTGTCCTCTAGTCCTCCGCCAAATTTCACTATAAATAACTAACCGATGACTCAGTTGCTATACGATTCATTGACGATGCTATGAGAGATAGTCTGCAAAGCAATAAAACAAAGACCCTCGCTTTGTTCACAACACAAGTCTAAGCTTCGCCAACAAAATAGCGATGAATCTATAACTTTATGGATTCCCGCCCTTTGAGGATCGCAACAAAGATATCAGAGTGAACAAACCCCTCTGATAATATCTAACCCAAAATCAAAAATAAGCACCAATTAAGATGTCAATATAAAACTATTTGCACTTATAAGTTGAGCTCAAGCTGTATCTTTTTAAGGTGATCAACCTCCTGCACTTTTTCCGAAATCTCCTTAATTGATTTACGGTAGGTACCACGCAGGTGCCTTTTTAAATGAGGCGTCACGTCAGACTTAGGAATACCTTTCAAAATACAGAACAACGCCAATGCATAGGTGGCTTCCGCTTCCGAGAGATAGGCATCACGCTGCGCGTACGGGTTATAACAACTGCCACAACCACCCCGAAAATTGTAGGCACTATTGGCAAACATAAACCCGAACCCGAGAAATACTGCTAACAGCTCGGTAGCCTGAGGCCAGTAATCAATACCACCTGGCGGTGGGGTTTTCACCATCCGCCCCATGTGATGCGACAGTATATGGGCATAGGTAGCAATCATCCCCTCGGGATTATTGATCTGCTGCGGGTTATACGGGATAACCAGTCGTTGGCTGTCTTCAACTGACTCGTCCGCAATCCCCTCAGGCCCGCGCATTGCCCCCTGAATCCGGACTTGTTGAGATTCAGTTAACCGGCACATATTCTGATCCTGCACCAGTGTTGGCCAGTGACTGATGCCGGCATAGACCTTGACGCGCTCAAAGATAGACTCCGCCATGCCATGCACACTGTTCACCGCGCCTGGAAAAAACTCGTTAGTTGGGTGCACCAGTACGGTATCGGAATAAAACAAGTCAGCATCGAAATTCTGCAGCGCCCAGCCATAGGCTTCGAAAATCCACTCGGACGAGGAAGGATCAATGACAGGTTGTTTGTTAAAAAGCCCGAAAGCCATAGTGTGATCTGGAAATTGCGAGAGTTAACACCATCATATCAACATCCCGCCCTGTAAGTAGTCCTTCAACGAAAAGCAATGCCGCCCCTGGCTCCGTGCGGTATTAGGGCGGTGCCGCTGAGTTGAACCGCCATGGTGTACGGTATCAGTATGATCAGAAGAGTCTACTGAGCAAAGTGATTGATTTTCAACCTTAATACGTCAAGTTGATTAGTAATTCATTCAGCTTCGATGTCTACGACACTTTACTCAGTTGCCCCTGCAGGAACCAGGCATTTATCCTGCAACCGCGTTACAGCTCTTGAAACGGGCCTATAATATGAAAATTGACCATTACCTGCGAGCCGATGCCTTGTTACAGAAAAAATGACAAGCCATCATCTGACTACACTATTTGATAGCACTCACTAGCCCCACACCACTCCAATGAGAACCTATTCTTCGCCATCATTGCCGGCTTCCCCCTTGATACTTTAGACTTGTGCTGGATGACTAGAGACAACCCTGGTCATGCGTTGGTTGTGTTATGCAAAAATAGTGATGGGATCGATGAGTATTGAGACGTTAGATGTTAGCCCTTCCTCTACACCTGGACATGTTGTTAATGCCAAAGGGGAAACAATAAAAATACCCGATTCCTGGGCGCTGCTTGAACCCGGCGATGCGGCGATGAGCCGACGCATTAAGAAAGATGGCCCAAGCTGGACCATGAAAGAAAAAAAAGGCCGGCGGCTGTTTTCGAAAGGTATTTGGGCCCCTGCTGATAGAATCGCAGCACTTCGCGCAGAGCTTGCGCAAGAACGCCTCGATCCGTCGTACCAAAAAAAGCTCGATGCCGGTCGAAAGCGGCGCGAAAAAGTACAAGTGGCCTACGCGGCTGATTTTGAACGCTCGGTGCGTCAGTATTTATCCTTCGCGCCCGTCTACGCAGCACTCGCCAAGGATATGGCCAAACAAATCGCTGACCATGCCACCCCGGTTGGCAGTGGCACGGTAGCACGCACCAAACGGATTTCGATCGAGCAACGCGCAGAAGCGGCAACAATTGCCTGGATGCGGCATCAGACTACAGCCTATGACGACATGGTTATTCCACGTGTCAAAGGCCAGCGCCGCGAAGTCCGAAAACAATTGGCTAAGCGGTCCAAACAGTTATTGAATGATTATCGCAGCGGCACTGAAAGGCCGCAGGGTTGTCCGTTGGCTGCTGCCTTAAAGACTGACTAGGAACAGCCTGCCATTCGAGTGTATAAAGTCACATTTGCAATGATTGCAGAAGCACTACAAAAACAGAGGTACTATGGTGAGATATTGAACTACAGTTCATAACGTTCTACAACTACCAGTGTCAGTAAGCTGATGCGACAATCCCAGCTATCCTCCCTGGTTTTCGCCACAGAAAATAATCAGTTCCACAGCGTGGGCACAGCACAAACACTTAAAATATTATTGGATGATCCGGCCAATCAAATCTCGCGGTTATTTTTCGAAAGAGGGTGTTGCGTACTTTTAATCGTCATAGGAATTTTCGAAGAGTGACCTGTTACCTGAATTCTTTCAGGTAAATTTCAAATGGGTCATACTCCTCTCCCGAAAAATGCGCAAGTCTTCCCCGAGCTGCTGCGATAGCAACGCCTTTGTGCTCAATCCACTCTTTTGCTAATAAACGTCCGGCATTTAATTCATCATTGGAAAGCTGCTCAAGTAGCTCAAGATCAGTTTCTTCGAATGATTCCTGCTTATTTTGACATAAATTTATATAGAGGTATTTAGCAGCTTTATTTAAGTTCTTTTCTATACCGTTTCCTTCAATATAAGCATCTGCAATGTAATTGGTTGCCCAGCTATCACCGTATGTATCGGCTTCACGTTTCTTCCAGATAAAGGCATTTTTGTCATCGTTTTTCAAAGAATACAAGCAATACAGCATATGTAACAACCCACTGCTATTGAAGTCGGAAATAGATAAAAGAAGTTCTTCAGCTTTATCGTAATCTTCTTCGTATAAGTCGCTTCCCCAACCATACATGAGCATTCTAGCGAGACTACACTTTGCTTCGTCCGATCCTAGCTTCACAGCATTTTCGATATACTCTCTTCGCTCATCATCGCTCGCCAGGTCTCTTGCTTCTGTAACGCAATGGCTATACAACGCAAACCAGGCTTCAGCATAACCCGAATTTGCGACGGTTAACAAAGCCTCTCTTGTCATTACAGGTGAAGCATTTGCCTGTGAAAAAAGTGATTGCCGTCGTTTTTCGTCTTTCACCATATTGACACCGCACAAAGCCATTATTCCTAATTTTATCATCGATGCAGTATCCTTTTGAGCCTGCTTCTCTAAAGCAATTATGTCATCTGATGTTTGTGGAAAGTCAATCCAGAACACACTTGGAATTGATTGAGGTGTATATTTGTTGCGACTATTTCTGAGAAATTCCTCATCAAATTGACCTAAGTGCCATAGTTCTGGTGTTTCCACTTTATCAATGGGTGACGACCATTCATCATAGAACAGAATAATTCCGTTCGAGTTTGAGATGCTTTTTTCTTTTAACTTTATGTTCACTGCGTGATGATAAATTTGGGGTATATTTCTTAGAAGATCACCTTGACCTTTGTTACTGTAATAGTATTCAAGCCAATCGTGATCATAGAAAGTTTCACTTTGTGATGCAGCGAATTGACTGATAGGAGCATCGTCGTCGTTCTCATCGTAAGTCTCTTTCAAAAATAAATTGAAGTGCTCAAAAGACTCGAACTTTCCCAGCCATATATTAACTGTGTCAACACTCATGGTTTATATCATCCTCTTTGTGCTTTTTAGGATTAAAATTATCATACCATTGGTTTTGCGAAAAGCTCATATGGCTAGCGTATAGACAATATGCCCCCACGTAGGTGCTTCAGCCCGAGGTTATAGTTGAGTTAGCTAAGCCAGAAGCGAATTTAACGGGGCAAATATCGACATCGCATAATAATATTTTTTTCTGATCGTACTCCGCTTAGCGAGTACTTATTACCGTAGGTATCAACCAGATCACAGGCACTCACTACAACAGCGCGAGTTGCTATCGACAAGAAATCACATTGCCAGCACAGAGCGAGGCAGGATGCATTTTCGAAAATGATGGTGTAGCGCACCTACATTAGAGCTGCGACGCTCCTTACGCTATCCCTTCCTCACCACTGGACCATTGGCCGCCTTCGATGACGCGTGCTCGCAGCAACCGCCTGAGTAACTTGAGTATCCTCGGTCTGCTATGCGATGTTCCAGAAATCGCATCAGCCATTGTTGATCGATATGATCGTAGCAACCGCGAATATCGGTCTCGAACACGTAGCTCACTTTCTTCACCGTCAGTGCCATGTACAGTGCATCTAACGCATTGTGTTGATTTCACTTTGGACGGTAACCATAGCTGAAGCCTTTGAAGTCCACTTCGTATATCGACTCCAACACCCACACCAGAGCTTGCTGGACGACTTTATCTCGCTCCACTGACTCCGCCGGTATCTTCACACCTTTGTTCGTCTACTTCATCACTACTATGGCCTCGTCCGACTTCCTGCGTCACCAGCAGCGATTATGTTATTCACTTTCTCACCATTGTTTTCTTCCTGACTGTGACTCAGGATCTCCCCGGTTCCGACATCAGATTTCCATACATGCATCAGGTCTATGACTCCGACAGGTCACTGTTAACCTCACCGTAACGGCTAACAGCATGTTGCCTTCCCTACCACCCAACGAGGTCGGCACCTGTGACTTGTATTTCGAAGCTCTATACTGAGCCTACACGTCCTCCTGTCAACGCTTAGCGATTACTCTTAGGAGAGCAACCGCCCATGACTCGGAGCCGCGCCGGGTGGTTAGCCCTTTGCGCGTAGAGGACTTTCACCTCCAATCTGACGCCAGCTTTGCCTGGCGCACTGGTGTCATTATAATTTTTCGGTCTTCGTCCGCACCTGTTAACAGCCTGCCCACCTCATGGTCTTTTCCAACCACCACATCGACGATTGAGATGTAGCGGTAGACCAAAATATATCTAACAGAGTTCTTGTTCACTCAGGAACCGGACGAGTAGCAGCGTCAGGCTCTCACGACGCCATCTGTCCGGCCACACAGCGTATATGCCTAACGGGCGCAATTTCCAGTCCGGCAACAACTGCACCAATTTGCCGGATGCGACACCTGCCAATGCAAGGTATGACGGCAGGATTGTCACCCCGAGATTCTGATGCACAAAATGATTAAGCGCGTCGATGCTATCTATCTCAAGCTGAGCTTTGATAGTCACCTTTTCAGTTTGACCGGTCGGAGAGATGAACTCTGTAGCATCAGCGCGTTGCCGGTAATGAATCCAATCCCAGCTCTTAAGATCAGACGGTCGTTGCGGCATATCCCGTACGCTAGCGTATTCCGCACCCGCAACAAGAAGGCGTGTACCCGTCGCCAGTTTTCGAGACATCATAGAACTGTCATCAAGCCATCCGACACGGATATTCAGATCGAGCCCATCCTCGACAAGTCCCACGCTGCGATCTGTGTAAGTCACCGAAAGGGATACATTCGGATATTGGCGCGCAAAGTTTGCGATCGCCGTGGAAAGAGGACCGGTAGCCATGAACGCCGGTAACGATATCCGCAAGACACCGGCCGGGTTTTCAGACAGTGCGCTCAGTTCATCGAACCCGGCTTCTGCACTGCGCAGCATATCTACAACGCGGGCATAGAAAATATTGCCCTCGTTCGTCAGCGTGATTTTCCGAGTGGTGCGGTAAAATAGTGTAACGCCAAGGTGTTGCTCAAGGTCTGAAACGGTTTCGCTAATACGCGATGGCGACAGACCCAGGTCTTGTGCTGCGGCCTTAAATGATCCTTTTTCCTGTACCTTAGCAAAAATGGCCATTTGTTTAAGATGGTCAATCATTATTCGGTCTCACGGATCAACAAAGTCGGAATTTAGCATATAGTCGAATTCTATTCGCAGATATATCCTCGACATGAATCTCGAAAGTTAGCTTTAACAGCGTTGACACCCAAAATTACTGAGGAGCTCTAATGCTTAAATTTGGAAAAACAACCCTCTCATCTCTAGTGCTTGCCACAAGTATGATAAGTGCAAATGTGGTTCAGGGTGCCGGGCTTGACTTGAAGTTCGCAGGCACGATGGACTTCGCAGACACGGGTACATTGTTTGTGGGTGATAATTACAACGGGGCGATTTACGCCTTTGATATGACAGCCGGGAACAAACCCGATCAAGTGAGCCCTGTCAACATTGGTGATATTGATATTAAGATTGCTGCTGTATTGGGTGTGTCTCCAAGTGCGCTCTCGATTAACGATATGGCAGTTCATCCTGTCACTTCAGAGATTTATGTTTCAGTTACGCGGATCGGTAATTTTGAATCAGCACCTGCGATTATGAAAATAACACAAGACGCAGAAATCGAATTATTGGATTTGACAACCTTTGATTTCCAAAAGCAATCATTAGAAAATTACCCTGACCAGGAAACTAAATTCAGACCGCGTGGCGTGGGCAAAATGCCACCGTTGCCACGTGACCTTGCCAAAGGGGATATCACGCTCAGTTCTTTAGCGATCATGGATATGGAATTCTATGAGGGTGAGCTTTTCGTCTCGGGCGTTGGCTTTGACAACTTCTTGTCCACTTTGCGCCGTATTCCCTACCCTTTCACCGGTGAGCAGAGTGCTGCCAGTGTTGAAATTTACCACCTGTCTCACGACCAAAACGAAACACGTGCACCAATCCGCGCCATGAGTATTCAAGAGATTGACGGCAAAACGCAACTCATCGCGGCCTATACCTGCAGCCCTATTGTTTTGATCGGACTAGATGAAATTGTTGATGGCGCAAAGATTACCGGCCGCGCCATTTCAGACTATGGCAACGGTCAGCCGCTCGACATGGTCGCTTATTCCATGCAAGGTCAGGAAATGCTTTTCCTGACCAGCAACAGCCGGTCGCCACAGGTTATTCCGGTAGCCAGTATGAATAACGCCAAAGTATATACTGCAGATGACTTGCCACGCGGCGGTCAAATGGACCTTTCACCAACGATGCCTATCGGGCCCATCGGCAAGCCAGTGATGTTTGACGGCATGTCACTGCATATTGACGCGCTTAGCGATAGTCACTTCGTTTCACTAACACGCGATATGTTTACTGGCAGCCTGAATATGGATTCTAATCCTAAAATGTTCCCCAACCGGTTTCACAACCTGGTGGCTGAATATGATTTCCCGCAATACCATACTGAGAAGTCAAAATAGCTGCGGATCTCCCCATGAAGAACGCTCCACCAAAAGTTGTTTTGGCGATCGGATTCTTCGTGGGGAATTTTTTGTCGGCTGCTCCGGCGGATCAGGGCAGCCTGAGTATTCCCGAACATCGTAGCTCAAACATCTTGCTTGAATTGCAGGCAACGCCGGCCGTTATCAATCCGTCAGAATTTCTTAAGGTGTTTGTTGGCAACATCGAAAAATGCTGCGAAGGAATTTCTCCTATGGCTGGTCGCTATCTTTCAAGTGGCGCCGGCATAACGTTTGACCCGGCGTTTGATCTTATCGAAGGCCAGAACTATACAGTGATGTCCCGCGGCAGGCATGCCACAGGGTACTCTGAACCAACGCTAACGGAATTCATAATCCAGCCAGCAGTTCCCACCGCAGCCCCCGAAGTTATCGCAATGTATCCCAGTGCTGACGACATTCCAGAGAATACACTGCGATTTTACATTCATTTCTCCACTCCAATGCAACCACATCTGTCCACAAAATTCATCAAACTGGTTGACGCTAAAGGTACCACCGACACCGCTGCCTTTATGGCGTTTAAACAGGAACTCTGGAGTGAAGACCGTAAGCGCCTTACCCTGCTGATGGATCCCGGTCGCATCAAGCGCGGAGTGTCGCAGAATTTGAATCTCGGACCCGCGTTGCAGGAAAACAATCGTTATTCGATTGTTGTAGAAGATGGCTGGCCAAGCGCTAACGGTATGTCACAGGCCCCCCGGTTTGAGAAAGTATTCTCGGTATCACAAGCTTTACGGACCATACCATCTACCGACTCATGGCAGATCACTCCCCCCAGATCTCTTACCCTTGATCCGCTTGTGATTAAGTTTGACCGCCCTTTTGATAACCAACTCTCACAAAACAGCATTAAAGTCCTGTCAACAAACCGTCAGATTATTCCGGGCACGGTGTCTGTAGAAAATCATGAAAAAACCTGGCGTTTTGAGCCACTCCATGAGTGGACGAATGCGAAGGTGGTGATCTCTGTCGACTCAAGATTTGAAGACGTTGCAGGAAACAATTTCAGAGACCTTCTTGATCACTCAGTCGATAGCAGCATTAAAACTACTGATCAACACACCTTCACGGTCGAGCTTAAGCCGACACCCGATTGAAGTTTAATGGTGGCCTGTTTACCTGTTTTTTCTTCGTTTCGAAAGATCCAAAATAACAAGACGCCTTACAGGTGCAGCCGATGCTTTGTATAGATTGAAGTAAACGCGCCACTATGCGGTGTAATTCCAGCTCTTATAGTTCTGTTTGGCTGAACAGTCATTTCTGAAATGCGCCAATTGTTGATGCAAGCAGCACTGCGTAGACTTTAAGGAGTCTATTGGGCAAATTCCCAGGCTCTTATCAGACAGTCGTACCTTGGCACAGGCTTGAAACAGCTTAAGAGTCAGGTAAATCACCGTTAGTAACGACGCCTTATCGCGTTTTTCCTCTTTCAATTTACTGAAGATAACTCTAATGATTAAGTCGAAATCAATACTCTGTGCAGCCCTTTTCACCGGCGCGGCCATTGCCAGCGGAACTGTCGCGGCAGAGACCCCTGCAACCGTTAGTCAGGCGGTCAATTTCTTCGAGAACGGAAAGGCCACTGGCGGCGTGCCTTTCACCGTTGATGCCAAAGGTCCGGTCGAGATTACCGACGAGGTTGAATTACCCGGCTTCGCTTTTCATGTCTACGACCTGGACTTCACAACCGATAGCGTGACCATGACCCTGGTTGCCAATCTTGAGAAGCTACAAATCACACTTTATGACGACAGTACTTTTGACCGTTATTACTTTGCATTTGATCAGGAAGTGACTTCAGCAGAGCTATCAGATAACACCGATGAGAACTTCGCCGCCACTGTCGAAATGGTATCACCCGGAACGAATATATCTTCCAAAGGCGCTTTCGTCGATGGTCTGGCCACCGACTATACATTCGAGAACGGCGGTATTCTGATCACTATTGGCGAGGGTACCGATCTCACAAAGATTAGCGAGAATGGCGGCTCATTAACTGTCAAGTTCTAGACAACGTCGTGGGCGCTGATTGCTTCAGCTAACAGCAGCGCCTGCGCCCGCACCTTCAACGCAACTACTTCAATTGACACAACCTCCTCCCGGTGGATGAAAAATGTTTTCCAACAAACAATATCTTGTTCCACGAATTTTGATCGGACTGATGGCGCTTGCAATGGCAGCGGCCACTATCCCGGCCTATGTAAACCCTACAATGAACCCCGGCCTCACTACGCTGACAGGTGATGCACTTTCGCTTGGAGAGACTGCAGGCGCATTCCTTGGCAGACAATTAACGCTGATCATCATCGCGCTAATCGGCGCTATTGTCGGACAACGTCATCTCGTGATGATTGGCGGCTTTGCCATGATGTTCATGAACGGTCACGACGCGCTCTTTATGGGCTTGATGGGCGGGCCAGCCATCGCTGCAGTTGCAGGCTTGGCTTTTGCCATCATTGCAGCGATAGCCATATTTCTGGTTTGGCGCAAGTCCGAAGCTGTTCAGCCTCATCGCGATAGGTAGTTGCCTATCGAACTGCAAACCTCCCCGAGCCAGATGAGCCGGGGATCAAGACGGTTATCGGTTATCGGTTATCGGTTATCGAATTGGTGTAATGCCCGCGTATACGATCCAATATTTAGAACAGAACCGAACTCCTCGACACACTGGCTGACTTGCATTTTAAAATGTAAATACACAACAACACATTAACCCGGAACGACTAAATCTAACACCGCCACTAAGTGATCGCCACGCTCCAACAGGCCCATCTCAGGAAATCCGCCCTGCTTTGTATTGCGCTTGAGAGAGCGTGCTTTGTTATATGGAGGCAAGTTTACTATACGTTCATTCCATTCCTCAGAGAAATTTGCCTGACTCGTTAGCAGATTTTTCCCATCAACATGGGCTTTAAAGTGCACATGAATCGGTTGCCCATAATAAAAGCCAGGGTAGACTGTATTAAATTCGGCAATCCCATTAGCATCGGTTCGTAAAGCACCACGACAAAAACGCGTTTCGGTATCCGGCTTAAGATGCCCGAATAAAATCGCCCTTACCATGGGCGGTCGCTTATCGGGATCATTACTATAACCTGCGTAGTAACCATCTGCGTTACAGGCCCAGATATCAACAACAGCATTCGCAATTGGATTGCAATTTCCGTCAACTACCCGCATCGCGATGATAAGCGGCTGCCCGGCCTGAGCAATCGCAATATCCTTACCGGTTGATGGAGCACAAGTGAAGTATGGCCCCTCAAAACTGTCCTCGATCATATTGCATGAGTTAGTGCCAAAATCATCAGGAGAGGAAATGCGGGTGGTAATGTCAGATTCAAATACATTCGAGTTGGTGCAAGTCTGTTTGCCTCTGAAGGCGCGCTCTGCAATTCCGCGATTTGGTCCTACCCCATCAATGTTGTCAGCCATCAATGCTCTACTGCCGCCAAGCAAGCCTAAAGAACTCATCATCGCGAGGTATTGTCTGCGTGTTAGATTCATTTTTATTTCACACTGATTGGATAAATAAATATTAGCACGGAATAATCAGGCAAGAATACGACAAACCACAAGAGTACGTATTCAATAATTGAAGTTATTATCTATGCAGGAAATTATTAACAAGCACTATCAGGTTTATATAACCATTCATCATATTACTGTGATCGACACAACGGTGGCTTTCGATGAAGTGCGTGACGTTTTGAGCTTTTCACCACTATAATTTTAACCGATAAAAAACAATTGCGTTCGTTTTATACGCTTTTCCACAGCTTGTTAAACCGGGTGGTAATCGTTGCACCGATCAACAGAATAAACACCTGCAAGAACATAATTCTGGAATCCAGAACTTACTGATCTGTTTTCACATATATATCCCCATTGCCTGGCGCGCTAGCCATTGTTGGAATCCGGATCTACTTTTTTCTAATTAACCACAGCTTGCAAGTCGCTCAACTGCAGGCAAGTCAAACTCTTTGTCGATAGTCGAACAATTGAACCAGGGTTTTTAAAAGAAGGTTCCAATGCAGCGCTCAAGAGAGAATATTGACATGCTGAAATCCGTAACAAAACTTGCTCCAGCGCTGGGACTACTACTTATGATTACTGCTTGCAAT
>CALISD010000064.1 GCA_938041955.1 uncultured Granulosicoccaceae bacterium | reverse complement strand
CGTTCCGGATCAAGCAATTGCGACAGCTTATTGTAGCCGCCTATGCAAAATACCAACCCCAGACCAATTCTAAGGATACTAGCCGTACCCTTGTTACCAATATAGTTTCTATTAAAATAGTTCAATGTGATCCACCAAGCTCTCAAGTTAATAATGACTTCGAGCTTAGGTAACGAATTCGACCTGCACTTGATTGCATACAAAATACGACAAAACACTTTTTAGATGCGCCTGACGAACAAATGCAGCTAGAAGCTAAACTAGTGGGCTGTGCGGGAAGTTCGGTAACAAACTTTTCACAGCCACAGTCGTCAGAGCAAGGCGGAAAAATGCAGGCATAGCAGGGCTACGTCGAATTTTTCTAACGCAGCTATGGCGGCTGTGGCGAAGATAAAGTGTTACCGAACTTTCCAAACAGCCCACTAGTGTCCGATATCACTAAAATATCCATGTGCCTGTAGCTTTGCTATGTCATCTTATCATGTGGAATTGTGATCAAGCTCAATTACTGTTTTGAGTGATGTTGTGATGCAGCACATGGTATTCCTGCCAAACAGGGATACTGAAGTGAAAACACACGAACAACACGCGGAAAAATACCTGCGCAACATATATTCTGTCTCGTTAGCCATTTCGTTTCTGGTCGAAAAAAAAGAAGTATTTCGGCAACAACGATAGTGAGAAAAAGACGGATGACGAACAGGTCATATCACCATAGCTCTATGCAGTTAGTTGCGACTCTGTGGTTAATATTTTCCAGCGCGGCGTTTCTGACTTACGCACTTGCCAATCCTATTGCAGAGTGGGATATGCTCGCTTATGCGGCTTCAGCAGAAACTATAGACAATACGCCACGGGAGGTTATACACAGTCGTGTATACGCCGAATTAAAAGAGCGAGTGACACCAGCCGAGTACGCCACTATTACATCTGGCAATCATTATCGAACCGTGATGCATGCAGATGCTCAAGCGTTTTACGAACAACTTCCCTACTACAGTATTCGAGTTTCGTTTAACGCGCTTCTCGCTAACCTGAAAAGTTTTGGTTTGAGTGTCTATGATGCGGGCTACTGGGTTTCTGCAGCAGCATTTGTTTTTTCACTATTGGTGCTGTGGGGCGGTCTTAATGACCGTATACACCCGGCGCTTCAGATCTTGTTTCCGATTTTGTTTTATAAGGCGACGATGGATCTCGATGTAATTCGGCAGATTCTTGCTGATTCCCTGTCTTCTGTTTGGGTAGTATTTATATGTATTGCCTATTTACGCAATAGCAGGTTACTGCTTCCGCTTATCGCTTTGTCCGTGATGGTCCGAGTTGATCTAATAATATTTTCAGGTTTGTTGCTGTTGCTTATGCTTTTTACCAGCGAACGCAAAAGATATCCTGGACTCTTCTTGTGTGGTGGTATGTTGCTTGTTCTTTTTCTCCTTGTGCAGCAGTGGGCGGGTAGCTATGGCTGGAAGACGTTGTATTACTTTGCAATTATCACTGACATGATCGCTACTCACCCAAGCGTGTACGGTGAGATCGGATTTACATTCAAAGAATACCTCGCGTCTTTAGTGGATCCTTCACGATGGATTAGCCGGGTTTATTTATTGACAGCGTTGTTTTCACTGATATCACTATCTATGTGGATAATCGGAAACCTTGGTGAATACAATAGGAGAGTGTGTCGGATCAGTGGCGTCTGCATGATGTATATCGCTGTTCACTACCTGATATTTCCTCAAATGTACCTGCGGTTTTTTGTGGGGCAGAATATGGTGATTTTCGCATGCGTTGCCATTTTGTGTACTCACTATTGGCACGTATACGTAGGTGACAGGAGGAGCGCTGTTCGAGCACCGGATAGTATAGGAGCAGTCGATAACTAACACCTGGTTATCGTGATCTACGAGTACAAAGATCCGGTGATTGCGAATTCGACTTCAACTTTCCTGCCATGTACCGCTACTTGCATTGCATTTCGCTAGAGGCAGGTCTTCCATCGGTCGGGCACGTGCGACTTTCTACTGTAAAAAACAACAGGGACTTACGCTTCTGCAGTTACAGCATGCGTACTTGTTCGTTTGATTCAACAAGCTCCGGGTTGATGCCGCGGATCATATACAAGCTACTGGGTTCGACGGAGTCATTCTGTATTTCGTAGGTTCGTTTGATCAGCACGGTGTTTATCGCCATGATGGCGGTTAGTTCTCTGGGTTGCAGTTCTCTATTGGTTTCAAGATAGGAGGTGGTCAGTTGCTGGCTACCAGTTTCATAAGGTGTGTCAGCAAAGCGATAGCCTTGCTGTTGCATTGACTCTTTCACCAGCTTGTTAAACGCCGAGCCAGAACTTGTCCTTACAGTAGAAGTAAGTTCCGGATCCATTCCTGAAATAAATGATAGTGCTTTGACAAGGTCATTAGCAATGAACACCAGCGGAAAATCACCACTGTTGTCAACCTTTTCATCGTCAAAAACGTCACTATTCAAGATAGGGTCGACCCCTAAAGTGAGTGGAGAAATGGTTGAGACTTGAGTCATTTCAGGGGGAGTAAACTCCGGGGTTTTTGTAAACTCAGGGGGATTGGTAAGCTCCTTCGGGAGCTCCGGTAATGTATTCGCGCACCCCAACAACAATGATGATATGACAACAACGAGGAAATTCGTAGTGTGTATGGATTTTTGCATGATTGTTCAGGTTCTTAACGTCGAGCAGATCGGCGCTAGTATAAGGTGAAACTGCAGGTGATCCAGCATACCGGTATGGGGTACATCGGTCGATACACTAACGGCATCGTTACGATTCAAAAAGATGAAGTGGTCAGCAAAAGATTAAATAAAATATGGGTTTTTTGGCTGTGGCTATCAATTGACCATACGTTGAAAAACCATTCGCAGTGGTTTGACGAGACGATCGATGCGAATAGCAATGTGCAGAGCGCATTTGGAAATACCATTGGTGCGTCGCTTGCCAAAACGCTGCCATGAGTTTCAAAGTGGATTGATAGTTTGGTTGAATTTGATCACCGACCGGTACACATAGGGCTGATCCGAGGCCGTGTATGGGTCGATCATGCAGCCGATCGTTGAAAGTCGAATCAGGTGGCAGTGATCGTAGAGAAAACATCACGATTCCCATTACTATCAGCTCGTTACAAGTACCTGACTTCTCGTCCCTCGCTGCGGTGTCAGGTTCCAGTCAATGCCTAAAACCAAAGGAGTCAGTAGAAATGCTGAGTGGAGTAATCAACTGTGGCAAGGCATCCTTGGCGTCTTATATAAAGTTATAATTCAGCCTACTAGACAGAGATTGATTGGATGATGCAGAAGGCAACATTAGGACGTACAGGGTTGGAAGTGTCAAAGCTAACTTTCGGCTGCGGTGCGGTTGGAGGTTTAATGACCAAGGGTCGTGCAGCTGATCAAGACTATGCTGTGGCATGGGCGCGTGATAACGGGATTAATTTTTTCGATACGGCTGCGAGTTATGGCGCTGGTGTATCGGAAACCAACCTTGGACGTGCGTTGAAAGGCGATACCACCGGCATTGTTGTTAGTACTAAAGCAGGACTACAGCAACGAGACCTCAGTGATGCGGCAAACACAATACAGCGCTCGATTGATGACAGCCTGTCACGACTTAAGCTTGATCATGTCGATCTGCTGCAGCTTCATAACACGATTGGTCAGGAGGATCGTCACGGAATTATAGATGTTGATCAAGTGTTGTCTGAGGTAATACCGGCTTTCGATAAAATTCGAACCGCCGGAAAAGCCAGATATTTTGGTTTTACTGCAAAGGGCGATGTTGCACAGTTACACCGGCTGGTCGAGTCCGGTACGCTGGACACTGCTCAGATATTCTATAATGTGCTCGTCCCGTCCGCAGGGCAGGTTATGCCGCCGAACGATACTACCGAAGACTACCGGCAACTATTGGATGTTGCCGGGCGACATGGTGTAGGTGCGATCGGTGTTCGCGTACTGGCTGGTGGTGCGTTGTCTGGTAAAGAAGCGCGTCACCCGCATGGGATGCCGGTGGTAGTACCCATTGGTTCGAACACTGACTATGCGACAGATGTTCAACGTGCACTTCAATTCACGCCGCTGATCGAAGCAGGTATTGCTGATAGTCTGCCGGAACTTGCACTTCGTTTTGCGATTTCAAATCAGGCACTACCTACCACCGAGATCGGCATAGCGAACATCGAACAGTTGCAACAGGCAGCAGCGGCTGTGAATAGGGGGCCGTTGTCTCAGGAGAGTCTTGATTGGATCAGTACGATTCAGAGAGGGCTTATCAACTAACATTGCCAGTCGTTGTATGTGCGCTTTGCCAGGCTTTTCACTGGAGTCTGTAAAAAGCTACTCGAGTGCCCGGCATTATCATCGGCGACCCGAAATAGCGTGTTACGGCTGCGCGGTTATTATCAAGTGCGTCTCTATCAGTTAATCAACCAGTTCATGCGGTCAATAGATTGAATGCGATGTCAGATGCGGGCGCAAGAGTGGCGACGTCCGCAAAGATGCTCCAATCTGAGTAGCAGCAACTCAATCTCAGGTTGTTTTAGTGCCTTGAACTTCCTGTTCAATGGCACCAAAAATTGACTTGCCCTGTGGGTCCATCATTTCAATTCGAACCTTACTGCCGAATGTCATAAACTCGGTGGATGGCTTGCCATTATTAATGGTTTCTATCATACGCATTTCTGCAATACATGAATAACCTACACCACCTTCGTTAATTGGTTTGGCAGGGTCATTACCCATCTTGTTGGATACAGTACCGGAGCCGATGATTGTACCGGCACAGAGACTGCGGGTTTTTGCTGCATGGGCGATCAGCATGCCGAAGTCAAAAGTCATATCAGTGCCTGCATCTGCACGGCCGAATGCCTCGCCGTTGTAATCGACTGACAGCGGCAGGTGCACTTTACCGTCCTGCCAGGCATCGCCTAATTCTTCGGGACATACCGCCACAGGAGAAAAAGCTGACGATGGTTTGGATTGGAAAAAACCAAACCCTTTGCCGAGTTCTTCCGGTATAAGATTTCGTAAAGAGACGTCATTGACCAGCATGATAAGTCGAATCGCCTGCAGTGCGTCTTCGCGGCTTGCGCCCATCGGTACGTCGTCGACTATAACCGCAATTTCACCCTCCATATCAATGCCGTAAGCCTCGTCATCGACGACAATCGGTGAGCGTGGAGCGAGAAATGTATCGGAACCGCCCTGATACATCAGCGGGACTGTCCAAAAACTTTCGGGCATCTCGGCACCACGTGCTTTTCTGACAAGCTCGACATGGTTTACATAGGCAGACCCATCGGCCCATTGAAATGCGCGCGGAAGTGGCGACAATGAATCTCGCTCATGAAAACGCTGTACGGGTTGATAGCCACCTTCCAGTGATTCTGCCACTTTTTCAAGACGCGGCCCGCACACTGCCCAGTTATCCAAAGCTGATTGTAGTGTTGGAGCGATGTGACCTACCGCTGTGCATTGCGTCAGGTCTTTAGAAACCACCACAAGAACGCCGTCGCGGCTGTCATTGGCCAGAGTCGCTAGCTTCATTATTTATTTCCAATCACTTATTTTTATTGACGATCAATTGACGAAACAGATGTTTACAGCAACGCTTGCTTAAAATCACCGCCGAGCGGTAATAGATCATACCATAGCGGGTATGAGCGATGCCTGCGACGAAAAGCCGGCGGTTGAGTTCAGGCATGTTCAGCTTTTGTCGTGGGTCAGCTTGTGTCAGTCGCTTTTTCAGAGTACAGCACGTTGAAATACTGTCTGCAATGTCGACAGATGTAAATGTACTCCGTGTCGTCCGGGCGATCCTCATTTAAAAGTATTTCATAAGCAGAACCAACATGTGCTGCACACCGGTTTTTTCCGTCGCGCGTGAAATGCTAAAAATATTTCAAAGCCGGCTCCCAGGGAGAAAGTAATGAATAGAATTATATCCACGGGATAGCTCAATTCCATTCCTTTAAACTCTAAGGTCAAGAGAGACGTAATGCCGCCAATGCTGCCCACGCCTGCAAAGCGAAAAGAGTTTTTTAGAAAATTTTTCTTCGCGTTTTTGTGAAAAGAATATTCTTTTAGTTGATTAAGGCTAATCTTCTCCAAGGGCGTGGCTCAATAAGTGTGCTACTGAATGCTTCGAAGTAACTGGACAAGTGTCTGCCAGGTCTGTGTGGGAAGATTGTACTGGCTATACTCGATACCCCTTCGAAATATAGTGGCAGCCGCGCAGCTAACAGGGCGTCGTTAGTTGCGTATCGGCACTTGCCGTACCCATTGCCACAGTGATCTCTACTGGAGAAAGCAGGTCGGCATCCGGGGGAGCGAAATTTGATCGATCACCTTGTGGCTTATGCTGGTGGGGCTTGTGTGGTTCGCGTCCAGTAGGGACATAAAGGTATCGGCGAGCAAAGACGCTGATTTAGGGGAGCTTTAGGAATTGTGATCGATTGGCTTGCCGTTAGCAGGAATGTTGATTATCTATTTGATCGGACATAGTTGCTCCGAGATATTTGTGATGCACTGCAGGTCAGCTTTAGGTTTTTCCCGAAATTGTCGTTAGAAACAATGGCTTTACCTTCAAATTCAGGGAGATACCAATGCAAAAGTCTGAAAGACGCTGGTCTGGCGCATTCTTAGGGGCATTTCTGGTGTTGGCTGGTTTTTTGGGCGCATACATTACCGCCGGACACATGGTTATCGGGTATATGGCGAGCTATGACTGGGTGGAAGTGCCGGTTGATCTTCGACGGATAGAGTTGGTAAGACATCGCGATAGCGTCAGCGGTCGAACGACCCGCAAGCTGGAAGGTGCTTACGTTTATCAGTTTGATGGCACTGAGTATCGTAGTGATCGCATGAGTCTGGTCTATGGCAGCGATGATATAGGGAGTTACTGGCCAGATCTCTATCACAAAATAGTAGCGCTATATAAAGTTAATGAAGTAGTTGCTTATGTAAACCCTGAGAATGCTGCTGAGGCGGTGCTTGATCGAACCCTGCGCATATTTCATATTATTATCGGTTTGCTGTTTTTGATCGTATTCTGTGGCTTCGGTATAGCATTTTTAAGTTCGTCTTTAAGGGTAGGAAAAAAACAAGCTGACGATATTTCTCGCTTCAAAAGAAGAGGGATGTCGTCTAATCCTGTAGTGGAAAAAAACACACGTTATATAGATATACGTGGTGGTGTCCTACGCAACATCGGTTCAGGATTAATTGGAACTGGTGTGGGTGTTGTTCTTTCCGGAATCGGTTATTTTTCAGTGAAAGACGGTTGGGTGCCTGGTTTTATTTTCTTGTTGATAGGGGTCTTTATTATTGGGTTTACCCTTTTTATCATAGTGCAAAAGCTGGCAAGAAAAATTGAAGTTAAAATTGACAGGCAAGCCCGTGTGTTGCACATACGTCGAAAGTGGTTTGGAATTATCTCCTTCTTTGATCGTGGTGAGCTTATCGAGCCAAAGCAGTTGTTTGTGAAGGAAATTTCAAAGGGACAGCGTAATGCGTATTACGTGTTGAGGTTCAATGCCAATAGAAAAATCTATACAATATCGGGTTGGATCGATGGAAGAAAAGCGGCCGATCGTTTGCTGAGAGAGATCGTCTATCATTGCTTTGAAGCAGACACGACACAACAAGCAGCCTAATTTCAATAATAAAAGCTACTACGTTATTCCCGCACAACCCACTAGCTACTGACTGCCCGCTCGCGGTAGCCGATATACAAGCCGCAGCCAATGATTATCGATGTACCCAACCATGTCCAGGCATCGGGCAATTCGCCAAAAACAATGAAGCCCAGTAAAGTGGCGCCCACTATTTGACCATAGGCGACGGGTGCCAATAGTGAGGCCTGAGCATATTGGAATGCCTTTACCACAAAATAGTGACCCAGCCCGCCAACCATGCCAGCGACAGAGAGCAGCAACACTTGTTTTAACGTTTGTGGTGTCTGCCAGAAGAAAGGCACTGCGACGCTACTCACTATTGCTCCTACCAGTGCGGTGTAGGTGATTGTTGTTGCGGCCTTGTCGCTAGCAGAAATTTTTCTTGTGTATATCTGGTACAAACCGTAGCAAAAGGCAGTGATCAGCACCAGGCCTGCGAGTGGATGTAGCGCTCCGGTGCCCGGGCGAATCACTATCACAGCACCGACAAAGCCAACCAGCACAGCACCCCACCGGCGCCAGCCGACCTGTTCACCAAGTATCGGTGTCGATAGCGCCGTAACGACAAACGGGGAGGTGAATCCAATAATGGCCGCTGTGGCCAGAGGGACATGACCCAGTGCTGTGAAGTAAGAAATGGTGGCGATCAGTAATAGTATTGAACGCCCAGCTTGTATTCGCGGTTGTGCGCTTTTCAGTAGCGACCAACCGTGTTTCGGAAGAAACAATATCAGCATTAACAGGAAGTGTGAGACGTACCTGGCCCATATGATCATGGCCGGATCAAAATCTTCACGCAACAGCTTGACCATCGTGTTCATAAAAGGAAACAGCAGGACCGCGAGCGTCATATAGAGCAGTGCCTTGCGCGGATTGTCACTTGCTCGCGCAGCACCTTTAGTATTGGTGTCTATGTTCTTGCCTTGTGTACCAGTGACTATGGCGGGCGGATCAATTGTCTGGTGTGTTGAACAGCGCGACCAGTGAGCACTGGTGACGTCACGGCTTACATCATACGCCAAACTGTGTGGTTGAACAGGGGCGCAATTTCCAGGCAGGTTTTAGTTAAGATACATAAATTGATCTAACAACGTCGATGTTGGAATTTCAGGAATTGTGCGTAGAAATTGTTCAACCGTTGGTCAGTTAGATGATCAAAGATCATTTTGTTCTGTTGAAGCAGCTTGCGACTGAAAGTCGTTGGCGGGTGATCTACTATCAGTCACAATAATGTACGAGTGAAGGTTGCATGAGGAGAAATAACCGAAGAACAGGTAGCTGTTACTGCTATTCGAGATTTTCCTGACGGCCTGTTATTTGTGTAGCAGATACAACCAGACCTTGAAATCTACTTGCAGATTTAGTGCTGGGTTCCAGCCAGATGTGTTTCTAACCGAATGATCGCCTCTGGTGATTTGATGTAACAAACTCACCAGCCTGTGGATATTCAGCAGGAACTTGTCGAGAACCAGGATCTACTGCGGTCGCGATATTTTGGTCAGCTATTTCGATCCATATCGTTAAAGAAGAATGATGATTCGCCTCTACCGATCAGAAATATCTGACCTAAAATCTCACAACCTCGCTACGACCCGAATTCTCGGACAAGCTCCTAGCTAGTGCGCTCCACAACTGGCAGCGGTGAGATCTTCGCAGCGCCATCAGCAGCAATAGCCACCCGGAGAATGAACCACCGCCACTTCCGCCGCTGGTCATTTGCGTTGTCTCGGGCAGCGCGGCAGCGGGTTGCTGCACCACTTCGGGCCCAGCCACGAATGCGGTGGTGTCATCTGTATCGAGCAACGCTGGTATGCCGTCCTGGTCCTGATCCTGAAATCCCTGAGGGTTGTCCATCATCAGATCAAACCCACCGTCGTTGTTGGCATCCGGGTCGCGGTCGTTTTCAATACCGTCTCCGTCTGTATCTCTGCCAGGGCGGGGCTGTACGGTGTAATCAGGGCCATAGTCTGTATAACGAACTGCATGATCAATATCGGCACTGTCAACAATTTGATCTGCGTCTGTGTCCGGTTCATCCGGTAGATAGGAGTGATCGGCAGAGTCGGGAATGTTGTCGCCATCGGTGTCACGCATTTGATCGACGAGGCCGTCATTGTTGTCGTCCCTGATAATGACAGGTGGCTTCACAAGGGTCGGATCTTCGATAAAAATAATAGTAGTGTGATCTGTGAGATCGAAAATCCCGTCGTTATCGCTATCAAGGTCCAGCATATTAAGCGCGCCATCACCATCTACATCGTTGGGGTCAGAAGCATAACCATTATGTAGGGTAAAATAGTTGAACTCAAATTTGTCTGCTATGCCGTCCTGATCAGAATCGACATCAAACATATCTGGCACTGAGTCAGCGTCGAAATCCGGAAGCGCTGTTAATGATTCACCGATATCGGGTTGACCGTTCAGGTTGGCATCTGTCTGGTCATCGACAAGACCGTCGTTGTTCAAATCTGGCAAGCCTGCTTCCTGGCTGTCTGAACGTCCATCGCCATCACTGTCACGGTTTATACGGCTACTGTTTTCCAGCCCGTCAGATATGCCATCGTTGTCGACATCGAGGTCCTTGGGAAGTGTTGCATCATCGAGAGGATCATTGGCGTTGGTACCCATGAAGACCTCCCAGTCATCGTTGGCACCACCGTCGTCAGTATCGACACTACCTGGGTTCAAACCCAGTTCGATTTCAAGCACATCGGTAAGCGTGTCCTTGTCAGCATCGACGCTGAACCTGCCACCGTACAGCAGCTCTTCAGAGTCGATAAGTCCATCATCATCGCTGTCGGGGTCGAGGTAGTCAGCAAGGCCATCCGCCAGGTGGTCTAACGGGGCAGCGCCTGGCTTTAAACAGGCAATGTTGTGGTCGTAGTCGTCGACGTCGTGAACACTTGAGATGCCGTCTTTGTCGTTGTCTGAACCGAAATTGATCTGTGCATTTGAGCGATACTCGTAAAGGTCACTCAAGCCGTCATTGTCAGAATCATCATCAATGTAATTGGCTATTCCGTCACCATCTGTATCTGATTGTGTCTCTAAATAATCCGCGATGAAATCACCGTCGGAATCAGTGTGACCACCATGTATTAAACACGGATCATTTTCGTCACCTGCATAGGCAGTTGGCTCTATAAAATCGTACACGCCATTGGCGTTCCGGTCGGCCGGGGGACGCATGTGTACCAGGCAGGCTACCGAACGATCATCATCATCGACATCCAGCTCTTCTACGATGCCGTCATTGTCCCAGTCCCATTGGTAGCTGAAGCCGTAAACGCGTTCCGTTCTGTCGCTGAGACCATCACCATCTGAATCTGAATCCAGATAGTTGGGGATTCCGTCACCGTCCGGGTCTGCATCACCTTCAATCAGGTCAGCAATCAGGTCACGATCAGAATCGGTAAATCCACCTGCTGCAGCACAGGGATCGGTATCTTCGGTATAGAGCGATGGTGCAGGTTCCAGGTAGTCCGCCACAGAGTTGCCATTCATGTCCAGAAGGGGCCACCCCCAACTGCCGCTTACGCAGCGCTCTTGCGGATCGCTGTCGTTGTTGTCAATATGCAGCGGCACTCCATCTCTATCGTGATCGGCTGCATAAGGTGAGTGACCCAGTTCCAGTGAATCCGGCAAACCGTCGTTGTCGGAATCGGTATCGAGATGGTTCGGTATGCCATCTCCGTCAGTATCGGCGTTGGTCTCTATGTCATCTGGAATAAAGTCACCATCGGAGTCAGCCAGGCCGTTGTACGAGCAGTTCACTGAAGGGTTCGAGTTTGCCCGAGCCCCGCTTGAAGTGGTCGTAATGACTGCTATCAAAAACAACGTCAGAGCATGATGGCGAAATAGCGGAAGCGGCCTGTCTCGCTTAAGCGTACTGAACCAATTGACATCGTGAGAACCCTGCAAATCCAAAGGCATATAAATTCCTGCGGCAGAGCCTGTTGATACTTGATTAGCAGCATGAGTGATCGTGACGATCACCCGCAAATGGCTATTGTGCGGATGGGTTCGGCGTTCAGGCGAATTTACACTAATTACCCGAGTGAACTTCCAGTCACTGTCTTTGACCACAGTACATAACTGTATCGAATCGGATAGCCTCGATGAAGATGGTCATTTGCATGCACAAGTCAAATAGGGCATGTTGAAGTCTAGCCAACTATCGGAATCGATATAACGTATGGGCCTGGACGACGCGCTCGCTTTTGATTTGAACGCTATTGATACTGCGTTTATTAATAATCCACATCCGGTACTGCACAACCTTCGTGAGCATGACCCCATCCACACTAACGCCGATGGCAGTCTGTATCTGACGCGATACGAAGATGTTCGCAGGGTGTACCAGGACAGGTCGATGGTGTCAGACAAGACGGATGCCTTTGCTGAAAAATTCGGACCGGGGCCACTCTACACTCACCATACAACAAGCCTTATTTTCAACGATCCACCGTATCACACCACTGTGAGAAAGTTGCTGGCGCATGCTTTTACACCACGTAAACTGGCAGAAATGGAGCCGCTCATCGGCGATATAGTTGATAACCTGCTCGATGATCTTGAAGGTGCGGGCGATGTCGATTTCGTTACTGCATTTGCAATGCGACTGCCGACTGAAGTGATTTCGTTTATGTTGGGTGTGCCGCGTGAGCATCGCCACAAGTTGCGCAGGTTTTCACTGGCAATACTTGGTGCGCTTGATCCTGTGATATCAGGTGACAGGCTCGACGCTGGTAACAGTGCGGTTGCAGAGTTTGGTGAGTTACTCGATGAGCTTATCAATCATCGTCGTGCGAACCCGGGTGGCGCGGGGCAGGGAGAGGTGTTGGAAGCACTGATTTTTGGTGAATTTGACGGTCGCCGCCTAACCCAGGAAGAGCTGATTCAAAACTGTATTTTTCTTCTTAACGCGGGGCATGAAACCACCACGAGCTTGATGGCCAACGGGGTTGGAATGTTTTTACAGGCACCGGATCAGTATCAGTTGTTACGCGATGATCGTTCATTGTTGGAGTCAGCGGTTGAAGAAATCTTGCGCTATGAAAGCCCGCTGCAGATCGGTAATCGGCTGACATCGGAAGACACCGAGATAGCCGGCGTGTTGGTGCCGGCTGGAACTTATATTCACACTTCTATTGCGGCGGCTAATCGTGATCCGTCGATATTCACTAACCCCGATGCTATTGACTTTACCCGTAAACCAAACAAGCACATTGCTTTTATCACTGGAATTCATGTTTGCCTTGGCGCCACACTTGCCCGTTATGAGGGAAAAATTGCGTTTGGAAAGTTAATTGATCGCTTTCCTGATCTGGTTGCTGCGGGTAACCCTGAACGCATGCCATTGGCGCGCTTTCGAGGCTACAATAATCTGCCGGTCAGGTTCTAAAGTGCGTGGTTTGAAGGTAGACGTTATAGGGTAAGGTCGCCTGAAGCCACCGAATCTGACTGGACGAGCGGTGTTTGTCCTTGCTCACGTGGTGGGTTACCTGGGTGGTCTATTGCTGGTGATGTGTATTTCTTTTCAGGCTTCTGTATTTGCATGACGCATTGTGAGGAACGCGGGCAGTGGTCGGTCGATTAGAGGTTGTGCGCTGCGTTAGCGGGGATTTGATTACGCGGCTTGCTGTATTGGTCGAGCGGTGTTTGTCCTTGCTCACGCGGCGGGTTACCTGGGTGGTCTATTACCGGTGATCTGTATTTCTTTTTTGGCTTCAATACTCACATGGAGCATGGTGCGTGACGTAGCAGTTGTGGATCGATGTCAGGTAGCCCGCAGTGTTAGCAAGGATCCGGGAGTTTATGAAACACGTTAAATACTTTTTAGCAGTTATTGTTATGGCCGTGGTTTGCGGTGTTATAGCAATTGTGATTTGGTATTTCTTCAGCAATCGAACCATAGAAACTTTAACCGCGATACTATTTTGGGGTGGGGCTGCGATTATAGCAATCGGTGCGCTTTTGTTAGGCTATCCAGATGAAAAATTTGCTCCAGGATGTCGGGGGACAGGGATGGGAAATATTGATCCCGGAGACATGGCTCAAAAGCGCGAGCTGCGCCGCAATAGTTATGTGGTTCTGCCCGCTGTCATGCTAGTTGGTGCCTTACTTATTAGCGCCAGCTTCATGTTATACGAGTGGATGTAGCACACCGCATAATCTTTGGTTTTGACTTGAAGCAGGTGCCTAAGATCGAATCTTGTGTTCTTTGTGCCGGAGAATGTTTCCGGGTGTGGTTAAACGGTTGACGCTTGTCACCGCTATAATAAAAAGAACATCAGCGTGCGCGCCCGCAGGTTGACAACTGATTCGACTGATGGCTCGAATTGGTATGTCGTCTGCCTGACTATGGATCCGGAAACGTCTGTCTCTGATCGCATAATATTATTGCCGTTTTCATCGTATACATACTCTTCGTAATCGATACTCTGCACATTGTCACTGGAATCAATTGACTGCCGGCGAATCATTTGTCCAAGATTGTTGTATTGGTATGTAAAGCGACTTTCCTGCAAAGTGGTACCGTCGTTTTCATAAACCGATTCGGTAGAATCAGAGATACTCCCATTTGTATGATGGCCGAATACGACAAGCCTTGTGACGGCGCCTGTGTCTCCTCGTTGATACTCCCGACTTTTAAGTATATTGTCTCCGGTATATGAAAATGTTAACCGCTCTCCGCTGGACCGCTGGCGAAACGTGATTAATCCGTTGCTCAAGGTGTATGAGTCGGTGCGTTCCAATTCTCCTGTTGGTGCGTAGTCCTCGGCTTTGGTAACCCGGCCATTACTGTCGTAGAAGAGAACCTCTCTAAATTGTACGAAGCCAGTGTCGTCGTAAGACGTCCATTCAATAGTATTTTCATCGAAGTCATAGTTGATCACGGCTGTTGTGTTGCCAAATTCGTCGCGGGTTTTAATTCCGGTAAGGATGTAGCCGTTAAAAAGTTCACTGCCGCGAGGGTTCGACGTATCATCTTCCGGTGCAGGCTGGCCACCACCACCACAACTTGAGCAACTGGCAAGGGTAACAAGCAGTAAACAGCGTAGTGATTTGTAAATGCGCATAAGTTTCTCCCGAGATATAGTCAGGTTGACGATCTAATACCGTTTGGCACTGATGTTCTATTTTCGCTAAGCTGTGATAATAATGTCATGACATTTATTGTGACGCAAATAATAGAAGGGAATAACTAAGCCTGACGCAGAGCATCGATCGTCAGTACCGGGGTTCTGCAATAAACCACGCAGAGGCAGGATCCGCCGCTGGCGTAGTTCCTATTGCATGCGTAACGTTCGGAGTAGATGGCGTCGTGTACTAGACAATCCCGCCACCAGCACCACTAACCTCAGGTCGCTGTTCTGCTACTTTGGCCCGGTATCCAGCAGAGCGATAAGCCGCTATCGGATCGATAGCGCCACCATTTTCGTAACGCACCATCGCTAACAGAGGTTCTACGTCAGTGCGAAATGCATGTTTTAAGGTATTTGAAGCCATCAATGCGTCGTTGTTGTTCTGGTACTCTATTAAGGATTTTCGATCAACGATTAAGGCCTGTGCATAGGAACGTTTAACTTCCATTGCGCTGTTCATCAGGCTCTCAATCGGATCGGTGACGTTGTGCGACTGGTCAAGCATGTGCGCGGGGTTGAAGCTTTTTATGCGCTGTTCAGCGTCAACCAGTTCATTGAATACTAGAAATAAACGGTACGGGTCTATAGCGCCTGAATCGAGATCATCGTCGCCATATTTTGAATCGTTATAGTGAAATCCGCCGAGCTTGTTAAACTGGATAAGACGGGAGACGATCATTTCAATGTTCACGGTCGGCGCATGATGACCAAGATCGACCAGGCAACTGGCCTTTGGCCCCAGTTCGTTAGCGATCAGAAAATTGGTACCCCAATCTTGTACAACGGTTGAATAGAAGGCCGGTTCATAAATTTTGTGTTCTGTGTAAATGTGCCAGTCGTCAGGGAGTGCTTTGTAGATGGCCTCCATTGATTCAAGGTAACGTGAAAACTGATCTGCGAAGTTAACCTGGCCTGGAAAGTTTGATCCGTCACCGACCCACACCGTCAGCGAGGTTGAGCCAATAGTTTTTCCGATTTCAATGCATTCAATATTGTGTTCGATGGCCTGTTGGCGGGTGGCTGCATCGGTGTGCGAGAGCGAACCAAACTTATAGGAATACATTTGCTTTGATTGATCCTGAAATGTATTTGAGTTCATTGCATCAAATTTCAAATCAAGAGAACTGGCTTTATCACGTAGTGTCGCGGGGTCCGCTTTGTCCCAGGGAATATGTAATGAGACACTGGGTGTTGCTCGTGTCAGCTGGTTAATTACCGCGCAATCGTCGAGCTTATCCATGACGTCTCTTGGTTCACCCGGGCCGGGGAATCGGGCGAAGCGGGTACCGCCGGTTCCAACACCCCACGATGGCACAGCCACGCCGAATTCAGCCACTTTTTCTTTTATCAAATAGATGTCTAATCCGCGCTCACCAAGCTGTTCGGCAAGCATGTTGTAGTGACTCTGCAACTGTGTGATGCGCTTGTTGTTATGTTCTTCAATAATTGAATCTTTGATCATCTCTGCATCGTTCCTTTGAGCCGCTTTGGGTTAGCAGTAATACGTGCAGAAGAAAAAATGTCAATCCGAAATTTGAAAACAGTGTTGCACACTGGCGAAACTTCACGTTTAATTGAAGTCACTATTCAGGGCACACCTGTCGTATCCATGGGCGTTGTCGTTGGTGCTCAAGTACAACTTATGTTGCGCGCGAACTCCTCCCCCTTGTTGAATAACAAGGCACCACAGGCACACCCTGAAAAGCTACAACAGACTGTAAAGCAGTCGAAGCATGAATTTCGTTCAATTCCGACTGAACAGTTGCTAATTGAATGGCGTTATTTTCATTGGTGCGGAGGAAACCGATGCCAAAAGCACGGACTAATTAGTCATGTCCGCTATTGTGGTCATGGACATAGGCAAGACCAATGCAAAGCTGTGCGTGGTGAATGCGCAAACCGGTGCGCTCATCAGTACCGACACAACGCATACCGGCACTATTGATGCGCCGCCTTATCCTCACCTTGATACCGCATCTATATGGAGCTGGTATGTTGCCGGGTTAAAGCGTCTACAGAAAACTACCCGGATAGACACCATTGTTGTCACAGCGCATGGTGCGACAGCGGCACTTCTGGATGATGAAGGCTTGGTGTTGCCAGTGATGGACTACGAGTTTTCAGGGCTTGATGAGCTGCGTGCAGAGTACGATTTACGTTGTGATTCCTTTGAGCAGACTTACAGCCCGAAGCTGCCGCTTGGTTTAAATGTCGGGCGTCAGTTGTACTGGCAGCGTGATCGTTGCAACGCTCAGTTTGAACGTGCCAGGTATCTTCTGCCCTATACACAATACTGGAGCTGGCTATTAACTGGCAAGGCTGTCAGTGAAGTCAGTACCATCGGATCGCATACCGATTTATGGAATCCATTGGAAAAACGTTATTCAGATTTCGCCGAGCGTGAGGGGTTTGCCGGTTTATTTCCACAGATGATGCACGCCTCTGAGTCGCTCGGGTCGTTGAGTGCAGAGGTACAGGCGGCCACCGGTATAGACAATCACTGCAATGTATTGGTCGGCATCCACGACAGCAACGCCTCGCTAATACCTTGGATGTCAAACAGGAGCGAGCCGTTTACCGTGATGTCTACCGGTACCTGGGTAATCATCTTTTCACTCGGTACGCCGTTGCCAGGTATTCTGGCAGAGCGTGATTGCACCGCTAACGTCACGATACATTCGGAACCGGTGGCCTGCGCAAGATTTATGGGGGGGCGTGAGTACGGCGCTATAGCGGGTGACGAATCAGCAGTGGCTACTGAAACCGATCTTCTGAGTATTCTGGAACAGGATGCTTTTGCATTGCCTGCGTTTGCAGAAACCGGAGGACCATATCCCGGTTTAACCGGATTGGTGCAGTCAAAGAACATGCTTTCATCTTCACAGCGCCACGCACTGGCATCGCTTTACTGTGCGCTGGTCAGTGACGAGTCTCTTAGCCTTTGTCATTCCAGCGGAGACATCATAGTCGAAGGTGCCTATGCGAAAAATACGTTGTTGTTGCAGTGTCTTGCTGTGTTTCGTGACAAACAGGTTGTCTACGCCAGTGCTGATTCCACGGGAACCACCATGGGTGCTGCAATGCTGGCAACTGCCAACGTTGCGCCACCGGAACTTATACCGGCAAGAGACAGTGACCAGAACCTTAGACGTAAGTTGCAGAATTATAAAATCCAATGGCACCAAAAAGTGGCTGAACACAGACTAAACAGCCCGGTAGCGGAGCTCGCATGACAGAGTCGGGCGCAGTACTTTTAGAATTAAGCAATATAGTTAAACAGTTTCCCGGTGTCCTTGCGCTTGATCAGGTGAGCTTTGATGTGCGCGCTGGTGAAGTGCATGCGTTATTAGGTGAAAACGGTGCTGGCAAATCAACGCTGATAAAAATTATTTCCGGTGTATATCAACCTGATCATGGTCACATACGATTAGCGGGCGACAAAGTGAAATTCGATACACCAGCGGTGGCGCAAAGCAGGGGAATTGCGACTATCTATCAGGAACTGTTGCTCTATCCGGAACTCTCGGTTGCTGAAAATATCTTTATGGGGCATGCACCGAAAACACGTTTTGGCACTATTGACTGGCGTTGCATGCGCACATTGGCGCGTGAGCACCTTGCCTCGCTTGACATCAACGACCTTGATGTTGACCAACAGGTAGGCAGTTTATCTGTCGGTAATCGTCAACGTGTTGAAATTGCCAAGGCGTTATCACAGGACGCCCGTGTATTGATCATGGATGAACCGACTGCGGCCCTTACAGGCGCTGACGTGGAGCGATTGTTTCGAATTGTCAGGTTACTGCGCGAGCGCGGAGTCGGGGTAATCTATATTAGCCATCGTCTGGAAGAAATATTTGAGCTGGCTGATCGTGTCACGGTGCTGCGTGATGGGGCCTGTGTAGGCACAAGTGAGGTAGTAGATACCACCGAAGACGATCTCATTAATCGCATGGTGGGTCGCACCATTGAAGATCTGTATCCTAAACAGGCCGCGAGCATCGGTGAGCCGGTGTTAGAAGTTCAAGCGCTTAGCCGACCACCATTGACCCGCGATGTCAGCCTGACGCTACGGCGTGGTGAAATACTCGGTTTAGCAGGTCTTGTGGGTTCGGGTCGCAGCGAACTTGCGCAAACCCTGTTTGGCATTACACCCGCACACAATGGTTGTATAAAGGTCAATGGTGTTGAATGCCGCATAGACAGTCCGTCAGCCGCGATTGCGCTTGGCATCGCCTACGTACCTGAAGATCGCAGTACCCAGGGTCTGATTAAGCCGATGAGTATCCGTGAGAATGTGTCTATGGTGGTGCTGAAAGACATTTCCAACGGTAATTTAATCAACCATTCAGCGGAACGTGATCTTGCAGAAAAGAATGTCCATCAATTCAGTATACGCACCAGCGGCATAGAACAAAAAGTTGAAAAGCTGTCCGGTGGCAATCAACAGAAGGTCGTACTGGGTAAGTGGATGGCGAGTGACCCTGATGTCTTGATTATGGACGAGCCCACTCGGGGAATTGACGTCGGCGCCAAGGCAGAGATACATCGCACCATGAGTGAACTTGCCTGTAGTGGTATGGCGGTGTTGATGATCTCCAGTGAACTGCCGGAGATTATGGGTATGAGTGACACCATTGCAGTGATGCGTGAGGGGCAGCTGGTTGCGACGTTTGCCAGGGGTGAGGCCACTCAGGAGCAGATAGCCGGCGCTATGATGGGTGGCAGTCGCAGTGAGGCAGACGAACTGTCTGACACTGACAATACAAAAGGTGCTGCCGCATGAATACAACAGCGACTGCTTCGCTTGCGCCCGCACCACAACGCGGTGTACTGAAACGATTTTTGCGTATATTTGCCAGTCAGGAAGCTGTGCTCTTACTGGCGCTTGTAGCCCTTTTTGTGATTGTGGGCTCTATTAACCCGCGCTTTGTTGCAGAGCGTAACTTGTACAGTATTTTCCTTGGCAATGCGTACATTGCGGTCGCTGCGATTGGTATGTCGATGGTGATTATCTCCGGCAACATTGATATATCGGTCGGGTCACTCATTGGCGTACTGGCAACCATCAGCGGCTCAATGGCGGTAGCGGGTTATCCACTTGTGCTGTGCTGGCTGGTACCGGTGCTGGCTGGAGTGCTGATATCAAGCTTTACCGGCTACATTGTCGCCTATCTGAAAATACCATCTATTGTGGTGTCACTGGGCATGCTGAGTATTTTAAAAGGTGGTTTGATTGCAGTGACCAGTGGTGAATGGATTACTGATCTGCCCAAAGGCTATGCATTGGCGCAACTAAAGCCGTTCGGTGTTCCTCTGCCGATATATTTTATGATCGTGTTAACTCTTCTTGCCGCGCTGTGGATGCGTTACAGCAATACCGGCCGGGCTATTTATGCGGTCGGTGGCAACGCAGAGGCGGCACGGCTATCGGGTATTTCCAAACAACGCACCATAATGAAAGTATTCGCCATTCACGGCGGATTTACCGGTATTGCAGCGGTGCTGTTTGCAACGCAGCTGAGTGTTATTCAATCTACCGTGCCACCCAATCTGGAACTGACCATTATTACCGCGTCAGTGGTTGGTGGGGTCAGCATTCTGGGGGGAACAGGTACTGTCATTGGTTCAACGCTGGCGGCAGTCTTACTGGCGGCGATAGGGTCGTCACTGATTTTTGTCAGCGTCTCTCCGTACTGGTTGCGCTCAGTGCAGGGAGTGCTGATTCTACTGACCGTGCTGGCCGATCTGTTTCGTCGTAAAAGACAGCGCAAGCAAGGGTAAGCCTGAATGAATACTGGTTGTCAGCTTAGAGCAGCACGTAATTTCCCTGAGGTTGTAAACGAGCCATGAGTCGTGTTGCTCCCGGAGTTGCTAATTCGCCCTCAATGTTAAGTTCGCTACGCAGACTTGTACTGAGCCATGAAGGTGTCTTGCTGATTATTCTGATCGTGTCATTGCTGTTACTGGCAACACAAACCGATCGCTTCCTGACAACTGACAATTTACTTAATCAGTGCCGGTTGATGGCAGAGGTGGGCCTGGTGGCATTGCCGATGACTTACATCATTATTACCGGAGGCATTGATCTGTCTGTCGGATCCATTCTGGGTCTGTGTGCCATAGTGCTTGGTGTGGCGTGGAAGAACTATGGATTGCCACTGGAATTCGCCATTGTATTGTGTCTGTTTACTGGTGCTGCAGCGGGTGCAGTTAATGGATATTTTATTACCCGTATTGGGGTGCCGCCGTTAATCATGACACTTGCAACACTTGCGTTGTACAGAGGTTTTGCTGAAGGTGTCAGTCAGTCGCGTTCAGTGCGGGGCTACCCTGAATGGTTCTATCGGTTTGGTCAGGGTGAGTTGTTCGGTATACCCACACAGCTTTGGTTTCTGATTGCGGGGCTATTGATCACGGCGTTTGTATTGTCACGCACAGTGTTTGGCCGGGCGCTTTATGCCATTGGTCACAATGAAACCGGTGCACGTTTTGCCGGTCTTGCTGTAGACCGTTATAAGATGCTGATCTATACCTTGTCCGGGTTTATGGCGGGTCTTGCAGCCTTTGTCTTTGTCTCCCGGGTCAGCACCACTCGTTCAGATATGGGTACTGGCCTTGAGCTAGATGTTATCGCTGCAGTGGTACTCGGTGGCACCAGTATATTCGGCGGCACTGGAACAATCATCGGCACAGCACTGGGTGTTGTTCTGATTCAGTTACTAAAAAACGGATTGGCATTAACCGGAGTAAAAGGTGATGCGACCATCATGGTGATTGGTGTGGTGCTGATCTGTTCTATTTTAATCACCAATTTTGCACGATCGCGGCAGGCCACTGGAAAGGCGGCCAACAGCGATGAGTAGTCCAATGAAACTATTGTTTTATACAACTTGAGTAGTCTGTTGCACACTGGCATCGGCGCTGGCTGTGTGTTTCTGTTTTGCAAGTCCGGTTAGGGATAAGCACAAAGCGTCAGTTTTTTTAAACGGAGAGGAAATGCAATATGTTTAAACGAATTGGAATAAGTGTAGCAATAGCAGGTTTGCTAATGGGGGCTGCCCAAACCAGCCACGCCGCCCGATGGGACGGTGCAGATGACCTGCCGGTGTCACCGCTTGCCTGTGGAGATGAAGAAGGCGGGGCGGCGGCAGCGGCGTTACCGTACGACGGTGGCATGGCAATAAACGCGCCTGACAAGGCGGGAGCAGAGATCACTCTGGTCGACGTACCCAAGCTGATTGGTATTGGCTACTTTGCTGCCACCACAGAGGGAATGCGCCAGGCGGCGGAGGAGCTTGGCAACGTTAAAGTCAAAACAGATGGCCCGACTGAGGCCAATATTGATGATCAAATAACTTTTCTGGATAACTTCATCACCCAAGGTGTTGATGGCTTGCTGTTTGCCGCCAATGATCCTGTGGCCATAGCACCGGTACTGCGCACTGCGTTAAAAAAAGGCGTGCATGTGGTTGGTTATGATGCCAACTCTGAACCCGATGCCCGTGAGTGGTTTGTAAATCAGGCGGAGTTTAATGGCATTGCCAAATCTATGGTTGATTCTATCGTGGCTGAAATAGGTGATGATGGAAAATTTGCTATTGTGACCAGTACCTTCACCACACCGAATCAGGCGCGCTGGATTGCGGAAATGCAGGCCTATCAGGAAAAGTGTTTTCCCGACGCACAGTGGCTTGAAACGGTTGAAGCGCAGGAAGACAACATTCTTTCTTTTAATCAAGCTAATACGCTGATCAATAAATATGGCGAAGATCTGCAAGGGCTGTTGGGTATGACCAGTGTCGCTACACCGGCTTCTGCAGAAGCAGTAACTCAGGCAGGTCTGTGTGGAGACGTCGCAGTGGTTGGTTTGGCGACGCCTAACGCCATGAAGCCGTATGTGGCTTCTGATTGCGTAAAGTCTGTGGTGCTTTGGAATCCGGTTGATCTGGGTTATGCAGCAGTGCATGTGATGCGAGCAGTTGTCGACGGCAAGTTCGCACCCGGGGCGACTGAGGTCAGTGCCGGTAGATTAGGTACCTTGAATGTTGTGAATGGCAGCGAAGTGTTGCTTGGCGCGCCATATGTATTCAACAAAGACAACATTACTGACTTTGACTTCTAGGTACTGTGAATGCTGTAAGTTAAGCGTGCAAACTATCTACAGCCGCCCGGCTGTAGATAGTTGTTTCGGTCGAACCCTGCCAGATACGAACTACGATGAAAGAAGATAAAAATCTGCAAACGAGACAGGCAATTATCGCCGCCTGTCTCGATATGAACGCCACTGGTTTGAACCAGGGTACATCAGGTAATATCAGTGTGCGTATGGATGATGAGGTACTCATTACCCCAACCAGCCTGCCATATAGCGAGACAGAACCTGCAGACATTGTGTCCATTGCACTGAACAATGAGTACGGTAGCTACGAGGGCAGGCGCAAGCCATCTACCGAGTGGCGTTTTCATATCGATACCTACCTGCAACGTCCGGACATAGGCGCGATGGTACATACCCACTCAATCTATGCCACCACTTTGTCTATGTTGCGAATGGATATTCCGGCCTGCCACTATATGGTCGCAGCCTTTGGTGGTCCTTCGGTGCGTTGTTCAGACTATGCGATATTCGGTTCTGAGGAATTATCGAAGAATGTTCTCGTAGCCCTTGAGGATCGCACCGGTTGTCTGTTGGGAACTCATGGAATGATCACTTGCGGCAGTACGCTTAAAGAGGCGATGTGGCGTGCACGTGAACTGGAAACTCTGTCGCATCAATACTATCTAACCATTCAGTCCGGAAGGGAGCCGGTAATTCTCGATGATGATCATATTTATGAAGTGGTGGATAAAATGAAAAGTGGTTACGGCATCTGGAATCAAGAGCCGACCCACTAGGAGCTTGTCCGAGAACTAGGATCTACTGCGATCGCGATATTTTGGCCAGCTATTTCGATCCATATCGTTAAAGAAGAATGACTATTCGTCTCTTTCGATCGAAATATCTGACCTAAAGTCTCACAACGGAGCTCAAGACCCTACTTCTCGGACAAGCTCCTTGCAGTTGTTAAAACTACAGTAGAAAGTAGACCATGGAAAAATACGCTTTTACCATGCAGTTGCGCGCTGGTTGTGAAGCTGAGTACAAAAAACGCCATGACGAAATCTGGCCAGAGCTGGTTCAGTTGTTAAAAGAGGCGGGGGTTTCAGATTACTCTATCCATCTTGACCCGCAAACAGGCAAGTTGTTTGGCATGTTGAGTCGTACAGTGAGTCACACCATGGATGCACTGCCCGATGACCCGCTGATGCAGCGTTGGTGGTCACACATGGCAGATATCATGGAAACACATGCCAACAATGAACCAGTGGTGACAGAGCTCAAACAACTATTCTATATGGCTTGAGTCTGTGATAGTACTTCTGCACGGTGACTCAAACCCGGATTATTCATGTGTTGGGATACTACTTTTTTAGAACATGAAACTAGCTGCAAACCAGATTAATACTGCAGCGCTGTACACCAATGAGAAAAGCAGAATGTTTTTTCGTGCAGCTGATAAATCGATGGCTTGGCGTTGCATCAGTAAGCCATACAGAGGTAGAAATTGCATGAGGTGAGTGGCGAAAAAGTGCGGTATGCGTAAGTCACCACCGCTTAATACCCATCCAACAATGGGTACGCGTAGACTATCAACTGCGGGAGTGCCTGCAAAATGGGTCTGCCCGCTCGACATCACACTCGCCGTAATAAGCGTTAACACTGATCCCAACATCAACCCGCAGGCAGACGCTAGCTTGAAATTATCTGACTTGTCATTACGGTAGTCGCGGTAAAGCAGCCAGCCCAGATAAAAACTAACAGCCACCAACATCAATGCACCAAGGCCCATTACGCCATACATGACTTCCTCAATTACGGTGTCTTTGTTGTAGTGAGAGGCGCGGCCGCGGGCTGCCTGTAACAGAATGTAGATAACTTCGAATACACCTGCGCCAACTGCAAAACGTGTTGCCCATTGCCAACTAGCATTCCTGCGAACTTTAGCCGGTAGGTAGCCCGCCAGTAACGCTAAAGTGATGAAATACAATGCCAGTGAAGATTCAAACTTTAGCGGCTTGGCCCACACAGACGCGTTGTCTAATTGCCGAGGATCAAAGCTCCACAGTAGCAATGTAATCGCAAACAGGCTCAGCATCAGGAATGTGGCCTGCCACCACAGATTGAAGTGACTGTTGTCGCTATCCAGATAAGCCTCGGGGCCGATGGTAGTTTGATGGTTTATGCGTGTCATAGTACTGTGTCCAATGACTGACTCGTTTTTCTAAGCCCTAAGGTGTTCAGGCTTTGCAGTAACTTAAATAGCAGGTATCCAAACGGGCCGAACATGAAGGTTGCCAGTAAAATCGGTGTTTGAATAAGGCGAGAAATATGAAGCTTGTCTGCACTTCGTGCGATCCAGCAACCTATCAGTAAGTCGAATGCCAGAAAGTGTACCCAGCCCGCTAGAGCCGCCATGGGGTGTGCGAATAAGCGTTGAACGTTTTCTAAAGTATCGAAGCCACCTTCGGCCTGAAAAAAGTACAGACCTATTAGCAAGCTATAACCTAAGGACAGACCCAGTGGAATCCAAAGTGCCGGAATCCGGTTTAACCAGGGCCAGCGGCGTGGCAGCATGATCAGGATTAGCCAGCCGACCATAGCCACCGTGCTGAATAGCGAGAAGAGCGCTTCGGGTTGCATTTGTATAGTTCCATCTTTACAGTGTAAAGTTATCGTAAAGTACCAACTTTACACTGTCAAGTTTCGATTTATTATCTATTTGAGATGCACGGAATGACTTATGAGTGACTATCACCACGGTGATTTACGCAAAGCGCTTTTAGAAGCTGCGCACTCGGTGATCAATGAGAAAGGAATTCATGGGCTTAGTTTGCGTGCGTGCGCTGCGAAGGCGGGTGTATCGCATGCGGCTCCCACACATCACTTTAGATCGCTGAGTGGCTTACTCACTGAGTTGGCGGTAATTGCTTTTACTGATTTTACGGAAGCCTTGCGCCAGGCCTATGACGAAGGTGATGCCACGGCGTCCTTGCAACAACGCCTGCAGACGGCAGGTAATGCCTACGTGCAATTTGCGTTGCGTGAGCCAGAACTATTCAAACTGATGTTTTCTTCTCCGTTACCCGACCAAAGCAATGAGCAGCTATGCGAAGTTTCCGGACAGGCTTATGCTGAACTGACACGGGTGGTAAAACCTTTGTGTGATGAACGGGGGATTAGTGACAAGGCATCGATTGAGCAAGCTGAAATTCTGGTCTGGAGCACAATCCACGGTTACGCACATTTATCATTGAAGCAGATGGATGTTCATGGTGTCTGTGACGACATGAGAGCAGGGATGCCGCCTATGGAAATTCTAGGAGTATTGTTTGAGCAGATATAACCGGTTTGTTTGCAGTGAAACACTAGAGCACTAACGGTTAAACTTCACCAGGTAGACGTCTGGAAAGGCTTCGTCCTTGTTCTGCGTATAAGTGATGGCGAGTATTTCCGCATCATCAGGTTGTAGCACGATTGACTGGATATATTGCTCGACAGGGTAGTTATTGTAAGCGGTCTCGAAAACAGGTGAGCCATCTGGCCGCTGGCACTTATCAAATACCGGAGCTGCATCATAGAGCTCCAGGTACACTACCTTTTCCTGGAAGCCTGTTGTTCGGGTATACAGGTGATAGTTGTTGCCATTATTTTCGAGTGTATCCTGCAGGCGTAGTTGATCCCGGCCCAGAGCATTTCCCGCACAATCGGATGGCTGGCAACCGGGCAGACCGAACGTGATAATAGAAACAGTAATCAGTAGCATCACGACTGCCGTGTTTCGATTCTGTCGACGGAACTCATCAATGCGCTTAAGGTGTTTCATCTTTCACTGTTATTTCATTTTTAAACTGTTTGGTTGTTTGATCCATGACGGATGGCAGGTGAGTGACTCGCCTTATAATAGGTTTATAGGAACAAAGTATACTCGGTAGTTTAAAAATGTATTTCAGGAATGTCCGATCTAACACCCACTTCAAAGGCAAGATGTAAATTGGCTGTAGCTTACTTCGATTCAAGAAATACTTAGTGTCTAAATATTGACGCCAATTGGAATGCACTATTCAAAAGGTGTCAAAGATCAGTGCAGCTCGAAATGATGTGTTGTAGTTGTTAGGTGGAAGTAGTTCCGGACTTCGTTGCTTTCTGCCATGAACAGACAGTCTTGAAATTTTGTAGTTAACTTCCTCATGATTGATTATTTTAAATTCAGCCTTGAATTACCCCTGGTCCAGTTGCTGGAAGGCAACAGCATATAAGTCAGATCCGTCACAAACTCACATTTCAAACAGGAATCAATATCCTTACCTGTCCAATTATATTTCATAGTGCCGTTAGTTTTACTGTCGTAAACATTTGAAATTTAGTAGAGGGAACAAGGATGCAGAAGCAAAAAGCGGGAAAGTTAAGCCCCAAGCGTAACCTGATTCACCTATTTTTGGTGGCTGGTTCATTTTTGACGCTTAGTGCGTGCGGGGATTCCTCTCATATGCTGCAAGTGGCCAGTTCATCGTCCGAACCGCAGTTCCAGTCTGCGGCCGACGCAGTGCAGGAGGTAGCATTCGATTTTGATTTCAGTGCTCTGCTGACCAAAGAAATTGATACCGGTCTCTTTAATGATCCGGTGCTCTTCAATGATTTTGCCACACAACCGTTGGCAGCTGATGTGATGACCGGTACATTGCAGGCAGAGAACCTGGATACTGGTGAAGTTCAGACCTTTCCCTGGGCTATCCGTGTCGATGAACAGAATTTTACAAACGTTGAATCTCTGAATACCATCGCGATAAGACCAGCGCCGTACGTGTTCTCTTTGCTCCTCGCAAGAGGTAATCAACAGTATGCAGGTTCAGAGTTCCACGACGTACGCGATGATACCAGGCTCGCTTTTCCCATGATGTTGAGGCCTGTTATAGGTGAAACACTGGTTGATGTGACTGTTGTGGATGGTCTGGTAGATTTCAGACTTAACTATTCAGCAAACGACATCAACGCTGCGTCGCTTTTCAATCCTGACGTGATGATATCAATCGACAATGGGCCGCAACAGTTTTTCACGCTGGATACCACTACCGGTCAGTCGGAGTATATGTTCACAAATTTAGCTCCCGGCAACCATCAAATCACTATGCAGCTCTTCGATGGCGGTTTACAAGTGGGACGTTCTGTTGCAGGGCAGGAGCTGGTTACCGTAACCCCTGGTCTTGATGTTGTTATGGATATTGAGCCGCTCTACGGTGAAGTTCAGTTTGATCTATTTGCCGAAGGGTCTGATGCTCAAGTAGAGGTCAAGGTGCCCGCGGAGGTGGTGGATTCTGTCGAAGGGCTTGCAAATCTTGATGCAATTTTAAGAGTGGTCGGACCCAACACGCCTTTCTTTGAAACTCCATTGACACTTGCGCCGGATGGCGTTGGCTACAATGCGTATGCGACTTTGAATCAACTGTCTTATGATGAGGTTGTTTTTGAATTGTTTTTCTTCGACACAGCCAGAGGCGCGGAAGTGGGTAGCTGTGTACAACCTGCGGTGATCAATGGTCTTGGAAATGCGGTGAACTGTCAATTGGTTCTTGATCGTCGTTCTTCTATCAGTGGTAGCTTTCTGGCAGCACTAGGTGTGAATGTATTTGACTTCAATGGGATTCCGTTGCCTGGTGCCATTGTCAGTGTTGATGGTCAGGACGTTGCAATCACCGGGAGCGATTCGTTCTCGACTGTAGGGTACAAGAAACTATTGTTAAAGCCCGGGCAACACGTAATTCGTGCGCAAGTGGGAGCAGACTATGGCGAGGTAGAGTATGACGCGACCGCGCTAAACGTTGATAATATCAACATTATTCTTGGGCAAACCATTAGTTCACAACCTGCGCTACTTGAAGATAACTTCGAAAGCCCGCAGACTGGAACCATGGCGCCGGTTGATTATTGGTTCGGTTGTAATGGTTCGGGTTTTCCTGAGGTAACCCCCAATGTTGAGGGGCAGCTATTTTTACTGTCGAAGTACTTTGATCTAACCAGTGACTGGTGCAATGGTACCAGCGTAGTGACGATGCAGAGTTTTGACAGTCCGGAAATTATGAACGCCGGCGGCTTTAAGGTATCAGTTGATGTTACTACGGCCAATGACCCGAACAGCGCTGTGAGCATTGGCATTGGGGCAGAGATTGGTTTTGATCCGAACGAATTTGATCCAACGTTAACAGCGGATGCGATTGTAACGGTTCGAGATAATCAACTTGACGTTGCGGTATATGATAACGGCGCTCTTGTCGCGAGCAGCTCTTATCTAACTCCCTTTGAGGTGCGGTTTATCGATGATTTTACTGTCGACGTAGCGACCAGTTCGTTTGCACCCGGTGCACCGGCCACTCTTGCAGTGATAATCAATGGCGATCCGAATTTTGCTCCGTTGATCAACTTCAACTGGGACGGGGGCCAGAACCATATCGAACTAAGAGGCAGCGCCGGTGAGATAGTGGAGGGCACTGGTCCATTTAAGATTGCACTGGACAACTTATCCATTAGTCCGCGTTAGTAAGCAGAGCGATATAGAGTTGGGCTTGCGCTTCTGATAATGGAAGCGCAAGCACATGTTGATTGTTGCCTGGTGAATCACATCTCGCCCGATCCGCATCGCTGGTAGCGGGCCACGTTTCTCGCGCGATCAGGTGTCAGGGTTAGCGCTGTCGCCCTGAATCCCCTTGAATAGGGCAGGCTGGAAGTATGGGGAGCTAGCCGGGCATTAAGCTATAGCCATTAAACTGATCAATGGATGGCTATGCCCCATGAAGCAATAGCTATTAAAATAAAGTTACATACCAGCCCAGCAACAAAGGCCATGGTTCTTGGTCCACCTGCAATTTTTCCTTTACCCGAATAGTAGAATGCCCAAAAAGCCAAGCGACTGAATAAGTAAATAACAGCGAGACCATTTACCCACCCGGAAGACGCGGCCCCAATAATTGCGACTAGCAATGAAATGCAGAAAATGGGAACACTCTCGGCTGAGTTAGCGTGTGTTCGTAACACCCGGAAGCTTAGTTTTGAATGATCATATTGAAGCGGCATGCCTGGAATCTGTTCCTCTTTAAGAAATGCCAGCGGAGCAGTGAGGACATTTTGTATCAATGAGATCACTACCAATGCGCCGATGACTAAAAAAGACACCTTGTACGCAATTAGGTAAGGCAGCGTTTCGAAGAGTGAATTCATGATTGAGTCCTGCTGAGAAATGAACAACTATTCTCTACATATTTTTAATATGATCAACATCATATTAAAATTCGGCGGTATGCTCGGAGTGAAACCAATGTAAGGAGCAACCCATGCCGCTTACCCGAGAGCACAAAGATCGCACCCGCGCAAAGATCATTGAAACCGCCCGTGTATTATTTAACAGACACGGTTATAACAAGGTCAGTATTGACATGATCATGGCTTCAGCCAGCCTCACTCGTGGCGGCTTTTATAATCACTTTAAAAATAAAGATGAATTGTTCAGCGAAGCAATTCGTAGTTTTCTTCATGGTCGAGGTGCCGAATGGCGCAACGATGCCGGGATTGATCTGCGAAATCTAAAGCCTGAAACGGCCAGGCAAATGATCGATAGCTACTTGTCCGTCGAGCACCTGGGAGATCTGGATGGCCAATGCCCGATGATCGCACTGCCTTCCGATGTTGCCCGCGCTGCGCCGGAAATTCAACAGGCTTATCATGAATTACTTGAAGCTATGATCTGGCTTTTTGAGTCGAGCTTGATTCAATCTGGTGAAAAAGACCGTTCACAGGCTTTATCACTCTCAGCGATGTGTGTTGGTGCAATGGTATTGGCGAAAACCCTGCCTGAATCAACTCTGGCTGACGAAATAAGAGCAGCAGCTCTTGCATCAGCTGATCAGCTCATAAATGCATCGGCTCAACACCAAAACTCGTTTTAGTGCGCTGTGATCAGCCTTTTGGGGGCTTATAAGAGGAGTCGTTGGATATACTCGGTGGCTGAAGAAAGGTGTCGCTCTATGTACAAGCAGGGAGGTGATTATGTTTGTGAATAGACTAAAAATTCCAATACTTGACAAAGCGTGGCCGGAGCAACATCCAACATTTTCGTAATGTAAGGCGCTAATCGCTTCTACCATGGACTATGGGATAAGTCACATGCAACCTAAAGACACGCTATCTTAGCTTCGCTAACGCATGGAGCAGAAAAGTATACGTATGTTAAAAGCAGAGCCGAAGATTTTGCGTCGGCTCTTGTACTTGTCGCTTAATCAACCATATGAACAATCCGCGGCGTTCAATTCACAGGCGTAATAGTTACGCTGTTATACCTAACCCGTGAGTTGATCGCGAAGTACGCGCCTGAGTATTTTGCCAGAAGCAGATTTCGGGATTGCCTCTACAAACACCACCTTGTGTACCTGCTTATAGCTTGCAAGTGTGTCAGCCAGGAAGGTTTTGATGTCACCTTCACTCGGCGCTGGGTCAGCTGCGACAACAAATGCAACGGGTAACTCACCGGCTTCAACATCAGGCAATCCAACAACAGCAGCATCAGTGATCGCCTTGTGCGATACAAGCGTTGCTTCAAGCTCGGCAGGTGCAACCTGAAAGCCCTTAAACTTTATAAGTTCCTTTAATCGATCAACAATAAACATGTAGCCGTCTGCATCAATGATAGCTATGTCACCGGTCTTTAGCCAGCCATCCGGGGTGACGGTGTTAGCGGTGGCTTCCGGATTGTTCAAATACCCTTTCATCACCTGAGGTCCACGAATCCATAGTTCACCTTCTTGCCCAGTAGGTAAAACACTACCGTTGTCGATATCTACAATCTGACACTCAGTGTTGGGCAACGCCAGACCTGATGCTCCAGAGCGTGGAGCGCTTGCAGGCGTGACATGTGACACCGGGCTGAGTTCTGTCATGCCATAGCCTTGCAGTGACAAGCAGTCAAGACGTGCTGCAACAGCGTCAGAAGGTTCGGCCCCGAGAGGGGCAGCGCCTGAGAAAATCTGTTCAAGGTTGCTGAGATCATATTCATCAACAAGTGGATGTTTAGCGAGTGCCAGAGCAACCGGTGGCACAATCCACATGCGTCGGGACTTGTAATCTTGGGAAATCTGTAAAAAGAGCGCTAGATCAAAACGCGGCAGAGTGACGATGCTGCCGCCTCCGGCAAGGTGCACGTTCATCAGCACGGTCATGCCGTAGATATGAAAAAAAGGCAGGAAACCCGCTGCCACTTCTCCCGGTCGAAACTCTGCACTGACGAGTACTTGATCTACATTCACCACGAGGTTGCGGTGCGAGAGCATGACACCTTTTGGTAGCCCGGTTGTGCCGGATGAGTAAGGCAGCACAACGATATGTTCATCAAGATCAACCACAACCTGCTGTTCAATAGCCTCACCAAAGAATGCTTCGAGCGATGTAGCGTTGTCAGACCCTCCTATAATGACGACCTGCTGTGCGTGTGATCCCGCTGTACCTTCAGTGGCGGTTTCTAAAAACATCGGCACAGTGATAAGTAATTCTGCGCCGGAGTCATTCAGCTGGTGACTGACCTCTGATGCAGTGTAGGTGGGGTTCAATGTGGTAATGGTGCCGCCAGCCCACGCTACTGCATGAAAGACAACGCAGTACTCCGGCATGTTCGGTGCCATCAAAGCAATGGTGTGGCCAGCGCCAAACCCCTTTGCTGTAAGCCCGCCCGCCAGGCGTTTTACCTGATCCATAAATGCACTGGCTGTCATGCTGTTGCCAGATACGCCATCCGTTAAAACAACCTCGTCAGGGCGTGACTCAAGGTCGACAAACACGCGCTCGGTGATGCTCAAATTCAAAAGTGGAACATCGGGTAAGGTGGGTTTGCTGTGTGACATCTTTGTTTTTCCTGTTGTTTGAGGCTATCGCGTCCAGCCATGCAACGACAATTCTGTCACGAGTATAATGTAGCCAGTGCACTGAAGAATCCTAACTTTGACAACTATTCAGGATAGGGCCGGGTTCGGTCTGCCTGGAAGCGGGAAAAGTCGATTTAAGTGATTTCAATTTCAATCAGGGCATTAAATTAGCGCAAATCAGACCTTTTTATGAAATAGCCGTGCTTTGTAGAATTGCCTTTAGAGGGCGCGAAGCCGGGAAAAACGGCAGATAATCGGGCTATTTCTAACCGAAATCGAAATAAGTTGGTGTAAAACCTTGATATCCCGGAATTAACCCCTATTTATAGGTTTAAGGCAGCATTTGTATGTTCGCCCCTGATTATCGCTTTTGGTGCTTTTTCGGCATTATCCCTGGCGCGTAATTAAACTACCTTTGTAATGGTGATAGCCAGGTAGTATTTATTTTCACCAAATTTAAGAGTATGAGTAAAAGTATGAGTAAAGGTACAGTTAAGTGGTTCAACGCTGATAAAGGTTTTGGATTCATTACACCGGAAGACGGCGGCAAAGATTTATTTGTTCACCACTCCGAAATTCAGGCAGGTGGTGGATACGCAACTTTGAACGACGGCCAGGCCGTTGAGTTTGAAGTGGGTCAGGGCGAGAAAGGCCCTTGCGCTAACAAAGTTCAAGCTGTGTAAGCTTGGCTTAACGCATAGCGTAGCAATACACACGCGTAAGTGGTAACCAGAGCCGAAGCTTTTGCTTCGGCTTTTTTGGTTCTGGGAAGATGAAAACAGATCACCCGTCCAATGAGAAAAGTACAGTCATTGAATGGCACGACTTGTTGAGTGAGGTACGTGGTTTCAGTTGCAGCAAGGAACAGGAGGTTATTGCACGATGCAACAGTGCCGGGCGCCAAACGGTGAACGCATTTCGACGTAATTGAAACCGTCGTGGTCAGTTGACTTAACTACATTTGTTGCCAACAGCCCTGCGGGCAGCAGCGGTGGAGACAATTGAATATTGGCTGCCCGGGATGCGAATCTGGTCTGCATGCAGTAGGATTACAACGGCCAGCTGAATTCACAGGATCCACAATGACTGACACGCAAACTGCCCCTTACTCCGGTTACTTCAAAAGAGATGTACCCGCAGAAGACCCCGAACTAACCCACGTGGGCCCGGGCACGGCATGTGGTGAGTATCTACGTCGCTATTGGCAACCTGTGGCGATGTCAAATGAAGTCAGTGATCTGCCGGTGGCAATACGTATTTTGGGTGAAGATCTGGTGTTATTTCGCGACAAGGCGGGCACGCTTGGGCTGTTGCACCGTCATTGCGCACACCGGGGTGCATCACTTGAATTTGGCATCATCATGGATTGCGGTATCAAGTGTTGTTATCACGGCTGGCACTTCGATGTAGATGGTAGATTAATAGATGCGCCTTCCGAGCCACTCGGTAGTCCGGTGCGTGACAAGGTTGTGCAGGGGGCTTATCCATTGCATGAAATAAACGGATTGGTGTTCGCGTATATGGGCCCACCGGATAAAAAACCGGACTTCCCTATCTATGACACGATGAATATCGAAAGTACAGAGTCGAAAACCTTTTCTCTCAGTATGCCCGCTAACTGGTTGCAGGTATACGAAAACACCCAGGACCCTATCCATGTGATTCACTTGCATGCCTTGTCTAGCGGCGTGCAGTTTGGTGCGGCCTCCGGCGTTGAACAGCTTATCGATTACCGTACTACGCCGTTGGGAATGATGAATGTACAGACTCGAAGAGTGGGTGATCATCTTTGGACGCGTACCACCGATTCAATTTTCCCTAACGGCAATCAAACCGGCGCTATATGGGAAGAGGCGGAAGAAAAAAAGATTTTCCAAAGAGTGTCAATGTTGCGCTGGATGGTGCCGATCGATGATACGAATACACTGACTATCGGGTGGCGTTATTTTAGCAAGCAGCTTGATCCGCGCGGGCAGGATGATCCGTCTCAGGTTGGCAAAGAGACGATAGATTTTATCGGCCAGACGTCGGGCCGTTCTTACGAGGAGCAACAGCGTCAACCGGGTGATTATGAAGTGCAGGTATCGCAGCGACCTATCGCAATACATGCACTGGAGCACCGTGTAACGTCTGACCGGGGTGTGTCTAAGTTGCGTAAAATGCTTCGCGATCGTGTACGAGCACACAGTAAAACCGGTGAGGCATCTATGCCGGAGCTGAATGAGGATTCGATAGTATCAACCTACTGTCAGGACACTGTATACCCGGTGTCGGCAGTGGGGGAAGATGAAAAATTGATGCGCAAATTTGGCGGACGCGTTGCGGATACTGTGTTGGAGTGTGGGTCTAAGCCGGCGGCAAAACGCATTGAGTTGATTGAGAAGGTGTGCGGTGAGGAGTTTGGAAGCTGATTGCAGATGGGGCCTGGCCCAGATCGCTAAAATGATGAGAGCTCGATAATAATTTAGGCCCGGCTCATTCGATGCTCAACTCATGATTCCCTGAGTATGCACACCTTAAGATAGACTTCGAGCCGTCTACCTGATTAAAGTTATAATCGAGGGACAGTGAGTCCCTCGAACAACAAGCACATAGGTAGAGTCAATTGAAATTCCAAACCCGCAAATTAGGCAATACCGCGTTGCAACTTAGCGAGCTCGGTCTGGGCTGTGCCGCCATGGCAGGTAATCATCGGCCGGTTGCTGACGAAGATATTCGGGCTGCCATTGACGAGGGGTTGCAAGCGGGGATATCTTTTGTAGATACCGCGCCATTCTATGGATTCGGACGATCCGAACATTTTGTCGGTGACGCCATTAGATTTCTGGATGATATCGTTCTATCTACAAAGGCGGGGCGACTGTTAAAGCCTGAGCCTGCACCGAAACCCGTCGCAAATGATTGGCCGGGTAGTTTTAACTTTAACCCGGTTTACGATTACACCTACGACGGTGTCATGCGTTCCTACGAGGACAGTCTTCAGCGGTTGGGTGTAACCAAAATAGACATATTGCTGCTGCATGATATTGGTGCAATGCAGCACGGTGTTGAGTTAAACAAAAAACTGTTTGCTGATGCAATGTCGGGTGGCTATAAAGCGCTGGATGAATTGCGCAGTGCAGGGGACGTGCAAGCCATTGGGCTTGGAGTGAATGAACGCGAAGTATGTATAGAAGCGATGGAGCATGGTCGCTGGGATGCGTTTCTTCTGGCGGGTCGTTACACATTGCATGAGCAGGAGCCGATTCATGATCTGTTTCCTGCTTGCGAAAAGGCGGGAACGGGAATTATTCTGGGCGGGCCATTTAATTCTGGCATATTGGTCGGTGGTGATACGTGGAACTATGCCAAAGCGCCTCCGGAAGTAGTGAGCAAAGTAAAGCGAATTACGGCAGTATGCGATTCACATGGTATCCCTCTAGCTGCAGCAGCATTGCAATACCCGCTTGGTTCACCGCTAGTCGCTTCGGTGATCCCCGGTCCTAGATCGCGTATGGAAATGCAGCAGGTAGTGGAGTGGTTTAATACCGATATTTCATCATCATTCTGGAGTGATTTGCAGAATGAAGGGTTGTTGGATAAGGCCGCTCCTGTTCCGTCGTGATCGTATCTGATCTGTTGATGGCTGCTGCGCTGCCGAATAGATCTTAAGCGATCTGGTTGGAGACCGTTTTCTGTCTCCGCACCCAAGCCGTTAAATGCATAGTTGATGAATGCAAATTGCTTGTGTAGTGAAAGAAAGGGCTCTCTGCAATGCAGAGAGCCTTGATTGTACGCGGCTTATCTACTGAATTATCGTGCCGGTAACAGGATTAAAGTAGTCCATGTCACCTTCAGCGCCATTCAATTTTGTAAGCGCGTAGCAGTTGCCTTTTGTTACAGAGAAATTGTCGACATCATAACCAAGTTTTTCTGCCATGGTGATGAAATCGGTCTCAGGCATCCATGAATCAACACCAGCTTCAGTGCATGTTGGACCCTCCGCGGCCAATACAGTGCCGATCAAAAAGAGGGGAGCGATGACTGCGAATGAGTTTTTCATTTCAATATTCCTTTATCAGTAGGTTTTCACGATGAATTCGAATCCCAAACACTCAGGTTCGAGTAGTTAAGTTAAATGCTACGAAATATTTTTCAAATGAATATATTTTATTGAACACCTGTTGTTGTATTTTTGTTGTCTCTACTTAATAGCGACAACAAGGCTTTTTCATTGGCAAGGTGGTGTATTTGCAACGTCGGAATTAACAGTTTGTCATTTGTAATAGATGGGTGACGTTTTTCCGTTGTTGGACAGTCGTTAAAGTTTGCAGCACAACATGCTGGAATGCAGGGAATGTACAGCCTTGCATGGGTATGTGAACTTCCGCATACAACTCGTTTGTAGAGGGTAATAATATCGACACGCTTTTTTTATTGGTGTTTAAAAAACTGCAGCAGTGCTTCAGTCACCTTGTTGGGCTGTTCCTGCTGCACCCAGTGTCCCGCGCCACTTATAAGGTGACTGTCCTTAAAATCACTGCACGCGTTTGACTGCATCGCCTGATATTCATCCGGCTTCTGATAAATTCCCCAGTCGCACGCTCCAGCGATAAACATGCACGGGATATCGATGGTTTTTCCGCTGTAGTTACGAAGCTCATCGTTAAACTGCCCACTGGTAACGCACCGGTACCAATTGAGACCACCTTGAAAACCGGTTCGTTGGAACTCTGCTGCGTAGATGGCTAATTCCGTTTCAGTTAGCCAGTTGTTTGATTCTATTACCGCCGTATCAGGCATTTCAGTGGCGACTGTCTCTGCCATTCCCATGCTTTTGTGCATAACGTAATACGTTGGTAGTAGCGCTAGCTCTTCTGCCGCCCAGGATTTCAGTTCGTGAGGATTGTTGTCTGCCCAGTCGGCGCTTTTGCAGTGGTAGTAAGCACGCAGGAAGTTGTGTATCCCCTGCGCGGCTTGTTGCATATTATTGTTGGCTTCTTGTGTGGAGTAATACCATTGGTAGTGCTTACGTGGTGGATTTAGCTGCGCAAGCGCGTCGTGGTCAATCGTGGCAATACTGTTTTGGGTGGAATTTGCTTTGGGTGTACCAGCAAATGGTGCGCTCATTAGTACAACAGAATTAAAAATATCCGGTCTGGTCACTGCACACCATGCCGCAACAGATGATCCAAAGTCATGGCCAACGACTGAGTGCACCGATTTGTGACCAAGTGCCGCCACCACGCCCAGAGCGTCTTGCACCAGGTTGTATAAGCGAAATGATGCAACATCACCATTGAATCGATTGTCTGATCTGGTGGTGCGTCCGTAGCCGCGCTGATCTGGAGCGATTACGTGATAACCCGCTGCTGCGAGAGGCAACATGACCTTGCGCCAGCTAAACGCCAGTTCCGGGAAACCATGCAGTAACAGCACACACGGGTCTTCGGGATTTCCGGCGACGAGAACGTGGCTGCTCAGGCCGTTTCCGTTATCTATCTGATAAGACGTAATCGCAGGGTCAATAACATTTTCGCTGTAGGGTGAATCTATTTTCATATTCGGCTCATGCTTAGAGCTTGCAATCGGTAGTGCTAATCTGTGGCTCTTTGATATGCGGCTCATTTGGTACTGACGTCAGGATATGATGCTAATCTTTATGTTAACCGTATAGTGGCAATAAACCAGCTGCCTCATGGCGTAATGATGCCGCTGAGTTTCAAGTGTAAGTCGGGTACTACAACTGTCTTTGATCGATCAAATAAATCAACGACAGTTGTGCTGCCTTTGCAGTATTTTGTAGCTTTTCAGGGTAGCCCTGTCGTATCCATGGGGTGGGAGTTCGTGCGCAACATGCAGGGGTATTTGAGCACGAGCGACAACGCCCATGAGTGCGACAGGTAAGCCCTGAAGAGTTGCCATACAACTCAGGTTAGAATATCACTACAGATCTAATGGACTCGCCTTTGTGCATCAAGTCAAAGGCTGTGTTGATATCGTCAAGTGGCATGGTGTGCGTGATTAACGGATCGATCTCAATCTTTCCCTCCATGTACCAATCAACAATTTTTGGCACATCAGTGCGCCCTTTGGCTCCGCCAAATGCAGTGCCTCGCCAGTTGCGCCCGGTCACCAGTTGAAATGGTCGGGTACTGATTTCAGCTCCGGCTGGCGCGACGCCAATGATGATGGAGGTCCCCCAGCCTTTGTGGCAACACTCTAATGCTTGACGCATAACATCTACATTGCCAATACATTCGAACGAGTAGTCAGCACCGCCGTCAGTGAGATGAACCAGATAAGGCACCAGGTCACCCTCAACCTCTGAAGGATTCACAAAGTGTGTCATACCGAATCGCTCAGCCATTTCTTTTCTGGCCGGGTTTAAGTCAACTCCGACGATTTTGTTGGCACCGGCAAGTCGGGCACCTTGAATGACATTTAAACCGATGCCGCCAAGGCCAAAGACGACAACGTTGTCACCCGGTTGTACATTGGCGGTATTGATAACAGCACCAATGCCGGTGGTGACACCACATCCGATGTAACAGATCTTGTCAAATGGTGCATCTTCTCGAACCTTCGCCAGCGCTATTTCCGGAACAACCGTGTAGTTCGAGAAGGTTGACGTACCCATGTAGTGAAAGAGCTTGTCATTACCAACTGAGAACCGACTGCTGTTGTCAGGCATAAGGCCCTGGCCTTGAGTTTCTCTAATCTGTTGGCACAGGTTGGTTTTACCGGAGGTGCAGTAATCACAGGTGCGGCATTCCGGGGTGTAAAGTGGTATGACATGATCGCCTTTTTTAAGGCTCGTCACACCGGCGCCGACTTCTACGACTACACCAGCGCCTTCGTGCCCAAGTACGGCAGGAAATATACCTTCCGGGTCCGCACCTGATAAAGTGAACTGATCGGTGTGGCAGATACCGGTGGCCTTGATCTCGACCAGGCATTCACCAGCTTTGGGGCCCTCCACATTAATTGTGCCCACTTCAAGTGGTTCACCTGCTTTTACAGCAATGGCGGCTCTTGATTCCATGTTGTTTTCCTGCTTACTTGTTATGTATTAAGTGCGAAAAGCCGGTAGCTGTATTTATGTATGAGCACGCGGCTTCAGGTGAAAAAGTGCACCCCGTATCGTTCGCAACTACGAACGTTGTGTTAGGAGGAGTGCTGTTTCAAAGGAGCCAGTGAAGTTAACACTTTAGCCCTGGCAGTTCCACGCTTTGCTCGTGAGTGGTTGACGACGTGATTGAATCCGCATCGATGAACGTACAGTGTTGGCGACAAATGACCCGCAAGTCTCGGAAAGCGTTTACTCGTTTGGAGCAGTAGTGTTGCGCGGGTGGATGCAAGTGCGTTTTTAGTGCTAGCATTTGCAAGTGCCGAAATTGTTGTCTTGTGGGACCGATTAACCGGCAATCTAATACTGCGAAGGATAAATACCACCATGGCCTTGAAAATCATTGAAATAGGGCATCCGGTTCTGCGTGAGGTAGCGACAGAGTTGTCGCCCGAGCAACTGGCTTCTGATGAAGTACAGACTTTTATCGACGACCTGATTGATACTCGTAAGAAAGCCAATGGTGCCGGTATTGCAGCTAATCAGGTGGCTGTGGCCTGGCGTATTTTCGTCGTCGAGATCGCCAACAATCCACGTTACCCTTATAAACCGGAGTATCCGTTAACCGTTCTGGTGAATCCAAAGGTTGAACTACTATCTGCAGACCGTTATGACAGCTACGAAGGATGTCTTTCTATTCCCAATCTACGAGGGTCAGTGAAGCGTTGCCCTGAAGTACACGTCACCGGTCTGGACAGAGCTGGCAAGCAGGTGTCTTTCGACGTAAAAGGTATTACGGCAGGGACCTTTCAACATGAAATGGATCATCTTGAAGGTATTCTGTTTCCCGATCGAGTAGAAGATCCAAAAACATTCTGCACATGGGATGAGTTTTCAGAGCGTTATGAAGAAGATTTCAAGAAAACGGTTGCCAGCGTTGAGGCGCGTTACGCGGGTTAGCAATAGTTATTGTCGCGATGAATTAATGGCTTATTAGCCAGCGGCTTCTGGCAGTGGCATGTTAGCTAATGTCGAGTACTTCTTTCTAATGCCGGGTACCAGTTGAGCACTTAGTTGCTGCTTTTCCAACATCTCTGACATGTAGTATTGTGCAACAGTGCTTTTGGACAGGTGCGCAAGGTGTAGCCATGCATAGGCAAGTGTTGGATTTTTTTCAATCCCCTGTCCGTCACGATACATCAGCGCCAGATTGATCATGGCTGACAGGTCTCCCCCTTTGGCGCTGATGCCGTATAGCACCACTGCCTTACGAGCGTCTTTTGCTACTCCGAGACCGAGCTTGTAAAAGTTGGCCAACGAAGTGTTGGCGTTCAGGTTGCCCTTGTCAGCATCGCGCTGCAATAGTGTGGCGGCAAGTACATAGTGACCTTTGTTAGAAGCGGTAAACGCATTATTTGTAGGTGATTGGTGCGTCAGCCACAGCCCGAGGCAACCACCTACAATGCATAAAGTGAAAGCACATCTGGCGAATAAATGAGTCACGTTGTGCCTGAAATCATTAGTAACTATTCAGTGGGAAATGAACTAAATTCATATTATTGACTGCTTTTGCAGTATTTTGTAGCTTTCAGGGGTGGGCCTGCGTATTCATGGGGTGGGAGTTCGTGCGCAAGATACAGTTGTATTTCGAGGCGGCCGGCCAGGTCACGAGCGAGAACGCCCATGCATGCGATAGGTGTGCCCGGGATAGTTACCATCATTATTCTATAGTGCCCAGCACGCCGCAGTTGACCTGTTAGATTGATCCATGGTGTGCGTGACACAGGCCGTAAGGAGTTGTCGCATGTGTTCCAGGGTATCGACAATTTCAGTCAGTATGGGTTCCGGTGTATCAGCGCCGGCAAAGCCCCGGGTTCGGTTACAGACATTTTCCGGGTTTTCGTTAATGATGATTTGACGCAGTTCCGGATCGGCTATCAGTGAGGCAATACGATTGTAATGTGTAAGGTAGTCTAACAACTGCTCTTTTTTGTCAGCCGGCCAATGCATTATCAATCGCTCCAACGGTGTGTATTTTAACTGATCGGATAACGCTGCAGCTATTGCCTGTTCATCAATGTGGTTGTTGTCGCCTGTGTGGGTAGAGGCAGCATTCATGACACTGATTGCCAGTGCCGTATAACTTGCCAGGCGACTGTGTTGCATTTTGATCTGACGCATTAGCCAGGAGTCGTTAAACGTTTTGTCAAAGCGATACTGATGCCAGATAGCGTAGGATGCAAAATACCGTTTTAGATCTGCCAGCAGGTATTGCGTTATAGAATGTGAAAATGGCGAGTAATCCGGCTGACAATACCAACGAACGATATCTTTTTGTAATTGTTGCAGCGCGTCGAAGCCGTATATGGGTTGTGAATCAGTGAGGAGCTGCATCCTTAACCCGAAAACGTGGCGGGCGTATTCAAGGTTTCCCAAAGCGTTCTCGTCACACAGTATGGATGGCGTTACAACACGGGTGAAGATGCCGTGACTGTCAGGGGGCTCCACCGGCAGAACTCTGAGCTGCTCCCACACCAGTGCTACGAGATCTTTTTCATCCTGTTTGGATTGAATTGAACCGTCGTGGGCGATTACAAAAAAATCGAAGTCTGAGTACTTTCCGCCTTCCATTCTGCCAAAAGAGCCTGCAAGCACCACCGAGTGAATGGACGGATGAAGCCCGGGTTGCTGTTCCAACAAGCGTGTGGCTTGATTGATGATGTCCGTAGAGTATTGCCATGCGTGGCACAAATGGCTCGATTCAATTCGATTGTATTGGCTGTTCTGACTCAACAGCGTGCATAAATTTATATCTGCGCCCGAAGCAAAAGTTTTTCGATAGGGAGGCAAAAGCTCGCTATTAGCCAGCTTATTGTTGCAGGAACTGCCTTTGTATGGATTATTGAATTCTTGGGACATCAGCGCTTGTGTCGCGGCCATTGATCTAAAATGTCTAGTTGGGTATTCTATTCCAAGTGGGGAAAGAAGTTTGTCAATTCGGAAGATAGAGTTTCAGCCTCGTTAAGTGCACCCACCAAAGACTTATTCTCGCATTTTGGTAAACGGAGGTTGTACCCTTGAAAGTAAACGACGTTGAGATTCAAGACGACTACTCAGAGACGTTCTCTGCGCAACTGTGTCGTGTATTAATCACCAGCATAAACGATAAGTGGGCGTTTGAAGCGGCCATGGAAACCAAAGGCCTGGGCCGTTCAGCGACGGCACCCCCCTGTGAAGCAACACTGGAACGTGCAGTGCCCGCATCAGAAACTCCTGACGGTCGGCCGGGCTACATAGTTCAAATGATGGACAGAAAGGCCGAAACTCTTGAAAAGTGCCTTGCATTGCGTTTGCGCAAAGGTGCGGTACCCAATCCGCAAACCAGTGTGTTCGATTGGTTGCCGGAACAATACAAAGAAGGCGAAGTCGATCTGGAGGGCAGTGTCATTCAGAGATTCGGAGACGGGTTTGAACAAGAGCTTGAACTCTACGACGGTAGAGTCATGTACCGTATACCCAGAATGGATGGTGCCTTTCATGTGCAAAGGAAGTTCGCCATTACGGAGGCAGTTACCGGCGGTATGTTTTTGATCCTCGCTGATAACATTGAAAACTGCCTGCACGCCGCTGAAGAGTCTTTAAAGGCGACTAACCAGGTTGATGAAGTCATTGTTAAGTGTGCTGCCAGTGGTTCAAAAGTAGGGGCGTTGAACTACACAGATATGGTAGCTACTACCAATCACACCTATTGCCCGACGCTGACACATTTAGATGACAGTCATATCGATAAAAGCGTTGGCTGCATTTACGAAATTATTGTCAGTGCACCGAGAGATCCGCAGGTTAGGGAGGGAATGAAAGTAGGTATTGAGGCGGCCACTCGCTGTCCCGGTGTTTCGGCCATTCACACGGCCAATTACGGGGGAAAACTGGGGAAGGGTAAGGTGCCTCTTCATGAGCTTTTTGCCTGATCCGAGATCAGTGTGGGTGCAGACTCATGGTCGTCTGCACATGGGGTTCCTCGATCTGAACGGTGACCTGGGGCGACAATTCGGAAGTTTTGGAGTGGGGCTTTCGGAGATCACTACCTCTATTAAGGTCACTCACCTGGGGTCGGTGACAGGCCGCAGTCAGATAGAAGCTGTGGGTGAGGAAATCGATCGCGTTAGCCGCTACGCTGACCAGTTGTGTCGTCATTACGGAATATCAGCGCACCTAAAAGTCGATACGTCAGAATGCATTACACCGCACGCTGGCCTCGGCTCAGGTACTCAGCTCGCGTTGGCGGTGGGTTTCGGTATTGCCAGACACTTCAATCTACAGCCCCGTGCGCGGGATATTGCCATGCTACTCGATCGTGGCAGACGCTCATCCATTGGCATTAACACGTTTGAAAATGGCGGGTTTCATATGGATTGTGGATCCCACAATGATGGAAAACCGCCATTGTCATTTTTTAGTGTGCCTTACCCTCAGCAATGGCGTTTTTTGTTGTTGCTTGATAATCATTTCGCAGGACTCAGCGGTGAAGAAGAGTCACAGGCATTCAAAGAGATCGAGCCGATAGATTCGGATACAGCGTCCAGATTATGTCGACTGGCCATCATGAAGCTGATACCCGGTATGCTGGAGCAGGATATTGCTACAGCGGGTTCTGCGATTACAGAAATACAAGCGCATGTCGGTGATTATTTTGCGCCGTTTCAAGGCGGGCGTTTTACCAGTCCCTCTGTGACCGAGATTCTTGATTTATGTGCCCGCACTGGAGCCGCGGGGTACGGGCAGAGTTCCTGGGGGCCAACCGGGTTTGTGATGTGTGAGAGCGAACAGGTGGCGTTGGATTTAAAAGAGGCAATACAGTATCAGTTACCTGATAATCAGTGTCAGGTGAAGATGGTGTGTGCAGCTAACCGCGGTGCGGACATCAGCGCTGATGTTGAGCGGTAATACCCGTGCTCATAGTGATAGGTGCAATGAACAGCTTGTTGTGAAGCCAAGCTTTTACAACCATTTGGAGAAATTGTGAAGTCGAAAATAATGCATATGTTTTTTCCTGGAAAGAACGTTAGCCCCTTTGACGTAAACATGATCGTAGATGCTGGCTATACCACCGTCGTGCCTTACACTTCATTGGAGGCAGGCGATGTGACTGGTCTGACCCAGGACTGTATTTATTCAAGACCGCCCGGCAGCGCCGGACATACAGGGTTATTTATTGGTGGCTTTGACGTTAACCTTGCAGAAGACATGTATAAGCAGGCACGCGCGAGCATGCAACCGCCGTTTGAGGCATCGATACTGGTAGATCCCAATGGCGCTTACACTACCTCTGCGGCACTGGTGGCAATGATAACTCATCACATTGAAGCTCAAGGGCAAGATCTCAGTGGCAGCAAAGTCACTGTATTTGGTGGTGGCCCCGTTGGTAATTGTGCAGCGGTGCTGGCGGCACAGGCAGGAGCAAGCGTTTGCATTGCGCGGCTGACTCCGGGGAGTGACGAAAAACGTAAACAGGTGGATGATTTTCTTAACCGTTATGCGGTCACCGCACAGCAACTTGATGCACAAACGGATGAAGGAAAGCTCACCGCATTGCAGGGAACTGACGTCATTATCTGTTCGGCTAAAGCCGGTGTCGAGATATTAAGTAAGGATGTTATGTCCGGGTGTCACGCAAAAGTAGCGGCTGATGTGAACGCAGTGCCGCCTGCGGGTATTGCTGGTGTCGGCCTTCAGGATGCAGGTGTGGCATTGCCTTATCACAAAACTTGTCTCGGTATCGGTGCGCTGGCGATAGGCAATCTCAAATACAAAACACAGCAGGCGCTGCTTAGGCAAATGCAGGATGGTGGCGTGCAGCATTTGGGTATGGAGGAAACGCTGCAGATGGCTAAATCCCTGGTGGGAAGCTAGTATGGAGACTCCAAACACCTTTGCGCTGCACGCTTTTAAAGCGTTGTGCGACAATGCTGACCACCTTCGGGTAAAAAAACATGTATTGGATAATGGCGCTACTATTATAGATGCAGGCTGTGAGTGTACTGGCAGTATTGAAGCCGGTTTGATCATCACGCGACTATGTATGGCCGGGCTATCGACGGTCAGTTTGACAATGGCAGAGCCTGATTCTGTATGGCCAACGTTAATACAGGTTTCCACCAGCCAACCATTGCTTTCCTGTCTTGGTTGTCAGTACGCCGGGTGGAATTTGCAGATCAAAGAAAATGATAAGACTTATCGCGCCATGGCTTCCGGGCCGGGCCGTATCAAAAGCGGCAAGGAAAAACTTATTGAGGAATTCGGGTTTACTGACAACGCAGAGTCTGCCACTTTTGTTCTGGAGGCGGATTCACTGCCGCCGCTGTCATTGACAGAACAAATCGCCGCAGACTGTGGCATTAGCGCCTCTAATTTATGTATTGCCGTTACCCCGACCGGGTCTTTAGCGGGTTGCGTACAAATCGCCTCGCGGGTGGTTGAAGTGGCAATGCACAAGGCGCATGAATTAAAATTCCCAGTGGAGAAAATTGTCGAAGGTATCGGTACTACGCCGTTGCCTCCCCCAATAGCCAATGACCCGATCACTGCAATGGGGCGAACCAATGACACTATGCTGTACGCTGGCCGTGTGCATTTATTTGTCGATGTCGATTCCGATCAGGCGCAGTCTCTAGCCAATGACCTGCCCAGTTGCAACTCAAAAGATTACGGAACACCGTTTGCTGAGTTGTTCAAGCAATATGAGTACGACTTTTTCAAAATTGATCCTGCATTATTCAGTCCCTCGTGTGTCACGGTCAGTTCGCTAATTTCCGGAAAAAGTTTTTCCAGTGGCAAGGTGAACCATGAGTTGCTGAATAAATCATTCGCGTTGTAGGCAGCTAGATTGGAAAAGGAGCAGCGAGAACTAAACCGCATTGCGGCCTGTTACTATCGCGCGTGTCTGGCGGATATTGGCGCAATAAAGCCAGGTAATGTCAGTGTTCATAGTGCCGGGCATGGTATGCAGGCTGATGATTTTCGCCGCAGTGCAGTGGCTACTGCTCAGGTGCTGAACCGCGAATTGCCCTGTGCTGCGGGTGAACTGGGTAAATCCATTCTGCTTGGTGCTGAGGCCACTATGAATGCGGTTGGTTGTAATACCAATCTCGGTATATTGTTACTTTGCTTTCCCCTTGCTCACGCTGCGGCATCATGCGACACTGATAACCGCATATCGAATTGCCTCGAACAGGTGTTGCAGGTAGCAGATATCACTGACACTCAGATGATCTTTGATGCGGTCAGAATAATGCAGCCCGCAGGGCTTGGGAGGAGCAGCCAGCATGATGTCAATCTACCCGCCAGCGCGAACTTGCTCACAGTGATGCAAGCCAGTGCCGGTAAAGACAGGATAGCTTGGCAGTACGGTCACAACTTTAGTGACGTGCTCGGCTTCGGTATGAATTCCTTGTTTTCGTCTTACGGCGATAGCCCGACGCGCTTTGACGAACCCGGAAAACTAAGTTCGGTAACGTCAGACGTGTTTATGGATTTCCTCGCGGAAATTCCTGATACGCACATCGCTAGAAAACATGGCGCGACCATGGCGGAAGCTGTTCGCGATGAGGCCCGTAAACGAAGGAACGAAATCAATATCATCGATCAACCGGTAGATAAACAAAAGCTGCTGGAGGAATTTGATGAAGAGTTGAAATTAAAGGGTATTAACCCTGGTACAAGCGCTGACTTAACGGTAGCAGTGATATATGCCGCACAGCTGGAATTGCTGTGCAGCGAGCGTCATTTGCAACCCGACGGTTGACGTCTGTTCCAGATATTTTTGATATCAATATTAATGTATGGTGAAAAAATCTCATGGCGAAGATAAATAGAGTAATGGTTGGTGAGTCACTCGTTGGTGATGGTAACGAAGTTGCACACGTTGACCTGATTATTGGTCCACGCGGTTCTGCTGCAGAGACAGCATTCTGCAACGGCCTTGTAAACAATAAGGACGGATTCACAAGCTTGTTGGCTGTAGTAGCGCCTAACCTGCCTGCAAAGCCGAACACGATGATGTTCAATAAAGTCACAATGAAAAACGGCACTCAGGCAGTTCAAATGTTTGGTCCTGCTCAGCGCGGTGTTGCACGTGCGGTGATGGAGTGTGTCGCTGAAGGAACCGTTCCAGCGGAAGAAGCAGATGATCTTTATATCTCTGTAGGTGTGTTTATTCACTGGGAAGCCACTGACGACGCTAAGATTGAGTCGTATAATTTTGCAGCAACGAAAGAAGCGCTGGAAAGAGCGGTTAATGGTCAGCCTAGTGTTCAGGAAGTACTTGCGAACAAAAACGCTGAACACCCGTTCGCGGCAAACAATAGCTAATCAGCAATTTCAGAACACTCCTTGTCGGCTGGCCAGGGGTGTTCTGATTCTTAATAAAAGTCAATTACCGGCGCGATTTTTACTATCTATGCGTTGCGATTGCCGAGAAAATGACAGGTACATTTGCTGGTGCTTATCGGCCAGTGTCGCCAGATAGAGGGATTGCAGCTGCATGTTGGCCGGTGGCGTCAGTGCTGTGCCGTCGCATAGCGTCTTAAATACTTCACCGCCGACAAAGCTCAAGTCTACGGTTAAATAGAGACGTTGTAGTAAATCGAAGCTAAGCATACTGTGCAGCATTGCAGGGCCGGTTTGAAGGTAGGCATTTTTTGCTGAAATGGTTTTCAGGTAAGCCATAGTCGCTTGCGCCGAGACAGAGGTTTGATCAGCTGTTTTGACCACATTGAAGCCCTCTGACTCCAGCTTTTGTATCCCGCTTCGCTGCGCTGTTTGCGTCACCAGTACCGTTACAGATCCCTGTGCCTGATGCAGCAAGCTGAAATCAAAATCCAATGATGCCGTGAGTACCACTACTCGCGGGGCTGTACCAAGGCCGACTCGGTTTCTGAATGCGCTAAGGCGGCTTTGTTTCCCGGCCAAATTAAGAATATTGCCCAGTTCTGCAGACGCCAGTGAGCGCAGATACCCGCCGTGAGTAACCAGCACGTCCGCGTGTGCTTGCAAGTGGCAGAACATATTCCAGTCCAGGTCACTTCTAATGCTATTTGGTGTAGACATACCTGAGCGGACGGATTGGTCTGCCAGTGCGATTCTGCCATCCAGTGAGGTAAGCAGGTTTGCATAGACCAGCGGCTGGTTGCCGGCTTGTGGCACTAAGGACTCATCAAGAAAGTCATCGGCAAGCTCACCATTGGTGAGTGTGAGGTTTTTCTGCTCCGGGTAGAGTTGCAGCAGTGTCGATTCAGACATTTGTGGATAAACCTGATGTCGGGAAACTTAAGTATTGTATTATGGCACGACACTTCAGCAGGTTTACTGGTATGACCGCACATCGACGTGAAGACGATGTTTTTACAGAAGAGGTAATCACGCAGCGGCTCACAACGGAGTTGCCGCATTGGTACTTCGAAGACGGATGGATTCGTCGAAAATATAAAACCAGTGGCTGGAAGGGCACGCTAATGGTCATCAATGCCGTTGGCCATCTGGCGGAAGCCGCGTGGCACCATCCTGACATCTCAGCCTCGTATGCGTTTGTTATTGTTAAGCTCAAAAACCATGCAGCAAAAGGTGTCACTGAAAAAGACTTTGAGCTGGCAAGTAAAATTGAAGAGTTTGTTCAGTGGCAGCCGGCTGCACTCAATGGTGCGCTTGAGGGAACACCCGATGACCCACGATTTAAATATCTGAAATATGACGGCTAGTTTGATGCAAAGTCTATTGACTATCGTTAGTCTTAAAATTAACTAACCCAGCAATATTCCCCTGCGCATTCTCGCAAATTATCCAGTGATATAGTGACGTGAATCAGGTTACTGAAAAAGAGAGCTACCTGTTTTTAACCGGCCACATGGCCGAAGAGAATTTGCGTGCCCAGTTAAAACAGATAGGCTCAGACACTTTCCAATGGGATGTGATGAACGTTGGTGTAAAAGTCGCCGCGTTGATGACAGACAGCCTGCTTGTAAAGCGATTGCCCAAGCTTCTTTCAGGCATTAAACCACCAGATAAAATATTTCTGCCAGGCCTGTTCGGTGGCAATGTAGAGCAACTGTCCGCTACTTTTGACATACCGTTTTCTACGGGGCCTACAGACTTGCGTGATCTGCCGGAGTTCTTTGGTGCGGCAGCAAAAGATATCAACCTGAATAACTACAGCTGTCTTATATTTGCAGAAATTGTTGAAGCCCCGTTTTTAACCCCCGAGCAGATGCTTCGGCGTGCACTGTATTATCGCGACTGTGGCGCAGATGTTATTGATATCGGTTGTCTCCCGGGAAAAGACTTTCCTCATTTAGGTGACAGTATTCGCATGCTAAAAGCAGAGGGGTTGGCTGTGAGCGTCGATTCTGCCAGTGATGATGAGCTGTTGTGCGGGGCAAAAGCAGGCGCAGACTATCTTCTAAGCCTGACTGAGAAAACGCTCTGGATAGCAGAAGAGACAGACGCGGTACCGGTAATTATTCCGTTAACCCCGAGCGACCAGTCATCGCTTTACCGTGCTATGGATACGCTTAGCAAAAAAGCTATACCTTTTTTCGCAGATCCTATTCTCGATCCGATACTTATGGGCTTTACCGACTCGGTTCTGCGTTATAAAACACTGCGAGAGATGTATCCTGAGTGCCAGATTTTTATGGGCATAGGCAACGTCACCGAATTGATGGATGCAGACACTGCAGGTTCAAATAGTTTACTGATGGGGATTGTCGAGGAGCTCAATATACAGGCGGTACTCTCCACTGAGGTGGGTGATCATGCCGTGCGCGCCATTGTAGAGTCTGATTTGTCGCGTCGTATTATGCATGCCGCAGGCTCAGACAACGCGTTGCCCAAACGTTATCACAACGGCCTGCTTGGTCTGCATGAGAGAAAGCCTTTCCCGTATCAGCCTGAAGAGATAGCGGAGTTAGCAGCAGGCATTCGGGAAAAGAATTATCGTATTCAGGTCAGTGATGAAGGGGTGCATCTCTTTAACAAAGATACCTATAGTGTGGACGCTGATCCGTTTGAACTGATGCGAACAATAGACGTGTCAGATGATTGGACACACAGCTTTTATCTTGGTGTTGAGCTGGCGCGGGCGCAGATTGCCTGGCAACTGGGCAAGCGATACGTGCAGGATCATGAGCTCAAGTGGGGAGTAGCTGATCGGAGAGCGAAGTCCGAATGGATGGGTAAGTGCCGTGAGCAGACAGCGTCAAGCGATGTCGTAGACCGCGAAGCGAAGCCAAAGGGTGATGAAATTACGCCAGAGCAAAAAGACCAATGAACAACGAAATGATACTTGAGACCATCATAACAACGGTCGACGAAAATTGTCAGCCGCAAATAGCGCCCATGGGCGTATGGTGGCAGGATGACCATTTGGTGTTAGCACCTTTTAAACCATCAACCACACTGGATAATCTGCAGGCCACAGGGCATGCAGTGGTTAATTTTACAGACGACGTGTCAGTCTTTGCGGGTTGCCTGACCGGGCGCTACGACTGGCCGTTAGCCGCGGCAGAAAATATTCAGGGTAACCGGCTTCATTCTGCTTTGCGTCACATAGAACTCACGCTTGTAGATATGCAGGATGATGAACTGCGGCCAAAGTGTTTGTGTGCGCCGGTGTTGGACAAAACGCATGCTCCGTTTAATGGTTATAACAGAGCGCAGGCGGCAGTGTTGGAATTAGCCATCCTGGTGAGCCGCCTACATATGCTTGAGCCTGAAAAAGTTCATCGTGAAATAGAGTATTTAACGATCGCAGTCGATAAGACTGCTGGCCCGCGTGAACGGCAGGCCTGGTCGTGGTTAATGAAGCGGGTGGATGATTATTTCCTGTCGTCAGCGGCGGTGTGAGTCTGATAATCAGATGGCTATAGTTGGTGCACGTCGGGCAGAAAAAAGCCCCGCAAGTGCAGGGCTTAATGTACATGGATTGTGCTCTATAACAGCAGGTAAGTCACAGGCGAAGCCAGTGGTTCCGTTACTAACCCATCATGCCTTTGAGTGCTTCCATCATTGGCGCAAGTATTGGTTCAAGAACTCCCCAGATACCGGAATCTCCTTTGAGCTTGTCGACAACCGGACCGAGGCTGCCCATGCCATCTTTAACCGCACTGGCGGCAGCCGCTTTAGCAGAGTCGTCAGCCCCGGACAACATGCCGGTCAGTCCTTCAAGGCTGCCTTTGGCTGCTTCGAGCTTTGGCAATGCTGCAGTTGCACTATCCGCGTCAGTAATGCCACTCAACGTTTCTGTAGTTGAACCGAAGAAGTCACCGAATTGCCCGCCCAGGTCTCCGACTGCGCCGGAAACTGCACCTGTGGTGGCGCCTGTGTCAACTGCAGCGTCTTTGCCGCTAAACTTCATGGCGCCCCAGGCCAGCAGGCCAAGAATAGCAACCGGGATCAGGATTTTCAGAAATCCGAGTCCACCGGATGTTTTGCTGGTTGTGGTGTCGGCGGTGTCATGGTCTGCGGTATGTCTTGAGTGAGTTCCTGCGCGGCTGTCCTGCGTTGTGCTGTCATTAGCTGAGGTGGCGCGGCCGACTGAAGCGGCTGCGCTACCGGCAGTGGCGGCTACACCTGCCATCCGCATGCCTTCTTCATTCGTGCCGGCGAGTTCTGCACCACCACTCGACAGGTGTTGGTCGTAGTGTCTGCGTAGTACAGAATCAGTTGCGTTGTAAGTCATAAAGGCCTCCGTTTAGGCGGTTAGCTTGAGGTAATTACTGCGAGTCATTCGGTCTTGGTAAGAGTACGCAGGCTTTCGTCAATCTGCAATGCCAAAGCGTCAACGCCTTTTTTTGTCAGCCTTGGTTCCCATCCTTTTATTTCAACTACAAAGTCAGCCGCTATCTGACCATCCTCTGCATCAATCAGTTGGGCTTTGAGGTACACAAACAGGAAGCTCGCTTTGTGCAGTCTGCCGCTGACTACCCAGTCCGCAGCGGCTGCCCGCGCCATTCTGGCTGCAACCTCGGGGCGATCAAATATGTATCCCTTGCCCTTGTCCTCCCGGTCACGATGCTCTTGCGAGAGTGTTGCAATAGTGTAGTTTAATTCGTCTTTCAGGTATTGGGTCAGTAACGGTCGCAGGGTCTTGACGCGTTCTTCTTCGTGCTTGACATTCGGATGTAGCGTCAGATCATTGAGTTCAAAGTCGAGTACCAGTACTTTAGCGGCTTGATCATCGTCGCTGATTGCAACGTTGCTGAAGACCAACAATGCCACCGATAAAAAACACAGCATAATCGTGTTGTTACGAAATGCGCCTTGTGCTCTCAAAAAACAACTGGTGTTAACTGGTTTTTTGTACATAGTTATTCGTCACACCCTGTAAGAAACATTTCTCCATAGGCGCGTGATCCATCTTCTGTGTCAATGGTATCTACGACCTGGAGGGTTTGTACGTCGATGATGCTTACTGTGTTATCAAACCAGTTCGCTACATAAACCTGAGATTGATCCGGGTGGGTGTCAATGCCCTCCGGGTAGTCTCCGACATCGATTTCTGTGACAACTTCAAGCTTGACTGTATCAATAACACTCACCGTGTTGTCGTATTGATTGGTAACAAACGCGAATTTGTCTGCAAAGCTGACATCGTAAGGTCGGTCTCCTACGTCGATATCGGCAATCGCCTGCATAGTTTGTAGGTCGATTACGCTCACAGAGTTGGCTGTTACATTAGCGCTGTAAAGGCGATTGTGCGCCTTGTCTATGGCAATGCCAAATGGTCTGCTTTGTGTTGGCGCGGTTCTTTTAACTTTAAATGTATCTAGCTCTATCTCAGAGATTGTATTGTCGTCGCGATTACTTACATATAAGCGGCTGTTGTCCGGTGATAAAGCAAGCCCGGATGGCGAATTCCCCACGGCGACGCGCTGCACAACTTTTAGAGGCTCAATAGTGATGGCCATGACTATATGCTGGTACCAGTCCGCAACGTAGAGTAGTTCGCGTTGTTCATCTACCGTGATCGCAAGCGGACCTTCACCGGCTACGATTGAATCGCCCGCCTGTAAGCCCTGGCAATGTATTTCTGAAATTGAGCTATCGCCCGGTGTGCTTATCCAGGCACGCTGGAACTTCGCAGAGGTGGTGATGCCCGCCGGTTCACTGCCGACAGTAACATTACCTATAACAGCTCTGCTCTCTGTGTTGATAACAGAAACTGAATCAGCCTGTTGGTTGGTAATGAACGCTAAAGTGGTAGCGTGGGCGATCTGCGCTGCAACGCTAAGTTGTATACCGGTTAGTGCCAGGAAAATTATAAAAAAGCCTCTCGAGCAAAGCGCTCGAGAGGCTGTTTTTTTTGTTGTAGCTTGTACGTTGGGTAGCATGTGGTTGCGGGCTATCTATAAACTGAGCGTAGCGAGGTTGTCTCACAGTGACGAGACCGCTGTAGCGTTCGTTTATGAATAGCCACTAGCTAGTACCTTCAACCAGCTTTTTTAAGCCTGCCAATCCGGCTTTGTAGAGGCCGGTGACGGCTTTTACCGCAGCTTCGTCATTCAGTTCTTCCGGGGGATCATTGTTTGGATAGCCGCGATAGAAAGCGCCTTTCCAGGTAACGATCGCTTTGTCACCATTGGCCTTTACGCTCAGTGTTGCTGAGTAGTTGTTGACTGGTAGGACTTTGACGTCATGCGTGGCATCAGAGATGCGATATTTATACATCATTTTATCGGCTTTGTAGGTTTTCAGACTTTCTATAACCTTGGCGCCACCGGTTAAGGTCAGTGTCCGGATAGAGCCTGCTTCGTTATCCAGGTTTGCGCTCGATGATTCAACCATTGGCAGCCATGTTGCGTCGCCAAAGTTCTGGATGACTTTCCAGACGGTTTCGGCACTGGCGGCTATTTCAATGGACTCAGTGACTTTTTGGCGCGTGGGTCCATGTGCCAGAGAGGAAGTGCTGACCAACAGCAACGATATCAATGTGAAGGCGGTGGCAGCCAAAGCTGTGCGGGTGATGTGACGCGGAGAATAATTTGCGTGCATTGAGATCTCCTGAGAGTGTAATTTGGTAATGGTCAGTTTATACGGCTTGTGAGTCGATGAAAACAGTTACTGGTTTAATGTGTTAAGGGTGAGAAGTCACCTGTCTATTTTCCAAGCCTACTTTCCGGGGATCAGTGCCTGCGGTGCATCGACGAATACCAGATCGTCGCCAATGACGTTAACCTGTTCTCCCGTTACAGCCCCCGGCGATTCTGCTTGAGCTACCTGGCCAATCACCGGTAAGCCCTTTCGCAGCTTTCTGCCGGCTTTGTTGACCTTGTCGTGCAGTTTGGCCGAGTAGGGCAGGCCATAGGCTCTTGGTACTGTGCGCCCCATACCACGATCAAGGTCTGTACCCCATAAATAGATGCGTTCGGGTTCGACCACCTGAACTGCGTGCAGGTAGAATTGATTGGGTACTTCGCGTGTCGTCGGCCAGCCTAATATGGCCGAGTAAGAGTGATAGGTGATAACGAAAAAGCCCACCACCAAAGTGGTGGTCGCGGCCTTCACAACCCAGTGCCAGTTTGAGTACAGGTTTAGCGAAAGTAACAACACGGCGACGATAATATACGCAGTGATCAGTGCATTCGTTTCTAGTAAAGGAATGATTCTCTCCCGATATTTGTTTCGGCCTTATCATTGTCGGCCTCATTGATGTGAGCGTTGAGTAAGCGCGGGTTGTAGATGGCGGCGTGCCCCATTACCTGGCTACCAATTTTTTTGGCAGGCGATTAACGTTTCCGACGCTACCGTCAGGTAAAACCGTAAATCTTACAGCGGTCTGCTCTGATCCTTTTTCTTCAAGGGTGGTGGTGCCGTAGTACACCACCTCGTATACCGGGTTTACTTTGGCGACTTTCACCGCTACCGGTACAGCGTTAAATGACACGGTGTCATAGTAATGTAAGTTGACGGTGTATTCGCCTGGCATCATGCCCCTGAGTGCCAGAACCTCTTGATTGAGCGGGTTGTCGATCTCCTTGCCTTCCACCACGATTCTGTCGTTCAGCATGCCCCTGTCATCACGATCAAGATGCAGTATGTCGGTTTCCCGCTTTTTATAGAAAGCCACTTGTCCCTTCGGATCTTCAACCCATGTGTCTATATCGTCAGCGCTGTAATCTTCCCATGTCACGGTAATAACATATTCGGCATCAACATCTATTTTACCCGCATCGTCTTCGGGGTTAAGAAAGATGATAGAAATGAAGAAAAGTAGTATGAAGCCAAGTAAAACGTTGAATAACAAGTCGGTGAACGGATCAGATCCGGCAATCCGCTTCGAACGATAGCCGTGCCCAGTAGTTCCTTTGTTAACGTTGATAGTCATGTTGGTCTCTACGACTAAGCGTCGTTCGCCAAAATCAAAGAGGCGATCACGTGCTCTGTCTGTCGTCCAAGGACCAGATATTGAATACTGAGAAATGTTGCTGCGATAAGGCCAACAAGTGTGGTGAATAAGGCGGTTCCCATGCCAACGCTCATTGAAACCAATAGTTGCTGCAGGGCATCTTCACCGACAATTTTTTCGCCGGTAAGGGAGCTGAAGATTAAGATGAAACCGATGATGGTGCCGGCAAGTCCAAGTCGTATAGCAAGATCGACCATAAACCAACCGGCTTCAACAGGTGCGCGCAACCTGTCGGCCACTATCTCAAGAGGCAAGTTGAGATTGGCTGGTGGTTCGGAGTGTTCGCGTGTGCCAACTGACGTCGTGGATCGTTGATGTTGAGATTGCTGCAGGATATAGCTATACCTGACAATATGCCACGCTGCGTGCAGGCTTGCGGCAATTGTCAGCAGTGCAATTGCTTTAGTGATATGACTTCGGTCTTTGGAGAAAATAGGCTCGATAAAGCCAATGTCCCAGGCAATATATAACCCGAAACAGAACAACAGCAATACTAGCCACCACACCAGTGCGAATACGTGCGGTTGTTGATCTTTACTGAGATCCAGTGATTTCATTATTCCTACGCTTTCCGGTGTGTTAAGCCGTTTTCGGCTGCCTTATGTATTTACCGTGGAGCTACAGTCCTTCATCGATTAGCGATTGTAGTTTTGCCCACTTTGTAAGGGCGGTGCTTATTTGTAATGGTGACAGTGTCCACTCCTGAGATATTTGTCTCAGGTATAACTCCGCTGCCGGACTACCATGTATGTCGGCCATGTTATACCAGGCAAAAGCCCGCATTGGATCTGAGTTAACACCAAGTCCAAGTTTAAACATATGTCCGAGGTTAAGCTGAGCTTCTGCAATACCTGCGCGAGCGGATTCAAAATACAATTCGCTGGCGCGCTGGTAGTCGCGATCGATACCAAGGCCCAGATAGTACAGGTTGCCCAGCGAGTTAGATGCACGACGGTCGCCGGCGTTGGCGGCTTTAGCATAGTAGTCGGCCGCTATATCGTAACGACCGGCAGCCATTGCAGCGACAGCACTTTGCGGGCGGCTCGGCAGGTATCGTAGCAACAGACCGGCACACACAATAACTGTAACCAATACAAGCAGACCACGTCGCAGCGCGAAGATCAGTTCTTGTTGGTAAAGAGCTGCTTGGTTTCGATCTGAACTCAAGTGGTTCCCGGTAATCAAACGCGTGATAGAGGGCAGTGAACTTCCGCCGGCAGATTGCTGAAACTGTACTACCCGTCTTGGACAGTATGCAACATATACGCTATGGTACTTGAAGGTCGAGAAATCTCTTTACCTGCATATCCAGCCACCGTAAACGATGGACCATGCGATGAGAAGCGTATTGAATAATACTTCCGGCAGGAAAAATCCGACAGGTATTTTTGCTGCATTAAAGTTGAGCTTACTTGTTGTGAGTCTGACCTTTGTGGTTAGACCTGAAGCTGCTTATTCCGCCCAGACAAGCACTAATCCGGTCTTAAAAGAACAGACTGAGATCGGTCACAGCACCACCACCCGGTCTAAGGTTGAACTGATTGACGAGCGCTGGTCTATGCTGCGCGAGCAAGTATTTGCTGATCGTCCTATTCTGGAAACCGCAGAGGTGATATCGCTGCAGGCGCCGGGCAGGGCATTCGATTCGGCGCGAGTCCCCGTGACACTACGTGCATTGTCGAATCAATCAGTCGATTCCTACATCAAGAAGTTGTACGTAATTGTTGATAAAAACCCGGTACCAGTCGCGGCTACGTTTACATTTGAGCCGAATGACGGTTGGCAGACTATCGATACAGAGTTGCGGATCAATGAATACACGTATATGCGTGTTGTCGCCGAGTTAAATACCGGTGAACTGCACATGGATTCAAGCTTTGTAAAAGCGCAGGGTGGGTGTTCGGCGCCACCATCCAGCTATGAGCGCTCGAACCAATCGTTACTTGGCGGTTTTGAAGCATCGATTACCAATTTGCTCGATCCGAAAGTACCGGCACTTGCGCGCATTCGGATTAATCATCCCAATGCCAGCGGAATGCAATTTGACCAAATGAGCAGAACGTACATTCCGGCTCACTATATTCACACCATGGGTGCAGAATTTAATGATAAGCCGATATTTCACCTTGAAACCAACTTTTCGCTGAGTCAGGATCCCATTTTGGGCTTTAATTTTGAACCAACTGAGAACGGCGAGCTCAAAATGTATGCTGTTGATTCAAAACAACAACGTTTTGAGCGAAAATGGCAAATTACTGCAAAGAATTAGTATGAAGAGACTAGCAAATGCATAAAAAATTAAATTTTAATCGTGTATTTTCTTGCTGCGTGTTGGCATTGGTCGTCACAGTTGCGCCATTAAAGTTGGCGCTATCCGCCTCATCAGATTCGGGCACCAGCGTGCAGACTGACAGATGGACAGAGTTAGCGCCAAGCTTTTTTGGTGACCGGGTGATAATCGAATCCTCAGACGTGATCACGATCGAAGCACCAAACCGAGCACTTGATGCGGCAATTGTACCCATTGTGGTCTATGCGGAAGGTGATGCCAGGCAAATAAAAAAAGTGCATTTAATTGTTGATAAAAACCCGTTGCCTCTGGCTGGTGTATTTAATTTTTCAGACAGCAATCGTTCTGCCTGGCAGTCGTTTGAAACGCGAATCCGGATTAACGAATACACCACGGTGCGTGCCATTGCAGAGCTTGACGATGGCTCGTTGCACATGGCAAGTAAGTTTGTGAAGGCGGCGGGTGGTTGCTCTGCACCTGCGCTGGCGGACATGGCAGCGGCCATGGCCAATGCGGGTAAAATGAAAGTACTACTGGGCGATATTTCTGCAACCGATAAGGTAGTTGCTACGCTACCGCCTGAACAACGTGCCAATTCCGAGGCCACTATAAAAATACGCCATCCTAACAATTCAGGTATGCAGTTTGATCAAATCTCGAGAAACTATATACCAGCGTTTTACGTGCACTCTATTGTCGCAGAACTCGACGGACAGGAACTACTGAATGTTGAAACCAATTTTTCAATGAGTGAAAACCCGGTGGTGCGTTTTCAGTTTGCCAATCTATCTAAGGCTGACAGTTTCAAAGTGTTTGCTGTCGATTCGAAGAACAATCGCTACGAGCAAAATGTTGATCCAGTGATGTAAAGTCACCTCTTAAGAGTAGGCACTTTCTCTTTCTGTCTATTGCATAAAAACAGCGCTCATGAGCGCTGTTTTTGTTTCTAATACCAGATAATCATACAACTAGAAGCATTTCAGCGTTGATTCGGCTTGTACTCGCTCGAACCGTTCCACAGCGTTTTTTGCCCAGTGCGAATCTCTATAAAAAATGCCGCGCTGACCTTTATCAAGCTGGACCTGCATGATGGTGTTTACTTTTTCAAAATCTTCGTGGCTGATTTTCGACATGATCAGATCAATGCTGCACGAGCACTGATGCAAGCTGGTGAATGAGTTGCCGTTGGATGCCATACATGCTAGTACGTAATCAGCTATGACAGGCGTCGGATAAACTTCTTTTATCGCTGTCTTTACCTCCGGGGCTTCGCAGTCGCAGTTGGTGTCTGATGCTATTGCAACGGGTGTTATGAATGCCACTGCCAGAAGCAGAGTTCGCGTTCGGTTACCGGTGGTTTTGTAGGTGCTCATGTGCGTTCTCATTTGAATGCTATTTGCTTTTACTATTCTGGTTGAACTCCAGAGAACTCAAGCTTTCGCGTGGCTTCTGGATTCTTCGATGGCCCGGACACATATTCTATTGAGAGTAACTGCCCGGGAACCTCGTCGCTGAATGCGATGGTAATAACCGACTCGGTCAATGCGACACGATCAGCGACATAAGGGTCATTGATGAATGGCGAAAAGGAGAATTTCGACTTGTCGCCTGTCTGCACGATCTCGAGGCTATCGTCGGCAAGCTTATCTTTTATTCGGTTTCTGAAGTACAACGCGCCACCACCGGTTTCATTTCCCATGGTTTGCGCGAGATGCTCCAGCATGCCGATGATCACCGGGTTGCCGCGACGGTTGTTAAAGTCGGGCAGGTGCAGTTTGCGCTCGTCAGAAAGGAAAATAATGCTGACATCACGGTTGGTGTCATCGCGTTCTTTCTTTATCGACAGCAACACTTTGTCTTCGATTGTTTCATCGCTGCTGTTGTTGACGTAGGCATAGTCGTAAGCGATGGTGCTGCCAGCGCTGGTTTTCTCTAAATGACTGGTATCATAAATGAGTGTTTGCGGCTCGTTTAATTCTTCAAAAGCAGTGGCTGTGTTCACTGAGAAGCACGTAACGATGGCAGCCAGAAATGCCGACTTCAGCTTGACTTTGGTATTGTTGCCGGTAACGCACCGTGAATTTGTGCTCGCGGGCGTTGAGAAGTTTCTTGGAGGTAGGTTCATTTAGGGTTCCGAGCTGTGCGATGGATCTAGCATACCATCACCTTACTAAAAAACGACTGGGTCTGAGTACCGTTATGCATGATCAATATCACAACATCCGGGTTAACGACGCAGTCTGGCAAGTAGCTGCAACGGAAAAAATATCTGAGCTGTGTTGTATAAAAGCAGCATTGGTCAAAGGTTGTCGACTAACGCTGGTGCGTTCGTTGATATGTGTTTCAGTGGTGTTCGCAGCCCCGGAGGCTTCAGTTGCAGATACTATACACGCCAACAAAGAACCATCTGGATCAGTTGCAACAGTCGTTGCCCCGCGGCTAGACAATACAGAACGTCTGGAATTCACAAAAGTGCTTGATGGTATGTATGTGCGATATGGTCGTCATGAACCAGTGTCCGCAGAAAGTATCGCGGGCATTGCCAATCATGGGTTTATTGTCGGTGAAACCGGTGTTGCCATCATTGACCCGGGTGGGTCTGTTGATATCGCTAAACGAACGTTGGCCGCGGTAAAGAAAGTCACCTCGTTGCCGGTCACACACGTGATTGTTAGCCATGTGCATCCTGATCACAGTCTGGGGTTGGCGGCCTATACGGCAGAAGAGTTTGAGAGAAAACCGGCCATATTCGGTCACCCGACATTGGCAGCGGCCTTGACTCATAACCTGGATTTTTTCAAAGAGCACTATGCGTCCGACGACACGGTAGATCGTCTGTTGAAGTTAATACACGCTGGTCAAATTCACTCTGTTGACGAAGAATTGATAGTGGATCTTGGCAATCGGCAAATTGTAGTTGCGGCGTATGACAATGCCCACTCAGGCAGTGATATCAGTGTTTATGACCAGACAACCAAAGCGTTATGGGCCGGGGATTTACTTTTTGTTGAACGCCTGCCGGCCATCGACGGCAGTATTCTCGGCTGGCTTGATGCTTTGAATCAACTGGGCCAATACGACATTAAAACCGTCATTCCGGGACACGGGCCGATTGGTGATTATGCAACGCTTGTGCGGCCTCAATTGCACTATCTGAATTGGGTTGTGGCGCGCACTCGTGAGGCTATTGCCAGTGGTGTTTCGCTAAACGAGTTTATATCCAACCGCGATAATTCGGCCGAGGGGCTAAGGGCCGGGTGGGAGTTGTTTGATACACAGCATGCGCTGAATTTATCCAAATCCTACGCTGAACTTGAGTGGGAATAGTCGTTACTTTATTCAGATTTATCTGACTTCAAAGAGGTTCGGGCTAGAGGCAACTGGCGATTAAATACGGTCACGCGCAATTTCTTGACTTGGAATATCCACGCGGGTAAAGTCGAGACAGGTCGCGTAAGTGACCTACTGGAGGGCGCTTGATGGTATGCCATCATTCTATCTGCACAATTTAGCGGCAGTCTCCCTGACGGTGCTGATTGAAACTCGAAAGCAGGAACTTTACGTCCGTTGGTAAAGGGAAGCTTAGGGTAAAAGGAATTAGCAGTTGGGTTAAGTTAAGAGTCGATGTCAGCACATCAACCACAACTTTATTGGAGGCAAAAATGGGGCTAAAATCGACGCCCGTATTTGGTGCGGCAATTCTCGCTGCATCGATTTCACTTTCTACCGCTCACGCGAACGAAGAAGTGATGAAACTCGCTGCGGATCCTGCGAACTGGGCAATGCCTACTGGGGATTACGCTAACACTCGCTACAGTAAACTAGATCAAATCACTGCAGATAATGCAGGCGATCTGGCACCGGTTTGGACTTTCTCAACTGGTGTTCTTCGAGGTCACGAGGGTGGCCCTCTTGTCGTAGGTGACGGCAACATGTACATCCATAGCCCATTTCCAAACAGAGTCTATTCACTAGACCTGAGCGAAGATGGTCGAATCAACTGGATGTACGAGCCAAAGCAAGATCCTTCCGTTATCCCTGTGATGTGTTGTGACACGGTTAACCGTGGCTTGTCATATGGTGATGGCAAGATTTTCCTGTACCAGGCAGACGCTACACTCGTTGCGTTGGATAAGGAGTCAGGTGAAGTGGTGTGGAGCGTCAGCAATGGTGACCCAAGCATCGGTGAGACCGGAACTTCTGCACCAATGGTATATGGCGACAAAGTCTATGTAGGTATATCCGGTGGTGAATTCGGTGTTCAGGGTCACCTGACTGCTTACAACATCAGCGATGGCTCACTTGCGTGGAGAGGTTACTCTACAGGACCAGATGATCAAACTCTGATGGACCCTGAAAAGACCACTCATCTTGGTGAGCCTGTCGGTGTCGATTCAGGTACAGCTACCTGGGAAGGCGATCAGTGGAAAATCGGTGGTGGTACTACGTGGGGTTGGTATTCTTTCGATCCTGAACTGAACCTTGTCTACTACGGTACTGGTAACCCAAGTACCTGGAATCCGGTTCAGCGCCCTGGTGACAACCGTTGGTCAATGACTATCATGGCTCGTGATGCTGATACTGGCATGGCAGCGTGGGTCTACCAAATGACTCCACACGATGAGTGGGATTACGACGGTATCAACGAAATGATCCTTGCTGACCAGGAAATTGGTGGTGAAACTCGCAAGACACTGGTTCACTTCGATCGAAACGGTTTTGGCTATACGCTTGATCGCGTCTCTGGTGAGCTTCTGGTTGCTGAAAAGTATGATCCAGCAGTTAACTGGGCAACACACGTTGACATGAAGACCGGTCGTCCACAGGTGGTTGCTGAGTACTCAACTGATCAGAACGGCGCGGACGTTAACTCAACGAATATCTGTCCTGCTGCGTTGGGATCAAAAGATCAGCAGCCTGCTGCCTACTCTCCTGACACCAAACTGTTCTACGTTCCTACAAACCACGTTTGCATGGACTACGAGCCGTTTGAAGTTGAGTACACTGCCGGTCAGCCGTACGTAGGTGCAACTCTGTCAATGTTCCCTGCTGGAAGAGTGATGGAAAATGGCACTGACAACCTGGGTAACTTCATTGCCTGGGATGCTACTAAAGGCGAGATCAAGTGGTCTAACCCTGAGCCTTTCTCTGTATGGAGTGGCGCGCTGGCAACTGCTGGTAACGTTGTTTTCTACGGAACGCTTGAGGGTTACCTGAAAGCGGTTAACGCTGAAACTGGCGAAGAGCTTTATAAGTTCAAAACGCCTTCAGGCATCATCGGCAACGTGAATACCTGGGAGCATGATGGTAATCAATACATCGGTGTTCTGTCCGGCCTGGGTGGCTGGGCTGGTATTGGCTTCGCTGCTGGTTTGACTGGTGATACTGACGGCCTTGGTGCAGTCGGTGCGTATAAGTCACTTTCGAGCTACACGTCGCTTGGCGGTACTTTGACTGTTTTCGGTCTGTAGTAGAAGACAGGTAGGTTATTCCTCTTGCAGAGGAGTAGAGCGGGCCGCCTAGTGCGGCCCGTTTTTGTTTTGATGTTTTTTTTATTTGTTGTTCGGTGACGGTAGCCTGGACTTCGACGGTTGACTTCCCGCGCTTCGGTTTCCAGGCGTGTGAAAGTGGTGTTCAATCGCTGAATGTGTACTGAATTACTGCAAGAAAAGGATTTCTAATTACCGGTCTTTTTACTTTGGTTGTGATACCAGGGTAGTAATTAACCTACAAGAACCTATATCCTTAATTACCCTCAAAAGCTATCTGGAAACATGAGAAATTACCGCTGCGGTATCGTTCAACTTGTAAAGGTATTGCTTGTAGCCTGCCTCGCTGGCAATGTTTATGCGGCCGGGTCCAGCCGACAGGCATTAACCACTACGGTCCTAAGGGTGTGTGCAGACCCGTCCAATCTGCCGTTTTCAAACGATAAGCTGGAAGGATTTGAAAACAAAGTTATCGCCCTGATCGCTGACCGCTTGGGTTTAGAAGTCCAATACACCTGGTTTCCGCAGACAGTCGGTTTTGTACGCAATACACTGCGCATGCGCGATTGCGATTTGATCTCCGGAATTACCACCACGAGTGAATTGGTGCAAAACACCAACCCTTACTACCACTCAGCCTATGTGATGGTTTACAGAAAAGACTCCGGTATAACGGCAACGTCCATGTCCAAGATGGAACTTAAAGACAAAAAGCTTGGCGTTATTGCAGGTACACCACCCGCTAATCTGATAGCTCAACAAGGTTTGCTGAAAAATATAAAGCCCTATCAATTGGTTGCTGATACGCGTCATCACATACCAGCTCGTGAAGCCATCTCAGACGTAGCAAGTGGTCTCACCGATGTGGCGTTTGTATGGGGCCCGCTGGCGGCATTCCACGCGCGTGAGTTCGATGCTGAACTGGTGTTGGTGCCAATGGTGAATGAAAACACCAGAACCCGTTTAACGTTCCGGGTCTCAATGGCGGTTCGCTACAATGAAACTGATTGGAAACACAAAATCAATGAAGAACTGACAGAACTTGGGCCGAAAATAAATGACATTTTGCGTTCCTATGGTGTGCCGCTGTTAGATGAAAAAGGTCAGCCACTTGATCTCTGAGGCTACTGATGTCTTTGATATCTCGTTCACCGCAAATTTCTATGTTTGAGCGTCGCTATATTTTTGGCTATAGCTATGTGTGTGGCGCATATCAGCACTGGGCTAGTCGTCTTGCGATTGTGATTTGCACTGTGTTTTTGGCTTACACCTCGTTGGTCAGTGCTGGCGACGTTGAAGAACCGACTGACTATCGCATGGAAGATTATGATGCGCCTGTGCCATTGGTGCTCACAGGTGCCACGGTAGTCGATGCGTTTGATGTTAAACGTTTATTAGAAGAGGAAAATGCACTGGTAATTGATGTTATTCCAGAGCATCGCAAGCCGGATTTTTTGCCTGAAAATCAGATCTGGATACCGCCGGCTCATAAAGGTGTTGCCGGCTCAATTTGGCTGCCGGATATCGGTTATGGAGTATTGTCCGAGGCTACAGAAAAATATTTTACAGACAATCTTGAAAAGTATACCGATTCGAATAAGAACCATCCGGTGGTGTTTTATTGCCGAATGGATTGTTGGATGTCATGGAATGCCGGTAAGCGTGCGCTTGGCTATGGCTACACTAATATTTACTGGTTTTCATATGGAATTGATGGCTGGATTTTCGAGGATTTCGAGCTACAGGCACTGACGGCAGAGCCAGGTGTTCGGCAGTAACGGATCGTCTATATTCACGGCTATTTATGGTGTCGCTCTGCGATAGTAAACTGGTAGCTGACTACACTTCTCTGGGAGAACAGTTTGAAGATCGTTAACAATATTCGCGCCGCACTGGTGGCCACCGTTTTGCTGCTTGGTGCGACGTTTAACGTCGTCCAGGCACAAACTGCCGGTTTGCTTGCTGGTGGTGCTGAAGAGTTGCCACCGCTGATACTGTCGGTAGTGAAGCCTTTGGCGGACGGCCCTATAACTTTGAAATCGGGTGAGTATTATAAAATCACAATCATCTGTGACGGTTCGGGTGAACTGGCGCTCGCTGGCAGTGGTTTTTTTAGAAATATCTGGGTTGATGAAGTGGTGATCAACGATATTGAAATCAGACCTTTTGGAATCGAAAGTATGGAATTCGATGATGAAGGCGAAGCTGAAATTAAGTTTATCGCAATTCGCCCCGGCACCTACGAGCTGCGCATCCCGGGTACCACCGGTAAATCCCAAGGGGTGACTATAGTTATCGAGGGCTAATTGACCGACTCGACTACTATGCAAAGCGCCATGAATTTTATTCAATACTGTACAACGTCAAAGCGCAATTTCTGTGCATTCGTTAAACAAGGTGTTGCCGTGGTTTTGGTTTTTTCTGCCACCGCAGGCAACGCTATCGCCGAACTTGACGCTGATATATTTTATCTGTTGCGTGATATTGAACCGCCTCTGCCTTTGTCGCTCATCGACAAACGAATTGAGAAAGATGGATTTGCCGGCGCTCAACTGGGTTTGAATGACAATCAAACCACCGGTAGTTTTCTCGGCCACAAATACGAGCTTGTCGAGGTGTTGATCCCTGAACAGGGCGATGTTGTTGAGAGCGTGAAAGCTGCTGGAAAAAATCCCCCCAGGATTATCGTCGCGAATCTTAATGCTATTGATCTGTTGACAGTGGCAGACGCTTATCCCGAAGCGCTGGTGCTGAATGTCTACGCTCGTGATGATCACCTTAGGCAGTTGGAATGTCGTGCCAATGTATTACACCTGCCACCATCGAGAGCAATGCTGGCCGATGGCTTGGCTCAGTATCTGGCCTGGAAGCGTTGGAACAAGGTGGTGCTGGTCACTGGACGTCACCCGCAAGATGCGCTCTATGCTGAGGCACTTGAGCGTTCAATTAAACGCTTCGGACTGAAGGTGATTGACCGCAACAATTGGACCACCGTTCCCGGTGCCAGGCGAACAGATTCGGGTCATCATACCGCACAGCAGGAAATACCTGCATTCACACAATTCAAAGAGCACGATGTATTGCTTGTGGCCGATGAGGTTGATGAGTTTGGCGAATATCTGTCATATCGCAGCCGCCTGCCACGACCCGTCGCAGGCACACAGGGGCTGATGCCGACATCGTGGCATAGATCGCATGAGCAGTGGGGGGCTACGCAAATTCAAAGACGTTTTGAAAAAATAGCCAACCGTATCATGACAGAAAGAGATTATTCCTCCTGGCTTGCGATGAGAGCGTTGGGTGAAGCAATTACCAATACCAATAGTGCAGATCCAGTGGCACTTAAGGAGTTTATCCTGTCAGATAAGTTCAAGTTGGCCGGCTTTAAGGGTAAAGCGCTGTCGTTTCGTACTTATAATGGACAGCTGCGCCAACCGATTCTTGTTGTGTCACCCCGTATGCTGATCACAGTTTCACCGCAGCAGGGGTTTCTGCACCAGCTCACCGAGTTAGATACACTGGGTTTTGATGAGCCTGAGTCAACCTGTAAAGTGTTTAAGTAGCGAATTTAAATAAAGGAACGTAAATGAAAAGACCAAGTTACCGAGTTTGTTTTGTTGGCGCTGTGTCTTTGCTGCTTGCAACTA
>CALISD010000063.1 GCA_938041955.1 uncultured Granulosicoccaceae bacterium | reverse complement strand
CGTTACTCTCTCGTTTTCAGCATCTACGCGGTCCAGACGTCGGCGGTCAACACCCGGCATGGGTGATTCTTCCCAGGCAATGGAATTTGCGTGCAGTAAAACCCGTTTTGAAAAATCAGAATTAACGTCCATCTAGTGTTCTCTTCAGTTGCAAACGATTGTTGCTCGACAATGCGCGAGCTGTTAAGTAAAGGGCCGCCCCGGTTGAGGAGCGTCCGGTTTGAGAAACACCAGTGAAAATCCATAATTCTCCATACAAAACGAAGTAAGGCGGTGCTTTTTTAGGTGGTTTAATCAATCTATCAGTAGATAGACAAAAAAGCTACTTGATAGTTCCAGGTGGTAGTTATTTTTGTTCTGCGTGGGGGTGCCAGTGACGGCTGGAGCTTCTGGCGAATGGTGGTGCCAAACAGTTGAGCTACCTACGAGAGCAGGGCAAGGTACAGTTCTTTCTGTGCTTTCATGCGGTGTCGGTTACCGACTACTCTGTCCAGCAATAGCGCGCCTTCCAGGCTCGCTAGCATTGATTTGGCAAATTGAGCCGGCGCTACTAACGAGTCGTTAAATTCATCAGGGTGGGCATCTATTTCTGTGGTCAGCCACTGTTCCATATTGATGAAAACCTGTGACAACGTGCTTTTGTTGATGTCACTAAGAGCCTCTACTTCTGCTGCCATCATGCCGCACAGGCAAATGTTGTCTGCTTGGGAGACCTCTTCAAAAATCTTTATAAACGCGCTGATTTTACGTTTGAGGGAGGTGCGACTTGAAGAGATTTTATCCAGTGATGCGAATAGATTCTCGCTGTAGCGTTCGATGAGTTCCTGTGCCAGATCGGATTTTTCGGGGTAATAATAGTGGACGCTGGAAGACTTAATGCCGACTTCACTGGCAAGGGTTCGAAAGCTCAGGCCCTTTAGCCCACTTTTTTGAACGCTGCTTCTCGCCGCCTCTGCCAGTTTTTCTCTGTTGTCATTCATGTGTGAATCCGAGTTTGCGAGTTCACGATTCCGTTAAAAAGGTAAAACGAGCGTGATTGGCAAAAACAGATAATAGCAGAAGTACTGAGTATTCCGTGAGAGCCGGCAAGCTGGCCATGCGATAAACAACCGACGTTGCGTCAGGTTGCATCCCAGTACCCGGCAGAGCTGGTGGTGATGCCAGCTCTGCCGGTTATAACTTAACTGCTATTGTCGTGGAAGTCCCGCTACACTGCCGGCGCGGCGGCTGTCTGCACCACCGTGTTGTGTGCCATTACTTAAATCAACCACCACCGCTTGCACTGAACCAATAACGCTGGGCGAGTTTCTCAGTGTGTGGCCAAGAGCTGTCAATTCATCCAGCGTCGCGGCATCAAATGCTGCTTCATATGCGACGCTGCCACCAGAGGAACTGACTCTTGGCGCATCAATCGCTTCTTGAATCGACATGCCATGGTCGATCAGGTTGACGGTGATATTTACCACTGAATTGATAATGGTTGAGCCGCCTGGTGAACCGTAGGCCGCGACTAAATCGTCTTCATGGAAAACCAGGGTAGGGGCCATGCTGCTGCGTGGTCGCTTACCGGGTGCAACATCGTTGGCACCGGGTTTGAAATCATCCGGGTCGTTGTTGGCTTGTGGAATGAAGTTGAAGTCGGTCAGCTCGTTGTTTAACAGGAAACCGTAACCGGGTACGGTAATGCCTGAACCCCAGGTGCCCTCGATGGTTGAAGTCCACGAGACCACGTTGCCGTTGCGATCGATCACGGTGAAGTGTGTCGTATCAACACCGACCGGGCCTTCTGCACCGTTGCTGATATTGCCTGCAGCGGCCGTGCTAAACGCGGGGTCGAACTGACGGGGGTCGCCCGGTACGACTGCGTCAGCTTCAATGCGTTGATCAGTTTGAATTTGCGCACAGCGTGGGGCCAGGTAGTCGGCATTGGTTAAACCTGCGACCGGTAGATCGACAAAGTCGGTATCACCCATCCATACTGAGCGGCTAGAAAAAGCCTGGCGCATTGATTCAACCATGACGTGCAGTGTGCTGGCAGATCCTGATCCGAAGCCCTGGCTGCTATCGCCTAATGGAAACTGTTCCAGGCACTCAAGGATTTGTGTAACAGTCAAACCACCTGAAGATGGTGGCGGCATTCCTTTAATGGTGTAGCCGCGGTAGTCGCTCGAGGTTGGGGCGCGCTCATCGACTCCGGCACTAAGGTAGGCAGCCAGATCATCTTTGGTCATTCGACCCGCTCCTTGCGCGCCGACGGTGTCGCGAAAACGTGTTTGTGCATCAACAATGGCGTCAGCAATTTCACCTGTGTAAAACACATCAACGCCCTGGTCTGCGATCAGCTTAAAAGTTTTGGCGAGATTTGGTTGTACTAATAAATAGCCTGCCGAAAGGGGGTCACCTGATTCAGTTCGAAACTTTGAAGAGGTTTCCGGCCAGAAGGTAGTGCGGGAACTTGCCGTTAAAGAGGCTAGGCGTTCGTTAATTGCAAAGCCGTCTTCAGCGAGTGTGATTGCAGGCTGCAGTGCTTCGGCCAAAGTCAGTGTGCCGTATTGCTCCAGTGCATTGGCAACACCTAACAGTGTACCGGGTACACCAACGCCTAAGCCGCTGGTGGCGATGTCGGTAAAGCCACCAATAACGTTGTCTCTGGTTTCTGTACCTGTGCAATTCGGATCACAATCGAGATATTGTGTCGCACTTGCAGCGTTGGGCGCTTTTTCCCTTGAGTCAATAAAGAAGGTGCGATTCGTTTCAGCCTGGTGAACACCCATGAAGCCGCCACCGCCGATACCGGAGGAGGTGGGTTCGACCACGTTGAGTACAAACTGTACGACAGCCGCAGCATCCACTGCGTTCCCACCGTTCTCAAGCACTTTCGCGCCAGCAGCTGCAGCGATAGGGTTTGCAGCTGTGACGACCCCTTCGCTAAAACCGGTGTTGCCTTTGGGTATGCCTAAAGAGTAATCGACTAAGCATGTAGCTGTGCCGTCCCATCCGTAGCCATCGCCATCGGTGTCTTCACAAATTACTGTGCAGGTTTCATAACCGTTCCAGCCGTAGCCATCTCCGTCCGAGTCAACGCAGGCGTTGGCGATGCGGCATGACTGCGTGCCATCCCATCCCCATCCGTCTCCGTCTGTATCGACGCAGTCAAGTTTGCATGACTGTGTGCCGTCCCATCCCCAACCGTCTCCGTCTGTGTCGATACAGGCAGCGGGTTCAGAAATTAAAGTGATTTCCTGTGCACTTGCAGGCTGCAGTGCGAGCAGGGGTAGTGCGAGTAGTGATAACGCAATGCCGGGACGGCAATAGCGCTTATGCAGCGTGATAGCAGACATGTAATCCTCCGTTGATTGTGCAATTTTTACATCATGCCGAATATTTGGCATAGCTAAAGATTACACAAAAATGAAAGTTATAGATATATCTGTTAGTCCAACGCGAATAGTTAACGCAGTCTTTCTATTGATGGGTTTATATTAACGGATGATGCAGAAAAGGCACTTTTATTGGCAGGTTGCTCCGGTAGCGGTAACAAAGCCTGACGCGGTGGGTCATTGAGATGTGTACTGTTGATCGCTGGAGTGATTGCACTGTTAACCTGTTTAGTTATCACTCTAATTAACCTCTAAGCTGATGTGTGTGGTGCTGAGCACGAGCGTTAGATTTTTTATGAAGCCGTATCTGATCGGTATTCGTTGGCCTTGTTCGTGTCTAAGTGTTTTCTCTGGTTTTCCTCAAGGTGGATTGGATATAAGATTGGTAATCTCTATCCGTGAAAGGGTGGACAAAAGTAGAAATGCCTCTAATAGGCGGAGGTACATTCATCATTTGCCACACGGCGATCTATGTGTGTTGACCCCAGGCTTTGCGAAGTGTTGAGATTGTAAATCCTCCCTAAGACTGAGTCTATTCAGAAGCTGCCCCCTCTATACCAAACAAGATCTGTACTTCGAAGGCGCCTCTTCTCTCGTTGTGTCAAGTAGTTAGTTAAATCTGCAGCGGCCTCATTCATGTCGGTCTCTCGATTTTTTACGGGTAAAAACGAGACATTGGCCACATTTTTGCTACTGCCAGCAGGCTGCAGAACTGCCTGCCACGGCAAGTCTGAATTTGAAAAAATTAAAGGAAAATCAGCAAATATCACCAGGCCACGCTGTATCTGCTCGGAAGCACCCGATTCCAGGTTCGTCGGGAATGTAGTTGGCGAGTGAGATCCAGATCGTCTTGTCACGTGAGTGGTAAGCGATAGTTGGCCAGGGCAGTTGACTGGCGTTGATAAACTACTTGTGCTGGTGAAGATGACTTTCGTACGTGAAGAAAATAAAACAACTGCTGATAAAAACTCCTCCCCGGTTTTTTCAACGCCTGGTGCCAATGAGTTGGTGAGCTCTGAGATTGTCTCTGCGATTTCTGTTGAATTGCCCCGAACTTCTGTCGTTCTACCATTCTTTAAATCGAACCCGCTACGAAAGAACGACCCAAAACCGTGTGTCGCAGGCAAGGAGTTACAACTGGAAGGCAAGGCCTTTTATGTTAAAGGAGTAACCTACGGAACCTTCGAGCCGCATGAGAGCGGTGACCAATATCCCCCGCCTGAAGTAGTATGCGAAGACTTTAAGCTCATGGTGGAGTCCGGGATAAATACCGTACGTGTCTACACCGTGCCGCCACGGTGGATTCTTGATTTGGCAGCCAAAGCAGGGCTCTATCTAATGATAGGAATCCCCTGGGAGCAACACCTCGCAATACTTGAAGACACCAAACTTGTATCTTCAATAAAAAAACGTTTTAGAGAAGCTGTGTTGAAGTGTGCCGGGCATCCTGCTGTGCTCTTCTATTCTATCGGTAACGAAATACCTGCGCATGTCGTTCGTTGGCATGGTCGTAAAAAAATCGAACGCTTCCTTAAGTCGCTCTACACGATTATAAAAAAGGAAGATCCGGGTTCACTGGTCACCTACGTTAACTTTCCTACCACCGAATTTTTGAATCTTGATTTTGTAGATTTTTATAGTTTTAACGTCTATCTGGAATCGGAAGAAAATTTTCGATCCTATTTGCCACGGTTACAAATTCTCGCAGGTGATAAGCCTCTGGTTCTTGCCGAGGTCGGCCTAGACAGTTTACGCAATGGTGACGTTGGCCAGAGCGAATCATTGAAATGGCAGATCGAATCGATTTACGAGAGCGGTTGTGCTGGTGCGTTTGTGTTTGCATGGACTGATGAGTGGTATGTGGGCGGTCGCCCGATAGATGATTGGTTTTTTGGATTGACCACTCATAGCCGGCAAGCCAAGCCGGCGTTAGCGAGTGTAGTTGATGCCTATGATCGAGCGCCGTTTGATGCGGCGCTGGCGTGGCCATCGTTCACCATTGTTGTGTGTAGTTACAATGGTTCCAAAACTATACGAACCACTCTTAACGCGTTATTGAAACTGGATTACCCGCTTTATGAAGTCATTGTTGTTGATGATGGCTCGACGGATAGCACAGCAGAGATAGCTAGAGAGTATCCGTTTCAGTTGATATCGACCGTTAATTTCGGACTCTCCAGCGCACGTAATACCGGCTATCGGGCCGGTAGCGGGGAAATTGTTGCCTATATTGACGACGATGCTTTTCCCGGGTCTGGTTGGTTGCGATATTTAGCGTTGGCCTATATGCGCAACAATGTTGCCGGTGTTGGTGGCCCGAACTATCCGGTACCGGGTGATGGATTGGTGGCAGATTGTGTTGCCAATGCACCGGGCGGTCCGATGGAAGTCATGCTAACGGATACGATCGCCGAGCATATTCCAGGTTGCAATATGAGTTTCAGAAGAGACGCACTTGATGCAATTGGAGGGTTTGATACTCAGTTCAGAGCCGCTGGTGATGACGTTGATCTTTGTTGGCGCATACAGGATCAGGTGGGTGACATAGGGTTCCAGGCGGCCGCATTTAACTGGCACCATCGTCGAGATAGTGTTCGTGGGTACTGGAAGCAACAGTATGGATATGGCGTCGCTGAGGCAATGCTGGAAAGAAAATGGCCTGAAAAATATAACAGCAATGGGCACATATCGTGGACTGGCCGTCTTTATGGGCAGGGATTCACCCAGCATTTCGGTTACTCCCGTGGTCGTGTCTATCAAGGCATCTGGGGTAGCTCACCATTTCAGAGGCTCTACAACGCAAACACCCACGGGATACTGTCCCTTACGTTAATGCCTGAGTGGCTAATACTCATGGTTGTTCTCACGCTAATAGCGGCTTCTTCAATTATCTGGAAGCCAATGCTCTGGGCGGCGCTGCCGTGTGCGGCGGCAATCGGTATTTGGTTGTTGCAAGCGATAAGCAGTGCATTGAAAGGCAACTATGATGTTAAACCACGAGTGATAGGGGCGAAGATACCACGCGTGTCGTTAACTACCTTTCTGCACCTTATTCAGCCGATTGCAAGGTTACGTGGGCGACTAACAAACGGTCTCAGTCCCTGGCGCGCAAAGCACAATGAGGAATCCAGTGATTTCGATAGGTCAATAATAAAAGCCGGTGGGTTCTGGGATGGTAAGAACCAGGAAGTGTCGGACCGTTTATCTGAAATCTATAGTGAACTTAATCAGTCGATAATCACGAGAGTAGGGAATTCCTATGACAGTTGGGATCTTGAACTAATTGGTGGAATGGCTGGTGGAACAAGGCTGAGTTTGATGGTGGAACAACATGCAGAAGGTGTTGAGTTTGTACGCTATCGATGTAGACGTGTAATGCCGAAAATATTTGCTTGTATGATTGTATTGATTACCGCTATTTCAATAATAGGGGTGTTTCAAGAGCGGTTCTGGCAAGCAGCTATATTCGCAGCTTTAGTTGTCCCTTTAGTGTTAAGGCATTTGTCAGATAGTGATCGAGCAGCTTGTTCGGTGATAGGTGCAGTAGAAAGAAATGTAGCGCGACAGAATGACTCAGTGATTGATGAAATCAACGATGCTGAGGAATCTGTCAGTCTTGAGGAGGTTGAGGATGTTGCAGCTTAAAGAAAAAAGTTGGATTTGTTTTTTTGCCGCAATCTTATCGCTATGCTTTGCATCGCTTGCGAATAGCGAGTCAGGTATATCAAACCGAACGGTTATTCTTCAGAACAACCTCGCATATTGGAAGATTCTCGATAGGCTTGAAGGAAGAACATCACTTGAGCAAAAGTGGCATAAAGGTCTTAAAAAAACCGTTATAAAATTTAATGGAACTATTGGTCTGGTAGGCCCCAATGGCGTTAGCAGTCAGGTTGCTACCATTGACAGGTTTAATCGCGTGCCAGCGAGTGTTAGTTGGAAAATGCGTGTCACGCGCGGAACAAAAGTGAAATTTTTACTGGATACAACTCTGGGTGAACGCGAGTTATCCTACATGGCGTTCGCAGGCAACAAGAAGAAAATCACTGAAAAAGGAATCCGTCACAGTCTAGGGACAGTGACCGTCGGTAAATGGGTTGAAGTAAAAAGAAACTTGAGCGCAGATCTACAATCAACCGAGCCAAAAAATAAGATTCGATCAATTAAGTATCTACAGATAAAAGGGCGTGGCTCAGTTGCTGACGTTAATATCAGGTATTTACCATTGCAACTTCCTGAAAAGGAGTCTGTACCTGTTGAGAGTAAGCCTGATATTCAGTTTGCGAAGAATGAAAGTAATGAGAACGCTGGTATACCATCTCTTGCACCGCAGCCTGTTATTGCCGCCGCTATAGGTGGCGCGCGTAGAACTCTGAACTTTAATCCCACTCAGATAGAACCCAGGCTTGATCTGAATATCGATGGTCAACTGGATGAGGAACAGTGGAAGTCGGCAAAAGTGGCCAATGATTTTAGAGCAACTGAAAAGCGTATTCGCCCGGCCGATTCAACAGAGGTGCTTGTACTATCCGACAAGAGTCATTTGTACTTTGCATTCCGCTGTTTTGATTCACAGCCGGATTTGATAAATGCGATAAAGACTTTGCGCGACGGGGGTTTAGGAATAGACGATTCGGTCTCCGTGCAGATAGACGCCTATAAAAATTTTGAAACCGCAGCGACTTATTCCCTCAGTTCAATAGGAACCAAGAACGACGAACTCAGTGGAGGGAGCGCAAAGAAAATTCAATGGAAAGGTGATTGGAAAGGGGCTGCAGTGCGTACCGACTATGGCTGGGCGGCAGAGATAGCAATTCCTTTTGATATTCTTAACTTCAGTGCTGATGCTACTGATTTTGGAATAAATTTTTCCCGCTATCAACATCGAACAGCTGAACGCAGCCACTGGGTAAAGCCTTCCTCTGATAAAAACAGAGAACCGCATGGCCTGCTTGCCGGTATTGTTTTGCCGCAGGCTAAATCCGGACGTGTCTGGACGTTTATGCCCTACGTGGTTGCGGGTAAAAACGTCTATGATCGCAAAGGTGTTTTGCAAGAAAACGAGGTGCACGGCGGCGTTACCGTTAAGTATGAACCGCGAAATAATTTTACCGGGCTGGTTGAGATTTATCCGGATTTCTCACAGGTTGAATCTCAGATCTCGGATATAGATTTTAGTTATAACGAGAAAGAGACGGCTGATCCCAGAACATTTTTTCAGGAGGGAGCGGCCTACTTTGGCTCAGACAGTGAATATTTCTATAGCCCGAAAATTCCGGACTTTGATGCCGGTATAAAAACCTTTATGCAAAACGGTAAAAGTGTTTTTGGTGCGCTTGCGGTGACCGCACCGGACGGCCGCAATGATATACATGCCCGTTATCGGCATAAGCTTGAAGGAAATTCCGGTGTCACCGTTACCGCTGTCGCAAGTGATCAACAAGAGTCGCAAAATCAGCTGCTCGCGGGTGGTTTCGATAAAAGTTTTAGGTCGGGTTTGTTTTACGATATCACAGGGGCGATGACTCGCAACACTCTGGTGGATGAAGATGATTCTTCTGGTAAGAGTGGGAAATTAATACTTGGTTTGAAGCGCGATCAGTGGGAGCTTGGTCTGAATTCCGATTACTACGAGGCCGAATACCAGCCCGGTGCAGCGCTCCTCAACAGTGACTTGCCAGGTACGCTTTCAAACGGATTGTATGCCAGTGTTTATAAAGAAGGTGAAGGAAATATAAAGCAGATCAACGGCAATGTCACACTGAGTCGAAGGGATACGTTGGACGGGGAGCGGCAAAATGAAGGCCTATATCTGTCTACTGATTTTGAGTTGCTTGGTAATAGCAGGATCCAACTCTCCTACAGTCAATACGACTACAAACCTGTAAGTGATGTGCCCGGTGTTTTTTCGACAGATGTGAATAATGACCATTATTGGTCGGCGAATCTCGATTTCAATATCTATAGCGCCAAATTCGGATACGGACTATTTGCCGCGGATGGTAAGTTGGGTGGTGGAGAGTATCGTTATCTATCCGGCTATGCCTGGTTTAATCCAACGAACACTACCAATCTAAAAGTCTCTACCGAAGATTTGCAAAGCTTCGGACGTTATAGGCAGACGACATTCAGCGGTGGGTGGGATATTTCCGAAAACAATGGTGTGATAGCACGTTTCAGTCGTGGCGAAAATTATGAGCACACCAGATTAGCCTACCGACGTAAAGTAAGCTCAGGTATGGACGTCTTTGTTGCTGTTCAACAGCAGAGCGATAACGACAGTGAAGTAACTAGTAAGTTTGTATGGACGTTCTAACCAAGCTGCCAATGACTTCATTTCAGCAGGCTTGTAAGTTTGCTGATCACAGTGTCTTTAAGTGGATACTTGTATGAATTCCCGCCTGCGCATCGTTGTTACTGGTCTGATTGCTCAATACCCTCTGGGTGGCGTAACTTGGGACTATCTGCAATATGTATTGGGTTTTGCAGGAATGGGTCACGATGTCTACTACCTCGAGGATACGGGTTTCTGGCCCTATAATCCTGAAACGGGTGGCTTAAGCGAAGACGGTTGTCAGTTTAATGTTGCGTACCTTGCTGAAGTTATGCAGCAGTTCGGTCTGCAGGATAAATGGTTGTACCGTCATGACTATACAGATACCTGGTATGGAGTAGATGACACCACTCGCAGGGAAGTTCTGGCAAGTGCCGATATCTTAGTGAATGTGTCTGGATGCCTGGTGGATCCGGGTCGATACAGAGATATCGAGCGCCTGGTATTTATAGACAGTGATCCGGTATTTACTCAGGTAAAGCTACTAAATGGTTATCAGAGTTTCAGAGACCAGATAGATCTGCATGATGTTCTGTTCAGCTTTGCAGAAAATCCATCTCATCGAATACCGGATAGTGGTGATCATTGGATACCGACCAGACAGCCCGTAGTGTTGTCGGAATGGGAGCCTGTGGATCTGAAGAGAGATACTTTTACCACGATAATGAACTGGACCAGTTATCAGGCACTGGAATGGCAAGGTGAAACCTATGGGCAGAAAGATGCCGAGTTTGAGCAGTTTATAGATCTGCCGTCGGAGTTACCCTCCGGGACTCTGGAGCTCGCCGTCAATGACGGCAACACCACACAAACCCCACGGGAAAGACTAATAAATTCCGGATGGTCACTTGTGTCGCCGAATCAGGTCTGTGGAAATTTAGGCAGTTACCGTGATTACATACGCTCTTCGTTTGCGGAGTGGAGTGTTGCAAAAAATGGCTACGTTAAAGGTCACTCCGGGTGGTTCAGCTGTCGCTCTGCGTGCTATCTGGCAGCCGGTCGACCGGTGGTCGTGCAGGACACGGGCTTTCGATCCTTATATCCGGTGGGTTGTGGAATTCTTGCTTTTAGCAATGTCGCGGAGGCGTTGGCGGGTATCGACTCTGTGCGCTCGGATCCTGACCGACATTGTGAAGCGGCAAGAGCTATAGCCGAATCCCATTTTGCGTCAGGCGTTGTGCTGAATAAGTTGCTCGATAATGCGATGAGTGACGCGCCTGAACAGCAAGCTGCTTAGTGAATAAACGGGCTATGACATACCACAGAAATTTTACAGCAAACGCTAAGTTCTCAAGTACACAAAGCCTCAATATCATTGTGTTGGGATATATTATTAGAGGACCGCTTGGTGGTCTTGCCTGGCATCACCTGCAATATGTGCTCGGGCTCGCGCGTATGGGTCATGCGGTCACGTTTATTGAAGACAGTGATGATTATGATTCCTGCTTCGATCCCATCAGTTGTGAAGTCGGAAAGGATCCGACCTACGGATTAGAGTTTGCCCGGCAGTCGTTCTCTGTGATCGGTCTTGAATCCTGTTGGGCTTATCACGATGTCCATACCCGGACGTGGTTTGGGCCACGTGCAAATGATGCTCTTGCACGTTGTAAAGATGCTGACATTCTTTTAAATCTATCAGGTGTGAACCCTCTGCGAAGATGGTTCGATAATATAGACACTCGGGTGCTGATTGATACTGATCCGGTATTCACTCAAATAAAAAATATTCAGAACGAGTCTGCCAGGGCTTTGGCAGCACGGCACTCTCACTTCTTCAGTTTTGGAGAAAATATCGCTCGCAGTGACTGCACGATACCTGATGACGGAATACCGTGGCAGCCGACGCGACAGCCGGTAGTTCTCGATTGCTGGAACAATAAATCTCGCACTGAATTGAAAGAAGCATGTCACTTCACGTCAATTATGCAATGGGACAGCTACCCTGCGCGTGAGTATGGAGGTGTAGCTTATGGGATGAAGTCCCGGTCTTTTCAGCCGTTTATGGATATGCCACAGAAAAGTACCCAGCGGTTAGAATTGGCGCTTGGAGGTGAAACGGCTCCGCGAGATGATCTGCAAGCGCTGGGTTGGGGTCTGCAGGATTCTTTGTCGGTTACCAGAACAATTGATACCTATCGTGATTACATAGCGCAATCGCATGCTGAGTTTGGTATCAGCAAGCATGGTTATGTAGTATCTAAATCCGGTTGGTTTAGCGAGCGAAGTGCAAATTACCTCGCCAGTGGAAAACCTGTTGTTGTACAGGATACCGGTTTTGGCGAGTGGCTTAAAACTGATTTAGGAGTGATTGCTTTTAACTCTCCGGAAGAAGCTGTTGCTGCATTGGAAGATGTTCACTCTGATTACAAGAGGCACGCACTGGCAGCGAGGGAGATCGCCAGCGAATATTTTTGTCACAACAAGGTGCTGGACAAGCTGTTAGACGAAGTTTTCGCGAGCCGTGATGAATTAACTGTGGAGATGAGTCTATGAATATTCTTCGCTATCGAAGTATCAGTCCGATTATCTGGAAGCAAAAAATTGGTCTATTAAAATTACTTGGACTTGCACTATTGGCAGCTGGTGTTACAGCGTTGATGCCCTGGCCTATGAAGCTGTTGGTGGATTATGCGCTGGCAGATTTACCTTCAGGTATTCAAAACACACTGTTAAGTAGCGAGTCGATCTGGGCCAATCCGGGTTTATTGATCGCCGGTGCGGCGGTAGCAAGTATCATTCTGTTTGCACTCGCCAGTGTAATCAGTGTGACCAGCAGTTGGCTATGGAGCAAGATCGGGCAGAGAATGGTGGTTGATCTTTCTATGGTTATGTTTGAGCGACTGCAACGACTATCAAAACTTTTCCATACCCGTCACCCGGTAGCGGATTCCTTGGGTCGCCTGACGGTTGATTCCTGGTGTGTGTTCACTATTGCACAGGCGCTTTTGATAACCCCGGTGCAAAACCTGATTACCATTGTGGTGGTGGGTATAGTGGCCTGGCAGATTGATCCATATCTTGCGCTCTTGTCGTTGGCGATTGCGCCTGTTCTTGGGGCGTCCACTGTTTTTTTTGGTGAGCGACTGCGAGTCAAAGCAGAACTTAATCGGGAAGCGCAATCTCGCGTGATGGCTTTTGTTCATCAAACTATTACCGCTGTCCCGTTGGTGCAGGCTTTTGGCAGAGAGCGCTCAAACAGTGAAAAATTTCGTTCTTTGTCTAATGGCGCGGTTAGCGCTTCGCAAAAAAATTATTTGCTGGATAATGGATTTACTCTGGTCAACGGCATAACGCTAAGCGTAGGGCTTGCCATTGTATTGGTCGCAGGCGGGCAGCGTGTGGTTGAAGGCGCTATTACTGTCGGCAGTTTGTTGGTATTTCTGGGTTATCTGCAAGCGCTTCAAGGCGAAACTGAATCTCTATTGTCAACTTACAAAAACCTTAAATCTGCCGAGGCGAATCTTAATCGAGTGCTTGAAGTTCTGGAGGCCGATGGTGAGATAGCCAGTAAATCAGGGGCGAGTGTATTAGCGCGTGATTCAGAATCCCGAGCCTTAAGTGTCACCTTCGAGAATATCTCGTTCTCGTATGAACCGGATCGTCCGGTACTTAAAAATATCAATTTGCATATCAATGCTGGAGAAACGGTTGCTCTGGTTGGTAGCAGTGGGTCTGGAAAATCAACACTCGCGTCTTTGATTCCCCGATTTTTTGACTGGGACGATGGTCGGATTCTTTTGGATGGCAAAGATGTGATGGATATTGACCTTGCTAGTTTGCGCGATCAGGTTTCGGTTGTATTGCAAGATCCCTTTTTGCTGCCAATCACAATAGCGGCGAATATATCTTACGGATCACCGAGAGCATCACGCACGAGAATCATCGAAGCCGCCACTACTGCCAGTGCAAGTGCGTTTATAAAAAAATTACCCAAAGGGTTCGACACGGTGCTGGGTGAAAAAGGGGCCAGTTTGTCAGGCGGGCAGCGACAGCGACTGGCAATCGCCCGCGCAATTTTAAAAAATGCGCCCGTGTTGGTTCTTGACGAGCCAACATCTGCACTTGATGCGAGAACCGAAACTTTGTTTTTCGAGGCCTTGAGTAAATTGATGCGCGGTCGCACGACGGTCATTGTGGCGCATCGTTTATCTACCATCCGCGATGCTGACAGAATAGTGGTGGTTGATCAGGGAGAGATAGCGGAGCAGGGCAACCATGAAGAGTTAATGGAGAAGAACGGTCTCTACGCCGAGTTGGTTCGTTTGCAATCCACAGATACACCACTTGTGGAGGCAGCATAGTGATTATCTGGAGACGCATGTCGCACCATCTGGCGTTGTATTACAAGCGTCTGTTGTTCATCGTTTTTTTGGTCTGCGTAGGAGCGTTAATCGCCACGTTGCTGCCGTGGCCAATGAAACTGATAGTCGATAATGTTTTGTATGATCAGCCGCTGCCGGATTCCCTGCAGTGGTTGGCCGCACCAATTCAACAATATAGTACCTTCTGGATTCTTGCTGCCCTGGCGTTTACCGGTTTGCTGTTGCATATTCTGCAGCGGGCAACACAGATGTTGCAAGGCTGGGTGGAAACCGGCGTCGGCGAGAGCCTGGGTTATAGCCTTGGCGAAGAGCTTTTGCAGAAGCTGCAGGGCCTTTCATTGGTTTATCATGGAAAAACCCCAAGCGGCGATTTAATCCGCCGCGTGACCACTGACAGTCGTTGCTTGCAGGAGTTGGTTCTGGGGGTATGTGTTCCAATCCTCACGTCCTCAGTCACACTGCTATTGATGTTTGCAATAATGTGGAACCTGCATCCCGGCTTAACGCTTGTGGCGCTGGCAGCGGCTGTGCCGATTCCCATATTGATAAAAGCATTATCCCCCCGCATGACCCGATACACGTATCAGCACCAGCAGAGCGAAGGTAGAGTCATGTCTCTTGCTGAGCAAACACTGACCGGCTTGCCGGTGATACAGGCGTTTAGTCAGGAAGATCGTCACCACAGGCAATTCAAGCAGCTAAGCGAACAAAGCATGCGGGATTACCTCAAGTCGATAAAAGCACAGTTGGAATTTAGCGTTGGTGTCAGCTCATCAACGGCAGCAGGTACTGCTGTAATGATGTTGGCTGGCGGATTTTCTGTATTAAACGGCTCATTAAGCTTAGGCGAATTACTCGTTTTCTTGAGTTATGTTGCTTCGTTGTATGGCCCTATTGAAGTGTTGGCCTATGTGTCATCGACGTATGCTTCAGCAATTGCGCGCGCACAAAGGGTTTTTGAAGTGCTGGATGAAGCGCCGGCAGTGGTTGACTCCGGTAGCATGGTGCTGCCAACAGTGTCCAAAGGTAGAGGTGCTGCTATCGTATTTAATGAGGTCGAGTTTGGATACGTCGAAAACGAACATGTATTAAATAGAATTAGCCTTTCAGTGGCAGCGGGAGAAAAAATTGCCTTGGTGGGCTCAACAGGGTCAGGCAAATCGACACTGGTGTCGTTGATTCCGCGCTTCTACGATCCGGATGCCGGCCATATCGAAATCAATGGTGTTAACTTAAAGGAGTTATCACTTGCTAGTGTGAGAAGTCATATTTCGATGGTATTGCAGGATCCCTATCTATTGCCCATAACAGTTGCTGAGAACATTGCTTACGGTAAGCCGAATGCAGACAGGCAGGAAATTGTTGATGCCGCAATAGCCGCCAATGCAGATGAATTCATTCGCAAGTTACCACTGGGTTACGAGACTGTTTTAAGTGAGCATGGGAGCGATTTGTCAGGTGGTCAGAGGCAACGGCTTGCGATCGCAAGAGCACTATTAAAAGATGCGCCGATTCTTATTCTTGATGAACCGACCTCAGCGCTCGATGTTAGAACGGAGGCGCTATTCTTCAAGGCGCTGGATAGATTGATGAGTGGTCGAACGTCATTCATCATTGCTCACCGGTTGTCAACCATTAAAGGGGCAGATCGAATTATTGTTTTAGAGGAAGGTCGTATCGTTGAAATTGGAACGCATGAAGAGTTACTAAAGAAAAAAGGCTATTATCATGCGCTTCAGTATTCGATCGCTGGTGCAGAGGAATCTACAATGAGGCTGGCTGGTTGATTGAATGTGGGTGTGATTTTAAAAGATACATGAATTATCGCCAAAATTTCCTGTGACAAGAACAGGTCAGAAGTGACCTGTTCTTTTTCTATACCTCAGTCTGCTAAGCAGACAGTGTCAGCCGGAGCCAGGCCATCGAGTAAGAATTGTTCGACCATCGCATCAATACAATCACTTTGCTCATTAAACACGGATGTGTGACCATCGTGTTCTGAGCGAATGAAAATGCCGCCGATAGACTCTGCCATTTTTTCAGACCATGTAAGAGGAGTTTGGGCGTCGGTTGTTCCGCCGATCACCAAAGAAACCGGTGCGGTGCTGGTGGCTATAATGGGTAGGGGCTCGAGTGCTGTGGGCCAGTCGGCGCAGAGGCCTGCTTCTGTGACTTGTGCTTCAGCAAAGGCATCTGAGATTTGATTGAACTCGCTTAGTAAAGAGACTAGCGTATCGGCATCTGGTCGAGCAGCATCGTCGGCACATAGAACGGCTACCCCTGCTGTTTCGTTGCCCTCATCCCCTTCCTCATCATCGAGAAAACCAAGCGCTTCAAGTTGTGTAACAAAGCGGTCGAAAACAGATGGATCAAAAGAGTTTATGTATTCGATGAGTGTTTCGGCGGCGAGATCTCCGAACTCGGGAGATTGTGTAGCTTCAACGATAATGTCAGCAAGAAAACCGAATTCCTCTCTACCCTCTGCGGAGGGATCAACAGAGATTTGACTAACGCGATCGACCAGTCTATTCATGAGTTGATCAACATCGCAGTTGTCGTCTGACTCAGTGCATTGCGATAAAACACTACGCAGGTTCGTATCCAGTTGTGGTAAAGATCCCCTGAACAAATTGATAAGTGAAGAATCCGGGTCAACACTTCCGTCAAGCACCATCCGGCCACTGGTAGTCGGGTAGGTTTGAAGGTACAGAGCAGCCAATCGGGTGCCATAGGAATATCCGATAAAGTTGAGTTTGACTTCACCCAGTGCTTTACGCATCTCGTCCATGTCACGAACCACGTTGAGGGACCCCAACTGTTGCAGGTATTCCCCGTGCTGCTGAAAACATGCGGTGTTGGCATTGGTAATTGCTGTATGTACCTCACGAACAGCGATTGCATCGATAGGATACCCGTTGATGTTATCGGAACCTATTTCGCTACATTCTACCGGTGTGCTTTGACCGATTCCTCGTGGATCAAAACTGACTATATCGTAGGCCGCTGTTATCGCATCTGGAATGCTACCAATTTCCTCGAAGGCTTCGATGAGTTCTATTCCTGATCCTCCTGGGCCACCGGGATTAAACAGCAGAGCGCCAAGGCTTTGATCTCCTGATGCGGCTTTTCGTATTAACGCCAGATCTATTTTATCGCCATCAATGTTTCCATAGTCTTTGGGGACCCGGAGTGTTGTACATTCGAGCGTTGAGCCGGTCTCACAGGCAGACCAGGTGAGGTTTGGCGTTGGATCATTGTCCGATGAGCATGCAGTTGCGAGAGTGGCAATGAGCGCCAGTGCGTACGCGTTATTGACATTTAGCATTGTGGAATTCTCTAGTCGTGGTTAGAGCCAACGATGCTAGTTCGGGTGTGAATTTGTATCTGTAACCGGGTGTAACTACATGTAACTAAATGTATTTTTAATCAAGGGCCTCCAATCACGATATAATGACATTGTGCCCGCACGTGTATCGTGCGCTTATACATCCTGTTACAGATTAAATCAGTGTTTGGCCGCAATATAGAATCAACACAATTGAAACGGAATATTTCCATGAATATAAGGTCTCTATGCGCTGCCGCCATACTGTTAACGGGTTTTAATGTGTCTGCCGCCGACATAGCACGGGAGATTCAACATCCGGGTTACGGCAAAGGTAGTTTTGCAGAGTTTGGTTTTGCTTTGTTGGCTGGTTCGGAGCCATTAATCGGGTTCAATGGCCAGACTGCCGAGCAATCCGGAGATACCTTTATTTCACTGTCGGGAAGTCTCGAAGGACGATTGGAATACAAGAGGGCGTTTGTCGAGTTTATAGACAATAGTTTTAGTAATGCGTCGATTGGATTTAACGCCCACTCCACTGATAGGACTAATCACGATATTATTCTCACTACTTTATTTAGCGGAGTGAACCGGAGTGACGTAGTGGGCTTTGAAACTATAGAAAACAGAAAGGGAGATGTAAATCTTGGTTTCCGGAGTAGTTACTATTTCGGGGACGGTATTGCTCAATTCGAACTGGTGAGTGATGTCAGCAGTGCACATGATGGAGTCATTGCCACACTTCAGTTTGGCCATCAAGCTCAGGTGAGAAATTGGAATTTGCATGCCCTGGCTGGCGTACGGTATTTTTCTGATAACGTTGTTGATCAGCTGTTTGGCGTATCCGCTTCTGAGGCCACCGAGACATTGCCTCAGTATCAAGCGGATAGTGGTTTCATGCCAACCCTGCAATTAGGTGCGACATTGCCATTGAATGAAAAATGGATATTTAGAGCCAATGCTGAATACACCAGGTATCCTTCGTCGGTGGTAGATAGTCCATTGGCGCAAGGGGACTCAGGCTACGTTGTTTCCACCGGAATCTACTACGTGCTGCACGGAAGCTGAGTGCGTATTATGAAAAGTCCAACTGTGGTGGCAGTATTAACGATATTGGGTTTCAGTCCGGTGTTGGCTGAGGATGCGGTATTAACGATAACGCCTGAAAAATGTGTGGCACTGAGAAAAGGCCAGGTGTGTTATCAGAAACTGCGCTTGCGTTTTAGCGTATCTGATAAGGGAAACTACTGTCTCTTTGCGGGTGGTCAATCAAGGCCACTGAAATGCTTTAATGATGTAGACAAGGGTGAATTGATTTATCAGTTCGCATCAGAGCAGGCGATGTTGTTCAACTTGCAAAGTGAATCGACCACCATTGCCAGCGGACAAGTCACAGTGGCCTGGGTATACCAAAAAACCCGCAAGCGATATCGTTGGAGGCTTTTCTAGTGAGTGAGGCAGCAGATCAGAAACCACATATTCTTGTGGTCGAAGATGATGAATCGCTTGCTGACTGGATGAGTGATTACCTTCTTGATAACGGCTTTGATATTTCTATCTCGAATCGCGGTGATGAGGCTATCAATTTAATAAAAATTGATGAGCCTGACATTGTCATTCTAGATGTAAATCTACCGGAAAAGAGTGGCTTTGAAGTGTGCAGGGCGGCAAGGAAGTTTTACAGTAACCCGATTCTGATGCTAACCGCCCGGGGCGATGAATCAGATGAGGTTGCAGGTATTGAGTGTGGCGCTAATGACTACCTGATAAAGCCTGTGCGCCCCAAAGCACTTCTGGCTCGTGTTCATGCATTGTTGAATAATTATAACGCTACGGAGGTTGTTAATGCCCAGGTCAGAGAGTTTGGGTGCTTAAAAATAGATGCAGAGTCACGAAGTGTTTATTTGGAGCAGGAGCTGGTAGATATATCGTCGCATGAATTCAATTTGCTGTGGCTGCTTACCGAACAGGCTGGCACGGTGCATTCCAGAGAAGATATTGTCAGTCAGTTACGGGGCATTGAATACGACGGTTTTAATCGGTCGGTAGACATATTAATTTCCCGGCTGCGCAAGAAGCTCAAAGATGACAGTGGTAAGCCTACCAAAATAAAGACTGTTTGGGGTAAAGGATATGTCTTTGCTCCTGATGCCTGGTAACGAATGCGAAGACTAACGATCACTTTGTTGCTAGTGGTATTGGTGGCAATTTTTGGGCTGGGCTTTCTACTTGACTCTGTATTCGAGAGGTATCAGGGAGGGAGTGACGCGGAAGGTGAGGATGAAATATCCCGCGTTCAGTCTTTTGCCAATGGTCTTGCTGCAACGCTTAATCAGTCTGACTCTCCAGTGGAAATTATAGATAAGTGGCCGGAGTCTGCTGAATATAAAATTGCTATTGAAAGCAAGGACGAACTATCACTTCCTGCATCATTGCTGGAAGATTTCGAATCTGGTGAGCCGTTGTTGCTTGAGTCTGACGCTGGCATTTCACTGCACTTCTATTTGTCTAATCATAAAAAAGTACTATCGCTGGAAACGTCAGCACCTGTTGCCAGTCAAAATAGAAGCATGGCCTTAGTTTTTACCGGGTTGTTTTATCTTGGCACGTTACTTCTTGTATTGCTGTGGCTCAAGCCGTTGCTGTATCGATTAAATTTGTTGCGTAGTACAGCCAGATCATTTGGCTCGGGTGATCTTGGCAGTAGAGTTGATCAGCCGGGTTTATCTTATATTCGTGATATTGAAGATGACTTTAACGGCATGGCGGACCAAATTCAGCAGCTTGTAGATGATAACAAGCTGCTTAGTTCGGCCGTTAGTCATGATTTACGCACGCCGCTGGCCAGGCTTCGGTTTGGCATTGATACTTTGGCGGAGGCGGATACGGATACTGCCAGAAAGAAATATCTCAGCAGAATTAATGGTGATTTAAACGAAATGGAATCGTTGGTCAATTCGTTGCTGCGTTACGCAAGGTTAGACAACGTCATGGAAGGGGTTGAGAAAGAACCGGTGTCCTTACGCCAACTGCTGCAAGAGTGTGTCGGTCAGTATTATGACGTTCGCACTGTGATCCGTGTTGATGATTCAGACCTGCGTAGGAATGATGAGTTACAAGTGATTGGTTGTATAGAGCATCTGGCAATGCTTTTAAATAACTTGATACAGAATGCAGTAGATCATGCTGACAAGAGGTTGGTGGTTGAGTTTAAGCGCACGGACACGAACATTGAAGTGGCCTTCTGTGACGATGGCCAGGGGATACCAGTGGCAATACGTGAGAAAGTGATGAAGCCGTTTCAGCGTGGTGAAGCGGCTGGCAATGCCAGCTATGGTTTGGGATTGGCTGTTGTTGCACGAATCGCGCGGCATCACGATGCTGTCGTAGCTATTCAGCAATGTAAGCGATTGGGTGGGGCACGTATTAGCGTTGTATTTTCGTCGCGCTAGCCGGGTTTTTTGCTGTTGTAAACGTACACCTCTTGTCAAAGAAAACCCGACACGTAAGCGAGTGGCATGTTCCGCACGTCAAAGGAACCCCGACGCGTAAGCGATTGGCAAGTCCCACACGTCAAAGGAACCCCGACACGGCAACTTAGATTGTCAGCAGGTATTGATGATATTATCGAGACTTTGCCTTTTTTCTCTACATTCTGATAGCTAATACCTTATTAGGCGTATTGGAAACTACTACTTGCGCCTGAGCCATTGAATTCTACCGACGATATTTCTACCACTAAGTGGACTGCAATCTGGGCTTTGTTTTTAGCCGGTTGTACATTAGCACTCCACGTTGGAAAATTGCCTGCAGCCTTGCCACTACTGGTGGATGAATTTGGATTGTCACTGGCACAATCGGGAAATCTGGTTTCTATCTACTCATTGTTGATTGCTGTTTTAGCATTGGCAGCCGGGCTTGCGGTGGCTCGTATTGGTTATGTCCGCTTTGCGGTGGCTGGTGTCACCCTTGGTATGCTGGGCAGTATTGCAGGTCTAACGGCAGACAGCTTACTTGGCCTTATGCTCAGCCGTGCTTGTGAGGGGCTTGGTTGGGTGATTGGGGTGGTGTCATTTCCAACAATACTCGCGTGTTTGTGTACCGCCAGAGACAGACCGGTGGTGTTGGGGTTGTGGGGTGCTTTTATGGGGGTCGGTACTGGCTTCATATTGCTTACCGCGCCGACGTTGCAGTCAATGGGCGGGTGGCGTTTGTCATGGCTGGTGGCGTCTTTGCTGTCGTTGATTGGTGCGTTGGTGGTAATTGTTGTTTGCTATCAACAACGAGTCCATCTGCTGCACTTGCGTAATAATCGAGTGAGAGCAAAGTTTGCAGACTTTCGAAGTAAAGAGGCAATAGCTCTGTGCGTCGTTTTCTGTGTCTACTCTTTACAATACACATCGATCACGTCTTTTCTTCCGACCTTACTGTCAGAGGATCCCGATATGTTGCTAAGCAATGCGACTTATTGGACGGCTCTGTTGATCCTGATTAACGCATTTGGCAATATCTCCGCAGGTTGGCTGCTACGGCAAGGTATCTCGCGTTTTAGCATTTTATCAACGGCACTTGTCGTAACGGGTGTATTAGCGCTGATTATTCTAAGTTCAAAAGACGCAACGCTTCGAATTATCGCTGCATTCCCGTTAACGTTGGTCGGTGGATTAATCCCGGGGACGCTGTTTAGCACAGCACCGTTGGTAGCGTCTTCTGCGGCTGGGGTAGGTGGCATGATTGGATTTATGTTGATGGGTGCCGGATTGGGTCAGATGATCGGGCCAATTGCTGTGACTCGTGTGGTTGAATGGGCTGGCGACTGGTTTGCTGGTGGGGCGTTACTACTTGCCGCAGGGATTGTCGGTGCTGTATGTGCGACTTGGTTGCGTCGATTGCCTTAGTTGAGGGTTGTTCCGTACCATCTTAATCGCCTTTCTTCGCTACAGTGGACACGAATCCATCTAGATATTTAAGGGTGACCTTCGTCGGTAAATGATGGCTTCGATGTAGTAGGCGAATCTCATTCACGTGCGACAACCGCGCTGCCTGTTGTTTATGGAGTGGAACTTAGCTCATCGTTTGATCTCACTGGCAGGCCTAAGGATACAAAACGGTTGACAGTAAGCCTGAATAGCAGTCAATCTGACTCTATCTTTAGTCACACGAGAAGTGACAGTGTCTGATTTGCCAACCCGAATTGCTATCACCGATGAAGGCCCGCGAGAAGGTTTTCAGATAGAGAAAGAATGTATCCCGAGCGTAGAAAAAATCAGGTTGATAGATGCATTGTCTGATACTGGTCTGAAAGCGATTCAGGTCTGTTCTTTTGTATCACCCAAACTGGTTCCGGGCTGGGCGGATGCAGATGATGTGGCAGCGGGTTTTAACCCGAAAGCAGGAGTTAGGTATAGCGCGCTGTGGTTTAACCGGCGCGGCATTGACCGTGCGCTGATGCAGCGGCAGAAGTTGGAATTGACTGGCACCGTCCACGTGGTAGCGTCAGAGGCCTTTTGCGTTCAAAACCTTGGACGCGGTCGCGTTGAAAACCTGCAAAAAATGCGTGAACAAACCAAAGCCCATTTGGATGC
>CALISD010000062.1 GCA_938041955.1 uncultured Granulosicoccaceae bacterium | reverse complement strand
AACAAAGCCGGGCTAGATTTGACGGACAGCCCTGTATCCGCTGATGCGCTCGGTGGCTTGATTGACCGCATCTTGGATGACACGATTTCTGGTAAGATTGCTAAGGGCGTGTTCGAGAAGATGTTCGCGGGCGAAGGCTCTGCGGACGAAATCATCGAACGTGATGGTCTGAAACAGGTAACTGATACGGGCGCGATTGAAGCGATGGTCGACAAAGTCATCGCCGATAATGCAGGCCAAGCCGTCGCCGCAAAAGAGAACCCGAAACTCCTCGGCTTCTTCGTCGGGCAGGTGATGAAAGCCAGCCAAGGCAAAGCAAACCCGAAGGCAGTAAACGAGATTTTGCGGTCGAAGTTGGGGCTATAATTGCTATCTCTCGAAAACTGTCGAGAGATTTTGCAAGCTCATATTGATGAGCAGAACCTAACCGCTGAGACGAAAATAGGTTTGAACGGTTGGGTCAAAGCTGGCGAGTTTTGCTTCTCTTTCGGCTGGCAATCGAGAAAGTTCATAGAAACAGGGGATATGAACTTTTCTTTGGTCGGAGGAGGTCCAACGCTTGTCGACCGACGAGATGGTAAGGTCATTCCTATGGCGAACATGGGCAGTATGGAAAATTACGAGTCACGCGGAGATCCGTATAATGGTCTTAGCAATGTTTTTCACGTTACAGGTTCGCTTAACGAAGGACAGCGGCGAGATGCTTTCAAATTCTTCAGAGAACTGACAGATAAGTCTATCGTTGAGTGCAGAGACGTCATCGACAGTATGATGTCCGGCGAGATTTTTATATTCGATGCAAGTGCTTTGCGAGAACCCCAAATTCTAAATCATGTATTGCGGTTTCGAGAGCTTGGTTTGACTGTTAAGCGTCTTACGGCATTCGAAGCTGCCCCCGAAAGGCGAGAAGACGACCAATCAAGTGAGGGAAACACGTAATGACCGAACAAACACGCGAGCAAAAAGAAGCTTCGATAAAGATAGTATCTCTCGCGATGTGGGTGGCGATCATTGGGCTTATCGTGTTGGCGGTTTTGTTTTACAGTGGGATCATCCCATCTGAGTCTGGCAAATTGATTGCTATTGCGATGGTTGTCGTTGCTGTTGCGGATGTTGTCGTGGTCAAATTCCTAGTTGCAAAGATGCGGGCAGGTTTAGACACATCGTGAAAATTCAACCCGGTCCTGCTTTCGGCGCGTGTATGATCACGATTGGCCTTGCGTTTCTTTTGAATAATTCAGGAAAGCCGATGGGGTTTTCAATTTTGGTGGGTGCAGCCGTTGGTATTGCCGATTATGCTTTGCTAGTCTGGATAAAGCGTAGAGGGAAAAAACAATGAGCCTAAATACTGATAAGAGCGCGTCCGTCTCGGATGCGTTAGATACTCGGATCACATGCCGTCAATTCCTCGATACGCCTGTGCCAGAGGATGTGCTGAACGCATTGCTGACCAAAGCCCTCCGCAGCCCATCTGGTGGGAACCTGCAGCCGTGGAAAATCCACGTGATGACGGGTGAAACCTTGGCGAATTTCAAAAAAGACGCTGTCGAGATCACTTTGGCGGGCAAAACCGAAGAGCCAACACATCCCGCCTATCCGCAGCCACTTTGGGAGCCGCAACGCTCTTGGCGCTTCAAACTGGGCGAGGATATGTATGAGAAGCTAGAAATCCCACGCGAGAATAAAATGGGCCGTTTGGTTTGGTTTGCGCAAAATGCGAAATTTTTCGAAGCCCCAGTCGGTATTATCATCACGGGTGATAAACGCCTTGGAGCGCCACAACATATGGACATCGGCATCTATATCCAGTCCTTGATGCTCCTCGCCCGTGAAGCTGGCCTGCATACTGCGCCACAAGGTTGGTGGCGCAATTGGACGTCTGTCTGTCATAAGTATTTGGACATACCAGAAACGGATGAAGTTATGGTTGGCATGGCTATTGGGTTCGGTGACGCGTCGGCCAAGGTCAATAATCTCTATGCGGATCGTGCCGCGTTAGATGAGGTGACGACCTTTTATACTTAAATTTCTCGATTTTTCGTAAAATAAATTTTGCGAACTAACATGTTACTTCGGCGTGAATCCCAAATGGGGTTCACGCCTTTTATTTGCCTAAACTTGCTTTTAATTTCATATTTACCAAGTTAATATTCTATATTAACTTGTATTGATCAAGTTTAACTCAAGTAAAGATGATTTAACTATGTTTTTCTTTAACTCTATATTTATCTTGAACTGACCAAATTGACCTATGCCGAAGAGAGGCGCGCCCAACGCGTCCAAGCCAAGGCAACCCCGGGATGGCCCGAAGGGCAAGGTGAATGAAAATGGGAGGAGACCGTAATGGCCTTTACTGAAATGGAAGTCCGCGAAGCGGAAAAAGCAATCGTAACAGCCGCAGGCGCGGATGATATGTTCCGTTTGGGACTGATATATTCGACAGAATTGGAAGACCGAGGACCGAACTTCGTGGAAGCGCATAAATGGTTCAGTCTAGCCGCGATGATGGGCAGCCAGCCCGCGAAATCATATCGCGAAGAGTTGAAGATGGAAATGAGCGCAATGGACCTCACGCTGGCACAACGTGCTGCACGGGGTTGGTTAGTGGAAAACCGCGAATTACTTGCGGCTTAAAAACAAAGCGGCTTAAACTAAAATTGATTTATGCCGTTTTGTTTCGCTTTAAGGCGAAATAACTGTTGTTCCGCCGCCATTACTACCGAACTGGTAGGACAGGTTGAAATCAACGGGCAGGGCGTTGCGGAAGCTCTGCACGAATGTGCCGACTTCACCAAGCGTTGTCTGTGGTACATAAATAATATCGCCGCGACGTAGTTGAATATTATCGTTATATTCTCGGATGTTGAGTAATCCATTGCGAATATTGACACTGCGCATCATCATGCCGCCGTTGGGCGCACGGCGCAGAATAGCAATATCGCGAGATCGCGCTGTGGGGCGAAGACCGCCTGCCATGAGGATGCCTTCCAATGCGCCGATACGGCCTGGAATGGTATAGGTACCTGGCTGCCCAACTTGACCGCCAACGTAGATTTGCTCTGGAGCATAGGCGCGTGGGATTACGGTGACGCGAGGATCACGAAGCTGCGTCGCCAACTCTGCCATCAGTGCATTTTGAACATGTCCGAATGTTCGACCCGCTGCCATAATTGGTTTTGCCATTGGCATAACGATCCGACCATCAGGTCCGATTGTTAGCGTTCGTGAAAGTTCTGGCGCAGAAGCCACAGCAACTTCAACCTGATCCCCAGGAACGAGCGTATATTCTCGCTCATACTCCACCCATTGCTGGAACATGCCAGCGGGCGGGCGTTGTTGATATGAAATGTGCTTTTGGCCGCGCATTTTATGAAAAATATTTTTATATTTCTTCGGTTGCGCCTGCAAAGGACGACCATATTGATCGAATTTCATGCCCTTTGGTGCGTGTTGCGGCGCATGTTTCTGTGCAGCTACGGGTGATTGCCCATACCGCGATTGCGCCTCCGCGGGGGAGCTAAGCAATACCAAAGCCGCAGCAGAGGCGGTTAAGAGGGCAGTTTTCGTGATGATGTGCATTTAACACAGCCTTTTTCGGCGCAAAGTGATTTTTTTCAATAGTTAACAAGAATGGATAAGGAATTATTAAAATTTAGGAGGACATGGTTAACGCGAACCGATTCTAGGGGATTCGCACATGGCCAAATATGGTCGTAAAAAATTTGAACCAGTCAGTGCTAGCCAACAGGGCCAGCAGACAGATCCGCGCGTCGGAGACTTGACCGTGGGCGATTATGCCAATGGTGTGCCGAATATTCGTTTGAGCGAAATGTTCAAATCAATGCTGAAGCAGCTAATCTGGCTGATCCCGTTGGCCATCGTCGGGTGCGGCGTGGCGTTCTACCTGACCAAGGACATGAAACGCGTTTACACGGGTGATGGACGTATCCTCGTTCAGTTGGGCGAAGAATATGTTTATAATCCTGTTGGTGGTGCGGCCAATGGCAATGGTTTGACGACGACGATCGACACGATCACACTCACCGAAGCTGCGTTGATGAAGAATGGCACAGTTATCGAGAGCGTTTTGGGTCAAATGACGCCTGATCGCCAATCCCAGGATCGTTTCAATAAAGAAGCATTCGCGAAAATTCGGAATGCGGGCTCTGAACGGGCCCGTCAAGATGCGGTGATGGAATTGCGGCGCTCTGTTGAGGAGAGCTATGCCGTTATGCCTCAGCCAAAATCTTCGATAATTGATGTGGTTTTCAAACATGAAGACCCAAAAGTTGCGGTAGATACAGTAAATGCCTTTATTGATGAATATTTGTCTTTCCGCCGTCAGGTTTTCGTTGAAGGCTCAAGTGAGTTGATCACGGAACGTCGTGAGGCTACCGAAGCACAACTTAATGCAAATGAGCGAGCCATCGCACGTTTCTTGTCACGTAATAATGTCGCCGATTTTGAATCCGAACAGACAGGTCTACGCAAGCGAACCGAAGATTTGAAGGCCACGCTCAATGCAACGCGCGCGTCCGTTGCCGAAACCGAAGCGGCTCTGACTCTTGTTGAAGATCAGCTGAGGAATACACCCGAAACGATCACGCTCTATCAAGATGACCGTGTGCTGCAACGTGTGTCGCAGGCTGAATTGGAATTGCGTCAATTGATGGCGAAATATTTGCCAACGTCTGATCCCGTGCGTCAGAAACAAACCGAGCTTAACGAGCTGCGTGCTTTGCAAAACTCCAATGGTGGAAAAGCATCAGGGGGCCGTCGCGTTGGGCCCAACACCACTCATCAAGCCTTGACCGCGCGCCGCAATACATTGGCGGCGACAGCCAATTCTTTTCGCGAACGTGAATTTACGATGCAACGCCAGTTGAATTCTGCGGACAGTAATATTCGTAAACTCACCTCGCTCACACCTGAATATCAGAACTTATTACGCGAACGAGAAACGTTGAACACACGTTTGACGTCTTATAATGCGAAAGAGCAAGAAGCGTTGATCGATGCCGATCAAGCCGAAGCACAAGCCGAAAACGTCACTGTTATTTCACGCGCCGAATATGCAAATAAGGGCCGCAACACACGGTTGGTTATGTGGGCGCTAGGGACTGTGGGCTTTGGTATCGTGCTTGGGTTCTTTGCGCTGATCCGTGTCTTCCTCGATCCTCGTCTTTATGTTGAAGCCAGTGCAAAGAAACAACCTGTTCAAGTGGCAATGGAAAATTACGACATGCCTGAAATGGCGCCTGCACTCGATCCTGTGCCCAATGCAATCCCTGAACCTATTCCGACATATGACCCCGTCGCACCTGCCTATGCGAACCCTTACGAGCAAGCCTCAACAGGGTATGGTGCTATGGGTGCTCAAGGCGTAATATCCGATGCTTATCCCTCTGTTGCACAAGGTGGCGGTTATCCAGCCGCACAACATACCCCATATGCGGGGTCAACACCGGTCCATGGCTATTCCCCGGCCACAGGGTATGATCAGTCGGCCTATGTGCAATTTGAATCATCAGGTGAGGTTCGCCCAATGAAGCCAACGTCCGCGCCTCTCGCACAACAAGATGCATCTTTTCAACCTCTAGCAACGCAATCAAATGCGGCCTTAGACATGTCTAACAATCCTTATTTGAATGGGAACGTGCAGGCGGGATCTCTTGAAGGTGGCGTGCAATATGATGAATATGGTCGGCCGATTTCTCCATTAGGATAATAACACCTGCGAGATACCAAATAGGGTTAACGCGTTATTAAGCGAATAACGCCATCTCAAACTATGGTCGCCACTGATTTCACACAGCCACAGTTAAGACAGCGCAATTACGCCATTGCGCAAGCCGGCCGTTTGACGGAATCTATTCTTTGGATTTTGATCCTTACGTTCTATTCTGGTGCCGTGATTGGTTTGACCTTCGCTGATGCTGCGGCTCTGGACGCAGGGGAAAGCCCGTTCGCAAGGAGCCTATGGTTCTTCACCTATGGGATGGTTTTGTTCCTCGGTATTTTCCGTCTGCCGCACATTATTCGATTGGCGTCATTTAATCCGTTGATTGTTATCTGTGTGCTTTGGTGTGCTCTCAGCGTGATGTGGTCCATTGATCCAGGTGTCAGTATGCGCCGCGCCATTGCTTTGACCATGACGACCTTTGCAGGTCTGGCTTTCGCCGCGCGATATGATTGGAATGAGATGGTTCAACATATCGCCTTCTGCGCGTTGTTGTTATGTATCATTACCGTGGTGCTGGTGACCCTCAATCCATTGCGCGGCATCATGCAAGAAATTCATCCCGGTGCATGGCGAGGACCGTGGGTCGAGAAGAATCAACTTGGTGGGATCATGACTAAGTGTTTCGCCGTGTCTTTGTGTGCTTTTGCGATGCGGCCAAAGCGGGCGTGGCTTTGGGTTCCCGTCGGTGTATTTTGTTTCGCGCTGGTTTTACTCTCGACATCTAAAACGTCACTTCTGGTCAGTTTGGCGTGTTTCGGGTTTTTCATTGCCTTGCGTGTTTTTCGTCGCTTTCCCTTCTTGCGCATTATCGTGATGTTCGGCTTTCTCGCGATTATCACACTGATTGTCTCCGTGCTTTTGATTGATCCCGCATGGGCGTTGGGTCTTATTGGGAAAGATCCGAGTCTAACGGGGCGTACAGATATTTGGGCGCTGTTGATGGAGGCGGTAAGTCAAAAGTTCTGGCTAGGGTATGGTTACGGCGTCTATTGGATGGACCCGTTGGGCCCGAGCTATCAGATACGCGAAATTCTCGAATGGTCCGTTCCGACGGCGCATAATGGCTGGTTCGACGCGTGGCTATCTGCAGGTTTTGTCATCATCTTTTTGTTTAGTATTTTGCTGATCATTACGGTGATGATGGCGCTCTCGCGGATCAAACATGGTGGCGTTGAGACCTATTGGGTCGTGCTGTGCCTGTTCTTCTTCATCGCGTTTTCTCTCTCAGAGTCTACGATCTTGCAACAGAATGATCTGTCGTGGTTTCTCTTCGTCGCAACGGCGTCCAAGCTATGGGCGCGGGAAAAGCCTTACTGGCGTCCTGGCTCTGTGCCCTTTGTCGCTCGCATGGGAATTAGACGGGGTTAGACACCGTCTTCTCAGGCTTGCCATGAGACCCAAGCCGTTTCCGTAAAGCCAGAAACGGTGTCTCCACCAGGTAGAATGAGATACAAGATATAACTAACGTCGCGACCGTAATGATCGGGATTTGCAGCCAGATCGAATCGACGAATTTATGCGTCAGGTCGGCAATTGGGAAGTGCCATAGATAGAGGGCATAAGACAGGACGCCGAGCCATGCCAATGGCTTCCATTCCAGTACAGACAATGCGAAGCGGATCTTACTAAAGTAATAGAGATTGAGCATCATCACGAAAAGGGCAGCACCTTGGATGGAGTATCTGATCGTCATTCGAAACGTTTCGTCTCGCAGTACAAAGGTTGCTACTATCGCAAGAGTTGCAAGAATAAGTGGAATCCATCCCACCAATTTTGAAAGAAATGCATGCCAGTTTTCCCGATCTAACAAGCAAGATAAGAGGCAGCCCCAAACAATACTGTCGATCCGCGCATCCGTCATCATATAGGTGTAAGTTTCGGCAGGAACGCGGGGCAAAGCGAATGGTACTAAGGCTCTCCAAATTGGGACCAAAACCAAGACACCGAGCAGGACAATAAGTAAACGGCGCGAAAATGCGCCCGCCAAGACCAACGTCAGGGGGAAGATTAAGTAGAAGTGTTCTTCAACTGCCAATGACCAAAGCGGCCGCCACGCCATATTGGCCTCTACGACGCCTGCGTCCACGCCAACTTGGAAGATGTTAGAGGTGTAAAACACCCCTGAAAAGAACTCCAACCAACTTGGTCCGCCAGCATCCAGCAGACGAAATATGAGCGTGCTGCCGAACAGCATGAATAGCAGTGCGGGGTACAACCGCACAAATCGTCTGAGGTAGAATGACTTCAGATCAATGCGACCTTTCAATTTTGCTTCTGCCAGTAATAATCTCGTAATCAAAAAACCTGAAATGAAGAAAAACGCTGTGACGCCAAATCCACCTGGTATTATATGACTTAGCCCCATATGCGCAATGATGACGATCCCCACAGCGATTGCACGTAACCCGTCCAACGCTGGGATATACCCATACCCGGCGACGGGCGTGAGTGCGCCATTGCTAAGAACAACAGGAGACGTGTTTTTCGTTTTACCTGTCATGTCTTAAACCCCGTAGAGTTTCGGAGAGAGACGTTGCGCCCAAAATATTTTTCCAACACCTTGCGCGAGACGGCCAAGATGTTGAACGGACTTCGTACGCCGCAGAAGTTTCGAGATGGCCCAGAGGACAAAGTAAACTGTCGTTTGCACGAAACCTACCGCCATCCATTTAAATATCTCAGGTATGCCCTTTAGACCTTTGTCAGCAGCTTGTTTTGTTGGTCCTTGGCCCCACGCAAAATTCCGCCTCCAGACATAATTTAGGGTCGCACGTTGGGACGGGACATGTTCGAATGTTATGGCGTCTTCGATCCATGCGACCTTCGCACCTTGTTCTATCAGGTGATCAAATAACGCATCATCTTCGCCACCTGATTGGTTCAGGCTGGTATCAAAAACGGGCGATGGAAGTGCTTCTTTTCCACGATCAAGATAACAATTTCCTGTCGCGATACCTTCATTAATCAAGCCCGTTTTATAATCTCGTACGCGGCAAAATAGCGGCTGCATGTAATCGTACAAAGCGTTCCCGGCTTCTGGCATGACTGCGAAAGCGGGACCAAAGGCGAGGGTAGCATCAAATTCTTGCGCCCCATTAAATAAAATTTTCGCCCAATCCTGATCGGCTTCCATGTCGTCATCTATAAAGAGGATGTAGCGTCCATTGGCTGCGGCTAATGCGCCATTACGAGCATTTGAAACACCCGGTTCAGGGACGTGTACATGAATGAATTTCGAGGCAGCGCTTGCGATAAAAGCGGTCAAGACATCGTGTGCGCTGGCGAGTGGGTCATTATCGGCGACGACAATCTCTAAATTAAAACCTTCAACTTGTGATCCGTCAATGCTGGTTAGGAGCCGTTTAAGGGCCTCTGGTCGTTTGTAGGTTGGGATAACGATTGAGATGATGTTGTCCTGCCAGCTCATGAGACATTCCTCTGTTGCTGCAGCGATGCGTAAGCTTGATCTACGGTCATGACGGCGACACCGCTGGATTTAACAGCGGCGACAATGCGACTGAAATTTTCGGGTGTACATCCAAATTCGCTCGGCGTGTCGCGAACGTCATGCGTGAAAAAGTGTAGCCACTGAGGGGTTTCAGCGAGTGTTGAAATTTGCGTTATCGCGAGTTCAACTGTCTCATCAGAATAAACCCGCATCGCGTTCAAAAGATTGGCATCTTGAGCAGGTGTTTTCGGAGAAATAACGCCACGCATTGTGGAGAAGCGCTTGCGAAGCGCTCGTTTCAGAGTGGGCGATACCTCACCGAATGGATATGCAAAATGTCGGCTGGGCGGCAGGCCTAAACTTTTCAGAACGCTTTGGTTCTTTTCGATATCTGCAAGGAACGTCTCTAGGCTAACATCCATCGTGTTAAGATGAGAGAATGTATGATCGGCAATTTCATGACCACGCGCATGGACGTCGGTTACGTCTTGCAGACTCATATGCACGCCCAAGTGATTTTCTGTATCGCAAAGTCCGCACGCCACATAAATTGTTGCGCTCCAGTCTTGCGCTTCCAACATGGGCAGGGCTGTTTGAATTGCGGACAGGGGACAGTCGTCAAAGCTAAATGTGACAATGGATTGATCTGGCGTCGGCAAGATCGATTTTTCGACATATCGCGATAGGCGTCGCGTGAAAATTCTATACGAAGACTTCATGACAATGCCTCAGCGTAATGAGAGGCGCGCCATAGTTTCAGAGCCAGTAGACGGAGGCGCATTGGTAGAAGCTTAACCTTCACGCAGAACTTTAAAATGGGCCGCATCAAGGCCTGACCTGGTAGCCGACCAAGTTTCTTTGAAATTTGATAGAGCGCGAGTTTGGGCGCGAGATCCGGATGTGCGTCGGTAAAACGACGATAATTCGCCCCAGATGTTGCGAAACGACGGAGCATCGTATCCGTTGTCTCAAGTCCCAGGTGAATGGCAGGATTATCTGCATGAATGAGAGTGAAATGTTTCGACACTCGAGCCGCCCACTCGCTATCCTCCCAACCCCATCCTTCAAAATCAGCATCGAAAGGTTGCTCCGTCAGAACGTTGCGGCGCATACATAAATTCGAGGACGCGACATATTGCGGACCGGCGGCCTGTCGTTCGGCGAGGCTGAGGCAATCTGAAATTTCTGAGAGCGCACGATGAATATCGCGATCCGCATCCTGTGCCTGTGCCTCAACTTGAAACCCGCCAAAAATAACGTCGGCTTTGGCTTCATTCATGAGCTTTAGATAAGACTGTAGGAAGTCAATTTTACCAGGAAGCATGTCTGCATCTAAAAACAAGACCCAGTCCCCACGAGCGTTTTCACACAATGCGTTGCGCGCAGCAGAGCGGCCCTTGTTTTCGGAATTTGTAATAAGTTTCACCGCGGATAAGCAGTCATTGACAACGATCTGCATACTCTTTGTCAAATCCACATCATCCGTACCGTCATCATAAATAAGGATTTCAACAGGATGCGTTGTCACTTCGGCGTCCAGCGCACGCAACAATGCTTCAGCGTCGTCTTTGAAAAACGGGATCAGGACCGAGAGGCTCGGGCGTGTCTCGTCAAATGTGGAGCTGTGTGTATGAAGGATGGTCATTCAGCTACCTCCGGAAGGGGTGACTTGACCAAACGTTGACGGGCTTCGCGAATGAATGTGCGGCAATCAGCGGCATTTATGATCCAGCAGGCTAGGATGTAAACGACGATGCCAACGGTGGCCTTAATTAGCAATGTAACAATACCTGGGGTCATTTGACTCAAAGGAAGAAGATAAACAGCACTCGCCATTGCCGCGCTACAGCCTGCGATTTCAAAGGCTGCGCGAGCAGGTAAGGGAAGAGGGTAATCGCGTCGGGCAAGGATTGTCGCAATTACAATCGCGAGAAGGTAGGAGAAAATTGTCGCCCAGACAGCACCCATCAAACCCTGTGTCGGGATAAGCAATAGATTCAACGCAATATTTAATATGACAGGAAGTATCAGCGCCCAGACGTATTTCTGTGTTTGTCCCGACAACATAAATGCTCGATGGACATAGTAGGTCATGACCCCGTTAATTAGGCCGGCAATCGCAATCCACGGCATAACGGACACCGCACCTTCGCGAATGCCTTCACCTAAAATAAAGCCAGCGTCTTTTGACACGAGGGCGATGCCCGTCGCGGCTGGCATCGCGATCCACAATAGCGTCGCCCCATAAGATTTAAGAATGTCCCGTGATCCTTCTTTACCGTGTTGTTCCATCGCAGTCACGGCGACGGGTGTCACGGCCATTGCGATCCAAATGAAGAGGATGTCGAGACTGCGGTTTGCAAGATTATACCCTGCACTATACTCACCCGCCGATGCGGTATCCATGATGACCGCGATCAAATAGACGTCCGCAGAATTCAAAGCATAAGATAGAAGCAATCCGATGCAAAGCGGTGCGCCATAGGTGAAATAGGTTTTAACTTTTTCAGGCTGATATTCGCCGCCGCGCATGCGTTTCCACATAAAGACAAGGTCAATACTACCTACCAGAATTAGACCGCATATTACGCCCACGAAGGGTGCCGCCGCCTGAAGGGGGGTGTGAAGAATAAATAATATACCAAGCGTAAAACTGATGAGCGTCTGCGTGGAAAACGTTATTGAGTAGCGTTTAATTCTGTGCGCAGCTTTATGGGCTTCCATGCCAAGATTGAACAGAACTTGGAGACAGGTCGACCCCAACGCAAAACACAAAACATAGGTGAGTTTGGAATCCAGTGGAGCGAAATAGAGCGCCAACATTATAACGAGAAATCCAACGGCACCCGCTATTGCAGCTAAATGATAAAGCGTTTTTAGATGGGAGGCGACATCGTCTTCTCTCTCTGCACGTGCCTGATAGCGCGCCATGGCGGCTTCCATCCACGTAAATAGACCCATATGCACGAATTGCATCGTGATCATCGCAATCGCATATAGACCAAACTCAGCGGGCTCCAAGATACGCGTGAGAATAGCAATCGTGCCAAATGCGGTGACCACATTCGCTAGATTAACTGGCAAGTAGGCGAGAATGGAACGACCTAACATTTTGGTTATCGCGCGTTGCTACGGTCGCCCAAGAGGACAGGTAGTGTTTTCAACATGATGAAAATGTCCCAAAGCACGTTAGATTGTTCTATATATTCAACATCTAGACGAACACGTTCTTCAACATCATTTCCGGTGTGCAATGGTCCCCGCGATCCGCTAATTTGCGCCCACCCAGTCATGCCAGGTTTGACTTTATGACGATGGGCATACTCGGCAACAAGGTCGATGCTTGTTTTGCCTTCCGTCTTCATCCCAACGGCATGTGGTCGCGGTCCAACAAGAGACATTTCGCCTTTCAGTACATTGAGAAGTTGCGGCAATTCGTCGAGAGACGTTTTCCGAATGAAGCGCCCAATTTTCGTGACCCGAGCATCGCCAACTGCCGTTTGTTGTTCCGCCTTCAAGTCAGCTTTGTCATTGCGCATGGACCTGAATTTATAGACATCAAAAACGCGGTTATTAAAGCCGTGCCGCGGTTGTTTGAACAAGGCTGGACCAGGACTATCTAAGCGGATGAGTAGGGCGATTAAGGCTAAAATTGGCGCACCCAGCACCAATGCTGTAGATGAAATACCGATGTCCAACAATCTTTTGACCGCCGTATGACGACCTGATTTTGGGTTGCCCGTGACATCGCGAAGGCTAATTTCTGCGATTTCTGACACGCGTTGCTGAACGTGATTCAAAGTTTCAAATTCATCGACCACAAAGGCAATACGGTTCGGCAGGAGCCTCACTCGATTTACAAAATCCTGTTTTCGTTTATTTGCCATAGACGGTAATGTTACAACGATACGGTTGACATAAGGCAGGGCGTCCCAAGCCAAGAGGTCGTCGACGGTCCCTACGACGGGAACTCCGTGAATATTATGCGGTGCACGGGCCATACGATCATCAAATATGCCGAGAATGTTGAGTTCTTTGGACTTCGCATTCTCTTCAATAATACGACGCGCACTTTCGGTTGCGCCCAACATAACAATTGTCGGAGCCAGAGCCCCACGTTTGTGTAGGCGACGCACTTGTACGTGGTAAAAACTATGGAGAACGGCCAACAGCGCGATCGCGCCAAGCCCAGCCTTTGCCAAAGCATCGGGTAGGAACGTTTCTGGCCGAACAATGAGTGCTACAGTTAGCCAGACGCCAAGCGCCGCAAAACTGGCGGTCACGACGGTTTTTAAATGAGACGACAAAGTCGCAACGGCATTGAAGCGATAAGCGTTAGACACAAACAAGGCCGCAATGAATATAATTGACCCAAGGACGGAGGCGACGACGGGCGCTGCTATCCCTCGATTGTTGACGCCAATGTAACCATTCCAAATTCCAATGGCGATAATCGCACAAACAAGAATAATGTCGAGACCTCGTAGTCCGAACCTCACAGCGTTCATGTTGATTTGTTGTTTTGGAACTTTGATGTCCGAAGCGGTTAGGCGCTTGCGACGTCGATCTATCTTTGGCGCTTTGGTAGTCTCTGGGCGAATTTTCTGAGCATAGGCTTCCAGTCGGGAATCAGACGACCCACGTTTTTCGTCACCCTGACGAACAGAACTGCGTTTAGGTCTCACATCTTCCGAACGAGACAGCTTAGCTGCGCTCTTTTTGTTCTGTATTGGCATTCAACTCACCCGTTTTTTTTAGGTTGTATCGTCACGGTGCGAATATCTCGTAAACGATCAGATATTATTTCAGACATGCACCTTCCAAGCCGAGGGTGTTGGAGTGTTCTGCCGTGGGTCAAATTCGCCAGCGTTATGGTTAACAAAAAAGAAACGTGAATAAGAACTGTATTGCGCTTGATTAGGGCTTGCAGGGGCAAGGAGGAATCGCTACTTCCCCGCTCGGAGACGTGGCCGAGTGGTAGAAGGCGCTCCCCTGCTAAGGGAGTATGGGGTTTATAGCTCCATCGAGGGTTCGAATCCCTCTCTCTCCGCCAATTTGTTATTGTCGTTCGGGTTCAGAGCCAAATTAAGCGGCTCCTGGTGAATCCTTCTCCTTGACGATCGGGCGTATTGCCCTCATAATTGCGCGACTGGGCGCCCGTAGCTCAGCTGGATAGAGTACCTGGCTACGAACCAGGTGGTCGGAGGTTCGAATCCTTCCGGGCGCACCATAAAATCCTTCCTTAGATTGTTAGTCCGCTTGTCGGACACCTAGTGAGAAATAAAGATGTTACCGGTATTAATGTGTCTGGCGATTGCTGCAATGTCCCTTGTGGTTATTACTCGTCGCAATAGCGGCTAACCTACGTTTTGCACTGAAGCTGTTGAGATTCGCTATCAACCTCAGTATTCCGTCCTCGATTGAAATAGTGATTGCCGAATAGATTTCTGGTGATTACCCCATCCTCAAGCCAGTTCCGCTAAACAATCAATCTGTAAGTAAGGTTGATTCTGCTCCGTTGAGATTTCACTGTTCTTGGTAGCGAGTGTTGCCATTGTGATTGAGTGTCCCCTAACATTAGCAGCAGGCTGCCGTTCTCCAGTGTCACGGTGTGTTTTAGCGATGTATCTTTTTTATTTCTAAGTACAAACTTTCTTGGGTCACCAAGGCTGACGGACGCGATTTGCGGTTGCGCGCCTAAACATGACTCATCGTCACTGTGCCAGCCCATACAATCTTGACCATCGCGATACCAGTTAACCAGTACGCTGTTAAATAACAATCCACTGCGGTATTCAATCAGTTCTTTGAGTTGCAGTAGTTCTGGCGTCCAGGGCTTTGCTTCAAAGTGAGTGCCTGAATAGCCGTAAGCGCGATCTCCGTACCAGCAATTTAATCTGGGGATGGCCACTTTTTTTCCGAACATGGTTATAGTGGACTGAACCCAATCCAGATTGTGTTCCCACAGCTTAACCAGTTGTTCTGAATCATCACTGCTGATGAAACCGGACTGATAATGTAGTGCGGCTGTGGGACTAATCTGTGTGACAGTTGGCTTCACTGCAACTTCGTTCGCAGGGCTGTGAGTGCTGCTGCGAGATCGCCGTTATACTTCATAGTCGCAATATCATCAGCGCGGGTGACGCCGTCATTGATGACGATGATTGGAATACCGTGTTCTTTTGCAGCCCGGCAAAACCGGAAGCTAGAGAACACCATCAGGGAAGTGCCAATGCAAATGAGCAGCTTGCTCTGCAGCAACTTACCCATGCAGAGCTGTACACGATCTTTCGGTACGTTGTCGCCAAAGAAAACCACATTGGGCTTGAGGGCACCGTCGCAGTGCAGACAGTGTGAAACGTTGAATCTATGAACGTGTTCATCTGCTATGTTTGCGTCACCGTCCGGGGCCGTAGCGAAGCCTGGATCGCTAATATCGGGATTCCCTTGTTGTAGTCTCTGTTGCAATTGATGTCTTGAGCTTAAATCCCCACAATCTAAACAAACCACCTCTGACAAGCTGCCGTGAAGCGGGATGGCATTGGGGCTGCCGGCGGCATGGTGGAGGCCATCAACGTTTTGAGTAATGATGGTAGAGATTACCCCGCGTTGCTCTAGTGTGGCGATGTCAGTGTGTGCTGTGTTTGGTACGGCTTTGGAAAATACCGGCCAACCGAAATAACTCCTGCACCAATAGCGTTGTCTGATGCTCTCTTTGGCTCTGAATTCCGGGCCTTCCACCGGTTTGCTATGAATCCAGTTACCTTCACTGTTGCGATAGGTGGGTAGACCGGAAGTGGCACTTATACCGGCTCCTGTTACCACTGTGGCTGGTTGATATTGTCGGATCAGCTTCAGCAGTTCATCTGTCTGGTCGGTCAATTTATACAGCCTGGAATATGAGAGTGAGTTGCATGGCTATTATTTGAATCGATTGATGCCGTCAGTGCAGGTGGCAGGTGTCGGTGATGTTGCAGGAACTGAAGACAAAAAGAAATCGAGAGTGTTTTTGCGTGTGCAGGCGCTTTGAAACCAAACTGAATGGCCCATTCCTGCAATGATAGTGGTTGTGGCATTGCTGAAGTTATCTGCTGTGTTGCTGATGTCCCTGCGGCTGATGACCGGGTCAAGATCGCCAGCGAGAATCAGAGTTCTGGTTTTGAATATCTTGTCGGTTTTAATTTTGTTGTCGGTGCCGACATTCAGCTTTTTGCATATCTTTCTTTCCTGTTCCATGGCGAGCTTTGTCTCTTCGGAATATTCTTTGTCGCTGCCCGGGTTCTGCAGCAGAAAGGCTTCTTCGAGTTTAATTCTTTCTTTGCAGTGAATTGCCCAGCTGAGGGCGTCGGCAAAGTCAAGATCACTGCCGCTGAACCAATAGTCTTCGGCGAACTGTCTCAGTGACCTCGCCCGGCCTTTGTATAACTGATCTATGACTGAAGGTATTTCTGTGATCGCGTAGTTGTTGTAAGCGGCAGTGATCAAGATGTCGATCAGCGTCGTGTGGCTGACGATCAGTTTTATGTTGCGACGGGCTGTCTGGCTTTCATCGGCAACCTTAATTTTCACTGAGTACGGTTTTTTGGTGGCGCGGCTCAGTACAGTTTGGAGTTTTTCTTTGATTTTCGGGTGTCTTTTATTGCAGCGGCGAGTTTCTTCACATAGCGTAAGTATTCTGTTGACTGAAGAGATGGACGATTCCACCGTAAAGGGCTGTTGGAAATCAATAGGTACCGGCGAGTCGAGCACGATGCGATCAAACCTTTGTGGCTCTAAAACCTCAATTGCCTGCGCAATTACAGTGGCATACGACGTGGCGAGTGTGTTCCATGAGGTGTATGGCAGTGAATCCATGATCGTCATAAAATCTTTTGCAGACTGATACGTATCGAAATGGATTAATTCAATATTGTCATTTTGGATTCGTTTGCCGCAAGCGGTTATGGCCTCATTGTAGGCTGCCAGATCTTGTTTAAATGTTTGTTTGATAACAACCGAGCGTTTAAAGGCTGTGCTGGTTTCCGTGCAGCGGAGATTTGGTTTCGCATAACCGGCACCGCGTTGGTCAACGATAACAATGTCGAACCCGGCAGCTCGCAAACTACTATATTCACGAAGATAGTCTCCCGGTGAGTATTGGTAGCCAAAGCCCATTGGGCCACCGGGCCCGCCACCCCCCGGAATAAGAATTGCCCTTGAAGAGGGGTTATTACTCAGGGTTTGTGTTTGCCCGGCAATTAATACGGGGAGCGTAACGGTTTTATTGCCTGGCTCATCATGGTTGAGCGGCAGTTCGATAAAGCCGCAGCTGACTCTAGATGCATTTTCATTGATGAAGTCTATGCAGTCAGCGTTTTGTATGGACTCATTCCAGCGAACAGGATTGGGCGTGTTTGAGGTATCTGCCAGCACTGCTGTGCAAAATAACAAACTCGAAACTTTAATAAAAAAAAAGAACTGCCTGGCAATTGTCAAAAAAACCTCGGAAATAAAAGTGATTGGGTTGCGGGTTTGTAGTGTTTGAAACATCTGCATTGTTGTTTTAAACATAGCGGAATCGGTGTCGATAAGTCTATAGTTGGACTAAGGAACGTGAGTTCCTAACGCCTTTGATACCTGTATGTGCCTGCTCTGATTTTACAGAGTCCTGGGCGCGATAGTTTATTTACGTTTAGCTGCCCGCTAACCTATTCAACATTGAGAGCTCCCGTTGATCCCACAGTTTGAAGTATTGCCAGGAAATCACCACACCCTTGGTGCCACCTGGGACGGCGCCGGGGTTAACTTCGCATTGTTTTCGGCCCATGCTGAACGTGTGGAGTTGTGTATTTATGACACTTCTGGCAAGCGCGAACGTGAGCGTATTACTCTGCCAGAGTGCACCAATGAGGTATGGCACGGTTACGTGCCGGGGATTGTGCCGGGAGATTGCTACGGTTACCGCGTATATGGTCCGTATGATCCTGCTCAAGGTCACCGGTTTAATCACAACAAATTATTGATTGACCCTTATGCCAAGCAACTGATTGGGAATATAAAGTGGTCTGATGTGCATCTGGCCTATCGAACCAATAGCCCTCGTGAAGATCTGTCGTTTGATCGGCGCGATAATTCAAGGGCAATGCCTAAGTGCGTGGTAGTGGATACCGCTTATACCTGGGGTGATGATAAGCGCCCGGACATTCATATGTCAGACAGTGTGATCTACGAGGCGCATGTTCGAGGCCTCACTATAAAACACGAAGGGCTCGATGAGTCGATCCGTGGAAGTTATGCGGGACTTGGCGACAAGCAAATAATTCAGCACCTTAAATCTCTTGGTGTCACGACGGTTGAGCTAATGCCAATTCATCATTTTGTTGATGATCGATTTTTGGTTGATAAGGGTTTAAAAAACTATTGGGGTTACAGCACGCTCAATTTCTTTGCTCCCGAGCAAAGATATTTTTCCGGACAGGGTGACTTAGGAGAAGTGAAGCAAATGGTGCGAAAGCTTCATGATGCGGGTTTGGAAGTCATTCTTGATGTCGTTTACAACCATACCTGCGAAGGTGATCAACGTGGGCCCAGCTTGTCATTTAAAGGCATAGACAACAGCTCTTATTATCGTCTAATGCCGGATGATAAACGCTATTACATCAACGATACAGGCTGTGGCAACACTTTAAACCTCAATCACCCGCGAGTGTTGCAGATGGTGATGGATAGTTTGCGTTACTGGGTGACTGAGATGCATGTTGATGGCTTCAGGTTTGATCTGGCCACATCGCTAGCACGGGATACGCAAGGCTACAATGATCGCTCGGCTTTTCTTGTTGCCGTCGGCCAGGACCCTGTGCTCAGTCGGGTGAAGCTTATTGCAGAGCCATGGGATATTGGTCCTGGGGGGTATCAACTGGGTGGTTTTCCGGCTGCCTGGTCTGAGTGGAATGATAAGTATCGTGACACCGTCAGGCGGTATTGGCGTGGTGACGATGGCATGCTGCCAGAGCTTGCAAGTCGTGTTTTTGGTTCGAGTGATCTATTTAATCATAGTGGGCGAGGCGCATGGTCAAGTGTGAACTTTGTCACGACGCATGATGGATATACGTTGATGGATGTCGTTTCTTACAAGGATCGGCACAACGAGGCCAACGGTGAAGATAGTCGAGACGGTCACGATGCGAACTACTCTGATAACTACGGAGTAGAAGGCGTAACTGAAAATAAAGCCATAAACAATTATCGAAATCTGCAACGGCGCAATATGATCGCCACTGTGCTTTTGTCCCAAGGAGTGCCCTTGCTGCTTGCCGGTGATGAGATGGGTAGGACGCAGGGTGGTAACAACAATGCTTATTGCCAGGACAATGAAATTAACTGGATTGACTGGTCACTGTGTGAGCAGGATGAGGCGTTCCTAACGTTTGTAAAGTCTGCCATTGCATTACGCAAATCGCAGCCATTACTGCGATTGCGGCGCTTTGCTGATGTAGAGAATCGTCAGGTGCTAGCCACCTGGTGTGAACCCAGTGGCAATCCGATGAGTGATCACCAATGGGGTGAGTCATTTGCCAAGTGTGTATCGCTTCTAATTTCAAATGCTAACAGTGAGCACGAGTCCGGGCAGCTTTGTGAGAACTTATTAATTGTTTTCAATGCCAGTAAAGAAGCCGTGAAAATACAGTTTCCAACGGCTGCAGGTGTGTCTGAATGGAGTTGCAAGCTCGATACGGCGAAAATAGGCCCTATAAGTGCGGCGCCAGTGGCCGACAACTTCATGATGGCAGCGAGCGCTTTGGCGGTCTACTCGCCGAATATTTAGAAATCTAATGCGGGGAGCGACAGCGTTGTTCCTTGCGGTAAGTAATAAAACAGTATTTGTTTAGGATTATCCGATGAAAAAAGTGCAGGCTCTGCCCCCGCTAGGGATGGATAACGCTGCGATTGATCATGACTTCAGACGCCACCTGGGTCATACCCTGGGCAGCGTCGAGTCTGAAGCGCAGTCACGTGAAATTTATGAAGCGCTGGCTCTGGCAGTGCGTGATCGCCTTATGGAACGCTGGAAGGCCACGCGTGTACAGCAGGAGACCAGTGGAAATAAGCGTGCATATTACCTGTCTCTGGAGTTTCTGATGGGTCGGGCGCTTGGCAATGCCATGCTCAATCTTGATATTGAGAAGTCGGTAAAGTCCACATTGTACGAATACGGCTTAGAGCTTGAAGACGTAGAAAATGAAGAGGCGGATGCCGGGCTGGGTAACGGAGGCCTTGGTCGACTAGCTGCGTGCTTCCTGGATAGTTGTGCGACATTAAGCCTGCCTGTTGTCGGTTATGGCATTCGCTATGAATATGGAATGTTCCGGCAGGAGATTCAGGACGGTGCTCAGGTAGAGGAGCCGGATCACTGGTTGCGTAATAGTTATGTGTGGGAAGTGCAGCGTCCTCATGACACCCGTCACATTAAGTTTGGTGGTCGCAGTGAGTTTTATGTCGATGCGCAAGGTGCATCACGGGTGCGTTGGGTAGATACCGAAAACGTACTCGCCGTACCACACGACACGGCTATTCCGGGCTATGAGAACGATACCGTTAATACTTTGCGTTTGTGGAAGGCAGCTGCTTCTGATGCATTTGAGCTAGGCGAGTTTAATGCCGGTCGATACCCTGAGTCAGTGGCGAATAAAAATGAAGCCGAGCACATTTCCATGGTGCTCTACCCGAATGACAGCAGCGAGAACGGCAAAGAACTGCGGCTACGACAACAGTATTTTCTCGCTTCTGCGAGCCTGCAGGATGTTTTGGCGCAATGGGTAAAAGCTAACGGTACAAACTTTGAAAAATTTGCCGAGAAGAACTGTTTCCAGCTAAATGACACTCACCCGAGTGTTGCGGTAGCTGAGCTAATGCGGCTTCTCATGGATGACTATGAGCTGAGCTGGAACAACGCGTGGGAGATTACCTCCAGCACGATGGCATACACCAATCATACCTTGTTGCCGGAAGCACTTGAGCGATGGCCGGTTAGCTTGTTCAGAAAATTATTGCCACGGGTGGTTGATATAATTTTTGAAATCAACGCTCGATTTTTACAGCAGGTATCGAACAAATGGCCGGGTGACACAGAGCGGCAGCGCCGGATGTCAATCATTGAAGAGGGGCCTGAGCCGCAAGTTCGTATGGCATACCTTGCGATTGCCGGCAGTTTTTCCGTAAACGGCGTAGCAGCGCTTCACACTGAGTTACTTATTGATGGTCTTTTTCGTGATTTCTGCGAGCTTTGGCCAGATAAGTTTAACAACAAGACTAACGGTGTAACCCCCAGGCGTTGGCTGGCCGCATGTAATCCTGAATTGCGTGAGCTACTTGATTCCACCATCGGTGATCAATGGATAACCAAGCTTGATCAGTTAGACAATCTCAGTGCGCATGTGAATGATGAAAAGCTAAGAGAGGATTGGCGTCAGGTCAAATTCAGCAATAAACGCAAGCTTGCTCAGCTGGTAAAGCAAGACTGCGGAGTGGAGTTTGATATCGAGAGTATGTTTGACGTTCAGGTTAAGCGAATTCACGAATACAAGCGTCAGCTACTGAACTTGCTACACGTGGTGCATTTGTACAACCGTATAAAAAAGGGCCATAGTGAAAACTGGACGCCGAGAAGTGTATTGATTGGTGGTAAGGCTGCACCCGGTTACTACATGGCCAAGCAAATAATCAAGTTAATAAATAATGTGGCCAGTGTTGTTAACAATGACCCTGAAGTAGGCAATAAACTGCGTCTGGCATTCCTGCCTAATTATCGGGTCACTGCGATGGAAGTGATCTGCGCAGGTACTGATCTGTCCGAGCAGGTTTCTACAGCAGGTAAAGAAGCCTCTGGTACCGGTAATATGAAATTCATGATGAACGGTGCGATCACGATAGGCACGCTGGATGGTGCGAATATCGAGATACGTGAAGAAGTCGGTGATGAGAATTTCTTTTTGTTTGGTCTAACTGCCGCAGAAGTGGAATCGATGCGCCCGCATTATGATCCGCAATCGATCATTGAGGCTGATGATGGTTTCAGTGAGGTAATGGCACTCCTTGAAAGTGGTCACTTCAATCAATTTGAGCCAGGTATATTCGATGCGGTAATTGCAAGTATTCGCAACCCGAACGATCCGTGGATGACGGCAGCTGACTTCAGAACCTATGTCGATGCGCAAGAGCAGGCAGCGTTGGCATATCAAGACGTTGAGCGCTGGACGACCATGAGCATATTGAATACCGCTAAAAGTGGAAAGTTTTCATCCGATCGAACTATTGCAGAGTACAATAACGATATCTGGCAACTAAACACCTAGTAGCTAATCAGTAGATCCGAAAGGATAACGCAGTGGTGGAACCATATGGCGAACGGTAGAAATACCGTTCGTCATTTTTTATTCTAAAAGTGTAGAGACGTAATTCCGGAGAACACAGTGATGAGCAATTTGTCTGACTCGGCTCCATGGAAAGCATTGCAGTCGCATCATGAGGAAGTTTGTGATCTGCACATGCGCGATCTTTTCGTGGATGATCCGGATCGTTTTGGTAAGTTCTCTGTGAGTGCGTGTGGTTTGTTACTCGACTACTCTAAGAATCGAATCACCACAGATACAATGAGTAAGCTTTTTGCCTTAGCCAGAGAAGTCGATGTGGCTACACATGGCAAAAGCATGTTTGCCGGTGAGCGCATAAATACCACCGAAGATCGATCCGTGTTGCATGCTGCACTGAGAATGCCTAAAGGCTCTGAGCTGCACGTGGACGGTGAGGAGATCGTCGAGCAAGTGCATAAAGTGGCAGATCACGCCGCGGCATTTGTAAACAGGGTACGTAACAAGGAATGGACCGGATATACCGGTAAGCCGATCAATACCATTGTTAATATTGGTATTGGTGGCTCGGACCTTGGCCCGCTAATGGTCTGCGAGGCACTGAAGCCGTGGCAGCAGAAAGATTTAAGCTTTCACTTTGTCAGCAACGTCGACGGCAGCCACATTGCGCAGGTGATTGAATCGGTCGACATGGCTACTACGCTTTTCATTATCGCTTCCAAAACCTTCACCACACAAGAGACCCTTACCAATGCACGCTCTGCGCGCGATGCGTTTCTGCAGTCCGGTGCAGCGGAAAAAGATATCGCTAAACATTTTGTCGCAGTCTCCACCAATGCTGATGCAGTAGCTGAGTTTGGTATTGATGTTGACAATATGTTTCGATTTTGGGATTGGGTAGGGGGGCGTTATTCGCTTTGGTCAAGCATTGGTTTGTCAATCCGACTGTCGGTTGGCAATGAGAACTTTGATGCCATGTTAAGTGGAGCGCATCAAATGGATCGTCACTTTGCGGAAACAGATTATGAAAATAACATTCCTGTGATTCTGGCCTTGCTTGGGGTGTGGTACGGCAACTTCTTTAATGTAAGATCGCATGTGATTGAACCCTACGATCAATACTTACATCGATTTCCCGCTTATCTTCAACAACTGGATATGGAAAGCAACGGCAAGCGAGTGAAGATGAATGGCACCGTTGTCGACTATGCGACAGGTCCTGTGATCTGGGGTGAGCCCGGTACGAATGGCCAGCATGCATTCTTTCAACTGATGCATCAGGGCACTGATTTAATCACTGCTGATTTTATAGCGCCGGTAAAATCGCAAAACCCGATTGGCGAACACCATAGTATATTATTGGCTAACTTTCTTGCTCAGACAGAAGCGTTAATGACAGGAAAGCCGCAGTCGGATGTTGAGGCCGAGTTACGTGAGAGATCGGTTGATGAAAAACAGATCGCGTCACTTGCTCCGCATAAAGTATTCGAAGGCAACCGACCCACTAATACGATTATGATGGATGAGTTAACCCCGACTGCACTCGGATCTTTGATTGCAATGTATGAACACAAGGTGTTTGTGCAGGGTAAGATCTGGGGTATTAATTCGTTTGATCAGTGGGGCGTTGAGCTGGGTAAGCAGCTGGCTGCTACGTTGTTAGGTGAGTTGCAGTCTCAGAAGATTGGTGAGCATGACAGTTCTACTATTGGGTTGCTGGCTCATTGTTTTCGGGTCAGGGCCTGATTTTTTTGGGTTTGTTGTGCTTGGCGTGAGTGCACTTGCTGCGTTCACGTAAGCAGCTTGACATCCGTGGCGGTTTTTCGAAGCCAACCATGACTCTATGAGTCACTTTTCGGATGAAAGTAACCAAAACCTTTACGCGGCTTTTTTGCCCTTTGGGTGCAAGCGGTATTTATTGAAATCAGCCACCAAGGCCGCTGGATGCACATCCTAGTGCCGCTGGCGCCCACGTGCCAACTATGGTGCTTTTTGACCCCACTCCGCGGATGATTCAAGAACAAATACACGCTGGATAGAAACCGCTTCGTGTCATTTGAGCTCGTGTCGAGGAGGCCGGCGACGCGGCGACAGTGCATAACTTATCATCTTGACCACTAATACAAGCCCGCCAGCGTTAGCGAGGCGATCCAGCGCAGTCGAGTGTGCTACTAGTGCGGCTTGGCGACAGTGATTTCTATTAAATCCGCGACTCCATCGGCTGAATTGGCTGATATTCGGTGTCGACCGGGCATTTTACAACGGCCTCTGTTGGTCACATCGGCAGTTTTTGCGCTTCTGCGGCAAGGTTGGTCGTCCCTGATCAGGTGCCCCGTTTCTGTCTGCTGCAGAATTTCAGGCTAGAGTGATTGGGCCCTGTGGGCTGACGGACGGAAATAATGAAAACAGAAACACGTGCGGTTGTGATCGGTGGCGGCCTGGTGGGCTGCAGCATTCTCTACCACCTGACCAAACTGGGTTGGAAAGACGTCATGCTGCTCGAGCGTGATGAGCTGACGTCGGGCTCTACCTGGCACGCAGCGGCCGGTATTCACGGTTTGCATGACAACAACAATATTTCCAAGCTTCAGTACTACACCATTAAGATCTACAAAGAGCTTGAAGAAGAGACTGGCCAAGGCTGCGGTATCTTCCAGCCGGGCTCTATCTATCTGGCGCAAACCAAAGATCGTGAGCATCAGTTGCGTTTGCAGGCAGCCAAGGCGCGTTACTTTGATGTTGAGTTTCATGAACTCTCACTGGCCGAAGCGCGTGATATGCATCCACTGCTTAACACTGACGGCATCCGCTGTGCGATGTTTGAGCCTGATGGTGGCAACGTTGACCCGTCGGGTGTTACCCATGCTTATGCCAAAGGCGCTCGTAACGCCGGTGCGGATATTCATCGCTTCACTCCGGTAGTTGAAACCAATCAAAGACCGGATGGCACCTGGGATGTGATCACACCTGAAGGCAATATTCACACTGAAGTATTGATTAATGCGGCCGGCTTGTGGGGTCGTGAAGTGGGCAGGCTTGCGGGTTTAGAGCTGCCGTTAATCCCGATGGAGCACCAGTACTTCGTTACAGAAGATATTCCAGAGATCGTCGCCGCCGGCCGCAGACTGCCCTCTATTGCAGATCGTGATGCGGAGTTTTATCTGCGTCAGGAAGGCAATGGTTTGCTGGTGGGCGCGTATGAGAAGGATGGTCGCTTCTGGGCTGAAGATGGCACGCCACTCGATTTTGGTCACGAACTACTGCCTGATGACCTTGATCGAATTTCAGACAACCTTGAGCTTGCCTGTGATCGTATACCGGCGTTAGGTTCCGCTGGTGTTAAAAAGGTGATTAACGGACCGATGATCTGGTCACCTGATAGCGCTGCGCTGTTCGGGCCTGTGCCCGGGCTTGCTAACTACTATTGCTGTAACGGAATTATTCCGGGTTTCAGTCAATCAGGCGGTCTTGGCCTGTTGATGGCGCAATGGGTTGTTGAGGGTGAGCCGGAGCTTGATCTCTTTCCATGGGATATCGCGCGTTACGGTAAGTGGCCAACCAAACCTTATACCAAAGCGCGTGCTCTGGATTGCTACGCCAATCGTTTTAAGATTCATTTCCCGTACGAAGAGCGTGAAGCGGGCCGTCCGCTCAAGACCAGACCGGTGTATGAAAAGCAAAAGGCTAATGGTGCAGTGTTTGGCCTGAACTATGGTTGGGAGCATCCGTTGTGGTATGCGGCGGAGGGGGTAGAGCCGGTAGAAGACTATGGTTTTGAACGGCAGGACTGGTTTAACCACGTTCGCGATGAGTGTGAAGCATTGCGTTCATCGGTCGGTCTGCTTGATGTATCTAACTACGCTAAGTACGAAATCAAAGGGCCAGGCTGTGCCGATTGGTTAAATAAAATAATTGCTAACAACATTCCAACGGAAGTGGGGCGATCGTGCTTAACGCCTATGTTGGGTGTGCGTGGTGGTATTGCAGGTGACTTTACCGTGACCAAGCTTGCTGATGATCACTTCTGGATGTTTGGTTCAGGAATGGCTGAAGAATATCACCGCCGATTCTGGGAAATGGTGCCTGCACCAGAGGGTGTCACTCTTGAGTCACGTACCGAGGACTGGTGTGGTTTCAGCGTGGCGGGTCCTAAGTCACGTGAAATGTTGCAGCGTATGACCAACGTTGATTTGAGCAACGATGAATTTAAATTCATGCGCTCCAAGCAACTTACCGTGGCAGGTATCGAAGGTCTGGCCATGAGGGTGTCATTCACCGGAGATCTCGGTTGGGAAATCTACGTACCCACAGAACATCAGGAAGCACTATTTGATGCGCTGCTTGCAGAGGGTAAGTCGTTTGGTCTTCGACTGGTCGGTGGCAGATCGCTGTTGAGTTTGCGGGTTGAGAAGGGCTATGGTTCCTGGGGTCGGGAATATTCTCCAGAGTACTGGCCACATGAGGTTGGTTTGGAGAGATTGATCAAAATGGATAAGCCGGACTTTCTCGGTAAGGAAGTCTGGGCCGGACTCGCCAAACAGGCACCACGTGAAAAGCTGGTGTTGCTATCCATTGATGTGACTACCGCCGATGCCTCTGGTGGTGAGTCGATTTTCGCCAAAGACGGTACACCGGTCGGGCGGGTCAGTTCAGGTGCTTACGGCCACACGGTTAAGCAATCGTTAGCGTTGTGCTTTATCAAAACCGAGTTTGTTAAAAGTGGTGCTGAATTTGATGTGGCGGTTCTCGGTTTGCCGCATCACGCCAGATTGCTTGATGAGCCACCGTTTGATCCTAAGGGTGAAAAGCTCAGAAACTAGTTGCCCGGACTGCACAATTCAAAAGGCGACTGAACAAAATTAGCCCCTTGGCGTAAACCTCTTCGGCGCGTAGCAAGGCACCTTCTCAGGCGATCATCTGGTCTGTTTAGTGAGATTTCCTCCGGATGGCGAATCCTGATGAATAATGCTGGCTAGTAATAGAAGGAAAAGAAGCGACGCCACACGGTGTCGCTTTTTTTGTTTAAAGGGAGTGTGTTGTACACTCGCAAGCTTAATTCAGATTTAGCAGATGAGTACTCTATGTTCATTGACGGTCAATGGCTGAAGTGTGATAACACGTTCGACGTTTTAAATCCCGCTACCGGTGAGGTGCTGGGTCAAGTGGCCGATGGTGATGAACACCATGCTACTCAGGCTATTGAGGCGGCACATCGTGCTTTTGAGAGTTGGTCGCGTACCACCGCTCATCATAGATCTTCTATTTTGTACCGCGCCTGGCAATTAATGCTTGAGCGTAAGGGCGAGCTTGCAGCACTGATGACTGCAGAGCAGGGCAAGCCTCTCAAGGCTGCCGCCAATGAGGTGCAGTATGCTGCAGATTTTCTTTTGTGGTTTGCAGAGGAAGCCAAGCGTGCCTATGGCGAAACGATACCGTCTGCGCGCCCCGATCAGCGATTTATTGTGCAGCATCAAGCAGTGGGTGTGGTTGCGGCGATCACTCCATGGAATTATCCGGTTTCAATGCTGACGCGCAAACTGGCACCGGCGCTGGCGGCCGGTTGTACCGTTATATTAAAGCCTGCTGAGGCTACACCACTTTGTGCTATAGCTGTTTTTAAGCTGCTTGAAGAGGCCGGCCTGCCGGCAGGGGTAGTCAATTTAGTCACCACTTCAACGCCTGCACCAGTGGGTAAAGTTTTCTGTGAAAGTCCGCTGGTACGCAAGCTGACTTTCACCGGTTCCACCGCGGTCGGCAAGATGCTGTCTCGTGATGCAGCAATGCAGTTAAAGCGTGTCTCAATGGAGTTAGGGGGTCATGCACCCTTTATTGTTTTTGAAGACGCTGATCCCGTACATGCAGCAAAGGGTGCCAGTCTGGTTAAATTTCTAAATACGGGGCAAGCCTGTATTTGCCCAAACCGGATTTTTGTACATAAGAACGTGATGCCCGACTTTCTTCAAACACTCACCTCGCGAATTGAAAAGATGCGTGTCGGTAATGGTGTTACCGAAGGGGTAGCGATCGGACCTCTTGTCGATGAGAAGGCTGTGCTGAAAATAGATAGGCAGGTGAACGATGCACGAGACAAAGGCGCTGAGGTATTGTGCGGCGGGCAACGTCTTACACAAGGTGAGTTTGGTGACGGTTATTTTTATGCCCCCACTGTGCTTGCCAGGGTAGATGATTCAATGTTGATCTACCGAGAAGAGACTTTTGGGCCCATTGCACCGGTAATTTCCTTTGACGATGATGATGACGTCATAGCGATGGCCAACGATACGCATTACGGCTTAGCGGCGTATGTATATACCAAGGATCTCTCACGTGCATTTCGGGCTGTTGAGCAGTTGCGGTTTGGGATTATCGGCGTCAATGATATTAACCCCACCAGTGCCGCGGCGCCATTTGGGGGTATGAAGGAAAGTGGTCTCGGGCGAGAGGGGGCGCGGGAAGGACTTATGGAGTATATGGAAACTAAGTTGGCAGGTTATTCAGTTTAACTGGTCAGCATATACTCCCTTTGAGTAACGTCTGCCAGTAAACACTCAGTAGCACGTTGGCGATTGCCATCGCGTTGATGGTCAAAAAAACAAAAGGAGATATTATGTCCCGTCCTGCATTGCTTTCATGGGTGTACTTTGCACTTGCGCTGGTGGGCGTTGTTTGGAGTTGGTTTTACTTCATCCAGTATTTCAGTCAGGCCGATAGTGTGATGATCGGTCCATTCCTCAAGTCCGCCATGGCGACGCCTGCCAGCGCCGGTGTTGCAATAGATGCCTACTTTGCGGGTATCGTGTTTTCGGTCATGGCGGTGACAAGAGCAACAATAGATGGTGTGAAGTGGCCTTGGCTATATGTCGCTGTGTGTTTCTTAATAGGGCTCTGTTTGGCGCTTCCGATCTACCTTGGTATGCGAGAGCGTGCGTTAATTCACGCGAATCGGTAACTTGTGGTTTGCCCGTCGGTCTTGCTCAGTGGGAAATGACTGTCGTCGTTTTATAAAATTGATTAGTCCACCGTTTTCTCCGACGAATTGTTTATCGAGCTGCTGCGAATGATTTCTTTGATAATAAATATTAATTGGCCTTGCAGGATTCCGTCCTCACGGGCATGGCAGGTAGATTGTTGCTGCGTAGATCTCTGCTTCCGATCTCAGGTGCAGTAGATAAACTTCTGTAAACGTTTTTCCGGAGTTATTGCATCCACGTTAGTGTTGTGAATGTGTGTGAAGTAGGCTTGCATTCTTATGCGTGCCACAGGATGATGGTAACGATATAAAGAAAGGACAAAGCATGGCGGACCATATTGACTATTTCTATACTTCTACCTCGCCGTTTACCTGGTTTGGTCAAGAGGAATTTTGTGCGGTAGCGAAAAAGCACAACAAAGAGATAAAGTACAAACCGGTCAATTTAATGGAAGTCTGGAAGGTATCGGGCGGCGTAGCACCACCGCAGAGACCTCCGATGCGACAACGGTACCGATTGCTTGAACTTCAGCGTATCGGTCATTACCGTGGGCTCACCGTAATTGCACAGCCTAAAAGCTTTCCGGCCAACCCCGAGAGAGCTGACTGTTGTTGTATTCTTTTGAGTCAACAAGGCAAAGATCCGGGGCCGTTTCTGTTAAGCGTGGGGGAGGCCCTGTGGGGACAAGACCGGCAAATCGCAGACGAGTCTATTCTCGCCGAGCTACTCGATAAGGCGGGATTCGATGGTAAGACGGTAGTACAAGAATCAAAAGAACCCGAATTTGCGGAAGTTCGCACTGCCAACTCACAGGAGGCCATTAGTCTTGATGTGGTTGGTGCACCCGCTTACGTTTACGAGGGTGAGGTATTCTGGGGCCAGGATCGGATTGATTACCTTGATCACATGATCGAATCCGGCCGCGATCCGATCATCTAGGTTGCTCATGATTCGTTACTCAAGACTCCAACCGCTGATCAGTCACGGCTAAGTGTAACCACAAGGCAATATGCCTTTAGTTTGTGCTAAATCTTCGTCTTGTTACAAAGAATATGGCCAGCATAAAAAGACTTGCTGGCTGAAGTACGCCACCGCCTTCGGCGCTGGCAATATTGTCATTGCTTCCACTACTTCCACTGCCGCCGCCACTCGCACTTAGTGTTATTGGATCGCTGTTTATCGGTCCGGCATATTGAGTCTGGTTGCCATTGATATCTGTTTTTACGCTGTTGTTTTGAGTTGCAACATCGATAAATCCGCTTCCGTGTACTGTGGCAATGACCTGTGCGGTGTTTGAAAGAGGTGCCGGGAAGTCAAATTGCAAGCTTGCCGATTGCATGGGAGAGAGTGCGCCGATTGTGCACTCGAGACTGTCTCCATCAAGTTGTCGACAGCTTTCAGCTGACGTGGCATTGCCTATAGTTGGACCGGACAGAGTAACGACTGCAGAGGGCGCTGCGCGCTGGGTATCGTGGTTTGTAATGCTGAGTTGCAGTGAGGTTTCATTGATGTCGTCGAGATCCATAGAAAGATCGATAGCGTCAATATGGCAGTTATTATTAGCCATTGTTTGAGCGATTGCTTCCTGGCTACATGAGGAAAAACTTCTGCCGCTGTTGCTCGACAGAAACGGCCACATAATATGTTGGTTTTGACTGCTACAAGAGGTGTCAGAGTCGTGTGGCGCACCCATTGTGTGGCCGATTTCATGGGTCGACAGCAAGGATGGCATTTTATACGGGGTGACCACACTGACATCAAAACCGTCTGTGCGACATGCCGATCCTATCCACGCTAAGCCGAGTGCCGAATCATTGTTTTTATTTCCACTGAATAATGTCGCGAGGCCAATGTCACTACCCAGATCATTGCTTGCCATGCGATAGTCTTTGAAGTTGCGCATCATCTTTTCCATGGTCACGCTACCCAGGTTCATGGGGTCGTTGTTGGCGCTATCGATGACGACAAGTGTGTCGACTTTTAATGCGATGCCTAGCTGCTCGCGAAACAGTCCATCAGTGGTGTTTAAGATAGATAGCGCTTCGTTTGTTCCGCGCCCGCCATGGTAGTCATTGTATTTACTGTCAATGACCACGCCCATCATGGCAACGTGACTGACGTTGCCAGGTGTAAGTTCAGTAGCTGACACTGCACGAACGCTGCGTAGGTAGTTGTTTAACTTGTCTTCTGATTTTGGTGGTATTAATGCTTGATCCGGCTCATCAGAAACGTTTCCGTCGGCGTCGCCCAGCAGAAGAGTGTGAAAATCACTGAGTGAGCCACCGCTTGTGACAGGTATCAATTCATGTCTTTCGCCATAGACCGAGATCATGCCGCGCACTGATGGGTTGTCTATAGTAATTCTTGCCCATGATTCTGGTTGTCCCATGACGATGCCTGCGTAAGCATTTACCTTAGACCCGGGGCTTCCCTTGATGGTGATGTTGTTTATCGTCTCGCTTTCGTTAAGCAGTAATGTCATGTGTTCTTGGCCGACGCTCAGCTCGGCCATCCATTGAAAGCCGTCAGCTTCATGCGGAATCAGGCTTAGTAGCCGTGTTGCGGATGCTGCCCGGTTTTTCAAGTACTCAATTCTCTTGTCGCTGCGATCAAACCAGAGTCTTGATACGTATTCGTCGCGTGCCCAATTGATACCGGCGACTGATATGCCGGTATGCCTATCACGAAGCTCCGTCATTTTTGCGATGGCTGCATCGCTGTTTCCAAGTTGTTCCTGGCTTATGGCCTCTGCAAATAGCGCCGTGTCGACATATCGACTGTCGGGATAGTTTGCACGCAGAGCCTGCAATAACTCGTTAGTGCGCTCGTAATCGTAGTGATCCATCAAAGAGATGTATGCACGCAGGTACCAGGCGTCATCTGACAGAGAGCTGCCAGGGTATGATTCGATTAATGTTTGCAGTTGTGCATCTGCTTCCTGGCTGCTGCCTTGGCTGCGAAGGTCCATTGCAGTGAGGTAGTGCTGCAACTCTGGGCCTGCACCATGATTAACAGCCTCCTGAAGTACTGGAAACTTTAATCGAGCCTGTCTGCGTTCGGCGCTTTTGGCGGCAGGCTGCTGTAGGTATTCTCGATAGGTAGCAACGGCGTTCTGATAGTCTCCAGACGCTTCATATGCTTGCGCCTGCTGCAGCAGGGCACTGGATGTGTCGACGTCCTGAGCGTAGCTGAAGCTGGCTATAGACAGCGTCGCTGCGGCCAACAAGCCGGCAGAGTGGCCCGCAATGCGGAGCAGAATCAATGTCGTTGTATGATACATGTCCACTAGCTTCCCAGAGACTGCCTGCCGGATGCCCCATGCCCTGACTGTGTGTTAATACTTGAAGGCATTTCAGTGAACCGAGTTATTATTGAGTTCTACCTGCAACGACGAGTCGAGTGCAAAGCAGGATTAAACGGGTCGCCAATCCCTGGTTTACTACCCGGTCAGCTTCTAGCTGGATCAATTGGCGGCACATATCTCTTTATTTGTCGGTACAGGTGACTATTTCTTGACTCAATTGATACATATGTTTTCTCGGTTGTTGCCTGGCCTCGATGCCAGGGTTCGGTGGTGAGTATGTGGTGTGAACGGTTAACAATTTTGTGCCCCCGGGTCTCAAGCTTTCTGAGTGCAGTAGCATGGTCTCTGCTCGGTTTTGCGCCCAATGGTGCGATGGGAGCAGTGGACGCAATTCCATCTGCTCAGTTGGTAGTGATCTGTAAAGTGGTTGTGAAGAACAGCAATATATTTGATGGACAGGCTGCGAGCGCGAGCGCACAACAGGCTGTTGCCTCAGGTATCAACCGATTTCACAAAACCACTCGTGAGTCCGTGATTTTGCGTGAAGCGGGAGTGAAATCAGGGGACTCCCTGTCGATTCGAAGTATTGAAGATATTGAGCGCCGTCTGCGGCGGCTCGGATTATTCGCTTCGGCGTCGGCCAGGTTGGTTACCAATAATGATTGTGTCGAACTTCATCTTATTACCCGCGACAATTTTTCAATTGTCGCTGGTGCCTCAGGTTCCTATCTGGGGGGTGTGGGTAACATCGGTTTTACCACGGGTGAGAAGAACGTTAATGGCTCTGGTAACAAGCTGTTGTTGAGTATGTCCCGGAGCTCTACAGGTAATTTCCGTGGTGCGCTCTCGTTTAGTGATTTGCACTTTTTTAATAATGACTGGCGCGCCAACTATCGAATAGGTCGAACCAACGAAGGCGATTTTTACGGCATTAATCTGAGTGATACCTTTAGATCTCTCAGTGACAAGCGTGAGTGGGCGGTCTCAGCAGATCGAGTAGAGCGTAATATTAAATACTATCGTGACGGCACTAATGTAGTCGCAATACCCGAAGACAAGGCAAGTGTTGCTGGCAGGTATGTCTGGCGGTCTGGTTCCAGTGATCAGTATTTGCGTCGAGGTGTTGTAATGAATTTATCAGAGTCGGATTATTCACCTTCGATCGTCACAGACATTAATGACGTACTGTCTGTTGCAGCACCTGCAGATAATAGAAAGATCTACATTGGTGGATTGCTTGCACGTGATAGCGTAAGCCGCTTTATGAAAGTTCAGGGGCTTGATACGTTGAACTTTGTGCAGGACATAAGTTTAGGAAGTTCGGCCGAGGTTCGGCTTGGGGTGAATTTTATTGATGAGGATGCTACTGCAAATGCCGAATCTGTCAGTCGTGTTGACCCACTCCTATCATTGATACTTCGCAAAACAGCAGCAGCTGGCGAGCATACATTGTTAAACCTGGCGGTGGCAGGTAGTGCAACCTTTGAGGAAGAGGGCGCACGTCCCTGGTCGGTCACCAGCACTTTTAAGGCTTTCTATAGCAAGTTTAATAACAATACTCTCGCTTTGCGCATGGATTACACCACCGGTGAGGATGGGAGTGGATTACCAGTGCAGTTGACGCTTGGTGAAGATAATGGACTGCGTGGTTATGATGTTCGCCAGTTCCAGGGCAGGCAGCGATTGCGAATGAATCTGGAGACTCGCTACAGGCCAGGTTGGAAGCTGGGTGTTGTCGATGTGGGGGTTATTGGATTTTTCGATGCCGGCTGGGTCAACAGCAAAGGTGATTCTTCATCGTCGGTGAAGCGATCGGTAGGAGCGGGCTTGCGTCTGGCTTCTAATGCTTTGTTAGGTGCAAGGGTAATCAGAATTGATCTTGCAGTGCCGTTGGATCCCCCGGCCACAGAAAACTCTGATCCCGGTTTGTCTTTGGCGGTCGGGCAGGTCTTCCGTTTTTAAATCGGATTCGTTTGCCATCTGCAGGGGGTAAGGTTTGCAGGAAGAGAATTACCGTACTGCTGCGCAGCACAAGCCTGACGCGTCTGGGTTTCCAAGGGGCTTGCGGCAGTATATTGGAAGGTTGATGTGCATCAGCAGGTGGATGAATGACACGGCAGAAACTAACCACGCTGCGTTCTAATGAGCCCTTCCTGCGCTACGGATGCCACCAACTCACCGTCTCGGGTGTATACATCACCTCTTGAATAGCCTCTGCCGCCGCTGGCACTTGGGCTTTCAATGCTATAGAGCAACCAGTCGTTGAGTCTAAACGGCCTGTGAAACCACATGGCATGATCAAGGCTTGCCATGAAGACTCGTTCTCTGCGGGCTTCTTTGTTCGCAATCGGCCAGTGCGGTAGTAGCGCTGTGGCTAACAAGTTGTAGTCTGACACATAGGTTAAGGCAACCTGATGCATGCGATCAGAGTCTGGCAGTGAGCCACGCGCTTTTATCCAGATGTTCTGCCGAGGTTCAGTGGACACAGAAGTGTACTGCTCTGAACCGCGTGTGGGGCGGCACTCAATAGGGCGTTCAATGCGGCTGATTTTGTATAGATCAGGGTCGGATTGACGAAGTGACTCACCGATCTGCTGATCATTCTGCAACCCTTCCGGGGGGGGTACATCCGGCATGGGGACATGATGGGTCAAGCCCTCTTCTGGTACTTGAAAAGAGGCTTGTACTGTAAAAATAGGACGGCCCTTTTGAATTGCTTTAACCCTGCGGGTCGTGTAGCTGCCGCCATCTCGAACATGCTCAACGTCATAGACAATCGGTAGCTCGATATCGCCGGCCAATAAGAAGTAGGCATGCATTGAGTGTAGATTGCGATCATCAGGTGTAGTCAATTGCGCCGCATGAATTGACTGTGCGAGTACCTGACCGCCGAATACCCGGCCCCATGGCGTTCGATAGCTCTGGCCGCGATAGAGGTTGTCTTCAATTCTTTCAAGCTCTAATACAGAGCGTAGTTCGTCAAAATCTTTCATCGGGTAAGCATAGCAATTGGAGGGGGTGTTTGGGTGATGGTTTTTGTGGCTTGTTTTGAGTGGTGTGCGCGAGCGGCTTGCAGGAGAGGTTTGAGCGGCATGCCATATATGGTGGTTTCGATGCCCGTCCCTTCGGCAAATTAATCACGTAATCGGTAGTCCTGGCCCGTTAATCATCAGCTATGGTTTTCATTACCTCCAGCCAGGCTTTTTCGGATTTCCGTCCACACTCCGAGAATACATTTTCAAGTTGCAGTAGTTGCGTGCCAGTGAGTCTGGATTCAAGGCGTTTACCGGCTGCGGAGAGTCTTAGTTCTTTTACCCGCCCGTCGGTTTTAGATTTGTCGTTTTTGACCAGACCCATGCTGATGAGTTGTTGCTGGGGCTGGTGCAATGCTTGTTTGGATATGTTGAGTACTGTCAGGAGATCGTTGACTGAAAGGCCCGGCTCACGTCCTATGAAGTACAGAATTCGGTGATGAACGCGCCCCAGGCCACGTTTGGCTAGAATTTCATCCGGGCCGCGTGTGAAGGCTCTGTACGAGAAAAAGAGTAGCTCTATGGCTTCGCGGAGTTGTTCTTCTCGTGTTGAATCAATCATATTGCTAAATTAGTTTGATATGACGCCCCGTGTCAATATTTTCCAGTTATAGGTCAAAAGCATTGACTAATAATAAAAGATAATTTAAAAGGTCAATAACATTGACATAAATAGGGGTGAACTGATGTTTGCGAAAAGGATTGAAAACCTGGTTGAATCGCCCGTCAGGGAAATTCTCAAGGTAATAGACAGGCCCGGAATGATTTCCTTTGCAGGTGGGTTGCCGGCGACTGAGTGCTTTCCAGCGCTGGATTTAAGCTGCGTTGATAGCGAGCATCTGCAGTACGGACCGTCTGAGGGTGAAAGCGAGTTGCGTGAGCAGGTGGCGGCGAGTTTGATTGAGCGAGGGCTTCAGACGACACCTGAACGAGTGTTGATATTGTCCGGTTCGCAACAAGGTATTGATCTGGTAGCAAAGCTATTTGTAGATCGAGGAACAAATGTTGCCGTTGAAGCGCCAACGTATCTGGCAGCTTTGCAGGTTTTTGATCTATTCGGTGCTGAGTATATTCCTTATACCGCCGATCAGCCGAAGATTGGTAATTCACGCCTGACTTACACCATTCCTACTTTTCAAAACCCGACTGGCCATTGCTACAGCGAGGAGCAACGGCGTGCTTTGGCTTTGGCGTGTGACCGTTCTGGCAGTGTCTTGTTTGAAGACGATCCATACCGTGATCTTGTATACGGGGAATGTGATCGCACACCGGTTTGCAGTTATGTTCGCGATACAGAGTGGATCTATCAGTCATCGTTTTCCAAGGCCTATGCGCCGGGTCTGCGTTTAGGGTATCTGACTTGTTCTAAAAAATTATTTCCACATCTTGTGCGTTTGAAGCAGGCGGCTGATTTGCACAGTTGCAGAGTCAGTCAGCGACTGATTTTACAGTTGTTGCAGCTCAACGATGACAGAAACCAAACCTTAACCACGTTCTATCGCCGTCGGCGGGATAGCTTCGACCTTAGCCTTACTTCTGCATTCAGTGGCATTGCAGATTGGCAGCAGCCCGTCGGTGGATTGTTCTATTGGCTGACGTTGCGGCCGGAATTCGCCATTGATACACGTGAGTTGTTAAAGCAGGCGATTGAAGCGGGAGTCGCTTTCATGCCCGGCGAGTCGTTCTATCCCAGGGGGGTAAAGGCACTTCCAAGTCTGCGTTTGAACTTCAGTCATGCTTCACCGGAAGAGGCAGCACACGGGTTACGGACGTTGGCCGGGATCATTCGTACCGCTTGTGAGAGTCGGGTTTAGACAAGTATTTCAGCCTGAAATACGTACTGTTAAAACGGTTAAATCACAGAGTCTGAAGAATGAAAATTGGCTTTATAGGTCTTGGTAATGTTGGTGGCAAGTTGGCGGGTAGTCTGCTGCGCAATGGTCACGATGTGATGGTTCGTGATCTTGATCGAACGCTGGCACAGCCGTTTTTAGATCAGGGGGCATCATGGGCTGACAGTCCTAAAGCGATGGCTGTCGCTTGTGAGGCCGTGATTACCTGTTTGCCTTCTCCTGCAGCCTCTGCTGCGGTAATGGAAGATAGCGACGGTCTGTTGCAAGGTCTGTCAGATGGCAAGATATGGATGGAGATGTCGACCACTGATGAGGCAGAAGTTAAACGTCTCGGTGCCTTGGTTGAAAAGGTCGGAGCTTCTGCAGTTGACTGCCCTGTGTCGGGTGGTTGCCATCGCGCAGATACGGGTAATATTTCAATTTTCGCAGGCTGTGAGCGGGAAACCTTTGATCGCATTACTCCTGTTCTTAAGTCACTTGGTCGCCGCCTGCTGCATACCGGACCATTAGGATCCGCTTCTGTATTGAAAGTGATCACAAACTATCTGGCCACTGCAAATCTTTTGTCTTGTTGTGAGGCGTTGGTGACCGCAAAAGCCGCCGGTATGGATCTCAACACCACCTATGAAGCGATAAAGATTTCATCTGGAACTTCTTTTGTTCATGAAACTGAAAGCCAGGTGATCCTCAATGGATCACGTGATATTTCGTTTACCATGGATTTGGTGAGTAAAGACATCGGCCTTTTCCAGGCCGTCGCAGATCGGGCCAACGTACCGCTTGAAATCAGCCCGCTGCTAATCAAAATCTTTAAAGACGGTGAAGCCAGATATGGTTCACGCGAATGGTCACCAAATATAATTCGTCGATTGGAAGATGCGACTGGCCTTAGTATTCTCGCGCCCGGTTTCCCTGCTGAGATGAAAGATGATGAGCCTGAAGAACCGGGCTATGAGGTAGTGCCTACAGGTTCAGCCTAACTAGAAAATGGGCTTGTGCCAACGGCTCCCACGATGGACATTGTGATGTTCTGTTTGCTTTGAGTAATCCGGTTCAGCTCCGAGCCTGCTGGCGTGTGAACCTAGTGGGGCGGAGAACCCTTTGTCTACCTCTGCAATTAATCTGACAACCACAGTATGTTTGCCCACTCGCTTGCGACCCAGAGTGGCGCTGGCAATCGAGGAATTCTTACAGCATTCATCAATTACCTGACTGAGCTGTTGCATTGCACGGGTGATAAATTCGGATTGTTGTTGATTCATTCTGGCCACTCAAAAAGCGGCTGCGCTGACAGTCGCTATGGTATCGAATACTGTATGAAAATACAGTTACGATGATGCCGCGGCTGCCGGGCGCTGATATGGGACTAAAGAAAGTAGGCTTCGGGCCGATAATGTGGCGGATGTTGAAAGTGGTTTGTTTGATACGACGCTATTTTCTTCCCGAAGGTAAAAAATTAAGCAATTCCTTGCCATGGCGGCATAGTTAGTTCATTGTGTCGCTCGTCTCGACGGCACTGCTCAGGCAGTGCAAAAGATAATGTGGGAGAGATTGCCGGCTGTGAAGCACGGCAGCGCCGAAGGAGCAACACCCAGGAAACTCTCAGGCAAACGGACCACATTAAACAGAGACATCTGGAGAGCAGTGCACGGTTGTGCACTCACCGAAGGGGTAATGCGAACGCTCGCAAAAACTCTCAGGTTCCGAGACAGATGGGATTGGAAGTGATTGCAACCTGCAATCCGGATAAAACTGTCGAGGAACACATCGATGAAAAAAATCGCTGTTATAGGCGCTGGTATCACTGGCGTCACCACCTGCTATGCACTACTCAATCGCGGCTTTGATGTCACGGTATTTGATCGTCATCGTTACCCGGCGATGGCCACGTCTTTTGCCAATGGCGGGCAGCTTTCTGCCTCCAATGCCGAGGTTTGGACGCAAACCTCCACGGTAATAAAAGGGCTGAAGTGGATGCTGCGCAAAGATGCGCCTCTACTTGTTAACCCTCGCCCTGATTGGCACAAGGTGTCTTGGATGGCTGAGTTTATAGGCAATATTCCCAACTACAAAAACAACACAATTGAAACGGCGCGGTTAGCAGTCGCAGCGCGAGAACATCTGCAAGAATGGGCCTCGCGTGAGCAGATCAACTTTGATTATGAGCAGCGCGGCATATTGCATATCTATTCCACAAAGAAAGAGTATGAACATGCCACTCGTGTGAACGACTTACTGCTTAAAGGCGGCCTTCAGCGTGATGCGGTAGATGCTAGTGAGATGAAGCAGATTGAGCCGTCGCTTACCGGTGATTTTTACGGAGGGTATTTTACTCCCAGTGATTCAACCGGTGATATTCACAAGTATACCCGTGGTTTGGCCGATGCTTGTGTTCGCATGGGGGCGACATTTTGCTGTGATACTCAAGTGGAAGAGGTGAGTCACACTGGCCGCTCGGTCAGAGTGCAATCAATAAATGTTGAGCCCGGCGCTGCAGCAAACACGAATGAGCATGAATTTGATGGTGTGGTAGTGTGCGCCGGAATTGGTAGCCGTGGCATTGCAGCGCAGTTGGGTGACCGGGTCAATGTCTATCCGGTCAAAGGTTACTCAATAACAGTTCCTTTGGATGATAGCGTCAGCCAGGAAGCGGCTCCGTGGGTCAGCATTCTTGATGATGAAGCGAAAATTGTCACCAGTCGGTTGGGTGACGATCGCTTCCGTATAGCAGGTACTGCAGAGTTTAATGGTGTGAATCGCGATATTCGAGATGACCGTATCCAGCCATTGATCGAGTGGTGCCGTAGGTACTTTCCGGCAGTGGATACCGAGCATGTGATTTCATGGGCCGGACTGCGTCCAATGATGCCGAATATGATGCCCCGCATTGGCAGTGGCAAGCAATCCGGTGTTTTCTATAACACCGGTCATGGGCACCTGGGTTGGACTTTGTCACCAATTACCGCAGAAATGATTGCGGAAGTGATTGGTCAGTCGCTCCCGGCTGAAACACAGGTACTGTCTGGCTTTAAGAAGGCGAGTTAGTAAAAACGCAAATTTGGCCGGGTTGGAGCTCAAGCGGCAATAGAGTTTGCCGTTAGACCCTGCAGGAAGTGGTAAGTTGTATAAAGGAAGGATGTGATAATGAAGATATTCCCAAGGCTGTTACTGGGTTTCGGATTGTTTTTCTTCGTAGCTACTCAAGCTGTCGCTCTTGAGGTGCAAAGTGTCGAACGGTTCATTGAGCGTGTCGAGCACACTAATCAGCAATTCCTCTTTGATGACCTTACTCAATTTCTAAGTAAGGATTTTGAGGCCGTAGTGCATTTCAAGTACCTGGGAAATAAATCTACCCAGCGGTTTGATCGCACAGAGTATATTACCGCTGCAAAAGAAAGTGTTGGCGCGGTACAAAAATCAACGTATGAGCGCACGTATCTTAAGGTCAATGTGCTTGACAGTGGTCGGGCCCGTATTGTGATGGAAGTGCGGGAGAGTGCTGAATCGCAGGAGACGGTTGTGGTTGCGAAGTCGAGAATAAAAGCGATGGTTGCTTTGATTCAAGGCGAGCTCAAGATCACCTATCTGGAGCAGCATAGTTTATTGCAATTGAGTCCGTTGGCGTTGCAATTGGAATAGCGGCATAAGTGCATGCTTGAGTTACAGCGTGCGTCGGTCTCCGGGTTTGCTGTCTCTGCAGTGTTTCAGTGCGTGTCTCTTCGCTCGTAGATGGTCTTCTAATTTGCTGGTTCCACACCGGCAGGTACCGGCTTATTGAATGATGAGTTGACCGTCGGTAGGTTTCCACATGCACAAAGCTGATATGGCTCGTTATTACATCAGTGCCTTAAGGTCCTTACGTGCTGACTGTTATTAAGTGATGTTCGCTCCCACCGTCCCAGACTTGAATACCACAGTGGTGACATAAAGCCGTTGTGATCTATTGACGTTCACATCCGGTCACGTTGGTCGGAAATAATCTTGCGGCTTGATTCAGATAGTGCGAAAACGGGCGGTGTTCATGCCGGTCTACAGCTAACAGCATTTATTGGTCTGTGGTGCAGTATCTTATCGCATCATATTTAACGACGTCTGAGTTCGATATCAGTGATAGTTGAAGCTGAGCGTTATTAGCAGAATGCGTGTTGTTATAAGCGCTCATCAATTCAAATGAACTCCAGTGTCTGTTATTCACTACTCGCAATTGCAATAGCAGCTATTGTCTGCAGCACCAGGCGAAGCGTGCATATCGGTTGTGGTATGCATTAGGTTTTTTTTCCGGTAACTGGGTTTGGCGATAAGTCCTAATATCTGTATGTTGGCATTGGAGTCAGTACGCAAGCTGCCACTACTCCTAATTCATTCCGCCGGGAAGTAGCAGTGCCACGCCGTGATTTTGCGGTAACTGCATGGCAGCAGGTTAGAACTGCTTACATGGTCGAGTATTGTTGCGGGAAGTAAGAAATCGCTGTCACATTACTGGAGAGACATCGGCAGTCCGCTGAGCTTTACGTTCACTTGAGAATGATTTTTCGGGTGCTTCGGGTGCAATTCACGGCTCGTTCACAGCCGCGACACCCTTGATTCACGGCAATGCAGGCAATATGCACCGCAACATCAATGTGATGCCTCCCATGAATAACTCAACGGACCCGAAAATGAAATGTTTTTCTAAGAAAATCACCACAGGAGCAAAGGCTGCATTTGCAGGTGTTGCACTTCTCACTCTGGCCGCCTGTGACGGTGCAGCGACCCTATCTTCCGATTCTGAAACTGCAGTGGTAGTTCCAGCGACAAAGAACATTGTAGAGACGGCGGTTGGTGCGGGTAGTTTCAATACACTGGTCGCTGCGTTGCAAGCCACCGGGCTTGATGCAGTACTTGCCGATGATACTCAAACCTACACAGTATTTGCTCCAACTGATGACGCTTTTGCAGCGTTAGGCAGCGACACCATTAGCGAATTGCTTGCTAATCCTGATCAACTTCGTGACATCCTGCTTTACCACGTGATCGGTGGTAACAGTGTTGATTCTCAAACTGCGATAAGTCTTGCTGGTGGAACAGTAGATGCGGCGAATGGCACTTCTCTGGCGATATCATTGCAAGGCGCGGATCTGTTTATCAATGCGTCAGCGGTAACCACTGCAGACATTACTGCAACCAACGGCATAATCCATGTGATTGATGCTGTTTTAATTCCCGGTCAAGCGGATACAAGCGCTAACGTAGGTAACAACGGTGGTGACACCGGTGGTACTACGGACGGTACCTCAGACGGCGGTGAAAACACGGGCGCTGGCGACGATCACAATCTGTTAAACCTCGTTGATACGGCGGTCGCTGCAGGAAGCTTCAACACACTGGCAGCAGCGTTAGCCGCTACTGGTCTGGATACTGTGCTGGCGGATGACACTCAGACTTACACCGTATTTGCTCCAACAGACGCCGCGTTTGCTGCTCTTGGCCAGGATACGATCAACGCATTGCTCTCAGACACTGATACCTTGAAGGACATACTTCTTTATCACGTTATCGGCGGTACAGCAGTGGAAGCGAAGACAGCCGTATCTCTGGCGGGTACCAAGATTACTGCGGCTAATGGAGCGGAGTTCGCATTGTCTTTGAATGGCGGTAATCTGTTTGTCAATTTGTCGCAGGTGACAGCGACTGATGTGTTGGCATCAAATGGCGTCATACACGTAATTGATACCGTACTCACGCCGCCGGCGCCGATAATGGGAACAGGTTCAGTGGTGGATATAGCGGTAGCTGACGGTCGTTTTAACACCCTGGTCGCGGCTTTACAGGCTACTCAGCTCGACGCTGTTTTAGCTGATCACGGCGGGGTATTTACTGTATTTGCACCAACAGATGATGCGTTCAATTTGCTTGGCGCTGACACGATTGATGCCCTTTTGGGTGATCTGCCAACCTTGTCAAATATTCTTCTGACTCACGTGATCAGCGGGGCAACGGTCGACTCTGTATCCGCTTTCGCCGCAACGGGTGGCTCGGTTGAGACCGCCAGTGGAACGGACGTGGCGCTGTCGATTCGTGATGGTGCTCTGTTTGTGAACAACGCTAAGGTAATCATCACTGACATCAAGGCTGAAAACGGAATAATTCATGTAATAGATTCGGTTATTCAGTAGGGACTACTGGCCGTGACGCAGTTCGCGTCACGGCAGCTTAAAGGTAAGACTTAATGTCTGACAACACGGTATATTTGTTCGCAAACTGTCTGGCGCTTGCTGGATGGTTTTTTCTGTTTCTATCGGCGTTTACCTCGCTAAAAGTGCATTGGCTTGCTGGACGTGCAGTGCCGGTGGCACTGGCGATACTGTATTGTGCTTTTATGGCAAGCCTGCTGCCGTTTAAGGGAGGGAGTTTTGGATCTCTTGAAAGCCTGACTTCACTCTTCGCGCAGCCCGAAATTGCCTTAGTTGGTTGGATACATTACCTGGCGTTTGACCTGTTTATCGGTGGCTGGCAGGTGGAGACCGCCAAGAGAGAAATTCTGCCGTCGTCAATATTGATCCCATCGTTATTATTGACGTTGTTTTTTGGGCCAGCCGGGTTGTTATTTTTTCTCGCTGCCAGACACGTGCTCAGCAGCAAAGATGTCGCGATTCAGCAGAGCGAAGCAAAATCGTAACAGGCTGTATTTGCGAGCCTTAGCGGATCTTCAGATCGGCTGCCAGAGGCGTCAGTTTTAAAGCACAGATACATATTGGTTCGCGCTTACAACTGTTACTGATTTAGAATTTTGAGCCAGCCAAGCCCCGATTCTGTTGTGCTGTTGGGTCTGTACTCCGCACCAATCGGGGATGTGTAGCCCATATTCTTCGCAGCCTTTAACACATAGCGGTAGTCCAGTTCGCCCGAGTCAGGCTCCGCACGATCGGGTGCCGATGCGATTTGGATGTGCCCGATAATCGGTAACAGTTGTTCCATTCGTCTTGTCACATCACCTTCAATTACTTGCACGTGGTAGCAATCAAACATCAGTTTTACATTGTCACCAGCAATCTCTTTTATGATTGCTTCGGCCTGCGTTGTATTGTTCAAGTAGTACCCCGGAGCATCAAAAGGGTTAAGTGGCTCAATCAATATGGTGATGCCCAGTGGGTTTGCTTTTTCTGTCGCGTAGTGGAGATTATCAAGAAACGTTTTGTCCGCTGCTGCGCCTGCTGCAATACCTGCCATGACGTGTACGTTCGGGGTATTGATGGCATGTGCGTAGTCGATTGCCTGATCGATAGAGGCTCTGGCATCGGCAATTCTGTCTGGCAGTGCGCAGAGACCGTTTTCGCCTTTTGCAGCGTCACCCTTAATGGTGTTCATGCCAAGCATTTGAAGCTTGGTTTTACTGAGTACTGCGGCGACTTCTGAGGCAGGTGTAAGGTAGGGGAAGTGGCACTCTACAGCATCAAAGCCGTGGAGAGCGGCAGCTTCTATTGCTTTTGTTAAAGATAGCTCTGTCCAAAGGAAGCCAAGATTGGCAGAAAACTTTGTCATTGAAATACCCTGCGTTAAGCGTTTAACGCAGGGTATCAAATACCGCGGTGTCAGGCTGCGTTTTTGCCGCCGCGCTTTCGCTCCGTCTCTTTCAACAGCTTTTTACGGATGCGAATACTTTCAGGAGTAACCTCTACTAATTCATCGTCTTCAATGAATTCCAGCGCCTGTTCAAGTGTGTGCACGATAGGCGGGGTAAGGGTTAGTGCTTCATCGGTTCCAGATGCACGAACGTTGGTAAGCTGCTTGCCCTTGGTTGCGTTCACTACCAGGTCATTAGAGCGTGTATGTATACCGATGATCTGGCCTTCATATATATCCACGGCGTGACCCAGAAATAAGCGTCCGCGATCTTGCAGGTTAAACAAAGAGAAGCCTGCAGTTTTGCCTGTCACCATGGATACCAGTACACCGTTTTGACGCGACACAACACCGGCTGATTTCACTTCTCCGTAGTGATCGAAAACACTGGTGAGGATGCCGGAGCCGGATGTCATTGTTAAGAACATGCCGCGAAAACCGATCAAGCCGCGAGACGGAATAATAAACTCCATCTTTAAGCGACCTTTGCCATCGGGTTCCATGTTGGTCATATCAGCTTTACGTAAGCCAAGCTCTTCCATTACAGAGCCCTGGTGTATGTCTTCAATGTCTACGACCAATTGCTCAAATGGCTCTTGAGTGACGCCATCGATTTCTTTCTGAATTACTTCAGGGCGTGACACACCAAGCTCGTAGCCCTCACGACGCATGGTTTCGATCAGTACTGACAGGTGAAGTTCGCCCCGGCCGGATACTTTAAATCTGTCTGCCGAACCACCTTGCTCTACGCGAAGTGCGACGTTGTGGATGAGTTCCTGATCAAGCCGCTCGCGAATATTTCGTGAAGTAACGTATTTACCTTCTTTACCGGCAAATGGTGAGTCATTGACTCTGAAAGTCATGCTGACCGTTGGCTCATCTACTGACAGCGGAGGCATGGCTTCAATGTGATCCGGGTTACACAGAGTGTCGGAAATTGACAGTCCGTCGATACCATTGATGCAAACGATGTCACCTGCTGTCGCTTCATCGGTGTCTACTGTTTCCAGGCCCATGTAGCCTTTGACGTTGAGCACACGACCTTTGCGCTCATCACCGTTGGAAGATTTAATAACAACCTGCTGATTTGGTTTTAATGCGCCGCGAGTGATTCGACCGACTCCAATAACACCTACATAGCTGTCATAGGCGAGGGCTGAGATCTGCATTTGAAAGTGGCCATTGATATCAACGTCGGGTGCGGGTACTTTCTCTGTCACCATCTTAAATAACGGTGTCATGTCTTCCGCCATTTCTGCAGGATCAAGACCGGCTATGCCGTTGATCGCCGAGGTATAGATAACAGGGAAGTCCAGCTGCTCGTCAGTTCCGCCGAGTCGGTCAAACAGATCGAATACCTGATCCAGTACCCAGTCCGGTCGTGCGCCTGGACGGTCAACTTTGTTAATGACCACAATCGGTTTAAGGCCACGCTCAAACGCCTTGGAAGTCACGAAGCGAGTTTGAGGCATCGGACCGTCAACTGCATCAACCAGCAGCAGCACGCTATCAACCATCGACAGTACACGCTCTACCTCTCCACCGAAGTCGGCGTGGCCCGGGGTGTCAACGATGTTGATTCGGTAGTCTTCCCACTGGATGGCGGTGTTTTTCGCCAAAATAGTGATGCCGCGCTCTTTTTCCTGATCGTTGGAATCCATGATGCGTTCGGAATCGGCATTTTTACGATCAAGCGTGCCTGATTGGTTCAGTAGTTTGTCAACCAGAGTGGTTTTGCCGTGGTCAACGTGAGCAATAATCGCGATATTGCGCAATTTTTCAGTATTCATAAGGATCTGACAACTAATAAAGCAGCTGGATAGGCGGCGTGGATGGGTTTCCAACCGCAAATTAAGGGGATTTTGGGAACTGAATTATACAGATCCAACTGATAAAGAATATGCCTATATAGCTTGGTTTTGCCAGTTGTGGGCTGGGTTTAGCTTATAGAAGCGTAATTCTGCGTGAATTGCAGTGCTCCCGGCATGATTAGCCAGATAACCTGGCGGGGAGCTGCGATTTCGAGATTGCCCGAAATCGTGCGTTCAAATGCTTCCGTCAACGGTTTGCCCGGGCCATCTTCATCGCCGATTTCCGGTATTCAAAGTACATAAGCGTGTCGTCGTTGACGTCACAGGTATAGCGGATTGTCGAAATCCGTTAGTTTCTCCAGGGGGCTCTCGCCCCACTGTGCGCTCCCAGTGCACGCAGAATCGTATCGCAGGAGGCAACATGATTGAGCTGTGGCTCGAATCGTTCCGGGTTTGTTGTTGAAACCCCCAGAGTTGTGTGGTCTATGCCTGACTGACTGCGGGTTTTGTTGTCCGCGCTGGCTCGGGGCTCAGCAGAAATCTGCAGTTCGGTATTGTCTTTAGGGGGCGATATAGGTGAGTCGTGAAACCCCGGGTGTCGTCTACACACCTCGCCTGATTCTGAATGTTTATCGTAAGCCGGGCAACGAATGATCAACTGGACGTGCTTTAGTTGGGGTATGGTTATACCTTGGTCGCAGCCGGGTGAGACTTTTGCGGTAGCGCACCCGATAAGCTGTGTGAAACGTTCACAAAGTGTGAGTGTTGAGTGACGTCACGCTATTCGAAACGTGGACTCAAAACCCTGATGAACTGGAACGGTTAGAGTAAGAACAAGATGAAGTGTCTATTGGTGGTGGCTCATGGAAGCAGGCGTGCAGAATCGAATCAAGAAATAATCAGATTGACTGAAAAGGTCGCAGCGCTGTCAGCTGATCAGTTTGATTGTGTGGAGTGTGCTTTTCTGGAGCTGGCTGAGCCTCTAATTCCAGATGCGATTCAGTCACTGGCAGGTCGTGGTGCAACTTCAGTACTAGTGGTTCCTTATTTTCTGGCGCGCGGTGCACATGTGGCCAGTGATATTCCCGAGCAAGTTGCAATCGCGCAGGCCGCTGTTCCGGCATTGGAGATAACCGTATCTGACTATTTTGGTGCTGCCGCTGAAGTGCCAGAGATGATATTTCAGATAGCAAGTAGCGCGCAGGGCGTTGAAAGCAAGTAGCTGTAGTTACTGCTGTTCAAACCAGTCCAGCTTTTTACGTAACGTCACTACGGTTCCGATGATAATTAGCGTCGGAGCAGTAACCGTTCTGCTAGATATAATCTGCGGCAGGGTAGAAACCGTGCCGGTGTGAACTTGTTGTTCGGCGGTTGTGCCACGCTCAATCAGTGCTGCTGGAGTATCTTTTGCAATGCCGTGTGCGATGAGTTGCTCACAGATAATTGGCAGCCCCATTAGACCCATGTAGCATACGATCGTCTGGTCAGTGCCTGCTAATCTATTCCAGTCTAAGTTAATAGAGCCATCTTTAAGATGCCCGGTAATAAAAGTGCAAGACTGTGCATGGTCGCGATGAGTTAGAGGAATGCCCGCATAGCTTGCACAGCCTGATGCAGCCGTAATGCCCGGCACCACCTGAAAGGGAATGTTGTGCTCTGCCAGCGTTTCTATTTCTTCACCACCACGACCGAAAATAAACGGGTCTCCGCCTTTGAGGCGCAACACGCGTTTACCTGCCTTGGCGTGATCGATCAGCGTTTGGTTAATGTTTGCCTGTGGCATTGCATGATCAGCGCGTCTCTTGCCAACATAAATATGTTCTGCTTGCTGTGGGCAAAGGTTCATTATGGAATCGGACACTAAGCGGTCATATAAAACCACTTCAGCTTGCTGGATAAGTCTTAGGGCTCTGAAAGTCAGTAAGTCAGGGTTTCCAGGGCCGGCACCGACAAGGTAAACCTCACCGGTTTTTGCATTGCTGTAATTTTGGTTGGCGTTGTTAATTGCAGTTTTCAGGGCTTGCCGGGCTTTGGTTTCATGGCCTGTTAACACCAACTCTGCAATATTGCCGGTCAAGGACTTTTCCCAAAACGCTTTGCGCGCACCGACATGTCTGATTTTTTCTTTTATCTCAACCTGGAACTCACCCGCCAGGGTTGCGAGTGTGCTGTAGCTTTTGGGTATAAATGCTTCCAGTCTTGTTTTCAGCATGCGTGCAAGAACAGGAGAGGTGCCGCTGCTGCTGATAGCAACAATCAATGGGTCGCGATTGACTATCGAAGGCAGGGTGAAGTCGCTCGCGATAGGATTGTCTGCAATGTTTACAAGTATCGCTTTTTGCTTTGCGTCGGCGGCGATCTGTAAATTTACCTGGTAGTTGTCTGTGGCAGCAATAACCATAGTCTTACCTTGAAGGTCGTCGCTGTGATAATCCCTTTGAAGGTGTTCGATATTCGCTGAGTCTAAAAGTAACAGCATGCTTTCACTCAGTGTTGGTGTTACCACCATTAACTTTGCCCCGGCTTGCAATAGCAATTTTGCTTTGCGTGCAGCAGCGGGTCCACCGCCCGCTATCAGGCAGGCTGAGCTTTGTATGTTTAGAAAAATCGGTAGTTGCTTCATTGCGGGTCAGGCGCGTTAGTGAGTCTGTGTTCCATGGCATAATAACCCGCTGACTATCACCAGGTGAGAGAGATTGAGTGCTAACCGATTGCCCTGTACTAACGCAACTGCGCAAATGCGGCAGGCGTTACAGCGTATTGCGACCGGGCCGACCATGAGTAAAGATCTCACCGCTGAAGAAGCCAGGAGTGCTATGCGGTTAGTGTTGGAGCAAAAGGTTGATCCGGTGCAGAGCGCACTATTTCTCATTGCGCTGCGTATGAAGCGTGAATCGCCCGATGAAATGCTCGGCATTACGCAAGCCATTATTGAGGGTGCACCGTCGTTAACGATCGAATGTGAGTCTCTAATCACATTGGCTGATCCGTTTGACGGATATATAAGAAGCCTGCCCGCATCGCCATTTGTGCCAGCGGTGCTAGCGGCATGTGGTGAATCAGTGGTCACCCACGGTATCGACAGTATTGGGCCCAAATATGGTTTGTCGGTAAAAAGAGTCCTGCAAGCGGCAGAGGTGCAGGTTGAGCACAGTCTGCAATCCGCTGCAGAGTGCTTCGGGGGGTCGGTCGGTACGTGGTGTTATCTTGATCAATCAGTCGTCGCACCGGAACTCGAGAATCTACAGTTACTTCGCGATCAGATGGTAAAGCGTCCTTGCATTACTACCATTGAAAAAGGTCTGATGCCGCTCAAAGCTCGTCGAAATCACTTTGTCACAGGCTACGTGCATAAGGCTTATCCCGATGTATATGCCAGTCTTGCAAATGCTGTTGGTTTTGACTCAGCGGCTTTTATAAAGGGAATAGAGGGTGGGGTAGTGCCGACAGTCGCACAAGTGTCACGCTATTTTCTTTGGCGTAGTTCGGATGATGTTTTAAAGAAAGTTCGTATAGTTCCTGAAGAATTGAACATCTGCATGCAGCAACGCGCAGTCGATCTTCCGCCAAATACTCTTGAAATAAATAAGTGTGGTGTACCGGACGCGAGTGCGATTGATAAACTGGCTAAGGCAACTGCTGCTGAAGGGTTGAGAGCACTTAATGGAGAGAAATCGGTAATGCACGAATGCATTGCACTGGGTGCGGCGGTGGCGCTTGCAGGTTGTCGCCCGATAACTCTTAAGCTGGCCCTGGAAGAAGTTCGCGAGGCGATGAATTCAGGTGCCGCGCTAAATGCTTTCAGGTAAGTGAGATTTGCTGGTGATTGATGTGTTTCCAGTATTTATTCGTCGACATTGACCATGGTCTGGTCAGGGTTGGCGTTTCTATCGACCAATATTTTTCTAAATATATCGGTAGCGGTCGTAACAAGAGCAGCATTGTCGGTGCTTAATTGTGAGGCTTTCCAGAAATTGTAAATCGCAACATCGATTTTATCCATGTAAGACCCATGGCCATAGGACGCGTAAGGAGGAATGACAGCATCAGGCTTTGAAAGCGTATTGTATACTTGTGCGCTGCATACATCGATTCTGTCGGCAGACGGTTGATTATAAGGTGAGACGGAGCCTTTGAGAGTATTGAACTGGAGGTTTACAGCCGGGTCAGAGACAACGTCAAGCATCAGTTTTTGTCCCTCCTTTTCCAGTGGATCATTCACTTTACCTAAAATAAAGGCATCGATAACCAACAATAAACTGGGGTCGTCGCTTGCCGTCAGGCTGCATCCGTAATCTTTGCCAGGCGTTTTGCCTAGCGTCTGAAACTCACCTTTAGCCCAGTCGCCCATAAATGTAGCGCCGGCATTGTTATTGGCAACCGCTTTCACCTGAGTGTTCCAGCTTCCGTCTCCGAATGAATTGCTGTATTTGGCCAGTTGATTAAACACAGAAAGGATTTTTTTAAATTCTATACTGTCGGCGACTTTGGCGTCCGTGCTTAAGTAAAAATCTTTGTAGGTTTTTCGTGAAATGCCGAGCATCAGGCTGGTGAAAAGAATACGCACTTGCCACGATTGATCCCCAACAGCAAGTAATGGAATGCCCTTCTTTGAAAGTAATTTTCCCTGATTTAAAAATTCCTTCCATCCATGTGATAAGAGCGTGCTGTTGTGGTTAATCAGATCGTTGCTATGCCACATCCAGTTTTCACTATGGATGTTAATTGGCATGGCGATGATATTGCCGTCGTAGGTAACAGCATCAAGAATTGCTGTTGGAAGGGTTTGATTGAGCTTTGCTGATAGGTCCGGGTCTGTAATTGCGTCTATCAAACCAAACTCATAAAATTCTTTTACATCCCATCCTGCGTTCCATTGTGTCAGTGTTGATGGATAGCCTTTTGCCATTCGTTCTATGGCCTCCTCACGGCTGGCGCCTTGATCATCTTTTGTCGAGTCATAGTAGTGACCACCGCGGGATATGAATGTCTCTATGAATACCTGCAGTGCTGCGGATTCACCAGCACTAGACCACCAATGGAGAACTTCGGCGTGAGGTTTGCTTTCTGTCGCGTTTGCGGTGCTAATTGACATTATTAGCGCTACGAGCGCTGCGCGCACTTGTAGAGACTTTTTATCCATAATTACTGAACTAGCTGAAAGAGGGCGAGTTACTACACAGCAGCAGTCGTTGTGCCATCGGCATGGGTCTATTTCAAAGATTACGCAGACATTTGCCATTCGCATTTATTTTGTAAAAACTCTTCTAGTTCTGCTGCCGGCGCCGGTTTATGGAAATAAAACCCCTGTAACTCGTCTGCACCGAGGTCAACCAGTTGCTGCCACTGCCAGGCTGTTTCTACCCCTTCAACAACGCATTTTTTATTGAGTTTGTTGCTGAGTGATATCATTGCCGAAACAACTTCATTTCCCTCTCCGGATTCCTGCATTGGCAGAACGAATGATCGGTCGATTTTTAATACGTCCAGCGGCATGTCAATGAGCGTTTGCAGTGACGCGTAGCCTGTGCCGAAGTCATCAATAGCCACAGAGATTCCCATGTCTTGAATAGCAGAGAGAAGGGTTTCTACTTTTTCAATGTCTTCTCCCAGTGCGATGTTTTCTGTGATTTCAATTTCTAACCCCTCGCAAAGCGATGGTAGCGAGTAATTCATCGTTTCGAGGCGGCTGATAAACTCATTGTGATGGAGTACATCAGCGGCGACATTGATCGCGACCCTGCCAATAGGTAAGCCGCCAGCACACCACTTTTTAATATCAATCAGTACCTGATCAAAGATCGAGTAAGTAAGATTAACAATTAAGCCAGAGGTCTCCGCTGCGGGAATAAACAGGCCGGGCGACTTATAGGTGTTGTCCGGCTGACGCCAACGACTGAGTACTTCGAGTGAGCAAGGTGTGCCTGATTGCGCGTCTACTTTTACTTGATAAAAAGGCACAAATTGTTGTTTGATAATACCTTCACCGATTTGGTTTATCAGTTCGTTTTTATTAGATAATTCACTCTTTAAATCTGTGTGGTATTCGGGCAATGTGCAAGATTGTGGTTTAAAAGCGCACGAGGCGATGCGAGCATTTGACAGGTGTTCCCAGAGCAGGTTCGCATGAATTACCTGTGACTTTTTTATTCGTGAAACAGCCAAACTTACTGTTGGTCTGACGATGACACTTTCAATAGTAAGTTTTGCTGTGATTTCACTCTGCAGGCTGTTAACCCATTGCGATGCATTGGCTACTTTAGCTTCTGTTATCAGGCTGCTGAATTCAGCTTCTCCGCTGCGACACCATTGTTGTGTTGAATCGTGTTGCTGTAGCCTTGATGCTACATTTTGAAGCAATGCACTGGCTCTGTGGCTGCCAATGAGATTGTATATTTCATCAAGATTTTTGATTCTGATTAACAGTAGGTAGAAGCCTGATTCGGCGTCTGTAAAAGAAACTAAATTATTCAGGTCCTTTTCCAGTCCATCAAGATTGGGTAAACCTGTTTCCCTATCAGTGTAGGCAATTTTAAATAACGATGAGTTAGCGGTCTCGAGGCTCTGATGCTCACTGCTCAGTTTTCTCAGCAATGGTAGAATTACCAGCAGACTGATAAGAAACATAACCGACAGAACCAGTGCGGTGAGAATCTGATGTACTGTCTCGATTCTTGTGGTGTTGTGATCGAGTGCGTCCTGTAGTTGAATGGAGGCTTGCTGAAAGCTGTTATACATCGATCCATTTTTTGCGCCAGCCGCTTCTACAGGTATCTGGAGAGATTGTTTAGATTCACTTTGCTCTGAGGGTTCGTTGAGCAAGTTTCTTATGTGGGTCAGATAGCGGCTCAGTTTTGCGTTGAGTGATTTACCTTCGGTGTCGAAAATCCAGCTTAGCGCCTGCCAGATGTTTGTCTTTACCAATCTGTCTCGTGTCGCAAGTAGGTTTTTTTGACGCAGGGATATTTCGTCTACTGAGGCGAGAGCCCGTTGCTCAATAAGCCGCATTAATCTGGTGTTTGATTGGTTTTTCTTTTGCTCAAATTTGTAATCGTTCAGAACCCCAACGGAGTCGGTCACCGAGAGTTGAATGGCGTTGATGTGGGTATTCACCAAATGCAGTGTGCGTTGAGTTTCTATTATATTTTGAAGAATTACATAACTTATGGTTATAGAAAGTACCAATGCCAGTAGCGAAACGACATAGGCGACGACCAGGCGCCCCATGCCGGTGGCGTGTTTGCTGTCAGATGTATTTTCAATCATTGAATTCTGAGCGGAATATTTCAGTGTATATCTACTGCAAGTGAAGACTGCTGTACCTGTATTGTGTGTCAGGTTCTGTGCCAAGCAAACTGCACTTGTCGGTATTTCATACCGAGAGCAATAAACAATAGTGGTTTCCGCGTGGGCTGGAGATAGTGGGGGCGAGCCTAAGTAGTTTGTGGTTGCTCTTCAGTCTCTGGTTACAGTGGCAACGCAGTCTCATGTTTCATCACTTCCATCGATAAACTTGAGGTGACACTGTATAGCTCAACTTCAGCGACAATATTTTTGTAAAGCTCGTCAAAATCGCGCGTGGAAGCGACTTGCACCTTGATCAGATAGTCAATATCCCCGGCCAGGCGATGCGCTTCGATGATCTCCGGCCATTTTTGAATCACTGAATTGAATTGTTCTAACCAGCCTTGTTGATGCTGGTTGGTTTTGATCGCGATGAAAAAGGTCTCAAGCAGGCCGATACAGTGTGGGTCTAATACGCTGACCTGGCGTTTGATGACGCCCGATTCCAGCATGCGTTGAACCCGGTTCCAGGCTGCAGTTTTTGAGACACCGACATGTTTGGCCAATCTGTCCATTGACCATGTCGCGTCTTTTTGCAGTTGGATCAGAATCTTCCTGTCCATCTCGTCCAGTTTGGCCGGTGTTCTGCGTTTTTGTTCAGACTTAGTCATTTGTTCCGTTTTTATTTGTTTTAATGAAATTGAATACAATTTTGTTCTGTGTATATTGATTGTATCTGAATAATATCCCACATTGACGTCTAAATCGCACTCAGATGAAGCCGACATGCCATTAAAACACTCGCAGTCAATAATCATTGCCAATGATCTTCGTACCGGTAGAACTGTTTATTTAACGGAAGATTCGCGCTGGAGTGATTCTGTTGTAGACGCAGAATTATTGGATCAGCAGGACTATGCAGAAAGTCGCCTGGTCACAGCGTTGAGTGGCGAGGGTGCAAATCTGGTCATTGATCCGTATTTGGTGGGTATTGAGCCTGATCTATGCGCCAGCAACATTAGAGAGCGCATCAGATTAAGCGGCCCGACCATTATTAACAATGCCCGGGTGGGCATCGACCAAGCAGCTTAATATGTATCAATACGATCAGCTGGATCAGTCTATTGTCGAGCAACGAAGCGCTGAGTTTCGTGCGCAGGTCGAGCGCCGCCTGGCGGGCTCTATTAGTGAGGCTGAATTTAAGCCATTGCGGCTAATGAATGGTTTGTATCTGCAATTACATGCCTACATGCTTCGGGTTGCCATTCCCTATGGCGTGTTGTCGTCAAAACAAATGGCGAAGCTAGCTGACATAGCAGACAAATATGATCGTGGATATGGACACTTCACGACCAGACAGAATATTCAATTCAACTGGCCCAAGCTTATTGAGACGCCCGATATTCTCGATGATCTTGCTGGTGTGCAAATGCACGCTATTCAAACCAGTGGGAACTGTATTCGCAATATCACTACTGATCCTTTTGCAGGTGCCGCCGCAGATGAAGAGGTTGACCCGCGGCCGTTATGTGAATTGTTGCGACAATGGTCAACGCTGCATCCTGAATTTGCCTATTTACCGCGTAAATTTAAGTTTGCGATCACCGGAAGTGCTATTGATCGTGCTGCGATCAAAGTGCATGACATTGGCCTGCGGTTAAGGAAGGGTTCTGATAACAGACCACTCACCGATATCTGGGTTGGTGGTGGTCAGGGGCGCACACCTAAGGTTGCTCAATTGTTCAAACAAGGAGTCGCCCTTGAGGATTTGTTACCCTATCTTGAAGCGATTATGCGTGTGTATAACCGTTACGGTCGGCGTGATAACAAGTATAAAGCGCGTATAAAAATTCTATTGGCAGAGACAGGTCTTGAGAAATTGCAGGAGCAAGTGGAGGCCGAGTTCCAATCGCTTGATCGGACTCCCTTTGTTAATGTTGCAGCAGAGCTGCAAAGAATAACGGAAAATTCCCTTACGCCTGACTACGCCTCCCATAATGAAAGCGGTGAATTAACGAACAACGGCTCGGTGCCTCACCCAGAATTTGACGCCTGGAAACAGCAAAACGTGAAGCCGCACAAAGTGCGTGGTTATGTCATCGCAATGGTGTCGTTGAAGCCGGCAGGCGGCATACCCGGAGATGCAACTTCCAGACAGATGCGGGAACTTGCCGAGTTGGCTGTGCGTTATTCGCATGATGAGTTGCGTGTAACACACCGGCAAAACCTGGTATTGCCGCATGTATTGGAGCGTGATCTGTTTGCTTTATGGCAGGCCTTGGTGGAAATAGAGTTGGCCGAGGACAATATAGATTTGCCCAGTGACATCATTGCCTGCCCGGGCCTGGATTACTGTGCACTTGCCACGGCCAGATCCATCCCGATTGCGCAAGCAGTATCAGCTAAAATTCGTGCGACAGAAAAGAAAACAGATTTGGGAGGAATATCGGTCAATATATCCGGGTGCATCAATGCGTGTGCCCATCATCATGTTGCCAACATCGGTGTGCTTGGTTTAAACAAAGGCGGAGTCGAAAACTATCAGTTAACACTCGGTGGTCGCAATGATCAAAACGCCTCTATAGGCGAGAGGCTGGGGCCGGGTGTGTCCGGTGATGAAGTGCCTCATGTGATTGAACGCATCATCGATTTTTATGTTGATGTGCGTGATGCCGGAGAAAGCCTGTCAGATACTTATGATCGCGTAGGTAAAGAGCCCTTTAAGGAGGCGGCTTATGTCTGATGTAGTGCGGTTGTTAAAAGCGGACGGTACGGTCGGTGAGATTGACGCGAAGGCTGTCGCTATGTTTGCTAGTCTGGAAGGAGAAACCGACCCGGCCACTTTGTCTGTTAGTGATATTGACGCAGACATTCTGCTGATTGAATTTACCGGCGCCGCGGATGGCCGTGGGTTTTCACTTGCCAAAGCGGTGCTCGGCAAAATGGCTTATCAAGGAAAGCTCTATGCTGTCGGCTGCATAAATCCGGATCAGCTGAGCATGGCATTGCAAACCGGCTTTGATGGTGTGCTGGTACCTGCCGAACGCTGGGCGGACTACGGGGCTGAGGTATGGAAAGCAGCGCTGTCACCCATTGTTAAGCTCAGTTATGCAAGCACCCGGTCGCAGGGTTTGCAGTCCATCTGGCAACTCCGCCACGGCACGCAATCTTAGTCTGACCGTATTTGCACAGGGGCGATCGACCACTTGCAGGTCTCAATTTGACTGTATTGCGGCGTCGGCGGATCATCGCCGGCAAATAAACCCGTGGGTTCTTCAGGCGTTGGCGGATACAATCGCAGGTATCTCGACCAGACGGACTGTGACCAATGAGTTTAACGCCTAATAAAAATGTCTTTATCACGTGTGCTGTCACCGGCTCCGGTGGTTCGCAAGATCGATCTCCGCACGTGCCGCGCAGTCCCGAGCAAATTGCCAACAGTGCCATTGATGCTGCCCGTGCAGGCGCCGCTGTAGTGCACTGCCATGTGCGTGATCCTGAGACTGGCGCGCCCTCCCGCAAGCTCGAATACTATCGTGAGGTTACCGACCGCATTCGCGATAGTGAGGTTGATGTGGTGTTGAATCTGACTGCAGGTATGGGTGGTGATCTCGTTTTCGGTGGAGGTGAAAATCCACTGCCACCCAGTGCCGGTACAGACCTGGTCGGACCACGTGAGCGTGTATCCCACATTGCTGAATGCCTGCCGGAAATGTGTACGCTTGATTGCGGCACAATGAATTTTGCAGAGGCTGATTATGTAGCCACTAATACACCCGGCATGCTCAGAGAAATGGCCAGATTGATGACGGAGCTCAATGTGCGGGCGGAAATCGAAGCTTTTGATACAGGTCACTTGTGGTTCGCCAAGCAATTGGTAGAAGAAGGCATTTTAAAAGATCCGGCGTTGGTGCAGTTATGTATGGGTATTCCATGGGGCGCGCCAGATGACTTGAACACGTTTATGGCCATGGTCAATAACGTTCCGCCGAATTGGACGTTCTCGGCGTTTTCTATAAGCCGCAATCAAATGCCATTTGTTGCAGCTTCAGTACTTGCAGGTGGTAACGTAAGGGTAGGGTTGGAAGATAATCTGTGGCTTGAAAAAGGTGTGCTTGCCACTAATGCACAGCTCGTTGAAAGAGCGGTGACCATTATTGAGAATATGGGTTCAACAGTGATCGGTCCGCAGGAAGTGCGTGATTCACTGAACCTTGTGAAACAAGCACCTGCAGGGCCATTATCATGAGTGTAAAAACAGCGGCCATTATTGGCGGTGGTGTTATTGGTGGCGGTTGGGCAGCGCGTTTTTTATTAAACGGGTGGAATGTACGAATATTTGATCCAGCGCCGGATACCGAGCGCAAGGTGCTTGAGATACTCGATAACGCACGTGAATCACTGCCGCAACTCGCTGATGTACAGATGCCAGCTGAGGGTGATTTGAGTTTTGTTGCTGATATTGAGACTGCAGTGACGGGTGCGCTGTGGATACAGGAAAGTGTTCCTGAAAGAATAGAAATGAAACACGAAGTGTTTAAGTTAATTCAGAAACATGCACCTGAAACAGCCGTCCTGGGGTCGTCAACATCCGGTTATAAACCAACCGTCTTGCAGGAAAACGCGACACGTCCCGGCCAGATCCTGGTGGCACATCCATTTAATCCGGTATATCTATTGCCATTGGTTGAGGTGGTCGCAGGTCAACAGACAGATCCATCCATCGTCGATACCGCTTGTGAATTATTAACAGGTGTCGGAATGAAGCCACTTCGAGTGCGAAAAGAAATTGATGCACACATTGCAGACCGCTTTCTTGAAGCGGTGTGGCGTGAGGGTTTATGGTTGATTAAAGATGGCATCGCCACGACAGAAGAGATCGATGATGCGATCCGCTTTGGTTTTGGCTTGCGGTGGGGGCAGATGGGTTTGTTTGAAACCTATCGAGTTGCAGGCGGTGAAGCTGGCATGGCGCACTTTATGGCGCAGTTCGGGCCTTGTCTTGAATGGCCGTGGACCAAGTTGATGGACGTGCCAGAGCTGACTGATGAGCTAGTAGATAAGATTGCATCACAATCTGATGAGCAATCAGGCGCGCACACAATTCGCGAGCTTGAACGTATCAGGGATAATAATCTGGTCGCAATGATGCGAGGTTTAAAGCAAACCAATTGGGGTGCAGGTAAGCTGCTTAACGATCATGATCAGCGCATGAAAGACGAAACCTGACGGTAACTATGTAGGGCACACCTGTCGCATTTAGTTCATTTTCTACTGAATAGTTACACCTAACGATGGTAAAGCATTAATGAATTTTGATCTGTCTGAAGAGCAAGACCTAATTGTCTCTACCGTTCGCAATTTTTGCGAAAAAGAGTTGTACCCGCACGAAGAGCTGGTTGAACGCTCTGGTGAGGTGCCTGCGGAGCTTGCGCAGGAAATAAAACAAAAGTGTATGGACATTGGATTCTTCGCATCCAACATGCCTGAAGAGGTCGGCGGTGGTGGCTTAAGTCATCTGGATTTTTGCCTGGTAGAACGAGAGCTTGGACGTTCTTCCATGGCGTTAAATCACTTTTTTGGTCGCCCATCAAATATTCTGATGGCCTGTGAAGGTGATCAGCGGGAACGCTATCTGATGCCGGCGGTGCGTGGTGAGAAGATGGATGCGTTGGCAATGACGGAGCCTGATGCGGGTTCTGATGTTCGTGGCATGAGATGCACTGCAAAGAAGCAGGGTGGCGACTGGGTAGTGAATGGTAACAAGCATTTTATTTCACACGCCAATGTTGCAGACTTTGTGATTGTATTTATCGCCACAGGGGAGGAAGAAACGCCACGCGGCATGAAAAAGAAGATCACCTGCTTTTTGGTTGATCGCGGTACTCCGGGTTTTGAAATACTTCCGGGTTATGATTCTGTTTCTCACCGCGGTTATCAGAACTGCCGCTTGGAGTTTGATAACTGCAGATTGCCGGATGCGCAAATTCTCGGTGAGCTGCACGGTGGTTTTAACATCATGAATGAGTGGTTGTATGCGACGCGAATAACCGTCGCCGCCATGTGTGTCGGTCGCGCACGTCGGGTATTTGATCTGGCCTTGCAACAGGCGGCAGATAGAAAACAGTTCGGGCAGGCGATAGGCAAGTTTCAAGGGGTAGGCTTTAAGATCGCAGACATGATCACCGAGATTGATGCAGCGGACCTGCTAACGCTGAATGGTGCCTGGCGGCTTGATCAACAGCTGCCTGCGAATCGCGAAATTGCCAGTGCAAAGGTTTATGCGTCTGAAATGCTCGCTCGAGTCACTGATGAGGCAATTCAGATATTCGGTGGTATGGGCCTGATGAGTGATTTGCCGCTTGCACGTTTTTGGCGTGACGCCAGAGTAGAGAGAATCTGGGATGGTACCTCTGAGATACAACGTCATATTATCAGTCGTGAGCTGTTACGCCCGTTGGGTGCGTAGCGTGTAGCTTATGGCAAAGTATGATTTGAATCTGAACCGGCTGCTACGCCCGAAAAGCATTGCAGTGATCGGCGGTTCCTGGGGCCGTAGCGTCATCGAACAGTGTGTTCGCATGAGGTATGAAGGCGAACTATGGCCAGTACACCCCACGCTTGATGACGTACACGGCTATCGTTGTTATCGATCAGTGGCGGAACTTCCGTCAACACCGGATGCTACTTTTATCGGTGTTAATCGACACCTGACTGTTGATATTGTGAGTCAGCTGTCTGCTGCCAATGCCGGTGGTGCGGTCTGCTTTGCATCCGGCTTCAGTGAAGCGGCTGCGGAAGACAATGCAGCCACTGCATTGCAGCAGCAACTGATTGATGCTGCGGGCAACATGCCGATAGTCGGTCCAAATTGTTATGGCTTAATCAATTACCTTGATGGCGCTTTGCTGTGGCCCGATCAACACGGCGGTAAAAGAGTGCAAAGAGGTGTGGTGATCATTACGCAGTCATCCAATATCGCCATCAATATGACCATGCAGCGCCGAGGTCTTCCCATTGCGTATGTGATGACGGCGGGCAATCAGGCGCAGGTCAGTATTGCTGATATGGCAATGGCGCTTCTTGATGACGAGCGTGTTACCGCTATTGGACTACACGTAGAAGGCTTTGGAGATTATCGTGGATTGCAACTCCTGGCTGCCAAAGCACGCAAAAAGGGCATCGGTATAGTCGTCATCAAGGCCGGTCGATCGGAACAGTCACAAGCGGCAATGGTCTCTCACACCAATTCACTTTCCGGGACTGATGCTGCATCGAGTGCATTAATAGAGCATTTGGGTTTTGCGCGTGTTTTTTCAATTCCCTCCTTTCTTGAGTCGCTTAAGTTATTACACACCTGCGGGATTTTAAACGGCAATACCATAGCTTCGATGAGTTGCTCAGGGGGTGAGGCGAGTTTGATGGCAGATGCCATTGCTGACAGGCCGTTAGAATACCCATCGCTGAGTGCCGCACAGCAGCAAGCGTTACGCGACGCACTGGGTCCGATGGTAGCGTTGGCTAATCCGCTCGACTATCACACTTATATTTGGAATGACCTTGAGGCAATGACAGCAACGTTTGCTGCGATGCTGCAAACCCCTGCAGAAATAACGTTTTTAGTAATTGATTTTCCGCGTGCAGATACCTGCGCCGATGACAGTTGGTGGGTGGCCATTGATGCACTGCTTGCAGCGCGTGATGCCACTGGTGCCGCGGTGGCGGTATTGGCGACGTTACCGGAAAACCTGCCGGAGTCAGTGTGCGAGCAGCTGATGGAAAAGAATATTCCAGCGTTCGGCGGGATAGAAGAAGCACTTGATGCGGTAGCGGCCGCTGCATTTGTTGGCAGCGCTATTGACCTGCTTAACTACTCGACTAAACCGTTGCTGCAAACGCATCATTTGATAGAGTCTCCGATCGTAATGTCTGAGTACGACGCTAAGAGAATATTGCTGCATGCAGGCTTGCCTGTAGCCACTGCGTTTCAGGCTCGCTCGGTAGACGAATCTATTGAAGCTGCTGAGTCAGTGGGATATCCGCTAGTGATCAAAGTCTCCGGGCTGGCCCATAAAACAGAGCAGGGTGGTGTGATACTGAATGTGCAGACTGAGGACGCGTTGCGCACTCATGCGGGGTATCTGCTCACCAGCTGTGATGTTGTCTTACTGGAGTCTTACCACCAGGGGGCTATAGCAGAGTTACTGATCGGTGTGGTGCGTGAACCTGATGGCTTATTCAAGCTGACTGTCGGTGCCGGTGGCATATTAACCGAGTTGATGCGTGATACCGTTTCACTGTTATTGCCAGTTTCTGCAGAACAGTTGCAGCAACATATTGCGAAATTACGAATACACCAAGTGCTCGAAGGCTATCGTGGCCAGGCTGCAGCAGATGTTCCATCCATCATTAATGCAATAACAAAATTGTGTGAATGGGTTGAAGCGAATGCTGATCATCTTTGTGAAGTGGAGATTAATCCTTTACTCTGCCTGCAGAGCGGCGCGGTGGTGGTTGATGCGCTTATCAGCGCTTCGGAAACTTTATCAGTTCAGGACTAATCAATGACAGACTCACCCATCAAAACACGCCGTGAAGGCCATATACTGGAGGTCACCATTGACCGTCCAAAAGCAAATGCCATTGATCTTGCCACCAGTCGTATCATGGGTGAGACGTTTATGCAGTTTCGTGATGACCCTGAACTTAGAGTGGCGATCCTGCGCGCTGAGGGTGACAAGTTCTTTTGCCCTGGTTGGGATCTGAAGGCCGCCGCCGATGGCGATGCAGTCGACGGTGACTATGGCATTGGCGGGTTTGGTGGCTTGCAGGAGTTGGGGAATCTGAATAAGCCTGTGATCTGTGCGGTCAATGGTATTTGCTGTGGTGGTGGCCTGGAGATCGCTTTGTCTTGTGATCTGATCATGGCATCCAGCACGGCAAGTTTTGCATTGCCGGAAATTCGCTCTGGTACTGTCGCTGATGCAGCATCAGTCAAGTTGCCAAAGCGCATTCCGTATCATGTTGCGATGGATTTACTATTAACCGGCCGGTGGTTTGATGCGCAAGAGGCTCTGCAGTGGGGCTTACTGAAAGAAGTCTGCGAGCCTGCGCAACTGCTGGATAAAACATGGGAGCTTGCGCGTTTACTTGCCTCCGGTCCGCCATTGGTTTATGCCGCAATAAAGGAGGTAGTTCGAGAGGCAGAGGACATGAAATTTCAGGATGCGCTTAACCGTATTTCAAAAAGACAGCTCACCTCGGTAGATAAGCTGTATGGCTCTGAAGATCAGTTAGAGGGTGCACGTGCGTTTGCGGAAAAGCGCGACCCGGTATGGAAAGGCAAGTAGACTGAGCCTTATCCGAGCCTGATTAATTCGGGCTTATTCCAGCAGTAACTAAAAACCGTAGACCCACGACCTATGCGCCTGCCTGTCGTTTTTATATTCATTACTATCGTGCTCGATTCCATGGGTATCGGCATCATCATGCCGGTAATGCCTGATTTAATTCGCGAAGTCGGCAACATGGATTTAAGCGAGGCTGCCCTGTGGGGTGGTAGCCTGACGGTGGTATTCGCCATCAATCAATTTTTGTTTTCACCTTTCATTGGTGGCCTGTCAGACACTTACGGGCGCAGGCCCGTGCTACTGGTAGCGCTGGTAGTCATGGCGCTGGATTATCTGGTGATGGGCTTTGCACAGTCCATGTGGTTGTTGTTTCTTGGTCGATTTGTCGGTGGAATCACTGCGGCCACGCAATCGACAGCATCAGCGTACATGGCTGATATTTCCACCAACGAAGATAAGGCCAAGAACTTCGGCTTGTTAGGCGCGGCCTTCGGGGTGGGTTTTATTTTAGGCCCCATGCTGGGGGGATTGCTTGCGGAGTACGGATCACGTGCACCGTTCTTTGCGGCAGCAACCATCGCCTTTGCCAATGCTTTGTTTGGCTACTTCGTCTTGCCGGAAACGGTCACTGATGCGAACCGTCGCAGCTTTGACTGGCGTCGTGCCAATCCGTTTGGTGCATTCAAGCAAATGAAGAAGCTGCCTACTTTGATGCCTATGCTTGCGGTGTTTCTGCTGCTTAGTATTGCTTTCTTTGTCTACCCTTCTATTTGGGCCTTTTTTGGCCGCGCCCAGTTTGACTGGGATGCTCGTATGGTCGGCATGTCACTGGCGGCTTATGGCTTTGGTATTGTGATTATCCAGGGTGCATTAATTCGCCCGATTCTTACGCGCTTCGGGGAAAAGAACACGGCTATCTTCGGTATGTGTATGCATCTGCTGACATTCTCTGTGTACCCGTTTATGACTGAAACATGGCATGTGTTTGCCTTTATGCCGATCAGTGTTTTCAGTGCGGTGGCGGTTCCCGCACTGCAGGGTTTGATGAGTAACAGCGTGCCGAAAAATGCGCAGGGGGAGCTGCAAGGTGCGATGGGGTCTCTTACTGCTGTGGCGACTATTGTCAGCCCTTTTCTGATGACTCGAGTGTTTAGCTACTTTACTAACAATGATGCACCGATCTATTTGCCATCGGCGCCGTTTCTATTGTCGGCATTGTCGATAGTGATAGGGCTTATTATTTTTAGTCGCTGGAAGCCGGTTCATAGCAGCGCCTAACGCATGGTCATGATGGTAGAAGAAGTGGTGTTACTGCTTTTCAAGTACCACAATGCATTGAGAGTAGTCATGTATATATTCAACGATTTTGAACTTGTCTGACCAGTGCGCTTCAATCCAGCTGAGTGGGATGGCAGCAAATCCGTAGCCTTCAAGATTGCCCTGACGGTTGGTTGAGTTCCAAAGAAACTCACCATTTGCAAGCCGTGCAAGTGATTCCTCTTTTTCAAAGCCGAGCTTCTTAAGCCAGTCACCTTGGTGGCTGTCAGCCATAGTGGTGTACGTGTCCTCGTTGATGATTGTCAGCATTGCCATGCCCCTGTCATCAAGTACTCGATGGATCTCGTTTAGCCAATGTAAATTTAGTTCTACAGTCAGGTGGCTAAAAACAGAGTTTGCAAACACCAGGTTGAAACTGGCATTTTCAAATGGCAGTGATCCCTGCTGATCTATGGTGAAGAAATTGTCTGATATAAAGGTCTCGTTGCAAGCTTTGGCCAGTTCGTGTAACGCCTCTGCGCCAAACAAATTTTCCTTTTTTATTTCTCTCAGAAAAAATCTGGCAATACGGCCCCAGCCGCAGCCGAAGTCGAGCACTTTTGTGTCGGCAGTCAGTGGTGTGTTGTTTCTGGCGGCGGCGTCTTTAACATGCGAATACAGCTTGAATGCACCGCGGAGCATGGCCTCAGTAGCGCCGTCTTGTATGGTTCGTGTTTGTGTTTCCGCTACCGGAAACCCGGGTAGCTGAATTCCGTTAATCCTGGTGGATGGGGTGTCTACGCTTTTTAGGATTGCATTCAGCCATTTTGTGTCTGGAATTTCAGTGCCTGTATGTTCGTTCTTATCCAGTGAAACTTCCATTTCTTACCCCTGCGCTATCAGATTCAAGAGGCTTTGTCAGGGCATGTCTCATGCCGCATTCTTTTTAGCATGGTGAGTTCTGACTGGCATATTGATCAGGAATGCAGGTTTATTGTTGCCTAACTTGAGCAGGTCAACATGGTGCAGCCTGGTTTGCTAGTGGCCCAGTCTGGTCGACGAACGGCATAGTTGTCGGCTTCCGGCTGTTCATCATAAGGATTTCGCAGTACCTGCATGATCTTCTCCATTACGCTAAAGTCACCGTTCTCAGCAGCTTCAATTGCATTAAGCGCCAGGTAATTTCTGAGTACATATTTGGGATTGGTGGCTTGCATCTTTGCTTTTCTGGCATTCGCGTCTTCATTGCGAACACGTTGCTGCCAGCGGGTCAGCCAACTGATAAAGCCAGCCTCAACCTCGCCGTTGTATTCTTCCTCTTTATAGAAAGCGGGTAGTAAGATTGACCGTACAGCAGCCTTGTCCATCTCGGGCGTAATGATAGAAAGCTGTCTGAAGAAGATAGTGAAATCAGTGCCTGTTAATGAAAGTGTCGGCCATAGAGCATCAAATAGTTCTTTGTCTTCTGGTTGATAGTTTTTTAAGCCCAGTTTGTTAGCCAGCATGTTGTTCCAGGTGTCATCAAACGTACTTCGATATTCCCCCAGTACCTCTTCAAGTGGCTCTGTAGCATCAAATAACGGAATCAGTGCGTTGGCTAGGCGATAAAGGTTCCACAGTGCGATCTCAGGTTGGTTGCCATAAGAATAGCGGCGCATGCTGTTGTCAACATAGTTGGGTGTCCAGCGGGGGTCGTATTCTTCAAGCCAGCCATAGGGGCCATAGTCTATTGTGTGACCAAGGATCGACATATTATCGGTATTCATCACTGCGTGGACAAACCCGACTCGTTGCCAATGTGCGACAGTGCTTGCCGTGGCGTTAAGAATCTCCCTAAACCACTGTTGATAAACCTCTGGCCCTGGTGCACCTAAATGTGGGAAGTCGCGACGGATGACATAGTCTGCAAGCGTTTTTAGTAAATCGGTTTCGTCACTGGCTGCATGAATTTCGAAGTTGCCGAATCGAATAAATGACTGAGCCGCTCGACACACGATAGCGCCTTGCTCCATGGTGACGTTGCCGTCGTAAAACACATCCCGGGCAATGGTCTCACCGGTTGTGCACAAAGTGAGAGACCGGGTGGTGGGAATGCCGAGATGGTGTACCGCTTCAGCACACATATACTCTCTAATGGATGATCGAATGACCGCGTAGCCATCCCCCTGTCTGGAGTAAGGGGTCGGGCCGGCGCCTTTTAATTGCAGCGTCCAGTGCTGCTTGTCGTGGTCGAGCATCTCTCCGAGAGAGATGGCTCGGCCATCGCCCAGTTGACCGGCCCAATTGCCAAACTGATGGCCACCGTAGCGCATGGAGTACGGCAGGCTGTTGTTTGCGAGGGTAGAACCTGTGAAGAAAGACGCAGCGCCGGGGTCTGTGGTGTCAATACCAAGCGCTTGTGTCAGTTCAGGTATGTGGCTGACGAGAGTTGGCGCGCTCGCTGGTGTGGGTTCTGTTTTTGACCAAACTGATTTGTACACCTGCCGAGGGTAGTTTTTGCTGTCCGTGTCGCCTGGCAGGGTGTCAGTAAAGTCAGAGCATAGTTCCAGTGAATTCAATTTCATAGCGGCTTTTTATCAGATTAGATCGAGTATAACTTTGGATAAGTCCGAATGGCGAGGATTGGGTGGGGAATATGCGATTATTTGATCTGTGATCTTGTAAAGGAATGGAATCACGTACATTTAACGGTTTTTAATGGTTTTAAGTTATTGAATAAAATAGATAAATAAAAATTTATCTGATTCTGGAATCTTGTCACTGTACATGATGCGCAACATTTAGTTTACTACTCGGTCCGCGGCATCGTGAGATTCCGCTTTCCACACTTAACCCACAGGTAGCGAGACAGTGCAATTGTATTTATCGCTGAAAAAAATTGTATGGAGTCTTGCCCCTGTGTCGCTGCTTTTTGTCGTGCTGATCGCTGTCTTTAAGTTGGTGCAGTCTGAGCCTTTGTCTGATGAGCTGCGAGCGGGTGGACAGCTTTCCGGGCTGCAAACACCAGTCAGTCCACAGGCTGTGGTGATTGAAGCAAAGGCTGCCGGACCATCATCAACTCAGGATGAAGCGAGTGAAGATGTTGTTTGGAATGACATCAGTAATGCAATTTCTAACCTGAATGAGCTGGTTGGTGCAGAGATGTTTCTTGAGCTGAAGCGTGCACAGAAAGGTCAGATGGAGGTGCGGCTCGACAAAGGCTTTTGGGACAGAGTCCAGTACCAGACGCGAGTTGATTTAAAAACCGACATCAGCGATTTATGGCATTTATATGCCACTGAGTACAATTATGTTGATAGCTCAGTGGTTTACTTTATCGACGATACTAACGGTAAGGTGATCGATATATTTAGTAAGGCGAACTGAGGCTAAGTAAGCTGTTCGGTTTGCGGGCTGTACACTTCTATCAGTGTTGCCGCGACAATCAAAAACCCAGCCGTCCATTCCACTGCAGAAATAGATTCACCGGCAATTAATGGTGCGCTGATGCCCGCTACCAGCACTTCCGACATCATTAGCAGGCAGGCTCGCCCGGGTGACAGAATCTGTGATATCCGTGTGCATATAAAAATGGTCGGTAGCGTGATGATTACATAAAACCCTATAATTAAAGGCAGAGCGTTAAGCCATTGCTCCGGGTTGGGAACTCTAAATTCAGGTGATCCCGCCGTCGTAAGTAATACAAAGGTGCTGATCAACATGGCCCAGAAATATTGATTCGGTACTATATCGATTGCGGGGATGTCGGTTGATTTTCTTACCAGTACCGTTCCGTATCCCCACAACAATCCAGACAATACCGCGAATAAATCGCCACGATTAAACGCTTGTGTTACGTCCGATGCACCCTTATCAATCAGTATCAATACCAGGCCGCTAAAACCTACAGCTATCGCAAGCCAGCGCCAGTAGGTGGTTTTCTCTTTCAATATGAGAATGGCGAGCAATGTTGCCCAAACCGGGCTCATGTAAAACAACAGGGTGGTGCGCAACACGTTGGTGTATAAAAATGCCATAGCATAGAAAGCCATGCCGCCACCCATAGCAATGCCGATAAAGCATTTGGCTTTTATATGGTTGAAAAATTTTTTACGCCTCACTATGACCAGTGGTACTAAAAATAGTAGAGGGACCATGTTGATTGCCACAACTGCCCAGACGCCAGAGATTCCGGCATTCTCAATATGTCGTAGCGGCCACCAGAAAATACCCCAGAGCGCTGTGCTGAAAAACAGGATTACACTGGGACCAAAATGAGATTGGGTTTTCAATAGAGCTTCTGCATGGCTTCAGGTAAGTGCGCGTAGTATCTGGAATGCTAACAGCTAGGTTGTGAGTGCTCTGACAAATGCGCGCCTTGTCCGGCGTGTGATTGAGCAACTTTGGGTCAGGCCAATGGCTCACCGATGGGCAACAGTGTGGTATCGACAATGTCTTCCATAACAAAACTTGCTGAGATGTCGGCAATCGCAACCTGACTTATGAGCTTCTGATAAAAGCGATCGTAGCTTTTTACGTCTGCAATACGCACTCTTAAAACGTAGTCAAGATCGCCAGTCATTCTGTGGGCGCCAATAATTTCTGGGGTGGTTTTTACTGCGCGTTCAAAGTCGGCCAGCCACTCTGGCCCGTGTTGATTGGTTCGAATCAGTACAAAAACTGAAAGGCCCAATCCGATAGAGTCCGGATTCACTAAGGCTACACGGCCCCGTATTGTGCCGGATTCTTCCAGCTGCTTGACTCGTCTCCAGCAGGCATTGCGTGACAGATTAACTCGTTCCGACAGAGCATCCATGCTGATGCCTGCATCTTGTTGCAGTATTTTTAGAATTGCCTGGTCGAATGTGTCTAATTTATTCATAATTATTGGGATGATATCCCGAAAATGGACAAATTAGTGAAAATATTGGGATATATTGTCGCTTGTTGAGTGGCAACCTATCCCTTCCCACTGATTCGGAAGACGCTGCATGGCCACCTCAAAACCAGTCAAATTAATCCTGCCCGGGCGGCAATTTATTCAATCCTGCCGTGAACACCATGCTGAAGTTGATGAGACTTACTTTCAGCATATGCGGTTTGCCATGACTATGTCTTTTCGACTGTCTAAGGCGGCGTCGGCTGCACTGGTGCACGCGGTGGTGCCGGCGCTGTGCGAAACCACCGCCAGTCGGGAGGTTTCTGCGATGCACGATGAAATTACCCGCCGGCACTCTATGCATGGTGGTGTTGTGAAGGCGGAGTGACTCCGGTCTCATGCTGTGCCTGCAGGTTGCAGGGGTCGATTCTAAGTGCGTGACTAAGCACTTTTGTAGTGTAACTCGCTAATTTAACTGGCTAAATGAGTTGTACAGGCTAGCCGGGCGGTCATCTGTCCGTGGAGTCGACTACGTGTGTGTACTTGGTTGTTCTTGGGAGCTAACAGAGGCAAGCTTGGGGTAATCGCGGCATCGAGTGATGGGCGACGGGGTATAATGAAAGAGATTCGGTGTGTTGGCCGGTCTGAACTTATAATTTCGAGGGAAGTAAAATGAAAAAATTAACGTCGCTTGCGACGGCGCTATTAGGTTTGACTGTAGCTGGTGTTGTAGGTGCTGCAGACCAGCAATTTATCTCAATTGGTACCGGTGGCGTCACAGGTGTTTACTATCCGACTGGTGGTGCTATTTGTCGTCTGGTGAACAAGAATCGTAAAGAGCACGGTATTCGATGCTCAGCTGAATCGACAGGTGGTTCGGTCTACAACATCAACACCATCCGTGCCGGTGAACTTGATTTCGGTGTTGCACAGTCTGACTGGCAATACCACGCCTGGAACGGAACTGCTAAGTTCGAAGATCAGGGTAAATTTGAAAACCTGCGTGCTGTATTTTCCGTACACCCGGAGCCGGTTACCGTTATTGCACACCCGGATGCTGGCATCGCCGGTATTGAAGACGTGAAGGGTAAGCGTTTTAACATTGGCGAGCCTGGTTCAGGTATTGAAGGTACCTGGTCAGTGATGGAAGCTGCTTTGGGTTGGGGCCGTAAAGATCTTAAGCTTGCTGCAGAGATGAAGTTTGCAGAAACAAGTGCTGCTTTATGTGATGGCAAGATTGACGGGTACTTTGGTGTGGTGGGTCATCCAGCTGCAGCGGTACAAGAAGCGGTAGCAACTTGCAACGCTACATTGGTTCCTGTTACCGGTGAGGCTATTGATAAGCTGGTAGCAGACAATTCCTACTACCGTACGGCGACTATTCCAGCTGGCATGTACAACAATGCTGAAGACGTAACTACTTTCGGTGTTGGCGCTACTTTCGTAAGCAGCTCTGATGTTCCAGAAGAAACCGTGTACATTGTTGTGAAGGCAATATTTGAAAACTTTGACGCCTTCAAAAAATTACACCCTGCGTTTGGTAACTTGAAAGAAGAAGAAATGATTTCTGATTCTTTGTCGGCGCCTTTGCATGACGGTGCTGTGAAGTACTATAAAGAACGTGGTTGGATGTAATTTTTATTATTAGTCTGTAGAAGATAGCCCGGATTCACCGGGCTATTTTTTTATACGCAGTAAGTAATCTACGTCGGAGGAGAAAGCATGGCTGGTAAAAAACTAACACAAGAGGAGTTAGACACTTTTGTGGCCGAGATAGATTCCGGCGGACGGCAGCCATCGGGTTGGGTTGGAAAGCTGGTTACCGGTATTGCCTTATTGTGGGCAATTTTTCAATTGTACTTTGCTTCAAATGTTCCGTACTGGTTGTCGGATGTCACCGGGCTCAATTTTGCAGTCACCAATACCGCGGCGCGTTTAATCCATTTGTCATTTGGCTTTGTGCTGGCGGCACTTGCGTATCCATTATTTAAATCAAGCAGTCGGGATCGAATTCCATGGTATGACTGGTTGCTCGCGTTAGGTGGTGTTGTCAGTTGCCTATACATTCTCTACTTCCGGGAGGCTCTCTCGGCGCGCGCAGGTTTGCCAACCACCTCCGATCTTGTTATTTCGACGATCGGTTTAATCGTCCTTGGTGTTGCGGTATTTCGTACCCTTGGCTTACCCTTATTGATTGTCGCCTCCATTTTTGTGTCGTATGTTTTCTTTGGAGATGCGGCTGTTTTACCTGATGGTGTGCAATGGAAAGGCGCGTCGTATGGCAAAGCAATGTGGCATTACTGGATGCAAGGCCAGGGTGTTTTCGGTGTTGCACTAAGTGTCTCTGCGTCACTTATATTCTTGTTTGTATTATTCGGATCGATTCTGGAGAAGGCTGGAGCAGGCAACTTTTTCATCAAGATAGCGTTCGCGTTATTGGGGCATTTAAGAGGCGGGCCAGCTAAAGCTGCAGTTGTGGCGTCAGCCATGAGCGGCTTGTATTCAGGTTCATCTATCGCTAACACGGTTACCACCGGTACGTTTACTATTCCGCTGATGAAGCGCACAGGCTTTTCCGCTGAAAAGGCGGGTGCCGTAGAAGTGGCTTCATCAACCAACGGACAATTAACACCGCCCGTAATGGGCGCGGCGGCATTTCTAATAGCCGAGTTCACAGGTATTTCCTATCCGGAAGTGATCAAACATGCGCTATTACCGGCGTTAATTTCCTATATCGCATTAGTGTATATCGTTCATCTTGAAGCGTTGAAATTGGATCTGGTTGGCTTAGAAAAGCCACCATCGCATATCACTGGAATGCAGAAACTCATCGGATTTCTATTCGGATTCTTGGCCTTCGTCGCTCTTGGCGGCATTGTGTATTACGGGCTAGGATGGATCGGCACTGCATTTCCCGGCATGACGTTCTGGGGAGCTGCAGCCATATTCCTTGTTGCTTATTTCATCCTGATCACCTTGAGTGCCCGACGCGATGATCTAAAAATGGACGACCCGAATGCACCCTTATTAGTCCTACCAAGGCCTGGTGAAGTGGCCATGACGGGTTTGTATTACTTACTTCCTATCATCGTTTTGCTTTGGTGCATTCTTATCGAGCGCTTGTCGCCGGCCTTGTCTGCTTTTTGGGCTTCCATGGGA
>CALISD010000061.1 GCA_938041955.1 uncultured Granulosicoccaceae bacterium | reverse complement strand
TGCCATCTTGCTCCACCACAAGCTGAAATTCCTTGTCACGATTCCGGTAGCACAAACCGCTGTCCGTGGCATTGAGTCCATCATCTACATAGACATTTAGCACAAAAGTGTAGGTGCCTAGTTCGGTCGCTGTACCGGTGAGCAATAGATCGCGTTGTCCGACCGGTACAACAGTGATCCCGGGGGGTAGCGAGCCACTTAGCAAACTAAACTCATAGTCGAAGCGATCGTCGAAAAGTTCGTTTTCTACCGAAGCGCCGATAGTGTGGCTATATACCTGGTTAAGTGTGGCGGTTTCGAGGGTGGTATTGTTGAATACCGGTCCGTCGTTATCAAAACAGTCAATCACTGCATCACAGCCGAGCATAAGTGTGGTGCTCGCGATCAGCGCTACTGCGGCAATAAGGTGCATCGTTTTGGCGGGTTGGTTGCTGTGTGACATCGTATTTGGCGTTCCTTTTTTATAGGCATGCGTGGCAGTGCGGCGTTAATCCTCTTCTCGCATTCGAGCTTCACGTTCAAGCTTTTCTTTGTAAGCCTCTTTGATTTGCGACATGACGGAATCGACGTCTGCTTCTTTATCAATACTCTGGAACTCTCCGCTTAGCACGGTGCTCGGCAGCAGTTCACCTTGCTCATAAAGAGACCACATCTCGTCAGCGTAGCGGCTGTTGAGAAGTTCCGGTGCAAACTGGCCGTAATATTGTGTCATGTTGTTGACGTCGCGAGTCAACATGCTTTTAGCGTGGTTGTTGCCTGCAGCATCGACGGCTTGTGGCAGATCAATGATGATCGGGCCGTCTTCATTTACCAGTACATTGAACTCTGATAAATCGCCGTGAACAAGGCCGGCACACAACATCAGTTTGACGTATTCCATGACAGTGGCGTGATCTTCAACGGCCAGGTCGGCTGGAACGGTCACATCATTCAGACGAGGGGCGGCTTCTCCGTTCTGATCAGTGATGAGTTCCATAAGTAAGACCCCGTCGAAGCAACCGAAGGGTTCAGGGACACGCACTCCTGCGTCAGATAATTTGTACAGGGCATCGACTTCAGCATTGTGCCATTCTGCTTCCTGCTGGCCTCGGCCGAACTTTGAGCCTTTTTCAATTGCACGCTGGCGTCGACTGTTTCGACCCTTTCGACCTTCGCGATATTGAACTGCTTGCTTAAAGCTTCTTTGCGCTGCGTCTTTGTATACTTTGGCGCAACGTATCTCCTGGCCACAGCGTACAACATACACGGTTGCTTCTTTGCCGCTCATTAAAGGATGCAGCACTTCGTCGATCAAACCGTCTTCGATCAACGGAAGCAAACGTTTAGGAGTCTTCATCGGCGCTAAATATAAACTGGGAACGGAGAGTGTGGTGACTTGGGGAAAATAGTCAATGGGAGATTCCGGTGTTTTGCTCTCTGCCGGCGAAAAATTGTCCATGTAGCCAAGAAATGACCAAATAGTAAAGCTCTATTGGTTCCATCAGAAACATGAAGCACTAGACAGTGTTGGCGGGCACGCGTCGCTAAACTCCGCGATATTGCGAATTCGATGAGGGTGTGACCGTTGTTAACAATTTTTCGACCGGCTATTCTAATGGCCACTTTACTCGGTGCCACCGTGTGGGCAGCGCCGGGTTTCTCCCAGCAGTGCACCGATTCTGATGGGGATGGTTGGGGCTGGGATGGCAGTGCGTCCTGTCGTGTTTCTGCGACAGTGAATCAAGCTGCGTGCGCAGACCCTGATGGGGACGGATACGGTTGGGACGGGCAGGCGACATGTGTTGTCGGTCTGATACCACAACCGGCAGGTGCAGCGGCAAGACCAGCCACTGCGGCCTCCTGTGTTGATGAAGATGGTGACGGGTGGGGTTGGGATGGCGTGGCGTCGTGCCAAACCGGCGGCACAACAACTCCGATAGTAAGCACTCCGGTGGTTGCGACAGGCAACGCTGTTCCGGGTATCACTGGCAGTTTTGACAGGCAACGCGATCTGGTGGCGATTCACTTTGACCATGCGCCAGATCGAGATGACGGCCACGCTGCGGTGGCGGCGTTAATGATGACCGAAAAGTTGGGTTTAAATGTACAGGTGGTAGCGGGTACCTATGGTGTGTACAGCCGTGATCGCTATGATGCTGAATCGGAAGCTGTGATGAATGCAGTGTGGGGTAGTAATTGGCTTAACGCCCATAGCAATCTTCAAGGGTCAGTGAGCGCCGCAGTGAATCGCTGGACAGCGACACTCGCTGCAGGCGGTAGGGTTTGGGTGGCAGAGGGCGGTCCATCGGACTTTACCGCTGCGGTTGTTCAGCGAATCAACCAGTTGCACAGTGAGTTCGACACATCACTGCGTATTCACGTGATTCAACACAGTGACTGGAATGAAGGTCACTCGCTTGCCTCGGCACTGAATTACACTCGTGACAATACCAAATATGTGCGCATTGATGATGGTAACAATCCCAATGGTACTGCGGACCTGCGATTTGAAAGCCACAATAACGGGTCTTTTGTCTCACGTGCGCAATCGAGCCGTTACTCGGCAGAATGGACGGCGGCGTTTCGCTATTTAAGTCCGTCAGAAAAACTCGACTTCTCGGATACCGTGGAGTTGTTGCATATTATTGGCTTAGGAACCAGTGAGATCGCTGATGTCAATCAGTTTGGTGATTACTTTTTCTAAGTGTTTCTTTTTTGATACAACTTGTACGTGTTAATTTCATAAACGAATGATAAATTCAAGTCAGTAGCGTCGGTTGTTGCCAGCGTAGATGTGTTATAAAACGGACAATTCTGTTATTGGATGCATTGTAGATGAGCGCAATTCACGAACTACGTGAAGATTTCCGACGCTACCGGTTTTACCACCCTCAGTATAGATTGCTGTTCTGGCTTCTTGATATTCTGATGTTTGTGTTTCAGCTCGCCCTGTTCGGCGGGTTCCTGGCACTGTGCTGGTACATCATGAGCAGAAACCCTGCATCGCCATCACGGCCATTGGCGGCTGTCAGTGCCCCTGCAATTGCCGTAGAAGAGGTGGTGACGCCTGAGCTCACCGATGAACGAATAGCTCTGCTGAAAAGTATTGCAGAGGAAGGTCTCGAGTCGACATCAGGTGGCGCACTGAATTCGTCAGGAGAGTTGCTTGGTTCATACACTACAGCGTCAGGCTTAAATGATTCAAAGGTGCTTGATTCTTCCGCTACTGCCAACCTTAATGCCTCGACTATTGTTACCGTCGCCGCAAGGGAACTTCCCGGCCCGACGCCGGTGCAGGTCGAATCGGCTGCAGCTATCCCTGTAACGCCTCTGGAGGTTGTTCCACAGGACCAGGTTCCCGCCTCTGATGAGAACTTCACTGATGCTCAGGATGGGCAGCTGGGTACAGACTGGGTTCTTACCCAAACACCAGAGTACTACACCGTACAGTTGGCATTGACTGTCAATCGGCCGTTTCTTGTGCAGTTTGCAAAGGATCTGCCGTCAGAATTCACCACTGCTATCTACCCGGAGCGGGTGAATAGCAAAGGCGGCACACAATATAGCTTGAGCGTGGGCAATTTCCCAGACAAAGCAGGCGCTGAAAAATTGCTGGCTGGCTTGTCGACATATAATCGACGTTTTGGAGCTCATCTGAGAACGTTTGGGGAGATCCAGCAAAATGTTGCAAACTTCAAGTCGAAAACCGTTAGATGAGTCATTTCCAGAGGTCTGCACCAGCCACTAGCTTGATTGCGTACTGCGATTGAATGGCGCCACAGTGCGGCTATAAATAATTATGTTAAATGACTCGCTCTACTGATGGGAAATGCAAATTATTTCGCTGTACCCGTATTGCTAGGAGCGTTGTCCGCAGTACCAGTCACCGCATCGGCAGATTGTGTGGTATTGCTGCATGGCCTGGCCAGGACTGCCGGCGCTATGAGGCATTTGATAGAGCCTTTCGAAGCTGAAGGTCACAAGGTGATTAACGTTGATTACCCCTCCCGAAAGCATACTGTGGAAAAGCTCGCACCGCTGGCCGTAAAAGCATTGGGTTATGATAAATGCGGCGCAACTGAAAGAGTGCATTTTGTCACTCATTCTATGGGTGGGATATTGTTGCGATATTATCTGCAGCACAACAAGATCCCGACGCTGGGTCGGGTTGTGATGTTAGCGCCGCCGAATCAAGGTAGCCAGGTGGTTGATAATTTAAAATCTGTACCAGGGTATAAACTGATCAATGGACCGGCAGGCATGCAACTCGGGACCGATGCTCAAAGCATCCCGATGCAACTTGGGGCGGTGGACTTTGAGCTTGGGGTTATTGCCGGAACTAAAACGTTTAACCCGATACTATCGCAGTTTTTACCCAACCCGGATGATGGAAAAGTGTCAGTAGCTCATACTAGGGTCGATGGGATGAGTGACTTTATAACACTGCCTGTCACTCACACGTTTATGATGAAATCAAAAGCCGTGATTGAACAGGCAGTGCACTTTATAAAGTCTGGCAGGTTTCTTCGTGACCAGTGATCAGGACGCAGCCTGGTTCAGGAAGGTTCGTCGCGTCGGGCGTTCGTTTTGAATCGGGTAGAGTTTGACCAGATCTTTCGCTTGCTTGACCCATTGCTCGCGATCAATTCGACCCGGGAACGCCAACGCTGCATCAATAGTCTTAACATCTTTGGCTGAAAGTGTGGCCAGTTGTTCCCACGACTTTACCCCGAACCTGTTTAGCGATTTCTCTATTACCGGGCCAATGCCGTTGATAACTTTCAAGTCATCGCGGTGAGATGAACCGGGTGTGCCGAACTTAGTCGTGCCGTTTTGCCATGCATTCTTTTTTGGTTTTTTGGTTTTCTTTGGCTTTGTAGTTAGCGCCGCTTTTGAATTAATTGGCTGGTGACCGTTGCGCATAATCGCTTTAGCTTGTGGAACCCACTCATCACGCTTTATCCGGCCTGAAAAATCCTTTAATGCGTCGTCAACAGTTTTGATGTCTGCTGCCTTAAGTGCTGCGAGTTGCTCCCAGCTTTTAATTCCAAGTCGGTTAAGCACTTTTTCTATCTTTGGGCCAATGCCATTGATTGCCGTCAGATCATCTTTGTGATTACTACCCGGTGTGCCTAGTTTAGTTTGGCCCTTTTGCCAATCTGCACTTGGCTTCTGCTTAGCCGCTTTGTTTTGTTTGTCAGTCCTGTTTTGTTTGGCCGGCTTGTTTTTAAGTTTTTTCTCAAGTGCTGCGATGCGTACTTCTTTTGCTGCAAGTTCGCTCTTGAGCTTCTTTATTTGTCCAACGCTTATTGGGGTTACGGGTGATGCGGTAGATTCTTTTTGCTCTGTGAGCTTTGATTCCATATTTGCGCTTCGTGTTTTTTCATGATTCAACTGTGCTCGCGTTTCGGCCAGTGCTCGTCGTATCCGTTGTATGTCCTGATTGTTTTCAGGGCTATTTGCCGTCGCAGGAGCATTCGCGTTTGAAGCGTTGTTGTTGCGCAAGCGTTCAAGCGCTTTTCTGAGCTCACTATTTTTTTCGTTAAGCTCCGCGATCTTGTCGGTTGCATCTGCGGGCGTCTGAACAGAGTCGTTCGCGCTGTTCTGTGCGAGCTTGAGTTTTGCTTCGTTCAGTTGGGAATTTAAATTGGCAATGTTCGCCTTAGCCTGATTGAGTTCAACGGTTGCGTTGTTTGGGCCGGATTTTTGTTTATCAGCGTTGAGCTCTGACCGAAGTTGATCTGCTGTGGCACGTAGTTTTGATTTTTCTTCGTCAGTCACTCGTCGGTTGGCAACAACGCTGGCCTGAAAGTTTTTGAACTTTTCGTCAAGTGTTGCCAGTTGTGATTTGGCTTGAGCTAGTTCAGTACTTGCTAGATTCGATTGTGACAATCGCTCCTCAAGTATCTCCAACTTGGCGATAGCCGCGTCGCGTTCATTAGCAATCGTTTCAGACTGTTTTAACTTTTGCTGTAGTTCGTTGTTTGCCTTTGTAAGTTCTTCTGTTCGTCCTGAAGCTTGATTAAATTTCGCAGATAATCCGGTAGAGGCGATATTCGCTTGAGCTAACTTGTTATGTAGATCGCTGACCACGCTTGACTGATCTTCAAGGCTTTCAGGTTGAGCTTCAAGCTTGAGCTTAGCGGCAGCAAGTTCGTCGGATAGTCGTTTAGAATTTTTGTTGGTGATGACTAATTCGTTGATCTGCTTCTCGACGGTTTCCTCCAACGAAGAGATTTTTGTTTGCATCTGCTCGTTTACAGTGAGCGCCTTGTTATGCTCGCCACGCAACGCCAGTATTTCCTCCTGGTCGTTGCTTTGCGTGTGTGCTTCCCAATCAGTTGAAGTAATCTGTGTTCTGCGCCAGCGCCAGAACATCCATCCGGCAATTAAACCGCCTAGAAATGTAAGGCAAAGGGGTAAGGTTATTTCCAGTAGTGCCCAGATCATGGTGTGTACCTATTAGCAGTAAGTTCTGTTTCTAAATGAGTTAAAAAGCGTGTTAGTTTTTTCGTTGCGCCAAAAATTCGACCCGGCGGTTTTTAGCCCGGTTGGCAGCCGTATCATTTGCAAATATGGGGTAACTCTCGCCGTAACCGATTGAACGCAAGCGCTCTATCGGCACGCCATTTCGAGCGATGTAGTGAGCCACTGCCTGAGCACGTTTCTCTGACAAGCTCATGTTGTAGCTCTCAGAAGACTGGGAATCAGTGTGACCACCAATTTCCACCGTTGGCTCCGGGTAGTGGTTCATTGCAGCGGCTACTTTTTCGAGTATCGGAAATGCGGTTGCGGGCAGTTCATCTGATGCCGGAGCAAATACAACATGTGCTCTAATTTCATCTTGCAGCAGGGCGATCTCCTGCTGTAACCGCTCGACTTGATTGATTGGAGTTGGTGTTTCCACCTCAACGTCAGCGTTGTTACTCGCCGCGACTACGGTCACCTGAGCGTCGAGAATCATCGCCCGAAGCTTGCGTTGTGCGTTCGGTGTATCGGTAGAAATATTTCCGCTCAACAGCTTGTTGTCGAGGTTTAACTTCGCTTCGACAACATTATCTTGAAGGTTCGATAACACGGTTGCCAGATTGCTAATATATTGATCAGCGTTGTCAAGTGCTGCTGGCTGTTCGGCGACTTTCAGTTGGTTGTCGATATCTGCCTTGTCAAACGAAAGTTGTGCCGCAGCCACCAATGTAGCTGCGTGGCTTAATGAAGGCACCGAGCCGGTAAGTGTGAGTTTTTCGTCCGCGACAGTCGCCGCGACATCAATGTCTGCCTTTTCTACAGCGATTGGTTCGATTGCTATAGTTTCCGGGTTTATGTCTGGTGCTTTGGCGACGGGTGTTTCCATAGCCGGTGCTATTTTCTGTGTGGCGCGTACATTGGCATTTCTGATTGATTCGCCATTAGGTCCGGCATATTTTGCGAGTATAAGTTGAAGTTGTTTCGCGCTTACCTCCGCTGGCAAAATGCCGCTAACCTCAACGTCCCGGTAACTTGCTTTGAAGTCCAGTGTCGTTGGATCAAACCCTGCTTTTCCCACCAACACAGGTGCGACTGATTCTACCTGCCTCTCTATGTGCTGAGCACCCCAATAGGTTCCGGCGCCAATGGCGACAGCGCTGGCAGGCCAAAACCACCAGCCCCATTTTTTCCAATGTGGTGTGGGTAGCTTTCCAGCACTATTGCCTTCCAGCAATGCGGGCCTGCGAAAATCTAGCGACGGTGTAGTCATTAGGGTTCAACCTGTATGGTGTCGTTGGTTTTGTTACGAACAAATGCAATGCCAACGGATGTCAAAACATCAGCACCACTGCAAGTTGCCCGCCGGACAACACCGTTTAGGTGAATAGAAGTTCGTTAAAAGGTTAAGAATAGTCAGAGAATCAGCGTTTGCCGCTAATTTTGGCGAGATGCGGGATAAAAAAGTGTTACCGTGGCGGCGATATAGCGTTGCTATTACTTATATTCGATGCAATCGCACTTGCCACGACCGCCTCTTGAGCGCAGCTTACGAACAGGCGGCTGATATTCGTAGTCTGCCCGTTGCAGCGCGCATTTTTCCTGGCAATTGTCTTCGGCTATTGAAAGCACGGAGTTTGCAAACACCAGTAGAACCAAAAGCAGAACTGCCCAGGCAAGAATTACATTTGTCATTGTGGGAGCTTAGTTCAGTGTATCAATCGCTGTGCGCGTTTGAGTGAATTGATCATAAAAACGCAATCTGCCTTTACTAATAACCATGGTCTGCTGCAATACGTCACCACAACCGGGAATGCCACGCTCTGCAGTTACCCCTTGCCGGAAAAAATACTAGCGCTTGCGCTTCAGGCCATCTATGGCTTTGCCAATGCCATCAACCGTCAGTCCATACATACGCTCTTGCATGAGTTCGTGAGTGATTTTTACAGAAGGTACACGTGACCAATAAGCGGCTGGTTCCGGGTTTAACCATGCAGCATGCGGGAACTTTTCAAGGATACGGTTAATCCACACTGCGCCTGCCTCTTCATTCCAGTGCTCAACACTACCGCCGGGTGCGGTGATCTCATAGGGGCTCATGGTAGCATCACCTACGATGATTACCCGATAGTCGGCAGCATAGGTTCTTATAAACTCTTCTGTTGATAGCGTTTCGTTATGGCGGCGACGATTATCCTTCCACAGCTTTTCATACACGAAATTGTGGAAATAATAGTATTCGAGGTGTTTGAATTCGCTCCTGGCCGCGGAAAATAATTCTTCACTGACGGCGACGTGATAGTCCATTGAGCCACCCACATCAAACAGCAATAATACTTTAATTGCATTGCGGCGCTCAGCTGCCATTTTTATGTCGAGTAAGCCAGCGTTGCGAGCGGTGGCGTCAATGGTGCCATTCATGTCGAACTGATCTTGCGCTCCTTCACGAGCAAAGCGCCTGAGCTTGCGGAGTGCCATTTTAAAGTTACGCGTGCCGAGCTCGCGCTCGGAATCCAGGTTTTTGTATTCGCGTTTATCCCACACTTTAATGGCACGGCCGTGTCGACCGCTTTTTTGTCCGATGCGAACACCGGCAGGATTGTACCCATTGGCACCGAAGGGTGACGTGCCACCGGTACCAATCCACTTGCTGCCGCCCTGGTGCCGGTCTTTTTGTTCTTCCATTCGTTCGCGCAGAGTCTCCATGATTTTGTCCCAACCACCGAGCGCTTCAACTTCTTTTTTCTCTTCTTCGCTGAATAGTCGCTCTGCTTCCAGGCGCAGCCATTCCTCTGGAATGTCACCAATGACTTCGTCAAACAGGTTTTGCAAGCCATTGACGTAATCACCGAACACTTTGTCAAAGCGATCAAAGTGTCTCTCGTCCTTGATCAGGCACATTCGGGAAAAGTGGTAGAAGTCGTCGATACTGTAGTTGGCAACACCGTGATTGAGCCCGTCCAGCATCGCTAGATATTCCGTGATGGACACTGGAATACGTGCGTTGCGTAGTTTAAATAAGAGTTCGATCAGCACGGTGAGCCAGCCTGACTATTGGTTAGTGAATCTAACGCCATGGTAGGTTATTGCTTACGCTTGTTCAGAAAAACCAGGCGCTCAAAAAGATGAACGTCTTGCTCGTTTTTAAGCAAAGCGCCGTGCAATTTTGGAATAATTGATCCACTTTCATCGGCATGCAGAGCGTCGGCTGGAATCTCGTCTGCTAGTAATAGCTTTAACCAGTCAAGAAGTTCAGAGGTTGATGGCTTTTTCTTGATTCCCTGAACCTCACGTATGGCAAAGAACGCATTGAGAGCCGCCGCAAGCAAATCTTTTTTTATGGAGGGGAAGTGAACCTCAACAATTTTTTCCATTGTCTCGGCATCGGGGAACTTTATGTAGTGAAAGAAACAGCGCCGCAGAAAAGCATCAGGAAGTTCTTTTTCATTGTTACTGGTGATAATTACAAGCGGTCGGTGTTTCGCGACAACGGTCTCACGTGTTTCGTAAACGTGAAATTCCATTTTGTCTATTTCGAGCAGAAGATCGTTCGGAAATTCAATGTCTGCCTTGTCAATCTCATCGATTAGAAGTACGGAAAGCTGTTCCTCTTCGAAAGCCTCCCATAGTTTTCCCTTGATTATATAGTTGGCAATATCATGAACTTTCTCGTCACCTAGCTGAGAGTCACGAAGGCGCGATACGGCGTCGTATTCGTACAAACCTTGCTGTGCTTTCGTGGTCGATTTTATATGCCAACGATACAACGGGGCTGCAAGCGAACGGGCAACTTCTTCTGCCAGTTGTGTTTTACCAGTGCCGGGTTCGCCTTTGATCAACAAAGGACGACCGAGGGTAATGGCCGCATTGACCGCCAGTGCCAGATCTTCTGTGGCGATGTAGTTGTCTGTACTTTCAAATTTCTTTGTCATGTGTTTCTCTGACTGCGGCATTATTTGGCCGCGGATCGATCTTTTCTTTCGAGTGTAATCTAGCGCGAGCGAGGGAGTTACGTCTCGCGTTTAATCATGCGTCCGAGTGGGCGACCACCAACGAGATGCATATGAATATGCATCACTTCCTGGTGACCGTGATCTCCGCAATTGATAATTAGTCGGTAACCGTCATCACTAATGCCTTCATCGCGGGCAATCTTTTTAGCTACTACTAGCATTCGCCCCAGTGTGACTTCATCTTCTGGTTCGATGTCGTTAACAGTAGGAATCAGCTTGTTCGGGACGATCAGAACATGGGTAGGTGCAACGGGGTTGATATCGCGGAAAACAGTGACCAGGTCATCCTGGTACAGCACGTCTGCGGGAATTTCTTTACTGATGATTTTGCTGAAAATCGTTTCTTCTGCCACGTTGGCGTCCCTTCTTTTCGGTAGCCTTTTATTGTAGCAGGGAGCGCTCTGGCGTTCAGCTTATGCGCGGCGGGATCTGATTGGACTCGCGAAGAGTGTGTTGACTTTGCGCCGCGGGCGATAGAGCCCCAGGCATGCCATCACAAGAAGCATTAGCAAAGCCGGATCAAGAGTGCCGTTATTCTGTATTGAACAGCCGCTTGATGAGTCTGATTTTCCACCTTGTTCGAGCGTTTGCACGTCACCGGTGGTAACGGAAAAGTCTGTGCTGTAAGCACCTACTGTAATAGTTGCGATGCTGGTTTGGTTCTCAGTGCCGGAGGTTTGAGTCGCCACCTGGATCTCGTCGCCATTGAAAACCGTAGAGGGAGTGTTGATAAGTTCACCGCCGTTCAGTGAGTAAAATCCGTTGCTCACGGTCAGAACGCTGCTGTCGCTGAGTCCTTCGATAAAAACAGAATTTGATTGAATTAATGAGCTCGCAGTAGCATTACTGACGCTTGAGAATTCAAATGCCGAGGGCGTGTCATTACTGAGTGATGTGGACAGGCTGAACTGCAGTTCAGCGTCGGATAAACGATGCAGCGATCTTTCAACCGCAACGTAGTAGGTGCCCGGGTCAACTACCGCCGCGACTCTGAAGTTGTTGGAATCACCACTGTCATCGTCAAGTGCAATAACGCTCAACTCAGAATTTAACAAGTAACCGAATAAGTCATTACTGCCGATGGTTTCTGCTGTTAGCAGTCCTCGCTCTGATGCGGTCACGGAGAAATAGCGGATATCTTTGTAGCCAAACAGACTGGCCTGGGTGTTTTGCTGGAGATCTATCGGCGTGGTTTGATTGGTGACGAGTTCCATGGCGAGATCTCGATCGGCGTTAAAGTTGCCGTCACGCAGCATGGTCATGGCTCTTGCCAGATTGAGTATGCCTCCACCGCAGTAGTAGCGGTCGCAATTGCTGCCGCTGGCGTAGTTGGTCGCGCTCTCTTGCAGAAGTGCTCTGACCTGTGATGGCCCGAGATCCGGATTAATGCTGTGCATCAGGCTGATCGCACCACTGGCGAGTGCTGCAGAGAAACTGGTGCCAGTCTCTTTGCGGATAAAATTGCCATTTGGATTAACGGAATCAAAGCCCTGATTGGATGCAACCAAAATACTTCTGCCGCCAGTGGCGATAGTGACTTTTAAACCGTAGTTAGAAAAACCACCGTCAACGGTGCCACCGGGGGTGCTTGACCCAACCGTGATGACATTGGCGCAGTTAGCCGGTGCAGAGCGCAGCGCATTATTGGTTTCGTTGCCTGCCGCCATGACGAATACGACGTTTAGCTCTGCCATTTCGTCAATGACGTCCTGCCATGCTTTGGTGCATTCAGTAGGGCCGCCCAGGCTTAAATTCACTACGTTGGCAGGGTTCGCGTTGTTTGGAACACCAGCGACTGGTAAGCCTGCGCTCCATCTGATCGCGTCGATAATGTCTGCGTCTGTGCCACCGCCAATGCCGAGCGCTCGGGCATGTAGCAAGCGTGCATTCCAGTCAATGCCTGCGATACCTTCTGAATTGTTGCTATTTCCAGCCGCTGCACTGGCGACTGCCGTGCCATGCCAACTACTGGGACCACCGTTGTTCGGATCACCAGGGTCGATGGGGTTGTTGTCACGCCCGTCGCCGTCGTTGGCGCTGAAGTAGTCTTGCGGACCGTCAGCCGAGACGAAGTCGTAACCTAAGCCTTCAACTGATCTATCTCTAATTTCCGGGTGATTCGGCAGAATACCGGTGTCAACGATGGCAATAATTGAACTACTTGAACCCGTGGTGATATCCCATGCCCCGGGGGCATGCATGCTGTAGATGCCATCATAGAGATACGATTGATCGCCCGGATCTAGCGACCCCTGATACAAGGGGTCATTGGGTTGCAGTAGCGGGTATCGTCGGTACTCAATGGACGCGTAGTCGACGTAGGGCTGCGTGCTGAGTGCGCGTGCCTGACGACGTAGTTGATCGATGTTTCCATCGGATGTCACGAGTTCCTGAAAGTCGGATAAAGGTCGATTGAGCTTGAGTTCGTGCTGATTGCGCCATGATTTACGTTTGAAGCGCAGCGGTCCGCGTCGATGCAGTTTGGGGTTTTCTGCGGTCTTGTACTTGACGATCAGCCTGCCGGTTGGTTCGGCATCAGCCCATAAGTCCGGGCTATGGGTCATGTGATCGGCGTCTGGTGCGGCTTTCACGTTCACGGATGCACATAAAAAAATCGCTAACGCTGTGAGTACAGGCGTTGCGGTTCGGAACAGCTTGTTAGAGAGAAAGGTCATTAAATAGCCGGGAACTCGAGCAGTCCGCTCCTCATATAAGATATTGTCGGCCAATTTTCCTTTTGGTGCAGTATCACAAGTGCCAACTAACGTGTCACAATGCTGCGCTGAGGCATGAAGTAACACTTTAACAGTCATCGCCAAGTAAGGGGGGCGTGTTGGGAAATAGACTCACAAAAATCTACACTCGAACGGGTGATGAGGGCACAACGGGCCTTGGCGATGGTACGCGCGTCGCAAAAACCAGCCTGCGTGTGGTTGCCTATGGCACTACTGACGAGCTCAACAGTGTGATCGGCATGGTGCTGGCGCTGGAGTTACCTGATAATATCTCTGAGGTGCTTACCGAAGTACAGCACCACCTTTTTGATTTGGGTGGCGAACTTTGCATACCCGGGCACGTCGCCGTGGAAGAGGTGCATATCACCTGGCTGGAAACCAGGCTTGATGAGCTCAATGACGACTTACCCGCGCTGAAAAACTTCATTTTGCCAGGTGGCAGCCAGGCGGCTGCGGCCTGTCATTTAGCGCGTACCGTGTGTCGTCGGGCGGAGCGCTGTGTCATCGAGCTCGGGGATATTGAAACAATTCCACCGCAGAGCATCATATATCTAAACCGCTTATCTGATTTGTTATTTGTAGTGGCCAGAGTACTGGCGCGTGCAAATGGCGGCAGCGAAGTGATGTGGCAGAGCAATCGACCTCCGCTTTCGCAAAGCTGATAACAGCGAGCTACAATAGCCAGTTGCCGCTGGCTTATACTCGCAGCGACTGAATAGTTGTTTTGTTCTGATCTCTGTTTGTATCACCTTACCCGTACCAGACCTGACCATCATGCCTGACCAATCCGCAGACCGACCTCTTGATCGCACCGAGAGGCGAGAGCATTTTGCCCATTTTCTAACCATCCCGACTCGCTGGTCGGACAATGATATGTATGGCCACGTCAATAACGCGCGCTACCTGACCTTTTTTGAACTGGTGATCATGCGCTACCTCGAGGTAGATTCGAACCTCGACTTCGCAAAGCACGGAGTGCGATGTTTCTCTGTCGAGAATATGTGCCGGTATCATGCGCCAGTTAAATTTCCGCAAACACTTGAGGCGGGGCTGAGAGTAGGCAAACTTGGCAACTCAAGTGTCCGGTACGAGGTAGGGCTCTTTGTTTCAGATGAAGACGAAGTAAGTGCCACTGGCTACTTCACTGATGTTTTTGTTGATGCTGAAACTGAAAAACCAGTAAGCATTCCGGATCCGATTCGACATGTTTTAGCGAGCCTGATTGTTCGCAGCTAACTGCTATTGTTAAACCCTATGTACGCACTCGAAATATCACAACTTAAGAAAACCTATGACAATGGTCATGAGGCATTAAAGGGGATCGACCTGGCTGTTGAAGAGGGCGACTTCTTCGCCTTGCTTGGGCCGAACGGAGCGGGTAAGTCGACCGCCATAGGGGTCATTAGCTCGTTGGTGAATGATAGCGGCGGCAGTATCAAGGTTTTCGGTAAAGACCTCAGTACAGAGCGTAATCTGTGCAAGCTGGATATCGGCTTAGTACCGCAGGAGATTAACTTCAATGTGTTTGAGACACCACTGAACATATTAACGACACAAGCTGGCTACTATGGGGTTGATCGAGCGACCGCGACTACCCGAGCTGAAAAATATCTGAAATTACTCGACTTGTGGGACAAGCGAAACGGCCCGGCGCGAGAGATGTCCGGTGGTATGAAGCGCCGCTTAATGATTGCCAGAGCGCTGGTGCACGCCCCCCGGTTGCTAATACTGGATGAGCCCACCGCAGGAGTAGACATAGAAATTCGCCGCTCGATGTGGGAATTTCTTGAAAAAATAAATCGTGACGGCACCACCATTATTCTTACCACCCACTATTTGGAAGAGGCCGAGACCCTTTGCCGCAATGTGGCAATTATTGATAAAGGTGTGATTGTTGAGCAGGGGGCTGTGGAGGAGCTACTGAGTCGCTCAATGGTGCAGACCTTTGTACTTGATCTGAAAGATTCAGCAACTGCAGCGCCGACACTCACAGGTTTTGAAGTGATGAGTTGCGAAGATAAACGCCTTGAAGTCGAAGTAGTGATCGGGCAATCATTGAACGGTTTATTTCAACAGCTGCAGCAACAAGGGTTCGAAGTCACCAGTATGCGCAATAAGTCTAATCGCCTGGAAGAGTTCTTTCTGCGTTTGGTCAGCAAGTCAGAAGCCGCTTGAGCGAGAATCAAATGAACTCACCACATGCATCAAGTCGAAGTATTGCAGCGGTTAACTGGGTTGCCTTTAAAACTCTGGTCAGTAAAGAGATTCGTCGCTTTACGCGCATCTGGGTGCAGACGATCGTTCCACCTGCAGTAAGCGCTGTGCTTTACATGATGATTTTCGGCAAGCTCATAGGCACCCGTATCGGTGATATGGATGGGCATCCGTATATCAATTTTGTTGTGCCCGGCATCATCATGATGGCGGTGATCACCAACTCATACTCAAATGCTGTGTCATCATTTTTCGGGGCGAAATTTCAACACCACATAGAAGAGATGTTGATCGCTCCGATACATAACTGGGTGATTCTTGCGGGTTATGTGGTGGGTGGTGTATGTCGCGGGCTCGCGGTCGGTGCACTGGTTGCTGCGGTATCTTTGTTTTTTACGAGAATAACGGTTGAGAATCCGCTGATCACCGTGATGGTTGTGGTTCTGACTTCTACACTCTTTGCACTTGGTGGCGTGATAAATTCTGTTTACGCAAAAAGCTTTGACGATATTTCCATCATTCCCAACTTTGTATTGACCCCGTTGACCTATCTTGGCGGGATCTTCTACTCGGTTAAACTATTGCCGGATTTCTGGTACAACATCTCATTGCTGAACCCTGTGCTGTATATGATTAATGGTTTCAGATACGGCATTCTCGGTTCATCAGACTTCCCCTTATGGTGGTCTTTTTTCGTTATTGCTGTTTTTATACTAGTATTAGCGGCTATTGCTTTACATTTAATGAACAAAGGTGTCGGCATTAAAAGCTGACTATAACTACAGGTTTCGTTCCTTGTCCAAGAAAAAGAAAGATAAAAAGCTGACCATGGCACAACGTGCCGACCGGCATGAGCTTTACCAGGAGTCTGTTCAGGACTCCGAATTTGAACTGGATTTCGTTCAAGATACTTACAAAGACATTCGTAAAAAAAAGCCAGTCACACTACGTGAAGATTTTGCAGGCACTTCGCGAAGTGCCTGTGTGTGGACCAAACGCGGCAAAGATAATCGTGCGTATGCAGTAGATTTTGATCAGGAAGTGCTCGATTGGGGTCATGAGCACAACTACATGAAGCTTAAGCCGAAACAGCGTGAGCGAGTTGAGCTGATCAAAGCGGATGTACTGAAGGTCAAAACACCCCCGGTTGATGTATGCCTTGCATTCAACTTCAGCTATTGGATTCTGCAGGAACGCAAAGACCTGAAGAAATACTTCAGAAGCGTGCACCGCACATTGAATGATGATGGTATTTTTTTTCTTGATGGGTTTGGCGGATCGGAAGCCCACACCACTTCCGTAGAGAAGCACAAGCTAAAAGGCTTCACGTACTTGTGGGATCAGAACAAATACAACCCGCTAACTCAGGAGATGCAGTGTTACATTCACTTCAGATTTCCTGATAAGTCCAAAATGGATAAGGCCTTTAGCTATACCTGGCGTTTGTGGGGTGGCCACGAAATAGAAGATCTTCTGTACGAGGCGGGTTTTAGCAACGTCAGATTCTACGTGCAGAAGTTTGATGAAAAAACTGATGAGGCACTAGATGAATTTGAAGAGACTCGTGTGGTAGAAGAGCACGAATGCTGGATTGCCTATATAGCCGCCGAGAAATAACTGTATGTACTATCGCGGAGCACATGGTTGCTCTGCGGTCCCGCCTGGGTATTCTTAAGGCCCCAACTACCGTCTAACAGGCAATACAGCGCTAATCAAGAATATTCCCAACGTAGCGACCACAATCGATGGTCCAGCGGCGGTATCCCAGTGCAGTGATGCAGCAAGCCCTAACACCACCGCGATAGAACCCATAATGGCTGCTAGTGCAGCCATGGATTCCGGGCTCGTGGCGAAACGACGAGCAGTGGCGGCGGGTATCACCAGCAGGGCGGTGATTAACAACACACCAATAATTCGAACCGTGACCGCAATGACTGCGGCCAGCAGCAGCAAATACAACAGCTGGGTTACTTGTGGTCGTGCACCCTCGGCGATGGCAAGATCTTCATTCACGGTGGCGGCTAACAGCGGCTTCCAGATCAGGGCCAGTAAGCACAGCGCTGCCACAGTGGTGGCTGCGATAATAGTAATATCTGAGCGCCCGACGGATAACACATCGCCGAACAGATAAGACATCACGTCAACATTGCTACCTGTCATTAAGCCAACTGCCAGTAAGCCCAATGCGAGAGTGGAGTGCGACAGAATCCCGAGTAATGTGTCATTTGGCAGATTAGATTGCCGCTGCAGATACACCAGTGCTAAAGCGGTACCCAGGGCAATAACAAACACCCCGATGCCGATGTGTATTTCAAGTAGCAGGGCGATGGTGATACCAAGCAGGGCAGAGTGCGCCATGGTGTCGCCAAAGTAGGCCATACGCCGCCAGATAACAAAGCAGCCAAACGGGGCTGCCAAAACGGCGACCAGTATGCCTGCGAGCATTGCTCTGACGTAGAAGTCGTCAAGCATGGTCGTGTATCACCTCGCCATCGGGTCCGTGGGAATGATCGTGGTGGTGGCGATAAACCGCCAGCGCCTCAGAGCCCCGTGAGCCAAAGAGGTCTTGAAATGCCTGACTATTGGTAACCATCTGAGGTGAACCGGAACAACAGACATGCCCGTTCAGGCAAATGACAGTGTCGGTTTCTGCCATCACGATATGCAGATCATGGGAGACCAGCAAGACCCCGCAATTGAGTTCATCCCGTATGCGTGCAATCAGTTGATAGATCTCGAGTTCAGCGTTGAAATCAACTCCCTGAACGGGTTCATCCAGCACCAGTAGATCCGGCTTTGCTGCGATTGCGCGTGCCATTAGTACACGTTGGAATTCGCCGCCGGACAAAGCGCTGATTTCTCTTTTATGCAGGCCTTCGGCCCCGGTGGTGGCAAGCGCAGCATTGATGGCATCGTCGCTGTGGTTCTGTGTCAGGCGCATAAAGCGCTTCACACTCAGCGGCATCGTGCCATTGATCTCGAGTTTCTGCGGGACGTAGCCAGTACGGATGTTGGCGAGCTTGGTCACTGTGCCGGTGTCTGGCGTGACAATGCCGAGGATGGCTTTGATAGTGGTGCTCTTGCCGCTGCCATTGGGGCCGATCAGGGTCACAATCTCTCCGCGGCTGACGGATAAATTGATATCGTGAACCAAAGCGGTATCACCGCGTTTAACGGAAAGATTGACCACGTCAATCAGTTTGCCGCTGTCAAGTGTTGCAGAGGGGGAGTTAGGCTGGCTTTTTTTCGGTTCCAGGCTTTTCGCACTTTGTTGTGCGGCGTTATCTACAGTTGTCACTCGGGTTTAATCTATAATAGCTCGCTCCAATCATAGCCGATCACACCATGTTGAATCACACGAATTGCTTTTTACGGATGCGCCGTTGGTGTGCAGGCGCCGTATTGCTTCTAATATGCGCAAATCCGGCCCTCAGTGAGGGCAACATAAAAACTGGTGAGTTAGTGGTTCTTGCGACGATCAAGCCTTTGCACAGTCTTGCTGCAGCGGTCACAGACGGCGTCACGACGCCTCGATTGCTTATCGATGGCAACACGTCGCCGCATATGTTCCAGCTTAAACCGTCGCATATCAAAGCCGTTTCACAGGCCGATATCATATTGTGGGCAGGTGAAGGAGTGGAGCGTTTCATTCCCTCATTGCTTAAGAAATTTGCCGCTGATGCCATTGAAATAGAGTTGGCGACACTTACCGATGTGACAATCCATGAGGGCCGGTCCAGTCACTCTGAAGGCCACGCTGATGATCATGATCACTCTGATATCGATTATCACTTGTGGCTTGAACCACGCAATGCAGCAATACTGGTGGATGAATTAGCGTTACAGCTTGGGGCGATTGATCCCGTCAATAGCGATGCGTATTTTGCGAACGCTGTTGAGTATAAGCGTAAGCTTGAAAGTCAGGCGGCTGAGGCGAGGGAGATTCTCAGTAGTGCTCAGGGGCAGTCCTATCTGATTTTTCATGACTCGTTGCAATATTTTGAAAAAGCCTATGGTTTGGGGAAGGCGATTGTGGTGACTTCTCAGCCGCAGATGCAGGCTGGCGCCAAACGGCTTAAAGCGATACGTACAGAAGTGGCTGCGGCCAGGCCCGGCTGCATTTTCTCCGAGCCGCAGTTTCGCTCGCCGGCACTTAAAGCACTGGCTGTTGATCTACAACTTCGCAGCGAAACCATTGATCCTCTGGCATCTGATTTTAAGCCGGGTGCATCGCTTTATACCGATTGGTTAAAGCACACTGCGGAAACTATTGCCTCCTGCTTAAGCCATGCAGAATAGAGTATCCATGCCGGGTACCGTAATGACGGCATTCGTACAATGAGAATAATGCTCGCGCCGATGGAAGGGGTGTTAGATTTTCAGATGCGAAAAATCATGACAACGGTCTTTGCCTATGATCGTTGTGTGACCGAGTTTATTCGCGTGACGAATGGTGTATATCCTGACAAGGTGTTTCTGAAATCATGCCCGGAGTTATTAACGGGGGGAAAAACAGATTCGGGTATACCGGTTTATGTGCAATTACTTGGCAGTGACTTGCCGTCAATGGCGGCGAATGCGAAGCGCGCGGTAGAGCTCGGGGCTGTCGGCATCGATATCAATTTTGGTTGCCCGGCGAAAACGGTTAACCGCCATGGCGGTGGCTCTGCGTTACTAAGAACGCCAGCGGCTGTGCACGATATCGTTGCTGCTGTGCGGGAAACCGTTGATCCGTCTATTCCTGTTACCGCCAAAATTCGATTGGGCTTTGACCACAGTGATTCATTGCTGGAGATCGCTACCGGAGTAGAGCGTTCCGGGGCTTCCGAGTTATGTGTGCATGCACGCACACGTTCGGATGGGTATAAGCCTCCGGCCCATTGGGCAGAGGTGAAGAAAGTACGATCGGAGTTAAAAATTCCGGTGATCATCAACGGTGAGATTTGGCGTGCAGCAGATGCCGGGAACGCGCGTGACGACAGCGAATGCATTGATATTATGTTAGGCCGCGGTGCGTTAGCGATGCCTGATTTAGCGAACCAGATCAGTGCTGATGTAAACAGCACGGAGTGTCAGGCGCTTGAGTGGCAGGAAGTCCTGGTGTTGGTGGAAGCTCTCTTGGCGACGGCAGTGAATATACCGGCTAAATATGCAGGCAACCGCACCAAGCAATGGCTAAGTTATCTGCTTCGCCAATACCCCGGAGCGCGTGAGCTGTTTTCGAGCATTAAGCGTTTGCAGGAGATTGATGTGATGAGTGCCGAGATAGAGCGACACAGAAGACTGGCATCGCTTTAAGCTGCGCGTCGGCGACTCACCAGCCACGCCAGAGCGAATAAGCTGATCGGTAAAAAAGACCCTGTGCCGGAGGTTTCGCCGCTTGGCAGCACGGCGCCGCTTTGATCGTCAGCACGTAGAATCCGGAAGTCGGCTGCATTGGAATTGTTCTGGCTAACCACCGCCAGCGTGTTTTCATCGGCCGTGATCGTACCTGTGTTATTGCCGCTTGCCACATCGGTAAAATGATTTGATGACACGCTGGCAAATAGCTCGTTTGTCATGGCGACATTGACCGAAGAGGTATCAACCTGCAGTAGCACGACGGAATCTGCGCCAGGCGCCAGTGTGCCGATGGTACATTCGACTTTTCCTCTATCGGTGAGAGCCGGTGCATCGATTGAACAGTCTCCCTCAAGCGTCATCGCTCTGCTGCCTGCCGGTAAGTCTACAGCCAGCGTTGCGGCAGGGTTGGTAATTGCCCCATCGGTATTGCGCACGGTAGCTTTTACTGTGTTGCCTTCGTCAACCGATAGTGCCAATTCAAGATCAATTGCCTGTGCATGGCAACTGTTGGCAATAGAGCGCTTAACAGTTTCAACAGTACAGCTTGAAAACTGCTGTGTTGTTGCAGCAGATATATAGGGCCACATGACATTGTCTGTTGTCGCCGCGCAGGCTGTGTCACTGTCGTGAAGTGCGCCAAGGTTGTGTGCTATCTCATGCGCTACCAGTAATATATCGTGCCGGTAGGGTGTTGACAGGCCAACGTCATAACCGTCCGTTCTGCACGCTGTGTCTATCCAGGCAAGTCCTACAGGTTCATCAGCAGGACGATTTCCAGTAAACAAATGCACCAGGCTGATACGCGGATCCAATAGAGTCGTTTGCATTCGATAATCTCGAAAACCACGCAGCATGGTTTCAACTGCAACACTGCCATAGGTGAATGGATCACTTTCGGCATCGGTGATGTTGATCGCTGTTTCTACTTGTAATGCTAATCCAAATTCTTCCCGATAGATTCCATCAACTGAGTTGATCAAAGACAATGCGTACTCAAGGCCTTTTCCGTTGTGTTGGGCGTTGAATTGACTGTCTACAACAATACCTATTTTGGCCACATGAGTGACTTTCGAGGACGATGTGGTTTCAGCGATAAAGCGGTTTTTGGCGTTGTTGTTTGTGATGGTGATTCGGTGATCGTGTTTATCGGCAACTGGTGTAATGCGGACTGATCCTCCACCTGATTGTTGTAAACGGAATCGTTTACCGTATCGTGAGATCACCCCATCCAGTGCGTTGTTACTCTGGGTCAAACGCACCCACGAATTTGAATCGCCTTTGATCTTGCCAGTATAAGTTTTTACCGGAACCTGGCCGCTGACACCGCGAGTATTAACTACTCGCAGGTTTTCGGTCACGCTGCTTGGTCGAAGCAGTAAAGTAAGTGACTGGCCATTAGCAGACAACTGCATCCGTTGGGGGTAGTCGACCGGGCGTTCCTGGGCCTGAGCAAGCGTCGCAGTCGCGACGACTGTGAGTACAAGCAAAGCCTTTACTAAGCTGCAGATACCACGAAAGTGCTGCATCACTGGTACGCCCGTCAGAGGAAAGGCGGCAGTTTATTGGCACGGTGACGTTTACGTTGTGACCCAGAGCGGGTTTAGCGGGTAAGTGTTAGCTTAATGACCCTTTCTGTTGCATTTTTGTGACATTGCCACTTAGGAAACTTAACAAGCAGACGTGGGCTAGTGAAAACTGTGCATGGATCACACTAATCTCAGATCGAATTGTATTTGTACCCGGGACTGGGCTCGCTTGAGATGGTCGCAACTGCTTTCCACCTAACGAATGAAAAGTACAGGTCATAAGAGTTGCGACGTGCGGGACGTGATCCGCGTGCTAACGCGTCAGTTTCCCGTGGTTGCTGTTGGTTGGGTTCAGGACAGGTGTTGTAACGGAGGCGCAATGGGGAATTGTCACTTTTCAGTCTGGTTGAAAGACCGAGTAAAGTGCAATGAGGTGTGATGGCTAGCGCGTTCTATGTCGCCCTGCGGTCTCTAAATAGTATTGAGGTACTTCTTCTTGGCTTTCTGCAAAGCACTGAAAGGTGCAGATGCACCTTTCAAATGTTGTCTACAAGATATTGCAGGCGAGTTACCACATTGATGCGTGGCTCACCGCGTTGTCGCGAAAAATGACACGAAAGCTGCCGTAGTCCCACATATCAACGCCGTTAGCACCTTGCTGACGTTTTGCAGGTTGACCGTAGTGCTGCAATACATCTGAACCCGTTTGTCCAATCGTTGGCAACGTAAACTGACTATAGTTGTGTTGCGGGAAGAGCATTTGCTGAGAGGTGTTAGCCACACTATGAGTGGATGCCAGTAGCGCCATAGACGCAAGCAGGCCGGTAGCCAGGTGACGTGTGTTCATATTATTTCCCTTCTATACGCATACTGGCAGCGTGTATCGACGGGTTATGTGGACACTTTAATCAGCGAGTTCGGGCGGTCAATAAAGGCGTGGGTGAATTCAAATAGTAACAGTCACTTGTGGCCGGTCTTTAATATGGATTCTTTTCTACACTTTGCGCAACAGCAGGGTTTGCAATGCACGTCCAACACTGCCTGACTCGTCAAAAAGCTGCGCATCTGACATACCTATTCCGTTGTCTTCCCAGAAACCTGTAGCGTTTGTGCCTAGCCATTCGCCTACAGGATCTCTGTGCAACAGAATAGTGAGATCAGGGTTCATAAAATTCACATCCCACGGCTCGGCATTGCGACCGAAAGCATTGCCACAATCGGCCAGCGGGCAAATGCGCTGAAAAGCGGACGGTGTTTCATCGGCGAGCAGTGGCACAGTTTTCATCCATGCGATCGTCGGGCCCGGCTCGTGCGAGTGTCCGGTGGGGTACTTGACTGTCACACCATCGCCTTTGAAAGAGGGTTTATCGTGCATGGTTTTTTGTATTGGAAACTTACCTGTGGCAGCAGCTGCGTGTTGGCCGTAGTCAACGTGCTGCGTTGGCAGTGGTTGTGCTGGCTGTGGGGTCATTTGCAAGGCCACAGCAGTGGCGCACACTTTGTTGTGTTTATCGATCAGGTTTGCAGCGCTGGTGGTCACGATTCTTCCCTGGCGGGTAATCTCAGCGGTTATGCTAAACCCCTCGAACGGGATGGGGCGGATCAGGTTAACGGTCAACCGAACCAGTTTTTGATCTGCGTTTAACTGTTCAATAGATCTTGCGATTAACGCTGTTGGGGGCCCTGCGTGACACTGTTCTTCGTGCCACGGGCCCCGTGTGTGACTGGTTGGTCGGAACCATTGATCTTCAGTGGTGAAGAAACTGTCTGGCATTTACTTGCTCAATCGTTTGCGAATCGAATCCAGGTTTTGTAACAGCTTTTTATCAGCAGTCGGCCAATCGATGTTCATACTTTCCAGTTCTGCAAGTGTCGCAGCTGCAACCAGCAATCGCATGTTGAGCTTATCATCGGCAGGGATAGCAACCCACGGTGCGTGGTCTGATGCTGTGGCGTTAATACAATCTTCGAATGCACTCATATAAGCAGGCCAGTGTTCTCGTTCCTCTACGTCTGCAGTAGAGAACTTCCAGTGTTTATCGGGATCATCCAGTCTTGCGGTGAGTCTTTGGCGTTGTTCTTCTTCTGATACGTTCAGAAAAAATTTCAACACTCGAATACCATTGCCGGTCGCATACTGCTCAAAATTTCGAATCTGATCGAATCGACTCTCAAACACTGCCTCCGGGTCAGTGGTGAGCTCCGCCGGTAGTTGTTGGTACTCGGTAAGGATTTCAGGGTGAACCCGCACTACCAGCACTTCTTCGTAGTAGGAGCGGTTGAATACACCCAGTCTGCCGCGTTCCGGCATACGCTGAATGATCCGCCATAGATATCCGTGGTCAAGCTCTTCATCGCTTGGTTTCTTGAATGAGTATACCTGTACCGTTGCCGGGTTAACCCCTGTAAGCAATCGGCGGATGGTACCGTCTTTACCCGCAGCGTCCATCGCTTGAAACACCAGCAATAAGCCGTAACGATTTTGTGCATACATGATCTCAAGCAAGTCATCTATACGATTTACCATAGAGGCAAGCTTTTGCTTATAGTCTTTCTTGGAGTCGTATAATGGCTCCACCTGATTAGGTGCGTTGCTAATCGAAAATGGCTGACTGCCATCGTATAAATAATCTGACAAGGCCCATGCAGAGGTGTCTGTGTTAGATTTTTTTTTGGCCACGTTGGGTTCTCTTAAGGTTGACTGTTCAGATGGATAAGTTGAACGATGGGGATCAGTGTGGGTGCAGCTCAAAAGCAACCAGGAATCGAGAGACCATATTATAGGCTGCGATGGTGGCTACCAACTCTACCAAATGTTCATCACCAAAAAACTCTATAGCGCGATCGAATAATTCCGTGTCAATACGAACATCCTTGGTTAATTGCCAGGTCAGCGCAATAGTAAGTTGCTCATCTTCTGTGAACACTGGGTTGGAGAGTGCTGTATCGGGCTGACGAAGTAAGTGTGCTTTTTCCTCACTACCGCCGGCTTTGATGTACAGCGGTGCGTGCTGTGAAAACTCATACTCTGCGCGGTTGATAACCGCCACGGTACACATGGCCAACTCACGCAGTTTGCGATCCACTGCGAAGTGCTCACGTATGTTGCCAAGAAAATGATTCCAGCCCTCAGCGAGCGGTCTGCTGTACAGCAGTAAACGATCGAGCTCTATTAATTCGCCACCACGACGCTTGCGAATCGCAGCAACCAGATCAGCAGGTTCGGCAAGATCAATTGGTTTTAAGTCAATTCGAGGGGTTGTTCGACCCGTTGCCGGCTTGGTTTCCGGTGTACTGGTTGTGCGGTTTCTCGCGGTGCCTTGCGGCAGAGCATCGGCTTTCGTGATGGCTTCGCGGGGGTATTTTCCGGGTTCAGTAAGTGCAGAGATTGCCATGTCAGTCGCGTTGTATCCCCAGTAGAGGTCGTGATCGAGTTCTATGGACGGAACACCGAATACACCGGTTCCAATCGCTTGTTCACCGAAGCCGCGCAATTGTGCTTTCACAGAGTCTGCGTGCAGGGCGCTCTCATCAGTGTTTAGCTCATCTAGCAGCGCATTAAATGCTGCGGTATCTTGCGGTGTATTGCCTTCGACCCATACATAGCGAAAAAGCCTTTGCACAACGGCAATATCATTGTTGTGGACAATGCTCAATCGCAATAAAGGTAACGGATTAAATGGATGTGACGATGGTAGCGTTAACGCAATTCCATCGCGATTGGCAAGCCAGGTGATCTCTCTGAAAGTCCACTTTCGTTTTGGCTCGATTTCGGCCGGGCCAACATTGTCCCAATGGTTGAGGAGTCCGGCGAACAGTACAGGTACGCACTCTACTGTTTGCAGCTGGTTTAATGTGCCCAGCTTTGTGCTTTGTAGATAGGCGTATGGAGATATGTAGTCAAAGTACCAACGCATGAAGGGACCTCAGTGGTAATCAAATTCTGATTCAAGTGTGCTGTAAGTTATACAAACTATGTTCCGCAATATAACCTTTATGACTTGATTACAGAAGGGTGGGAACTGTTTGATTTGTGATTGCCGGCTTTTTGTACTAATAATATGATGGGAGCAGACGTTAGCAGTTTGGAGGTTCGTGGTATATGTATAGGGAAGTAGATTGTAGTTGTGCCTGTAGTTGCGGCTTTGAGTGTGCTGTGCATACCCGGTGTGCTCAATGAGCCATTGGCTGTCGCAACCGGTAGAAGCTATTTTATTTCGCAATGAAGCAGGCGCATACGATGCAAAAAACCGCAGGTTAACTGTTGAAACATTGATTGTCGGGTCCGGTTACGGTGCGGCTATGGCGGCGCTGGCTCTTTGTGAAGACCATGACGTTAGCGATCGTGAGATAGTCGTGTTTGAGCGCGGTGAAGAATATCTTCCGCAGGACTTTCCAAAAACAATAGGTGACTTGCCGGGCTTTGCCCCGAACCGCAATGGGGATTCCCTCTCCGGCTTGTGGGATGTACGGATCGGGAAGCGTGCAGTGAGTGTCACCGGTAACGGTTTGGGCGGTACCTCTTTAGTCAATGCGTCTGTTGCTGTCGAGCCTGATAAAGAAACCCTCGAAACCTGGCCGGACTCTGGGGTTACTATGGGGTGGCAGGGTCTATTCAGTCGAACTTACCCGAAGATAAAACAGTTGCTGGGTGTTTCTGAGGTAAAAAGTCCAGAGCGTTTCGATAAATATAAGGCACTACAGCGCACGGTGAGTGCCCTCGATGCTCAATCAGAAATCAGAGCCGCACCGGTAGCAATAAGCTTTGAACGTGCCGGCCCACACAGTGTCAATCACCAGCCTTGTAATCATTGTGGTAATTGCGTCATTGGCTGCCACTCAGGCGCTAAGCAATCACTTAATCTTAATGCATGGCCACTGGCCAAACAAAAAGGCGTAGAGCTTTTTACAGGTGCAAGTGTGTCAAAGCTGGTTCAGCTCAAGGATAGATGGTTGGTGCATTGTACATTGAGCAATAATTCTGAGACCAAGTTTGTGGTCAGTGCGAAACGTGTCATCTTGTCTGCAGGCTCTATTGGTAGTACCGAGATCTTACATCGGTCTACGCAACCTAAGGATACTGAAGCTGAAAATCCCAGGCATGGACAAGCCCTTCAACTTTCCTCGCTGCTGGGTATGAAATTCTCCGCAAACGGTGACGGGCTGATATTTTCCACAGGTCAACGGCAGGGTGTGAACGCCATCGCTGATGTGCCCGATAAGTCTGCAACTAACCTGGTTGGTCCCACTATTGTCGGCTACTCGCGCACAACAGGCGCCGACGAACCTGCCGGAAAACTCACCATTGAAGACGGAGCGATTCCCTATCCGATAGCGGAACTTTGGCGTGAAACGATCACGATGCAAAGTTATATCAATCGTTTCGTAACAGATCATCGCAGCGCCTGGCACACTGATAACAGTGAACACGATAGCCTGGCAACCTCTGATCAGTTCGCACAACACAGTCAGGTGTTGCTGACAATGGGGTTTGATGGCAGTCCCGGTAAGTTGGTCAAAGCGGATGCTGCAGATTATCTGGTTCCTGAATGGCCTGAGCTGCAATCAAACAGTGGCTTCTATACCAGGCTACATAATGCCTTCAATTCTTTAGACTCTGAGGCAGCTTTTGATGGGGGGGAGTATCACCCCAATCCCGTATTGCAGCCTTTGCCCGCAGCCTTTACTGCTGTATTTGAGGGCGCGGACGAAATTCCCAGGCGTGTTGTCACGGTTCATCCGCTGGGCGGTTGTGTGATGGGGGCAGACATAGAATCCGGAGTCGTAAACAGCAGTGGTCAGGTGTTTAAACTAACGCAGGGGAGCAAATCTGCAGTATATGAAAATCTCTATGTGATGGATGGCTCAATATTGCCGACCGCTGTCGGAGTAAACCCGATGGTATCCATTTCTGCGCTGTCCTATACCCTGGCAAGTCGAATCGCAGGACGGATGCTGCCGACTGAAGCATCGTTTGAAGTGTTGCGGATTGAAAACCGTGACATACCTCAGGCAGAAATTATTCAGACTGTCGGCAATGGCGCTAACGACAGCACGTCACAGGTAAATGTCGCTGATAAAAATAAAACCATAAAAGCCAGATTCAACGAGAGGTTGTTGTGGAGTTTGGAAGCGGATGAGAACAAGCGAGAAAAGCAGTTAACAGATATGCAGGCACTGTTCAGCAATAGGTTGCCGACAGATACTCGAACCCTCATTCTTGATGTTGCCTTTTATTTTGATGATGAGCCTGACGGGGATATAAAATATAACAATGCACTGAATCTTTGGTTGTGCAATCCGGCAGTGCCGTTGCGCGCAAAGGCAGCATTAATGGCGAGTGATAAGCCACTGTTACATGGCTCCGGCGACACATTGATCCCAACCCCTGTCCTTATGGAATTTAAAGGCAATGTCACGCTTGGCAGACGAGACAAACAAAAAAAACCAGGCGGAGTATACAGAACGGCGCTTGGCTTTCTAAGGTTTGCGTACTACAGACCATACGTGGCTGGCAAAGCTATTAGGGCGCTATTTAAACGGTCAAGCAAAACATCTGATGCGGTAGGCGTTACGCAGCGAGTAGAGGATCTAAAGAAAAAATATTCCGGGTTTACTCGTATCGCCAGGCTGCACACCGATTGGCGATATCTCGAATACCACTTTACACAGACTTCAGAGCAGACGCCGCTCACTATTACCGGTAAAAAGAAGTTGGCCTTTACCCCGCTCGGGCAATCGGTATGGGAATCATTGCTTTACCTCCCAACAGTATGGTCTCGTGGCAATAATAAAAAAGCCAATGCCACTTTAGCTGTTGACTTACTGAGAATAACTCGTGGGCCTTCACCGTTGCAAATCACGGAGTCACCCTCTGAGCCTGCAAGTATCACAGCGATGGTCGGGTTTGGTGCGCTGCTCGCAAGACTCATCGGAACCACGCATTTCTGGAGTTTTGGTGCTCATAATTATGATCGCTTTATTGGTGTGGCAGAGTTCGATCAGGTACGGATGAAGAAGCCGCCCGAAACTATGTCGTTCACTAGAAATGGTCAGAGCCATGTCAGCCTGCCTTTTGAACTGTACTGTAGTAATGACCTCTCAAATGACGCTAAGCAGGAGGACGGAGTCTACAACGAACATACGCTATCGAGAATGATTCGATACCGTGGTACTGATTCTGCTGAGCAGCCAGCGGTGTTGTTGGTACATGGTTTAGCGCATAGCAGTGAAATCTATTGGCCGGAGCATGTTCGTGAAACCTACGTGCAATTTCTATTGTCATGCGGCTATGACGTATGGGTGTTCGATCACCGCACGAGTGGTAATACCCGAAAAACTGTAGATAAAGACCACACGTGGGATGAAATCGCACTGATCGATGTGCCCTGGGCAATCCGGACTGTGTTTGACAAAATCAATGCGAGTAGTAACGCTAAAACGCCCAGGCTGGTAAATGTGTTTTCACACTGTATTGGGGCGGGTGCCGTGGCTATGGCTGTACTTGCAGGTGAAACCAGACGATCCAGCGATGACAAGCTGTCTATGGTGGGGTCGTTGGTTCCACATGCAGTTACCCCCTGGCTGTTCAGTTCATGTGAGAACAGAACGAGGGCGAACACCTGGGGCTTCGTGAAAGATTTTAATTTGCTTGATACGCTCGACCCCCGGATGCACAACAAGCCGGAGATGTTTGATGTTCTGCTTGACCGAATAGCCACATCAACTATCGACTCTACCGCCAGACGACAATGGCCTTACTTAAGAAATCTACTTAAGGGCACCTCATTGGCGAATGAGTTTTCAATGGCAATGTATTTTCGCTACACCGTTTTCTGGGGGCGGCAATGGGTGCATGGCAATGTTGATGACAAGCTAGTAAAGCGCTTTGCAACCATGGTGGGGTCGGTGCCCGCTGCTATATTGCAGCAGACATTTTTTGGTGTGCGACGCCAACGACTGGTGGCGCAGAATGCAGATAATCGTTACGTAGTCGAAGATAATTTCAGAGACTATTGGACGTTTCCCACCTTTTTTCTGCATGGCCAGGAGAACAAAGTGTTTGATGTGGAATCATCCAGATTATCGGCCTTCAGGCTGGCACGCTTCAGACATGAAAAAACGGATCGGCCCCACTCGGAAGAATTTTCCATGGCTGATTATGCTCACCATGGGATCCGGCTCAAAACCGTGCCGGCATACGGGCATATGGACATGATGATAGGTAAAAATGCGACTACCGACGTGGGTCCCGATATAGATCGATTCTTTAGAGCGTCCGAACTTCAAAATCATGCATGGGACTCAAGTGCCGCGAGCCGTAGCGATTACACTGTCTTCGAACTAAATACAGATATTCATGATCCCAACACGGTCGATAATCCGCTAACTCGCACCCGGGCCAGTAAGTTCCCGCTCACAGGGCCTGTGATCTCTTATGCGACTAAGGATCACTTGCGTTTATGGGTAGAAACAGATGACTACGATACAGAGTTTCCGGCAGGCCTGGTCATAGAAACGGCGGATCAAACCGACCTTTCAATTGAATCAATATTTGTCGCAGAGAGAGACGAGTTTCATCGTGGTTGTTTTTGGGTCGTGCAAATTAATAACCCTGAAAACATCACATCAGATATCACTGTGCGGGTTAAACACACTCATGAAGATCAGTCAGATCGAGTAACCGCAAGTGTGCATGCTAACGCGTTAACAAAGACCAGCGCGTTGCAATCCGGTTCTCAAGACCTGGGGCGTCGGAGAGATATAGATCCCGAGCAAGGTGTGGTGATTAGTTTGCATAGCATGGAATGGTTCAAACGTTTATATCGCCATGCCGAATCGGATCAACAATCGACGGTGTCTTTTCTTGCGGGTTCATGTCTGCACCCGGGATCACCGTTCTCACGTGATCTGTCTGATTCGGTGTTTAGTGGAATGTGGACACACATCGATCCTTCCAGGAGTCACTCGCGTTTTCCCGCTCCGGATTTTCTCTTGTTACTTGGCGATCAGATCTACGCTGATGCGACTGCAGGCTTGTTTGACCCCAAGGCATCATACGAACGTTTTCGTATGCGCTACCGTGAGGCGTTTGGTGCCAGGTATATGCGCCGTGTGATGGCCCATATGCCTACGTACTTCGTGGTTGACGATCATGCGGTCCGAGATAACTATTCTGGCATGACCACCGACCAGGCAAAAGATGATGAGTCGGCAGAGTTGTTCGAAGTCGCCAGAGTAGAGGCGAAAAATTTCCAGACCAAACTTAATAATACGGGAGAGCTCTGGAGTGATTTTGAAGTAAACCAGCAGCCATTTTTTAATTTTGATACCAGATTTGAGCGCAATCTTGATTTTCCAGAAACTGATCGCAGATGCATTGTCAGTGATCGGCAGGCACAGGCCTTTGCTGCCTGGTTGGTGGCAAACAAAAATAAAACGGCCTTGTTTATCTGTACTGGCTCGCCGTTGTTTCCAATTAGGACCGATCACGTAAAGCATCCGCAACTGACGACACACAGTGATACTTTAGTCAGTTACCCGGGGTTCCTTGAGTTTCTGGTGCAACAACTGGCGGGTGTAAAGTGTGAATGTGTCTACCTGATTAGCGGAGATCCCCATCTATCCTGCTGGGGTGAAGGAACGATTTCCTGCGGCAGCAAGTCAATACGCCTCGTCAATGTAGTGGCCTCTGCCTTGAACGCCCCGTATCCGTTTGCCAATGCGCAGGCAAAGGATTTTAATTGGGGTATTGATCAGGTGCTCGAATTGCCCGAAGCCGACATAAAAATTGAATTTACCCAAAAGCTGTTGTCTGTTTCAGCGCAACAGTTTAGCCGACTGGATTATGATTCGAAATCAGGTACTCTGCGAGTCAGGGTGTTCTCCGTAAAGGGTGATCAACTGTGCGATGAGGCAATACCGTCGTCTGGCCCTTTGTTTGTAACTTGAAGTTGGTTGTATATTGAAACATCGTATTAGCAGCAGTAATGCCGTAAAATCATCATTCAAAGCGCTCAAAAGCGGCAATTTACCAATGATTCTATCTGAATTCATCTGTGGGACGACTGTAGATGCTTTGGAAAAAGATGTTGTCCTGCTGGAAACAACACGAAGATCTCAAAACGTTCGGACCAGACAGAGTTTGGTGTCGCTGGTGCTGGTTTCGGTGGTCAGCGGGGGATATTTATGGGCGCTTGGGGACACCACTAATCCAGTCGTCTTGTTTATGTGGATATCTGCCATTGTGTTTGGTACGGCGTGGCGTTCTGCGATAAGTTATAGAGTCAACAAGACTTTGCCTACTGCCAGCGCGCAGCAATTAGTAAAAAATGAATCTGACCTGGTTTTCACGGGTATCGCTATTCCCATTACTATTGGCGCGGGTTACTGGTTGCTGTGTGTCCCTGGTGATGAAAGAACCACGCTTGCGGTGGCTTTGCTGGGTTGTATGTATGGCATAGGATCAACCGTGAATACGGTGGCGCAAAAAAGAATGCTTACCTTGATGGTGGTGCTTAATCTGGGGCAGGGGGTGTTATTTTTTGCAACCCGTGGAATCCCTGTCGATTATGCAGTAGCAATTCAATTAACTGCACTGACATTCCTGCTTTTAGGATTCGGCAATCGGTTTGAGACAATGTTTGTTGAATTGGTGAAGTCTGACCTTGAGATTAAGCATAAAAACAAAGCGCTAACACAGAACCGGCTCGAAATTGAAGCGGCATTGAATGAAGCCGTTAAAGCAAACAAATCCAAGAGTCAGTTTCTCGCGGCTGCAAGTCATGATCTGAGTCAACCGCTGCATGCTATGTCTATGTTTATAGGCAACTTAAAACAAAGCGTTGATGACGATAAGCAGCTGGAGTTAGTCAGTAAAATAGAAAATTCTGCTGAAATATTAAAGCAACAGTTTGATGGTTTGCTGGATTTGTCTCGCTACGATGCTGGCGGGGTAACGATTCAAAAGCAGTCGTTTGATCTACACGCGCTCTGTAATTTGTTGGTTGAAAGTGAAAAACCCTCTGCGGCTGAAAAAAAACTCAAGCTTGCGCTTCACGGTGATTCACTCACGGTAAATACAGATCCTGTTTTGCTTGGCCGGTTAATTGGAAATCTTATTGCCAATGCAATCAAGTTTACGGATAAAGGCTCTGTTGACATTAACATATTTGAGCATAACGGGCGTATCAAGCTCAGTGTTTCAGACACAGGATGTGGCTTTACCGAAAAGGAACAAGATCGTATCTTTAAAGATTTTGTACAACTGAGTAACCCGGCGCGGAATCGCAAAATGGGTGTTGGCCTGGGGCTGTCAATAGTCAAGCGTATTTCTGTGTTGCTTGGTGTAGATGTCAGTGTAAAATCTGCCACCGGGCAGGGAGCGGTGTTTACTTTGCTGTTTCCTGAAGAGAACTCCGTGGTCACAAGTATGCACAAGGAACGATCGTCTGGTGCGGTGGCTTATCTTGAAAAAATAGCAGCGGACAACGAAGCAGACGTCATTGATCTGACTGGTTTTAACATACTGTTGGTTGACGATGACGCTAACATTCTTGATGCGTTAAACAGTTACGTCACTAGTCGTGGTGGTAACGCACTGGTGGCGAATGGTTACGAAAATGCGTTGAAATTCGCTGAAAGCAGAGAGATTGATTTCTGTATCGTTGATGATATGTTGGGTGAAGGGAGAAGCGGTTTAGATTTAGCCAGGCATCTATCAAACGATATTGCACTTAATCGCGTCATTATTGTTACTGGTAATATTTTGCAGAAGCGCATTGAAGTTCTGCGCTCATCGGGGTTTGGATTCTATTCAAAGCCGCTTTCAGTCACCCGCCTTGATGAAATAATTGGTGAGAGGCTGCAGATTGGCAGTTCATCACCTCAGGCACGGATTCCAAAAGCGTGATTTTCAGAACTAACCTAAAGCGCCTGTAGAGCGTAAAAAGGCGCGAAGACGATCTGACCGGGTTTGATTAAAAACCTGCTCGGGTGTTCCTTCTTCAACGATGACTCCCTCGTGCAGAAAGATCACATGGTTTGCTACTTCGTATGCGAGCTTCATATCATGAGTGACCAGCAGCATGGTCCGCCCTTCAACAGCCAGTTGTTTTATTACCTGCACTACTTCAGCTTCAAGCTCGGGATCGAGCGCGCTGGTGGGTTCATCGAACAACATAGCGGCGGGCTCCATCGCCAGCGCTCTGGCAATCGCTGCACGCTGTTGCTGGCCACCGGAAAGTTGTGCCGGGTATTGCCCGGCTTTATCCGCTATACCTACTTTTTCCAGTAACTCCATCGCTAACGTTTCTGCATCCGATCGAGTTTTACCCAGTACTCCAACCGGTGCCTCAATGACGTTTTGAAGCACCGTCATGTGTGCCCATAAATTGAATTGCTGGAACACCATAGACAGATTGGTGCGCATCTTACGCACCTGGTTTTGATCTGCAGGCACACGTCCAGCCCGACTATTCTTCCACCGTACCCGTTCGCCTAAAAAGTCGATATCACCTTTAGCTGGAATTTCCAACAGATTGGCACAGCGCAGTAGTGTGCTCTTGCCAGAGCCGGAAGACCCGATGAGTGCAGTGACATCTCCGGGGTTGGCGGTCAGAGATATCCCCTTTAAGACCTCAAGCGTGCCGTAGCTTTTGTGAATTTCCGACAGCTCGATTACGGCTTGCGTGGAGGGGGACGATGCTGTCTGATTCAAGTGAGTGCTCAAAAGAAGGTGACTGAGAGTGGCGCTGTTTGGAAAATGGTGACACAGATAGTCTGCCAACCGCAAGCCAGCATCGGTTAGCGCAGCACTGCAGTGCGTCGTATCTGGAGTATCTGTGAGATTAAAAAGTCAAAAGCCACCGTGCTGAAGCTCGATTCCATTGCATACCTTTGTCTGGTCGGCCATCATTTACGGGGGCCGATCCGGCCAGCGATTTGACATGATGGTTGACGCTAGTGGAAGAGTTTGACTATATCATTCTCGGAGCAGGTTCTGCGGGCTGTGTGCTGGCTAACAGACTCTCTGAAGATCCGACTAAAAAAGTTCTGTTGCTGGAAGCGGGGCCAATGGATCACAAACTTTTGATACACATGCCTGCTGGTGTGTATCACGTCTACAAAGACCCCTCCATCAACTGGAACTATCACTCCACAAGCCAACCCACCTGTGATGACAGGCATATTGATCTTCCGCGTGGAAAAGTCATTGGCGGGTCTTCGTCGATCAACTCCATGGTTTATATGCGCGGGCATCCCAAAGACTATGATCGGTGGTCTGAGCAGAAATCACTTGAAGAGTGGAGCTACGCGCAGTGCCTGCCGTATTTCAAGCGCTGTGAGGGCTCAGACCGAGGCGAAAGTGAATGGCGCGGCGGGCACGGGCCATTGGGTGTGTCGAAAAGCAAACTCGATACACCTCTATATGATGCCATGTGGCTGGCGGGCGAACAGTCCGGGCAGGGAACATCGACAGACCTTAATGGCTATAAGCCTGAAGGCATAGCACGGCTTGATAGCACAACGCGTGGCGGCAGGCGTTGTAGTGCAGCGGTAGCTCATTTAAAACCGGCACTGCAGCGCAATAATCTAACGCTTAGAACGCGAGCGCTGGTGCAGAAGATAGTGGTGGATAACCATCGTGCGACGGGTGTGGTGTTAGAGCATCGCGGCAAGCAATCCACTATACAGGCGTCAGAAGCGGTTGTTGTTTCCTGTGGTGCGATTAAATCACCACAACTGTTGATGCTGTCTGGAATAGGGCCGCCGGAGGAACTGCAAGCGCAAGGTATTCAGGTTAAGCATGCATTACCTGGTGTCGGGCGTAACCTTCAAGATCACTTTACTGTCATTACGGCATTTGAGTGCAAGCAGGCCGTGACCCTTTACCATTTGCGAAACCCAATACATAAGTTGCGAGCCGGTATACGATGGATGTTCAATCGCACCGGAGAAGCGGCGTCAAATATCTGGGAGATGGGTGGCTTGGTAAATAGCCGCAGTGACGTCCCATACCCCGATTTGCAATATCATTTTGCACCGGTCTACAGCGTTTATCATGGACGCCGGATTGAGTTGTTTCAGGGCTATCAGCTTAATGTTGATAGTCTGCGTCCTTATAGTCGAGGGCAGGTGACACTGGAGTCGAATGATCCACAGGCAGCGCCATTGTCTAATTTCAACTATTTGTCTGACCCGCGTGATGTGCAAAATATGGTCGATGGGTATCGGCGTATGCAAGCCCTATTGCAACAGCCGGCCTTTGAACCGTACCGTGGCAAACGGCTTGCGCCCGAGCCTTCTGAAGATTCACAGCGTGAGGTGGAAGATTACATTCGTGCCACAGCGTCTACTGACTATCATCCTTGCGGCACGTGCAAAATGGGAGCTTCTGAAGATTCAGTGGTCGACGGTGAGTTGAAGGTCCGCGGCCTGGAGGGTTTGTACGTGGTTGACGCGGCGGTGATGCCCGAGATCGTCAGTGGCAATCTCAATGCACCAGTGCAAATGATCGCTGAGCGAGCCGCTGATGTGATACTTGGAAAGCCGTTGCTGCCCAAGCAGCATGCGGACTTTCATTTTAATCACTGATCGGTGGTTTTGGTGGCTGCATTTGTCACAACAGCCTCTGCACCCGGGCGGTCAGTGTGGTCCATCTTGCGTAACGTTTGCTCGATGATCGAATGAAACAATGCCATCTCTTTTTGCGTCGGGTTGGCCTTCATGATCATCTGCCGCAAGGCATAAAACGCATTCCAGTTTTTACTCGAGATATCAAAGTTCAGTGCCGTGAGCCAGCGTTTTAAGTCATCATCCGGTTGTTGTACGGGTTCCGGCGGTCGAACCTCTTCTGAAGCTTTTAGTTTCGGTAGCTGTGACAGTGCCAGGCACACTGCATGCGATAGATTCAAACTCTTTACAGGCCCCGGTATATCCAGTGTGCAGGTTCGATGTGCCCACTGCAGATCTTCCCGTGATAAACCATGATCTTCCGGGCCAAAGATCAGTGAGACCGGACGCCCGTCGCTAAGTGGTGCCCATTCGGTTAGTTCGTCAATATCGATAACCGGTCGACGACGCCCGCCTCGGCGGCTGTAAGCGATACGCGGTCCGTCAGATTCATGCTTTGCGTAGTCATCCCATGATTCATAAGTCACGCATTCTCGTAAGGGTTGCTGACCTTCGGCCGCCCCTTTGCTGGCATTTCGATCGAGCTCACAAAGGGGGTCGATCAAGACCAGGCGTGTGTGCCCGAAATTGCACATTGCGCGCGATACCATGCCAATGTTTCGAGGGTACTTGGGTCTTACCAGCACGACAGTGCATTGCATGTTGAATATGGCCTGGCAGAGGATATTGAGGACGAATTCTATCGTTAATGAGTAAGCATGTGTGGCTTCTGATCAGGCTCTGCCATCCTGCTCAAATTGGCTGATCAGATCAATTTGCGCTTGTGTTTCAGGCACAGTGCACCCGCGTTTGGCGGTCATCAGTGCTATGGCGTCAGATGCGCACAACTTGGTGGCGATTAACAAGCAACAGCAGACTAACCCGGTACGCCCGATCCCACCGCGGCAATGCACCAGCAGATTTGTGCCGTCAATGACTTCAGGGTGAATCTGTGCGATCAGCGCCTTAAGATCATAAAGGTCCGGCACGCCGTAATCCGGAATCTCAAATCGTTGGAATTCCATCCCGTGATGTACGCAACCCGACTCTTGATCCTGCAGTCCGAGTGAGTCTGATTCATCTTTCTGCATCAAGCACAGAATTTTATCAATGCCCTGTTCGCTTATGGTTCTAAGATTCTCCCCAAGGCATTCCGTTGAAGGCATTGGCATTGCGTATAGTGAGCCTCGGCCGATTGTCTGAATTGGGTAAAGTGTTGGTTTCATTGCGAATTGGCTGTTGATAAAATGGAGGAGTAAGATACATCACCAGGTGCGGCTATTGTCGCACTATGTGTCTGAAATGGAACGGATAACAACGCCAGGTACGCTCGGTAGTTTAGTCAGTGACACCCCAGTAAGGTTGCAATCAGTTCTCAGGCAAGTATATGAAATTTTATCTAACAGGCACTACTCACTGATGCTCCGTTACTCAGGGCACGCGCTGCTGTTGGTGCTGGGTGCCATCTTCGTTTTTCATTCACCGTTTTCCCGCTGGTGGGCGGAGCGCAATCTTCCGTGGTACACGGTGTTTCTGTTTTGGCTGGTGTTGATCATCCTGGTTGCCATCGACAATTACTTCAGCGGGTCAAATAGCAAGCGCGGCACTGACAGCAAAGGTGAGCGTGATGGGGATTGAGCTGTGGCTGTTGTTCGTCGTTGCATTGGCGTATCTGGGGGTGCTATTTCTGATCGCCTACGCCGGTGAAAACGGCCACATACCCAGGCGTCTTATTGAGCATCCCGCCATCTACTCTCTCTCACTGGGGGTCTATGCAACGTCATGGACGTTTTACGGCAGCGTCGGGTTGGCGAACAGTAGCGGATTAGCGTTCCTGACAATCTATCTGGGGGTTACTGCGGCGTTTTTACTCGGCCCGTATTTGCTGGCGCCCATCTTAAGGCTGTGTCGCGACTATCAGTTGTCTTCAATCGCGGATCTGCTTGCGTTTCGGTACGGTGGTCGTGCCACTGGTTTCTCGGTCACTGTCTTTATGCTGATGGGAATACTTCCCTACATCTCTCTGCAGATCACTGCTGTGACGCGATCAATTCAGGTGCTGGCCAAAGAGGCAGCACCGAATTTACTGGCGCTGGTGTTTTGCGTGGTGATTATTATCTTCAGCGTTGCCTTTGGTGCACGGCATTTAACTTCCAGAGAAAAACACTCGGGCCTGGTGGTGGCGATTGCATTTGAATCTGCTGTCAAGCTGATCGCACTATTGGTTGCCGGCTTATTTGCGGTGTATGGCGTGTTTGGTAGTGTCGATTCCATGGATCAATGGTTGGTCAGCAATCCCGATGAACTGACCGCCATGTATGAACCTGTCAGTTCATCGTTGTGGAGTACTCTGTTGCTGCTGGCATTCGGGGCGGCGTTTTTATTGCCACGGCAATACCATATGACATTTGTTGAAAATATAAAGCCCCGCTCACTGAGTACTGCGTACTGGATGTTTCCTTTGTACTTGTTACTTTTGAACCTGCCTATCTTTCCCATACTGTGGGCAGGCAAACATCTGGCACTCACGAATCCGCCTGATTTTTACGTTCTGGGCATGGCGATGTCACTCGGCAATAAATGGCTGGCGTTGTTGGTATTTGTCGGTGGATTGTCTGCTGCGAGTGCGATGATGATAGTCACCACGCTCTCTCTGTCGTATATGTGCTTAAACCACTTGTTACTACCAGTGAGTATCTCTGCAAACAATCCGGACACCAATTTATACCGGAGGTTGGTATGGAGCAAGCGCGTTATTATTGCCGCCATTATTGCTGCCGGTTATGGCTTCTACCTTGTTATTGAGTTGCATGAAGGGCTGGCCAGTCTTGGACTGATCTCGTTTGTTGCGGCGATTCAATTGTTGCCTGGTGTACTTGGTTTGTTGTTCTGGACGCGTGCTACCCAAACCGGGTTTCTCGCAGGCTTGTTCGGCGGTGCGTTGGTCTGGTTCATTTTTCTAATTCTGCCGTTGCTCACAGATACCGCGACCATCGGTAGTATGGAACGTCTGACCAACAGTCTTGGTTTTACCGGAGTTGATGTCTGGAGCATTTCTACGTTTTGCTCCTTAACGGTAAATTGCCTGCTCTATATTGTTGGCTCGTTGCTCACCAGGTTAAGCACTGAAGAGAGTGAGGCGGCTCACGCCTGTGTATCTGATACCATCAGGCCGTTGTCGGGTTTGGTAATTGCCCGTTCAAGTGCTGATTACATAACGCAGCTTGAACAAATTCTGGGTAAAGAGGCGGCTGAGCAGGAAGTCTATCGTGCGGTGCATGAGCTGGAGCTCAATGATAAAAAAATGCGTGCAGTTGATTTAAGACTGTTGCATGAGCGGCTGGAGAGAAACCTGTCCGGCTTACTTGGTCCGACGGTCGCGCGGTTAACATTGCGTGGCCACCTTGAGCTCGATCAGCCCGCGCACCTGGCACTCACAGAAACCTTGCGTGCGATGGAGGTTCGCCTTGAAACATCAAGCGCGCAAATGCGCGGTATGACGAAAGAGCTGGATGAGCTGCGGCGCTATCTTAGAAGCGTGTTGCATGAATTACCGCTGGGGGTTTGTTCTTTCGGGCCGGATGGCGGCATTCTGATCTGGAATCAGGCCATGCAGAATATTTCAGGCATTGATGACAAAGTGGCGCGGCAAAGTAAACTACATGAATTACCTGCACCGTGGAATACACTGTTGTTTGACTTTGCCGAATCTAACAAGGATCACATCTTTAAACATCCAACCGAGCTTGAGAGCGGCAATAAATCATTTAACTTCCATAAAGCGATGGTCACAACCCAGGTAGGCAGCAGAGGGCCGGCAAGCGGCCAGGTAATATTGGTGGAAGATCGTACCAATATTGATTTGCTTGAGTCGGAGCTTGTGCATAGTGAGCGGCTGGCGTCCATTGGTCGCCTGGCCGCAGGCGTTGCACATGAGATAGGTAACCCGCTCACGGGTATTGCGAGTATTGCGCAAAATCAAAGTGCGCAATCACCGACACAACAAGAAGACGCTGAAGATATACTGACACAGGTTAAGCGCATTAATGAAATTGTGACTTCATTACTTGCCTTTGCACGTAATGAACCCATAGGTTGGGAGGAGCGTGAGCGGATCGAGCTCAATGACTGTGTACAGCAGGCCATCCAGTTAGTGACACTTTCCGAGCAAGCCAGGCACATTCGTTTTAATGTGGACTTTGACCAATCTTTATGGGTTTCGGGTAGCGAACGGCAATTGGTGCAGATATTTGTTAACCTGCTTAACAACGCTTGTGATGTTTCAGATTCGAGTGGTAGTGTCGATATATCCGGCCAATCAAAAGAAGGCATGCATTTAGTGAGGGTTCGTGACTACGGTTCTGGAATCAATGCGGAAGACCAGTCCCGAATCTTTGAACCGTTTTATACCACCAAACCTGTCGGTCAGGGGACCGGACTAGGTCTATCACTGGTTTACAGTTTGGTGAGTGACCACGGTGGTAAAATTTCCATAGACCCGCATGTCACCCCCGGTGCTTGCTTTGAAATTCGAATTCCATCAGCTCCCGCTCAGCAAATGAATCAAGCGATACCCGGTTCGTATGAATAGAATTTTACTGCTCGAAGATGAAGACATCATCCGAAAACAGATTATGCGTTTGCTCGAACGCAATAATTACGAAGTGGTGGGTGCGGCCAATCTTGAAGAAGCGCTTAGCCACTATCCGGAATCGTTTGATTTGATCCTTGCTGATATACGCTTACCTGGCCCGGACGGTAATCAGATACTAAATTACAGTGAGCAGGTGCCGGTCATCATGATGACCAGCTATGCCAGTGTGCGTTCTGCGGTTGAGTCTATGAAGCTCGGTGCGGCTGACTACATTAGTAAACCGTTTGATCATGATGAGTTACTGATGACCATCGCGCGCTCGCTGCGTGAAAACAGGTTATCTGCACAAAATGCCGCCATGCGCAGAGATTTGAATCGACTCTACCCGCAGACCGAAGTTGAATCGTTAAGCCCGACCATGCAGAAGTCTATTGAAGGGATAAAAAATCTTTCGGCAGATGATCAATTTGTGTATTTACAGGGCGAGCGCGGAACGGGCAAAGAATTGCTGTCTCGTTTGTGCCACGAGAACAGTGAACGTAACAGAGGGCCGTTGGTGTTTGCCGATCTCCCCATGTATCAGACTGCTGAGATCGAAGGTTTACTGTTCGGCGCACAAAAAGATGATCGGCGACCGGGAAGTGGTTTACTGCAAGCGGCACATGGAGGAACATTAGTTGTAAGAAGCATTAGTGTGTTATCTCTTGATCAACAGTTGGCGCTGGCGACGCAACTGTTAGAGGCAAAAAGCAGACGGCGTCCACCGAATGTGCGGCTCATTGTACTCGCGATAGATCCACCTCCTGTTGCGGTAAAAGAAAATCTGCTGCACACAACATTGGCTGATCTCTTTGGTGATAACATTTTTCCGTCACTGCCTCTTCGTGAGAGACGCGATGATATCGCTCCATTGACAGCGCAGTACCTGCGTCTGTTTGTAAAACGTTATCGAAAGCGTCGCATCGTTTTGTCAACAGATTCTGCGCACGCCCTGCAAGCTTATCAGTGGCCAGGCAACATTAATGAGTTAAAGAGTGTTATTGAACGAGCTGTGCTGATGGTTGATTCAGAAGAGATAAAACCGGTACACCTGGGCATAAACGTAATCGACGGTAAAGCGTCCCACACCGGGCTTGATTTAAGTCTCGATGCCTACTTCCGGTACTTTGTATTAAATTTCGAAGATCGGCTCTCTGAAACTGAACTTGCCAGCAAGCTCGGCATTAGTCGAAAAGCGTTGTGGGAGCGCAGGCAGAAGATGGATTTGCCAAGACGGGTGTAGTTGGATTCGAACGGTACGGTCAGGACACTAATTCCCGGTTGATAATGCCTTCTAAAAGGATACGGTATTGCATTTGTATAATGCAGGTGGTCGAATAACGATCCATGACCGCTAAAGGATCTTTATAATTTTACGGCGACTAAGTTTCGGTCTTCTTCTGTTTAAGTTGGCAGGTGGTCGCGTATTGTCCCGGCCTTTGGGCTCAGGCTTGCATCAATGTCACGCATTTCCATAGACAAGGCGATTGAGCTTTTGTCGAGCGCCGGCTGCATATAGTTTTTCATGGCTTCGAAAATTGCATGGGTCGCGGCTTCTTTTTTGTCTTGCGGCCGACCTTCACGAAGACGCACAGACAGATCGATAAACGCGTGCTTCGTATCACCGTCTGCTATTGAATAGTGTTCGGCTTTGAAGCCACGTACGCGGATCCCCGGCATCGGGAATAAACCGCTTTCGATAGCAGCTTGCCTTATTACGGAACAAAGCTCTGTTATGTTGACAATGTCTTCAAGGTTGGCTGAATATTCAAAACTGAAATGTGGCATTAGCTAAATTCTTCGTTCGAGCGGTTTTGCATCACGCGCTATAATTGATCAGTGGATGATCTTTCTGACCGATATTGTCGCACCTTCTTTTCAAGAAGCGTCATGGTGGGGTCTTCGAATCCCAGCTCATCAAGATGATCAACAAGCTGATACAGGTAATCACAATTTCGACCGATTGCGCCCTCTGCAATTGCAATCGTACGGATGAGTGTCTGTTCGTCCATCTCACCACAAAAACGGTCGTTCTCTTCGTTAACCACAAACGTCAGTACGTCTATTACGTTGTCAGGGTCATCACTGGCCTGTGCTTTGATCCAGGTGGGTTTGTATACGTAGGAAAGCATCTCCCGACGGAACAGAATGTCGATTTCAGATTCTAATGCATCGGCGCCGATTCGGTAGGCAATACCGTCGCAGTCACCACCGGGTTCAAGTCCCATCATCAAGCCGGGCTGTTCTTCACTGCCACGACCGAACATGGTCCAAAAGCAGAAGCTTCGGTGGTAGCCTTGTATGGTACAGCGGCACTTTGAATCGAACTCGATGGCCGGGTTCCAAATCAGTGAACCGTAGGCAAAAACCCAGATTTCTGTTTTTGACGGGGCATTGGCGATGAGTTCTGCCACCATCTGGTTGCGCTCGTCGTCCGGCATCAACTGAATGACGCCTGGCCGACTTGCGGCGAGGGCGTGTATATCGCCATTTAACAGAGACTCTCTGTTGAGTTTTTCTTTGTTTTCCATATACGCCCAGTGTAAATCAGATTGGTGGTGTGAGTATATCGATGGTCAAAGTGAAGATGCGCCGTTTAGTGATTGAAGCTAATTGCAGTGGCCGCGCATTTTGCCTATATTGCCAGGGACTCTCGATCTACATAGCTGACTTCATATGCTGCCTGACTATTCTACGCTCACTATCACAGAACCAGCTGAGCATCTTTTGCTTGTCACACTAAATCGATTGACAGCGTCAAACGCGTTCAACACGCAGATGGCACACGATATTACTGACGTGTTTGAGTTCTTAGGGTTGCACCCTAACCGGCATCGTGTGGTGATTGTTACCGGATGTGGAGAAAAAGCTTTCTGTGCCGGTGGGGATTTGAAAGAACGAAACGGAATGTCAGATAACGCCTGGCAGCAGCAACATTTGGTTTTTGAAAGAATGGCCCGCGCGGTGATCGCTTGTCCAGTGCCTGTTATTGGCGCGATCAACGGCGCGGCCTATGGCGGTGGCTGCGAGTTAGTGGCTGCGCTGGATTTTGTCTACGCTGTAGAGCATGCAAAGTTTGCTCAAACCGAGACCCGTCTGGGGATTATTCCCGGTATTGGTGGAACACAGACTCTGGCACGAGCGATCGGTGAGCGTAGAGCCAAGGAATTGATTCTCAGTGGCAGCCCTTTTACGGCCATACAAGCCATGGAGTGGGGACTGGTCAATGCCGTCTTTCCCACCGTCGAAGCACTGAACGTGGCAGTGCTTGAAATTGCCGCACGTATCGCATCCAATGCGCCGCTTGCAGTGAGACAGGCCAAGCAGGCAATCCACAAAGGGCAGCAAATGTCATTGTCTGACGGAATGGCTTTTGAGGTGGAGGCTTACAATCGATTGGTCTCAACCGATGATCGACTTGAAGGTGTATCGGCGTTCAATGAAAAGCGAAAACCGGTATTTACCGGCAAGTAGATCTGCTGTCTCAGCACAATATTCTAGTTAATTGATCTGGTAACAAGATGAAAGTAATAGCAGTTGATGTGTTTGTATTAAAAACGCCACTGGATCAACCGTTTGCTTTTTCACAGGGTTGGGTGCACCAGCGCGCAGCGACTTTGGTTCGTGTACAAACTGACAACGGGCTGACTGGCTGGGGTGAGGCCTTCGCGCAGGGCCTGGAGCCACCGGAGATATCGGCAGCGGTAATAAAACATGCGTTAACGCCAATTTTAATGGATCGAGATGCGCTCGATATCAACGTGCTATGGCACGATATGTATCATCGCACCCGCGATTATGGGCGCAAGGGTTCAGTGCTGGCAGGGATAAGTGCGATTGATATTGCACTATGGGATCTCGCCGGGCATTTTTACTCACAACCGGTGTATCAATTACTCGGTGGGGCTTTTAGAAAGAACATTCAACCGTACGCCACCGGCTTTTATCGAATAAAAGGGCAAGGGGAGCAAGTGCGACTTGCGGAAGAAGCGGTGCAGCACTGTGAGGCCGGGTTCAAAGCGATGAAGATTAAGCTGGGTTTTGGAATTGATGATGATATAGCGGTTATGGAAGCGATTGGCCGTGCGTTGGGGGCAGATCATGGATGCGAATTAATGGTAGACACGAACCACGCTTACGGTCGTGCGGAAGCTGAAAAGCTCGGGCATGTATTAGAGGAACACAACGTACGCTGGTATGAAGAGCCATTGGTAGCAGAAGACATTGAAGGGTATCGCGAGTTGCGACGAGCGCTGTCAGTGCCTATCGCGGCTGGCGAGAATGAACACAGTATTTACGGCTTTAGTCGCTTACTTGATGTGATTGATGTAGCCCAGCCAGATGTTGGCTCATGTGGTGGTATCACTGCAGCGAGAGACATCACTGCGATGGCCCAGTCGAAAGGGGTCATGGTAAACCCGCATGTCTGGGGTAGCGCTATCGCCCAGGCAGCATCGCTTCAGCTTATCGCCGCGCTCCCTGTTACGAATCATTCGCTGTATGCAACTCAGCCAATCCTTGAATACGATCGATCATCTCATCCCTTCAGGCAGGATTTAGTCGCCGCCCCATGGGTGCTACATGAAGGAATGATCAAGGTGCCCGATGGTCCGGGGTTGGGTGTGGATGTTCGCATGGACACTATTGAGCGCTATCAGGTGGCAAGTCAGTGAGTACGGCAGATCGCAAGACAGCCATTAAAGCGGGTGTAGATTGGGGTTCCACTTCGTTTCGTGCGTACCGGTTTGATGACACGGGTGGTGTACTAGAGACGATCAGTGCATCGGCAGGAATTAAAACAGTCGTTGACCAAAATTTCGAAGCCGTTTTGCAGGCTACTATAGGCCACTGGCTTGGGCCTGGTGATGAGGTGTTGTTTTCAGGCATGATCACTAGTCGTAACGGATGGATAGAAACTCCGTATCTGGAGTGCCCGGTGCAACTTGAACGCCTGTACGACAATGCTGTACGTCATACACTGAGCAGTAAAATCAGGGCATTGTTTTTACCGGGTGTGTGTATGCGAACGCCTGCAGCAGACGTGATGCGTGGTGAAGAGTTGCAGTTATACGGCGCGCTCAATCATGATGAACAAGTGGTGGTTCTACCGGGTACGCACTCGAAGTGGGCAAGCTTGAGTCAGGGCGTTTTAAAAGAATTTAAGACGGTTATTACCGGTGAATTGTTTGATCTGCTGCGTAATCAGTCGCTGGTGGGAGCGCTAGCAACTTCTGAAGAGTGGATTGAGAGTAGTTTTGTTGAAGGAGTAAATGAAGGGTACGCCAGTGCTAATATCGTCACGCGACTATTCTCAGCTCGATCATCAGTGTTACTGGAGCAGCTGGACGCAAATGCTGCACACTCTTATTTATCTGGCCTGTTAATAGGCAATGAGATTAGTGAAATGGACGCAATGATAAACGCCAATCCGGTGATGTTGGTGGGCTCTGAGACGTTAGTGAAGAGCTATTTGTGTGCATTTAACGCAGTTTCGATTGCGGCGGAATCAGAAGCTACCCCATCTGCCGCAGAAGGGTTTTCAAGGTTGATCAAACAGTGTGCAAACAAGTGATGAAAGACGCGAATATACTATGGGAAGCCTGTATCAAGCAGATGCCACTGATAGCCATACTTCGGGGTGTGAAGCCTGATGAAGTATTGGCCGTAGGCCAGTTCCTTGTTGATGCAGGTTTTACTTCTATTGAGGTGCCTTTAAATTCACCCCGGCCGTTTCAGAGCATTGAATTACTTATGCGGGAATTCGGTGACAGCGTAATAATCGGTGCGGGCACTGTGCTAACAGTAGATGATGTAAACCAGACCTTTGACACAGGCGCAAAGCTCATTATAGCGCCTAACTTTAATGACAATGTTGCTCGCGCTGCACAGCAGGGAGGAGGAATTTATTGTCCCGGTGTAGCTACACCCACTGAGGCTTTTAATGCTCTCGACGCTGGCGCCAGTGCGTTAAAACTCTTCCCGGCAGAGCTTGTCAGTCCTGTCGTGGTAAAAGCTATGCGAGCAGTATTGCCAGCGAATACCAGCTTATTTCCTGTCGGTGGAATTAGTCCCTCAAACATGACCACCTATCTTGAAGCCGGCGCTACCGGGTTTGGTATAGGCTCGGCGCTTTATAAGCCGGGGAAAAGCGTGGACGCTATTGGCACGGCAGCTCAGGCATTTGTCGGCGCATTAAAATTGCGCCCGAGTGTGGGGCAATAAACGGCAAGCACCTCTTGGTACTCGTTACGCTCTATACAAAGACATAGAGGGCCTACGTCGAATTTTTCCAACGCCGCTATGGCGGCTGTGGCGAAGATAAAGTGTTACCGAACTTTCCAAACAGCCCACTAGTTAATGTATTCGTAGAGCACTTCTACTGGCAGTCCCTTACCGCTAAGCTGTGTGATAGGGCCAATTCCGGCGTAACTGATCAGCCGCTTTGTACTGATGTCGTATTTTAACTGGATGGCGGGTACGACGCCTTGTAATAGAAAGTTGTCCAGCGATATTTTGTAACATGCGGTATCTGGAGTATTGCATTGGGTTTTTTTAATCTTTAGTGGTACCAGCCGCGCTTTATCGACTTGCAGAAACTTTACCTTTACCGATCTACCACTCATCAGCCGATCCCAATTGGATACGACAAAGCGATGAAAACCTGCATCGATGACTGTCTTGTCAGTGACATCAACACTTTTATTTCTGGTAACTATCTCAGTTCCGTCTTTACCGAGCTTAATTGTTTCTACTTTAGCGACATTCGAGTCGACTGAAACGCGATAGCCTTTTGATCGGCGGTAGTCAATTGATTCATAGTATTCGGGAACATTTGAATCACTGTTGAAAATAAGCTTTTTAAACGCGATTAGCTCCCGGTTCCCTGACCAATAACTTGCGCGAATAGTATTGTCTAACGGGTTATCAAGATAGGTTTCTGTGTAATTCACAACAGACTGAGTTGGCAATCTGGCGTAACCGTTTGCTGTAACATTCTGACCGAATGGAGGCACTTCACTTTTAGCTGGCAGCGCGTAGGCGCTGACCTGCCAGGTCAGAAAAAGGGCAGCGAAAATCGGGCGATAAATCTTTGATGATAACTTCATGGCTTCACCCAGGTTGTGGGAACGGCCCGGAGTATTGCACAGCGTTACTGACTCGCTGCTGAAAACAGATTGCAGAGGTCGAGTCATTATTCAGTCACACCCTGCGTTTACATTACCGCTTTGAAAAGGCCGATCACGAAAGACGCGATTGTCCCAAGTACCAACAAGAGCAGTGCCAACAACACAAAGTTAAGTGTCCATTTAACGAGCAGATACAAAGGTCTGTTTGTGGTCTTTAATGCTTTTCCTGACGCCAGGATCGGAGAGGCTTTGAAGAACAACCGGCTGTACAAGCCGGCTTTGTCTTCTGCCAGATTGGGCACCAGTAGTTGACTGCAAATTTTCTTGTAGAAGAAGTTAAATACCCGGCCAACGAAAAACATCGGACGTTCCACGTCACACATCAAGATGATGCGAGTCTGGTCAGAGTCATTGTGGGCGAAGTGAAGGTAGGTTTCATCAAACATAAACGCTTCACCATCACGCCAGGAGATTACGTTGCCGTCTACGCTTATGTAGCATTGTTGGTTGTTCGGGGTGCTAAGACCAAGGTGATAGCGGAGTGAGCAGGCAATAGGGTCGAGATGTCTTGTCAATTTTGAACCTGGCGGTAGCACAGTGTACATAGCACCGTTCACCGATTTAATACCCGCCACTAATTCGGTGGTTTTCGGGCAAAGCCTGGCGGCAGAGTTGTGCACTGTGCCGTACCATTTTAAATAGAACTTGCTCCAACCGTACTTGTAGAAGGTTCGAAAGCCCACGTCATAGTAGCTTTGGTTGTCTGAATCGGTGGTAGCGTCAAAGTATCCGTTTGCATGCAGTGCCAGTGCTTCATCGCGCAAAATCTCCCAGTTGTCTTCAAGTACCTTGAGTTCCGGATATTTGTCTAGGTCAATGATGGCGCTGCGCGCCTTTTTGCGGGACAGGCTGTAAAGCAACACGTTCAGTGGAGCAAATATTGGCCAGCCTTTACGAAAGTATTCGATTGGGCTGTGAAACCTCTCGGTGCCACGGAACTGGTAGACGTAAACCAAAGAGCAGACGGGGAATGCAAACAGCAATAGCAGGGTGAAAGTCAGGGTAGACATGGCGTGCGGGCCCATTGTTGCCGACTTACAGACGATCTGTTGTCAGCTTGGTACGTGAATGTGAATTTTACCAACCTTTGGCAGCAGAACCACCGCTTTGCGCTGTATGAGCATTGCCGTTTGGAATTGGCCGTCCCGGAGCACGCTTTTTCGAGCAGGGCGCATAGACAGGAACGTGTTGTGTGACCCTTTCGCTGGCACGAAACCTGAGCCGATCACCCTGTGTAAGTGTGCTTGTGATGGTGTTCGGGAAACTCGAGCGGGTATGGGTGCTCACATTGTGTGCTTTTTGTGAGACACGACACAGGTTGTTTCAACACTAAAGTCGGCTTTCTGTCGATATAAATTCGTTAACACTACTTTGTCGATTCATTGACATCATGCGGCCAAAAATGACTGAAATCGGGATAATTTCTCACAAGATACATCGGGTACTGACGGGTGTTGCGGCTTGTGTGGTGTCTGTGTGCTTGTTGCAAGCTTGTGGTTCGAGCAGCGACAGCGTTGAGCAGATCACTGGCTTCTCTTATGTTCCAGGCTTGAATGCCACGTATCAGCCGTATCAACCTGAAGCGGGCGCCGCCGTACCTGCTGCTGCCCGCGCCGCGCTGCAGTCGGCAGATCTGCCTTACCCGCCATTCAATGCTCACGATATTAAAGCCATTGGGCCTGACGCGTGGCGCAACCGGGATCAGCTGGTAAACGCTGGAGTGGGTGGTGTGATATTTAACCAGCTGTGGTCCACCTGGCAACCCAGCCCGGATTTATCGCTGCGTGATCCCAACACCTTTGAATACGACGGTATGGTCTGGCGTATTGACCCTGTCCGGGAGAAGCAAATCCGCTGGTATTCCTCAAGGGGCATAAAAGTAACGGCCGTGCTGTTTGCGACGCCTGATTGGGCACGCCAGGCCAATACGCAAAAGGTAGCCGGTGTGCAACTGGTGGACCCGAAATTTATCGCCCCCGATAATCCGGAAGACTTTGCCCGGTTTGCCGGAATGTTGGCGAAACGCTACAACGGCGCCAATGGCAACGGACGGATCGTAAACTTCATTATTCAGAATGAAGTCAATTCACTTGACTGGTACAACCCGGGTTGCGGTGTGTCCGCACATCCATGTGAGGTAGAAGACAGAATTCAATCGTACGCAACCATCTTCAACATGGCGTATGACCGGATTCTGCAAGAGCAATCAAAAGCCCATGTGTTTTTCTCTTTTGATCATCACTTTGGCACAGAGTACTACGATGCAAAACGCTTTTCATCGGCACAACGCTTTATTGAAACTCTTGATCCGCTGGTGTCACCACGAGAGTGGCGAATTGCTTACCATTCTTATCCGAGTGATCTCTTCAATCCAACCTTCAGTCCGTATGATTATCCTAAGGTCACATTCGGAAACTTAGGCTTGCTTGCAGGTTATCTGCGCCAACGCTTTCCGACAAAACCTCACGCTTGGGATATCCATCTTACTGAAAATGGTTTGAACGCCGGCGCTCCATCGTCTGAAGCGTTTCAAGACACACAAATGAATCTGGCTACCAGAAACGTGATCGGCACGCCCGGTATCACTAATTATGTCTACCATCGAATGCGAGATCACTACCAGGAGGGCAATTTTCAACCAGGACTTCACGACATTGAAGATGATCCGAAGCAAGCCTGGAATACATGGTCGAATAATAACCGCTATCGACAGAGTCCGGCGCGACTTGCAGCGGGATATGAAGATCTGCCTTACCTGCGTATTGTACGGTCGGTTCACCCCGAAATTGGCCACTGGGCGTCTACCCGTCAAGCACCAGCAGGGTACACAGCGGAGGCGAGCTACCTGTTGCTTAGAGAGCAGCTGCCAAACACAACAATGCTATATGAGTGTCACGTCAGCGGCTTGAATGTCACGCGTATCTCTCGTGAGCTCAGCTGCGGGGGGGAGCAAAATTTCGGCCCTGTAGGCTACATTTATGACTTCAACGATGCCGCCTCCAGTCGTCACTCGTTATACAGTATTAACGTTGGTGGTAGTGATTACATCATTACGACGGACCCGCTGGAAGTACCGGGTGTTTCTACATTCCTCGGCTTTGTTGACGCGACCAAGGTGTTAAAGCAACCGGTTCCGCAAAGAGACCTGTCCTTCTTTGATACCGACTATAGTGCAAACAGCCCACCCCAAAGCTCGATTCAATCGGCACCGGAGCAGGTGATAAATAGCCTGGGAGACTGCAGTGATAGCGCGGAAGAAAACTGCAACTTTTTGCGCTTTGATGTTGCATCCGGCCTTACGAATATACTTAGGTGCGAAGGTCAGGATCTGTCCAATGGCAGCGCTGGGGTTTCGTTGAGTTATGGCAATGATACTTATTCGCGTGTATTTCAGGTAAATCATAACGCTAACGGTAATGCCTACACGATACCTCTTAATATAGCTGACAACGCCACCTGGGCTTCTGTAGTGCTGTCTTCCAGAACCAACGCCTCTACTGATCACTGCTCGGTTGTGCAAACCGGCGAGTTACTGATTGGTGCGGCGGAAGAGGACAACAACCTGCTTCAAAACGGTAGCTTTGAATCTTCCCTCACAGACTGGGAGCTGTGCGCTAATGACAGCTCAACAGGTTTCTCTGATAACGCTTATCATGCCTCAAGAGCGATCAGCATTGGTGATGGCAACTGCGTATATCAAGAGATCGGTATTGACGTGGGTGTGGACTACACAGTGAATTGTGAGGCCCGTCACAGTGGCCCGGGAGTAGGGGCAATTAAGTTCGGCTTCGCCAACGACAGTTTTCAAAAGCTATCCGAAACAGAGCTTGTAGTAAATTCTAATCGCTATGAAAACTACAGCATCACCGATCTGGCCCCGGCCGGTAGTGTGTATGCGGTTGTCACTTTTCAGTCTGGTGTCGGGACGGGGTTACTGGATAATTGTTCTGTAGTGGCGAACGATTAGTTGCAGGTACACTTTGTAGATCAGCATTTGCGCAATGCTGTTCGCTTGTTTACGCCAGTAACGACATGACGCGGTGCTCAAGGTGAGTGCCGCGAAAATCGAAAGCCATACTATATCAGCGGCCACGTCACGCTAACTCTAGCCAGCGCACGCATGCAAGCAGGCAAGTCCCGCATATTCCCACCTCGGCTGAAACTACCGCCAACGATACCGCTGCGCCGGTGTGACCCGCTTCAAACTTTTATCCACGACTATTTCACAGTCATACAACACAATAGAGCGGGTTTTGGCCATTTAGTAGTATAGTTCTCGTTACAGTTGTATCAAATTTGACACAATCGCTGCTCGTTACGGCACAGAGATTTTGTCAATGCAAAGCACCACTTTCCGCCTCTCATTACTTTCCTGCATCAGCCTGCTTTGGGGATGTGGTTCTGACGGCTTACAGTCGCAGAATCAAGATAACGTGCCGGCAGCAACGCAGGTACAAGTCCAGAGTGTGATGCAGGATGGTCAGTACATTGTGCAGGAAGAGCGAAAAGTAGAGTTCCTGCCGCAGCCTGTAAATCTTGGTAACAGTCTTCCCTACCCGACGCGAACTGGCTTCGACATCAAATCAATTACTACTGATTTCTGGGATCGCAGCGAATTGTTGAATGCAGGCACGGAGGGCGTTGCCGCTAATCTGGTATGGGAAAATTGGCAGCCAACACTTTCGTCCAATTGCACGCCGTCGCAAATTAAGTTTGAAGGGCAGTGTTTCACTGTAGAGCTGGCGTTTGATCATATGATTCAATATTGGTCAGGTCAGGGTAAAAACGTCACGGCAGTTTTATATGGTGTTCCTTCATGGGCTCGTGACAACAACCTTTGTACTGCAACAACAGAAGCGCTGGGTAAATTCTGTGCCGCCCGTGACCCGAATGACTACGCACGTTTTGCAGCAATGATTGCGCAGCGCTATAACGGATTAAACGGTCATGGTCGCGTTGTTGATTTTGTTATTCACAACGAAGTCAATATGAACCAATGGTACAAAGTAGATTGTGGCCCGCAAAGAGCCTGTGATACAGAAAAGTGGATTGCAGATTACTCAGCCAACTTTAATGCCGCTTATGATCGCATTACCGCGATTCAACCTGCAGCAAAAGTACTTGTGCCTTTTGCACATCAGTTTGATACCAACTTTGATGATCCGGCGGGCGGCAACCCGATCATTTCAGTAAAGACGTTTTTACGTGGTGTTCATAGTCGTGCTGAAGGCCGCAAGTGGCGGGTAGCGTATCACCCATACCATAAGCGTCTGGATAGTGCGGTATCTTCTTTCGATGACTTGCCACGAGTAACATTTGGAAACATCGGTGTATTGTCTGGTTGGTTGCGTCAGGAGTTTCCTTTTCAACCGGAATCGTGGGAAGTACATCTTACAGAGAACGGCGTGAGTTCAAATGGCCAGTCAGACGAATACAACCAGGACATTGCTGTTTGTAACTCATATCGGAATGTTCTGGGCACACCTGGTATTGAGAGCTACGTTTATCATCGCATGCAAGACAACACCTATGAAGCAGAGCGTGGTGCAGCTTTTGGATTGCGTCGTGTTGATGGCAGTGCCAAGCCAGTATGGGAAACCTGGGCAAACATGAGTGGTCGAGAAGGCCAGCGTTATAACCTGGATTGCGGTTTTGAAAATCTTCCATATACAAAACTCACCAGCTCTGCGAATAGCACGGGTGATTATCGCGCCTCAACCAGAGTGGTTGGCAATGAATATGGTGTAGTTAACGAGTGGTTTCTACTTCGCGACTATGAAGAAAATACTTATATGGCCTATGAGTGCAAAGCCGCTGGAAGCTCGTACGTTAGTACTGATATGTATTGTGGTGGTAAGTTGTCTTTCGGTCCGGTAGGTTATGTTCACGAATTTGCAGCAGCAGACCGAGTGCCATTGTTTACCTGCTCAAATGGTTCACAGGTTTTCAGTAGTGATGAGTTTGCCTGTGGTAGCAATGACGTTGTAGAGTTTATCGGTTACGTAAAGAAAAACAAATAGGAGGTATAGGTAGCCAGGGATGGCTAATAGGCGCAGAGCCCAACGCAAACACCGTTCAGTTCACCCAATTGAGTAGAACGCTATGCTATGTACGCGGGGTAAGACACACCCCGCTCTTGTTGGTCAAATTGCGTGGTCCCATCGTCAGGTCAAATAGTCAAGTCCCATCGTCAAGCCCCGGTGATGCAACGCGCGCAATAGTTCCCGTAGCGTTTGATTGTTTAAATCATGTGGAGTGAGGTCAAAGCGCCATGGATGGTGCGTGAGCGCTAGAGGCACAGGGATGTGCCATTAGCACGGCCCGACGGAATATGATTTAAAAAAATGCCAAAGGCACTCGAAGGGCAATAAAGTCGCGAAGAAGCGTTTTGGCTATTTTTGCGCTTTTCAAAAGTGGCTCGTAGAGTCAGAGACAGGCTTCGAAAACTGCCATGGATGGCAAGCGAGCACGTAAAGCCAGCGCATAAAAGCCAACACGTCAAGAAAACACAACCAAAAAAACTAATCGCCTGGTTCGCCAAACGGCTTAAACATCAATATCAGTTTAGGCAGCAAGGTTAAAACTGCCAGCAACGCCACAAACATTGCCAGTGCGGTCAATAGGCCGAAGTAGATCGTCGGAATAAAATTCGAAAACACCAGTATTGAAAACCCGAATATGATGGTCATTGATGTATATAACACCGCTCGACCGATATTCCTGTGGCAGGTATGCATGGTCGCCACATAGCTTTGGTGTTTCGGCAATTCCTCTCTAAAACGATAGATATAGTGAATACTGTTATCCACTGCTATACCAATAGAGATAGTGGCTATAGTGATTGTCATCATATCAAGCGGCAATTTAGCTAATCCCATAATGCCGAGTACGATGGCGGCCGCCAGCGCATTAGGGATAATGCCTATAATCGCCAGTGTCACTGATCTGAATAAGATCAGGAACATGATAGCGATACCCAATAGTACTGCCCCGATAGTCTGGATTTGCGATTGAAACAGGCTTTGCAGCATGTTGTTATATAGCACCAATATTCCGCTTACTTTAAATTCCTCAGCAGGTATCTGAAGTTCGGTTTGCAGGTCGGATTCAATTTTCTCCAGCAGCTCTTTTCTACGTAAATCAGGCAGCGAATCAAGGATGCGCATTGAAATTCTTGCCTCGTTATCCTCAATCGAGATATACGGGTCTATGAGTTCTGTTCGCATATCATCTGGAATTTTTTTGTACAGCAGTTCCAGCTCAAACGGCGTGAACTCTTCATTGTCATTAATGGCTTCGCCGGTTCTGAGAATGGATGCTAGTGATAGCACCTTACCAATTGACGGTATCGAATCAAGGTAGTCATGCACCGCTTTGACGCGTTCAATTTTGTATGGTGTAAACCACTGAGGTTCCTCTTCACCATTGCCATCTAACAGATCCATTTCTTCGCAAAACTCGACATCCTCTTCAGACATTTCCGAAGTGTCGGCGCACTCATCTTCCTGTTCTTCTGTTAGATCAATGAGTACATCTAACGGTGTTGTGCCGCCGAGTTTCTGATCAATGAGTTTCATCCCCTGATAAATCTCGGTGTGGGCCCGGAAGTAGTTGATGAAGCTGTTTTCCACGATTAAGCGGGAGATGCCGAGACCACTCAACAGTGCAAGTATCACAGCGATGATGAGAATCCAGCTGCCGCGCTTTTCAGTGAATCGGGCCAGTAGGGCGGTGACTGCAACGGGCTTATCCGCTTCGCCGTCATTGTCCAGTGGACCGATAAGAACTAATAACGCGGGGAACAATAGAAAAGAGGTTAAAAAAGTAATGCACAGCCCGATGGACATCATCCAGCCGAAATCAATCACAGGCTTGATGCCACTGAAGACCAGGGAGCAGAATCCGATGATGGTCGTCAGAGCGGTATAGATACAAGGCCAGAACATGCGCCTGGTCGCAAGCCAGACACGGTCAACATGGGTTAGGTCTGGGTGATCAATTTTTAACTGTCGGAAACGCACCACCAGATGGATATTCATCGACATCGTGATGATAAACATCAGGGATATAAAATTCGAAGAGATCACCGTGACTTTCCAGCCGATCAGCCCGAGCAGTCCGGCAACCGTTAAGCCCGCAAACAGGCAACTTGCGACAGGCAGTAAAACCCATCTGAGCCTGCGAAAAATAAGTGTCAGTGTGGCGAGAATAAACAGTACGACCCCCGCGCCAAACGTAACCAGATCGCGTGCGATATAGCTTGTCATATCATCGGAGACCATCGGCACACCACCCAAATGGAGTTCTGCTTTGTCTTTGTGGCGACTCAGGATGCTGCGAATTTCGGCGATATCTTCATGACGCTTTCGATTGAAGTCATTTCGAACCACATCAAATTCGGCGCTAAGCTTATCCAGTGCTGATTCTTCGTCCGCCGATAAACCTTCCTGGATTTGTTTGAGTCTCAGTGCCGATCGGTCTGCATGCATTTTTGTGTAAGTCTCATCCGACTTAAGATTCAGCTGCATGGCGGTGGTGCTGCCATCCTCACTGACAATGAGATTGCTGAACACAGGGCTGGTGGTGATTTCCTCTCTGACAAGCTCAAGGTCACTGTCTGCATGTGTCTCTAACGTGGGAACATTGGCCGAAAGCTCTGACAGGCTAATGCCGGAACTGGTGAGCAGAGGCACTTCAAGAAGCGAGAATATCGATTCGACTGAATCCACTGTGGCCAGTTCATCTCTAAGTGTGGCGAGGTTGCTCAGAGTAGGTGGGGTGAAAAGCTCGCCTTCAGGGTCGAAAGTCACCACCAGAAAGTCACCGGTGGCATATCGCTTCAGGGATGAACGGTAGGTTTGAAGATCAACGTCGTTCTCAAGCAGTAACGCGTCGGCCGATGCATCAAGCGCGAAGTGTCTTGCCTGCGAGCCAAAAAAGCACAGTACCAACAACAGTAATGTGACGACAAATGCCGGGTACGACAGCACCGTCCGACGGTAAAGGCCCGGCAGCGGCGCTGAAGATAATAATGAGGAGTTTTGCATAGGCGTATATTACCAGCGACTCGCTCAGGATAACTCTTTCAATATGGACGGCAGGCAACGAAGAATTGACTCTGTGCCAGCAGATCTATGGTTAACAGCTGCAGGAAGAGGAAGCTCAGAGAGAGAAATATCATTACTGCCGGCTGAACAAATTCTGTTACCCGTGGAAATCTGCCGCGAGATCGAGTGGGGCAATTCAGAACGTCCAGTGTCTGGCGGCTGATATAGTGGATGCAATTAATAGGACCACATCGATATTGTGCATAATTTCATAGTACTTATCCTGCGACTCGGTATCGTGGGTGGAGTTTTAAGTCTAGGGGCATTGTTTAGTTCGCAGCACCTTATATTTGATCTGCTGTCGCATTTTAGAATTCAGTATATTGTTTTACTCCTTGTATTGCTGTGCCTTGCGCTCAGTCAACGCCGGTGCATCATCCCGATAGTCTTGTTTTCTTGTATGGTTTTTCACGGCTATGATGTTTTTCGCTCTCAAAGACCAGAGCCACCCACAACTGCGACTGCTACTGTAAACCTCACCGTCATGAGCAGTAACCTGCTTGCATCGAATGACGACTACGGTAGTTACGTCGGATTTGTTAAGTCAGTAAGCCCGGATGTTATTGTATTTCAGGAATACACAAGTGCCTGGCACGAAGAACTTATTCTTGCTCTGAGCGATTATTCCCACCATCACACTGTTCCTATAAATAGCCCTTTCGGCATAGCGGTTTACAGTAAATTTCCGCTGATGGATGAAAAGGTGTTTTATTTGTTAAACGAAAACCGTCCCAGTGTTGAAGTGACCGTGTCGATCGGTGAAAAACAATTGAGAATCATCGGCGCTCATCCGCCACCGCCTATATCAAACGATATGTATGCCGAAAGAAATCAGTTACTAAAGATGATATCGGATCGGGCATTCGTACAATCGGAGGCGCTGGTTATAGCCGGAGACTTCAATATCAGTCCCTGGTCTGATCACTTTCGGGGTTTTCTCCGCGCAGGGGGCCTCAAGGACGGGCGGCGTGGTCATGGTATTTTACCTACATGGCCAGCGGGATTCCCGCCACTGGGGATACCGATTGATCATATTGTTGTCAATGATCTGGTAGATGTGGTTTCGCTGAATACCAGCGATGGTCTAAGGTCTGATCACAGAGCTATCTGGGCTGCTCTGGTATTCTGAGAACTGAGCTGTTAGGAAAACCCATATTCTGAGTGATTTGCATGTGAGTATGAAGACCTTGATACTTGTCGGGTGATTTGTAATCTGGGGGATATCCTGGTGAACGTAATCCGCAGTTCAAGTCAGATCTAGTGATAGAGTTATAGTGGCGTATGAACAGCTTCCGGTTATTAACTATCAGTGGAATAAGAGTTTATATTCATGAAGATATGTATTTTCGGCGCAGGAGGTGTCGGTGGCTACTTCGGCGGTCGTTTGGCCGAGGCAGGTGAAGATGTTCACTTTGTTGCTCGTGGTGCCCATGCTGAAGCGATGCGTAAACACGGATTGACAGTATCGAGTGTTGGCGGTGACGTAAAGCTTGATTCGGTAAACGTTATTCAATCCCCACGGTCCGCAGGCCCGTTTGATATTGTGTTGGTCGGGGTTAAGGCGTGGCAGGTAATTGAGGCTGCAGAATCTATCAAAGGCAGTGTTGCTGACTACGGGGTTGTGATACCGCTGCTCAATGGAGTCGAAGCATCTGAGCAACTCGTTTCTGTGTTAGGGCCAGACAATGTGGTAGAGGGGCTCTGCGGTATTGTGGCTTACATCGAGCAACCCGGTCACATTAATCACGTGGGATTGGATCCGTTTATTCAACTAGGGGAAAGAGACGGAAGCTCAAGCGCCCGATTGGCAGAGGTAGTCTCACTGTTTAATCGTGCGAAAGGTATAACGGCATCGCTTCCGGAAGACATGCGGGTTGCGCTTTGGCGGAAATTTTTGTTTATCGTGGCAATGAGTGGTGTCGGCGCTGTGACTCGAGCGCCCATCGGTGTTTCCCGATCCATTCCGGCCACCAGAAAACTATTGATTGGCTGCGTGACTGAGGCTGCTACTGTTGGCCGTGCGCTCGGCGTGCCCCTTCCAGATGATATTGTTGATGGCGTGATGAAGGTGGTTGATGGCGCACCGGCAGAGGCAACAGCATCAATGCAACGTGATATTGCATCCGGCAAGCCCTCTGAACTGGCGACGCAAAATGCGGCTGTTGTTCGCCTAGGTACTGAGGTCAATATCGATACGCCAATCAATGAGTTTATTAGCGCCGCGCTGACACCGTTGGAACGGCGGGCAAGGGGTGATGTGAGTTTCTAATAGGGGCTTTCGACAGTTTCGCCTCTGGTAGAACGGGACGTGCTGGACTTGATCCGCTCGCTTACGCGTCGGGTTACAGTGGGATTGAAACGGGGTATGCTCGAATCGGAGTTGTACAATTTTTTTGATGTAGTCGGAGCATACTAAGATTGACCTCTAGCCTCTTATCTAACGGTAGAGCCAGATCGGAGTTTCTATTTCTGAATATTGGCCACTTTTTAGATCACTTTTTCATGCTGATCTTTGCTACCGCTGCAGCGCTCAAGCTCAGCTCGGAGTGGGGCTTAAGCTATGCCGAAATCATCCCTTATGCGACCCCGGGTTTTATCGCCTTCGGCGTGTGCGCGATCCCGGCTGGATGGCTGGCAGACAAGTGGAGCCGTGAGGGCATGATGGTGGTGTTCTTTATCGGTATTGGATGCAGCGCCGTGCTGGCGGGCATGGCCGGTAACCCGACACAGATCGCCATCAGTCTCGCGTTGGTGGGAATATTCGCAGCTATTTATCACCCGGTGGGTTTGGCGATGGTGGTGCGTGGCAGGGAGAAAACAGGCGTTCGGTTGGCAGTCAACGGGGTGTATGGCAATCTCGGGGTGGCAAGTGCGGCACTTCTCACCGGCTTGCTCATTGATCTTTCGGGCTGGCGCAGTGCGTTTTACCTCAGTGGTTTGCTGTCAGTGGTGATTGGCTTTGCCTATTGGTGGTTTATTAAAACCCACCCGTTGATAATGACTGAGGCAGAAGTCAAAGTGGATGCTAAACCATCCGCTGATGCAGCCAACCTGGTACGAATCTTCGCGATCATTCTCGTCACTACGGCCATTGGTGGTCTGATATTTCAGAGCACCACGTTTGCGTTGCCTAAAGTATTTGAAGAGCGCCTGACTGATCTGGCAAGTTCTGCCACCATGAATGGCGGGTATGCGTTTATTGTTTTTGCAATTGCCGCCGGCGGTCAGCTCATTGTAGGGAAATTAATAGATCGCTATCCGGTAAAGAGGGTATTCGCAGTAGTTGCAGCCCTTCAGGCAGTGTTTTTTACCGTCATGATTCAGCTAACCGGTGTTACTGCACTGTTAGTGTCAATCGCATTTATGCTAGTGGTGTTTGGCCAGATACCTATTAACGATGTATTGCTTGGTCGTATCGTGCGAAGTGAATGGAGGAGTAGGGCGTACGCCTTACGCTATCTGGTGACCTTTTCGGTGATGGCCTCTGCAGTACCGCTAATAGCGTGGATTCACAGCAACTGGGGCTTTGATCGTTTGTTTGTCGTGCTGGCAGTTGCGGCTGGCTGCATCTTTCTCACCGTGTTAGCACTTCCGAATAAGCAATCTGTATAGCGCTTATTGATCGTCAGAAGCTACCAGGGCGTTAATTACCTCTTCGATTGTTCGGGCATTGAACTTGGATACACAGCACTGATCCTGTGTTGCCATGTGTTTGCGTGCAATTAAAACCGCTTCATCTACAGCCAAAGTGGAGTTTGTAGCAGTCGCTTCGACAGAGATGTTTTCATTTTGTACGAGCGCATACACAGTGCCGTTGTGGCTGATCAACCTGATGTCTGGCTGGAGTGTGATGTTATTCAAGTCACTTTGATCTCTAACAATCTCCAGTTCATCACTATGTGTAAACTGCACTATTGCAGGCCATTGAATAGGATCAATCATAGTGTCTTTGCTGCAATGAGATTATTTCGGCAATCGCGGCTGGTACGCACCAGACTATTGCTCTGCTCTTGATTCATCAATGACTGACGCTTTGTTTGTCTGTCGTAAAGCAACACATGCACACTGGCAGATAGGTTAAGACAGCCTACCGTGGGTATAAAGACCACATGGTGTGCCTGATCAACTAATTCCTGTGAAAGGTTAGAGTCTTCAGCTCCAAAGATATACAACGCCCGATCCGGGTGTTCAAACTCCGGTAAAGTTGTGGCGTTTTCCACCAGCTCTACACAGACGATTTGCGTGTCAGCAACAGCTGATGCAATTAACGATTCGGTATGGATCATCGGCAAGGTAGCCAGAGTGTTTTTTGTGTCTGTATTGAAGCGCTGAGCTTTGTCGTACCGAGTGCCGGTATAGTAAATCTCATCCGCTCCAAAGCAGCCACATGCGCGCAAAACCGACCCCATATTGGTGGGGTTTTTAGGATTACATATCCCAATGCCAGTGTAGGGTTCTTCGCGGTGGTTGTGTGTCATATCAGAATCGTTCGGAGTCATCATCCCGAGTATACTGGCTGTAGAATGCGTGTATAGAAAAACAGCGTAAAACACCGGGAGATTCACTTATGGAGAATGAGCAGGACGATGGCTTCAGCCGACTATGGCCGACAACGTTCTTTCAGCGCAAAATTGACAATGCCGATCCTGCCAATCAGGCTCTGCTCAGCTTGATCCTGCAGGCAGAGTCCTCGCGCGAAGACATGACAGTCGACTACACCTCTGAGAATCTGTTTGCAGCGTCTGTTCCGGTGCTCGACTGGCTCAAGCAATGTATCAATCAATCTGTAGGTGGCTATCTTAAGAACGTCGGTATTGGCTATGATGTGGATTGGAGTCTTCAAGGCTGGGCCAATGTGAACCGCCGTGGTGATTATCACAACCTGCACAATCACCCTCACAGTTATCTCAGTGGTACCTACTATGTGCAGGTACCAGTGCTGCAGGAGGCTGGCAGCCGTTCAGATCTAAACCCCGGGGCGATATCCTTTTTTGATCCGCGTGGGCAGGCGAACATGAATGCCATTCTCGGTGACGGCCAGATTGACCCTGAACTACGGATTCAGCCCGAGGCCGGGCTGATATTACTGTGGCCGTCCTTTTTACATCATTTGGTGCATCCGAACCTGTCAGATGAACTGCGTGTGTCGGTATCGTTTAATGTAGTGTTAAAAAACGGTGATCAATATCTTCCGACATGATTACCACTGCAGGCACGCCACTATAGGCAGGTTTGCCTTTGGTCCGTATAATATACGCAGTTGCGCTGAGCGTTGTCGTTCAGGCAATTAATCATGGGTCCACGGCAGCATACCCGCATCCGATCGCCATTTTTACTTATTCATTGATACAGCTCTATGATTCAATCTACCGATAACTCTGTCACCACTCATGATGCTGAGGAGGATCTTAGAAACAGAGACATTAAAATCTATATCAATGGTGACATCGTCCCTAGAGATGAAGCCAAAGTATCAGTTTACGATTCCGGCTTTATGCTCGGCGACGGCATGTGGGAAGGGATGCGCTTATATGACGGAGTGTGGGCTTTTTTTGATGAGCACATGGATCGCCTGTTTGACAGTTGTAAGGCCGTTTCTCTTGATATTGGTATGACCCGGGGGGATATCGCGACTGCACTGGAACAAACAGCGGCAGCCAACAATATGACCACAGACGTGCACTGCCGGCTAATGGTTACCCGCGGCACCAAGGTAAAGCCATTTCAACACCCGAGTCTTTCCAGAAGCGGGCCGACAGTGGTGATTATCATGGAGCACTCAAAGGCGGTTGACCGAACTGCTGACACTGCTGATCGTGGCATCAGGCTGGCCTCGGTGCCGCAGGTTCGCGGTCTGCCTCATTCGCAGGATGCCAAGTTCAATTCACATTCAAAACTCAATTGCGTGATCGCCTGCTTACAGGCTGAAGCTGCGGGTGCCGATGAGGCGCTCATGCTGGACCCGCATGGTTTTGTAAATACCACCAATGCATGTAATTTCTTTATTGTTCGAAAAGGCGAAGTATGGACATCAACAGGTGATTACTGCATGAATGGAGTTACACGCCAGAAGGTGATTGAGCTATGCAAAGACGCCGGCATTCCGGTGCATGAAAAGAATTACTCATTGTATGAAGCGTATGGAGCTGATGAAGCGTTTCTCACGGGAACGTTTGGTGCGCAAACGCCTATATATTCAATTGATGGAAAGCGGATTGGAAATGGAAAAGCCGGCGAGGTGACTAAGATCATCCGAGGGCTTTATAAAGCCGTTATAGAGGAATACGTAGCTGAAAATGTATTAATCAACACTTTTAAAACATAAACTAATACCGTTAGCGGGCACTGCGCTGGAGATAAAATATGAATCAATCAACCGACAGAGCTATAAAACGAAGTGCGCACTGGAGTGTGTGGCTGGTGGGCATCATCGCATTGGTCTGGAATGTCATGGGTTGTGCAAACTATATGTGGCAAATGAACATGAGTCCTGATGCGTTGAGTGCTATGTCAGCAGCTCAACGAGCCATTATAGAGAACCGGCCAGCGTGGGCCACCGGTGGGTTTGCTATAGCAGTATTCGCGGGCGCGATAGGCAGTGTTCTGCTGTTGCTTCGAAAGTCCCTTTCGCTGGTCTTTTTTGTGCTGTCTGTTATTGGCGTTATCGTTTCAATGCTTCCGGTGTTTGGGATTGTAAACTCCGGAGTGGTTTTCAGTGCTTTTGAAAAAACTATGTACTTAGTCCTAACCCCACTATTGGCGGCTTTTTTGGTCTGGTATACCCGCTGGGCGATTAGCCGTGGCTGGGTTGGAAATAAAGGGTAAATACCTACGCCGGATAAACGGTCATGACGGGGCTTTTTTGGTTAAGACGCTGTTCGTAGTTTGTATTGGGGTGTATTCTTCTTATGGCGATGCCTCGCTTTTCGGGAAATTCGACGCGTAAGGGAATGGGCACAGTCCACTATTACAGTAAGAATAGCTGTGTTGTTAAGCGGAGCCGCGGACCCGAACTATCTTGCGATGCTGAGACGCTATAACAACTGTTGCCTGATAGGAGCGTTCTGCGTCAGTGATCTAAAGCCCACTCGCTAACGCGTCGGGTTTCCGGTGGCGAAGCGCCACAGTGGAGCAGGAGTTTGTAAAGAGGTGTTAGTGGTTTTATAGCAAAGTAATCCTATCGTGATGCGTCGCCCTAGGGAAACCCGACGCGTGAGCGAGTGGATGTGGTTCGCAGGTCTATCAGAATGGCTGTGCTGTTAATCTGAGTCACAGACCTAAACTATCCAGCTATGCCGAGAGGCTGTCACAACTGTTGCCTGATACGAGCGTTAGACGACAGTGATCTAAACCCACTCGCTAACGCGTCGGGTTCCTGGTGGTAGCGGCCTCCCATGGCTAACTAGATCCGGCAGTTTCTTCATACAACCGCTGCAATTCCTGATGGCGCTTTACAGCAGCTGGATCGAAGTCAGCAGTAGCTGGAATATCGCGGCCAAAGTGATTGTATTTATCCTCACCGCGCACCAGCAAGGCGGTATCCATATCATGTTTAGTCTGTCGAACATGTGGAGCGATGTATTGAATGTTAAGCCCAATGCGCCGGTCGCTTCCGACGTTGGGTGTGGACGCATGTAAGGTCCAGCCATGGTGAAAAGACGCTTCACCGGGAGCCAAAGGGCACAATACGCTTTGGTTTTCATCTACACCAGTTACGGTCTGACCCTGTAGCAGAACGTTGTTTTTATCGTCGGTCGGTTCGTGTTCAAAATGACCTTTTGTATGGCTGCCCGGCAACATTTTCATACAGCCGGTTTCTTCAGTAGCGGGTGATAGTGCCAGCCACATACTGACTTGATCATCATGGCTTAAACCCCAGTAAGTGAGGTCCTGATGCCAACTGACATGTGCCGGCGCATTGGCTTCTTTAATAATGTAGGTGACATTAAAAAGCAGAATGTCCGGACCGATCAGTTGTTCTACAATATCAAGCACGATGGGCAAGGTAGCAAGCTCATACGGGGAGCGGAACAAGGTGTGTACTTTGGCCAGGTAATGCAGGTTGCCTCGTGATTGCTCAGCAGTTTCCAATTGCTGTCGGTGTGTCGCTGCTTGTTGCGCACTGATAATGGGTATGCCACTGACATACCCATCAGTCTTGTAGTTTTTACTGAGTTCTTCGAGCATTGGTACCGTCTGTTGTTTACTTGTTTTATTTAGGTCTTTGGCCGATTGTCTACCACACGCCGTGCCTTGCCGAGAGATCGTTCGACTTTACCTGGCTCGGTCACATTGACCTTGCTGCTGACGCCGATAACATCCTTTATATGACCGGTAAGTTCCGCAGCTGCTGCTTCACGGGTGGTGCTGTCGGCAGAGTCGGCGGCTGCCTCTACATGGACTGTCATCACATCCAGCCTGCCATCACGTGTTAGCTCTATCTGGAAGTGAGGCGCGAGCGACTCACACTTAAACAACTGCTCTTCAATCTGAGTGGGAAATACATTAACGCCACGCAGGATGATCATGTCATCTGATCGGCCGGTGACTTTTTCCATGCGCCGCATGCTCCGTGCGGTGCCCGGTAGGAGCTTGGTTAAGTCACGTGTGCGGTAGCGAATGATAGGCATAGCCTCTTTGGTGAGTGACGTGAACACTAATTCGCCTTGTTCACCGTCGGGCAGCACTTCACCTGTTTCGGGATTAATAATTTCTGGATAAAAATGGTCTTCCCAAATATGTAATCCGTCTTTGGTTTCAACGCACTCCATTGATACCCCCGGGCCGATGACTTCGGACAAACCATAGATATCGACAGCGTGCATGTCAAAGGCCTGCTCTATTTCCTGTCGCATCGCATTGGTCCATGGTTCGGCACCGAAAATACCCACCGCGAGTGAGGTGTCTTTCGGGTCTATACCACGTGCGTTGAACTCGTCAAGTACAGACAGTATGTACGATGGTGTTACCGTGATTATACGAGGCTTAAAGTCATCAATAATTGTGACTTGTCTTTCTGTCATACCGCCGGATATTGGCACGACGGTGCAGCCCATTCGCTCGGCGCCATCATGTATGCCCAGGCCGCCTGTGAATAAGCCATAGCCGTAGGCGTTGTGGATCATGTCTCCCGCGCGACCACCCGCAGCAGTGATTGAACGGCCAACTACTTCAGCCCAAATGTCGAGATCGTTTTGTGTATAGCCAACAACAGTCGGTTTACCTGTGGTGCCGGATGACGCATGTATGCGTCTCAATTCTTTTTGCGGCACGGCAAACATGCCAAACGGATAAGTGCTACGCAGATCCTGCTTGTTAGTGAATGGAAACTTCGAAAGATCGGAAAGTGTATTTAGATCATCCGGATGAACGCCATTGTCTTTAAAATGCTGTTGATAAAATGGTGAATTATTGTAGGCATGCTGTAGCGAATGCTTCATTCGCTTTAGTTGCAGGGCCGAGATCTCGTCCCGTGATGCGGTTTCGATGGGTGATAGGTCACCGGGCTTTGGTTGCAGATCTTCCATCAGGTTACTCCGGTGCTGGAAATTGGCTTGTTGTTATTGTGAGTCATTATTTTCACCTAGCAGTGTGCCGCTAACTGTCCGTGAGTAACCACGAAACTCTGCAATGGCGTCACCTTTTTCATTACTTATACGTATGTCGTAAATGCCGTTTCGTCCGCTCCGGGACACCTCTTTGCCACAGGCAAGCAGTTTGTCACCAGCGAAGGCCGGGGCCAGGTAGCTAATGGTGCAGTGTTGGGCAACGGCTCGCTGGTTGTACGTGTTGCAGGAAAATGCAAAGGCCGAGTCTGCCAGTGCAAACATAAAGCCCCCGTGACAACTACCGTGGCCATTGGCCATGTCGCTTGTCACTGTCATAGACAGATTGGCCTGGCCTGGTGCTATTTTTTCAATCTTCATGCCGAGCTTTTTTGTGGCCATGTCGTCACGCCATAGCATTTCGGCACAGGCTTCTGCTAACGCTTGTGCATCCAGTTCTTCGGTACTCATTTACCGCCCTTTGAACACTGGTGCACGCTTCTCAAGAAAGGCTGTGACGCCTTCAGCGTAGTCTTCAGATCTGCCGGCTTCGCGTTGTAAGTCACGCTCAAGATCCAGCTGTTGGTCCAGACTCTGTGTTGCAGCTTGGTGGATTGCGCTTTTAATCATACCTAAGCCCGCGGTGGGGCCTGCTGCCATTTTGGCGGCGAGTGTCTGTGATTCCACAGCCAATGTATCATCGTCAACGGCGCGCCAGATCATGCCCCATTGCTCTGCGGTTTCAGCCATCAAGGGTTCGGCTGTCATCGCAAGTGCTTTGGCTCTTGCTTCGCCCAGTAATCGAGTCAGTATCCAGGTGCCGCCGGAGTCGGGTATCAATCCGATTTTAGAGAATGCCTGTATGAATTTGGCGGAGCGTGCTGCGAGTACAATATCGCAGGCCAGCGCGATATTGGCGCCAGCGCCGGCGGCAACACCGTTCACCGCACAAATGATCGGTTTTTCCATTGCACGCATACGTCTCAACACAGGGTTGTAGTAGGTTTCAATGGTATGGCCAAGGTCAGGTGGTTCGGTCATCTTGCGTGGGTCACGATCTCCAAGATCCTGCCCGGCGCAAAACGCCCGCCCGGCACCGGTGAGAAGCACGGCTCTGACCGTGTTGTCTTCGTCGGCTCGCACAAATGCTTGAAGAAATGCTTCACTCATTTCAGCATTAAAGGCGTTGAGTTTGTCTGGGCGATTCAGGGTGATGGCCAATACACCGTCATTTAGCGTGGTGATCACCGGGTTGTCTGAATTCATCTAAGGCTCCGCTGCAAGATAAGTAAAATGCTTGCATAAGCAAGCCACCCGGTCAATGATTGTTAGCCTTATAAAGCGGAGATACTCCATGTCTGTCGCTACAGCAGAACTGTGCATCCGATCTGCCACTGTTGCAGACGCCAGGCAATTGTATCTGTGGGATGAAAAGCCGCATGTGCAGGCGGCGGTGAGCACCAGCGGAACAAGCTCTTTTGAAGCTGACTGGGAAGAGGAGTTATCGACACGCTCAGACGGCACCGAGTTCTTCATTGCAGAAGTATCTGGCGTTGCCATCGGTGCGATGCAGATTATTGATCCTGCCCTTGAGCGATCTCACTATTGGGGAGCGGTGGCAGAAAATCAAAAAGCGATCGATATATGGATAGGGGAGGAGACTTATCTCGGGCGCGGCTACGGCACGCAAATGATGACTTTTGCGATAGAGCATTGCTTTGCTGCGAAGAACGTGCGGTCAATATTGATAGATCCATTGGCCAATAACATCCGTTCGCACAAGTTTTATGAGAGTCTCGGGTTTGAGTTCGTTGAGCGGCGTCAGTTTGATGAAGAAAGCGACTGCTTTGTGTTTAAGCTTACGCGTGCAAAGTGGGGTTTGAGGCTAGGCCAGGATTCTGCTCGGTAGACCTCTGCCATTGTGAACGCTCGGACGGTGCGTTTGTAACGATCAATTTCGTTATGCATGCATAAACATGCGCTTCAAACGATCGTAAAGACGTAGTCATCATGGCACATTTTCTACGCCAACTTTTACCGCGCAAACTCCTCGGAGAGTTGTTTTTGCGTTTTTTCTGTTGAGCGTGGTGATATTAAACGGATTCAGCCTTCAAGCCATGTGAGCTTGATTCCTTTTAAGGGCTTTCATTGTCAGAGCCGGAGTCTCACCCCTGTACGTTAACCTGATATACGAGAACTGGCACCGGATTGCGAACGTCAGGTTGGAACTAATCCAGTACCTTCTATACTAAAGAAAAGCGACGAAAAAATTCTCCGACGGCAGCGCACAGCAACCAGGCAATCAACATGATGAAACAGAACAGTCTTGGAATATTATTAGCGGGATTCTTATGTATTTCATTGGCTGCGTGTGGTGATGGAGATGCGACGGTAGATCTGATTGACGGTGTCTTTCTGGATTCTGCTGTTGAGGGGCTGTCTTACGGAGCAACGACGCAATTCGGTGTGACTGATGAGAATGGCGGGTTTACAGTTGATCGGGGTCAGCAGGTCATCTTCTCTATCGGTGCTCTCACCTTGCCGGGTGTGTTGGCGAAAGAAATTATTACGCCGTTAGATATATTCGGCACCACGTCAGTGGATGATCCGCGTGTCGTCAATCTAGCACGACTGCTGCAATCCTTAGATGCAGACGGCTATCCGGACAACGGTATTGTGATTAGCCCGGCTGCTGTAATGGCCGCGACGCCAGTCGACTTCGCCAGCGCCACCTTTGAAACAGATGTAGCAAGTCTTGTGGCTAACAGTGGCTCACAAACAGTTGCGTTGATCGACGGAGCAACAGCGTTAGCACATTTGAGTGCCACACTGACCGTAAACTCTGTACCCACTGGCGACTGTAGTGCGGATCATCCTTTAGTAGGCGAAACCGCATCGCTGTCCACTATTCATCACCAAGTTGCGGGAGATGTTCGTGTGGTAGACAACTGCACACTTGAGGTGACCAATTTTGTTTTTGACGGACTTGGTCCACGAGTCTTTTTCTATGCGGCTAAAGACAGCCAGTTTGGCAGTGACGCAGCCTTTGTTGTTGGTCCGCGTCTTAATGGGACTGTGTATTCCGGCAACACGCTGACGTTAAAATTGCCCGCCGGTAAAACACTTGATGATATGAACAGCATCAGTGTGTGGTGTGCGGATGTCAGAATTGACTTTGGATCAGCAGTATTCAATTAGTGAGTAACATCGTAGGAATTAGTTAAATACAGTTCCTACTCACTAAGCTCACACGCTGTAACTCTTGCGCGAACACTTCCCCTATCAAGGGAAACCCGACGCGTGAGCGAGTGGATCACGTCCCACGCGTCCGATTTCAATTAACACCCGATACCCACGCGTATAAGAAAATTCTAATCGAGAATCACAACACCATTAGGACTGTTGACCTCAAACGAAAGTCCGACATGATCACCTTTAAGCACGGTAGCAAGATGATCAACATTCAATGCCGTAAGCATAGACTTCAGAGCATCCGGATCCGGGTGCGTTAAAAGCACCTTATTAAACCTGACTCCAAGATCTTGTTGTCGCGTGCTTGGGTGGGGTCCCGGGGACCACTGTATAAATGCCGGTAGCAATGCATTCTCTGGCAAGTGCCCATCCTTTGGAACGGTCAGTCGCCACGACAGATCGCCTCTGGTGAGATTAACGACTTCACCAAGGTCTACGGGGCTGTTCTTAACAACCTCATCAAGATTGTCTGTTTGTACCACCCAGCATAGCGCTCTTGGGCGTTCTGCTAATCTTGTTATTGTAGTGGCATCATCCAGTGTAAACCAACGCACGCGACCCGGGTCTGGTGCATCTGGATCGACTGCGATTAACTCTATAAAGCTTTCGTTGCCAGCTTGCATTACGCAGTTGTGGGTACTCATCGCTTCATGTTTGCCGCCTTTTGGAACTTCTACACCAAGCGTGGTTTTTAGTGCTGCAACACCTGCCGGGAGGGACGAGGCGCCAATTGCGATATGGTCGATTGTATTGTTCATGGTTTTGTCGTTGGTTTGAGGTGGGACGTGTGGGACTTGATCCACTCGCTGACGCGTCGGGTTTCCTTCGGGTTGGACATGCGGGCTTGATTCGCTCGCTGGCGCATGGTTTCCTTGCTTTTTATGCATGTGCCGGGTGCAGCGCTTCTCCTTCGACTGTAATGCGGTGCATCAATCGCGTTTCTGTCGGGTAGTCATTCAACGCACAGTGCCATGTGGCTCGATTATCCCAAAATGCAATTGATCCCTTATGCCATTTGAATCGATGTGTAAACTCTGGACGAATTGAGTGCTGATATAGCATGTCGAGTAACGGTTTACTTTCAGTATCATGCCAACCCTTAATACCTATCGTGAACTGAGGGTTTACGTATAGCGCTTTCTTGCCGCTGATAGGGTGCGCAATGACCATCGGATGAACAGAATCCTGAGTGGCAGCCTCTGCGTTATTAAACCGCTTACCACCAGTGGCTTTATCACCAAACACATGACGACTTGAATGTACGGCGTTAAGTTGCAACAGTGTTTCTTTTAAGCCTTCTGACAAATGCTCATAGGCGAGAAACATGTTTGAGAACACGGTGTCTCCTCCACGTTTCGGCGTAATGCGTGAAACCAAGATCGACCCCATAGCCGGCACTTCATCGTAAGAATGATCGGTATGCCATATCGAACCGATGTTTATGCTTTGCGATGGTTCTTTGCGGACTTCTGCGATTTTCGGCTGGCCATCCACCATGGGAAAGAAGCGATTGATGTTGATATCACCAAATGCTTCCGCCAATGAAATATGTTGCTTTTCGGTCAGCGCCTGACCCCGAAAAAACAATACGCCGTATTCACCCAGTGCTTCGCGCAATACGCCCACTTCATTTGTGTTGGCTGCATCTGCCAGATCGAAGCCGGAAATGTATGCGCCCACTCCATCGGCGGGGTCTATTACAATGTCAGTGTTACTCATGGGTAAAATTCTCTGGCCAGGTGGCATGGTAGCAACTGAGTTCAAGGTGGCCAAGCGTCCTAGTGGTGTTTGTTGATTTGTGCATTTTGCGCTGGCTTGATCCTCGCTTGAATCAGCCACATATCCCTCAGCTGCGCTATAAGTCTTTCCATGCTCGATAATCACCGTTTATCAAATGTAGTCTCGCCAGACCGTATATCTCTGCGGTTGCTGTGTTTCTGTGCGCTGTTGTGGTCAACCGGGTTGCGGGCGGATGTCCAAGCTGATCTCAACGTTTTGGCTCTGGGCTCTTGTAACCACTCCCACCTGGCTCAGCCGCATTGGGCAAATATAGAGTCGCACCAGCCTGATCTGTTCCTGTGGACGGGCGATGTGGTCTACGCAGATACCACCGATGCCAAAGAGATGCGTCGTAAATATCAGCTGCAGCTGGATGTGCCGGAATACCGGCGATTCAGGTCAAGGGTGCCGGTGGTGGGTACCTGGGATGACCATGACTATGGCATCAACAACGGTGGCAAGGACAACCCGGTCAAAGCAACAGCACAGCAGATTTTTCTCGACTTTATGGGGGAGCCGGAGAATTCTAAAAGGCGAACGCAGAAGGGTGTCTACACCTCGTATAGTTATGGTTCTGAGGGTCGCACCGTAAAACTGTTTTTACTGGATACGCGCTACCACAGAGATCGCACCGGAACCGGTCGTGCAGACATGCTCGGTGAGCAGCAATGGCAATGGCTGGAAAAGGAAATTCGTGACAGCGATGCGGCGGTTAACCTTTTTGTATCCAGTGTGTCTGTGATGTCGCCGCAATTCCCATTTGCAGAGGAATGGAATGATTTTAAATGGTCGCGGAAGAAGTTATTTAAATTGATTAGTAAGTACGACTTACCGGGTGTTTTGTTTCTAACTGGTGACCGGCATTTTTCGTCACACCTGAAAGGCGATGTGAAAGGTAAAACCTTTCACGAATTTATGAGCAGCGGATTAACTCATTATATGCATCGCAAACGTGTGTCGCAGGTGTTCAGGCATGTATATGGCGACCAGAACAGTTACTTCGGTAAAAACTTCAGTAAGATCACATTCCACTGGGATCAACGACCGCTTAAGTTGAGCTTTGAAGTGTTTGATACGAAAAATATCAAACAGGTCAAGAAAACTCTCAGCCTTGTAGATGGGCACTGGTCGGACCGGTAATCGACTACGCGTTGTTATCGGCAGGAATATGTTTCGTGACGTTGACGTACGCGATCTAATGTCAAAGATAGGCTTGTTACTTAAAATAGGCTTCTAATGCAAAATGAAAATTCTCCGTGGCATGCCACTCGCGCTCGTTTCGGGTTTTTCCTTGATCGCTCCGGACTCACTTACAATCGCGACGTTCCGCTTCAGTATACTTTTTGATCCACACGCCAAAAAGGTAAAACAGATAATACAGGTGCCCGGAGTGCGAACTCGAACAGAGATCGTATTGAATCAGTCCCGATGTATGAATCGCCTTTCACGGAGATTTATGCAATTAGCGTTAACGAGATCGCTTCAATAAATTAGGGCTGTGCACCGATCAGGGGACACCTGATCCGAGTGATTGGTGTGTCTGCCCAAGTGCAGTTGGCTTTTAAATAACGGAGGAAGACTCAGGGGCAACTCACTCCCCTGTGTTGGCCTCATTGCATACACATTGAAAATCGATCAATTGGCATTATTCCGGACAATTTGCCACCTCCTGAGGTAGAAAATACCGGGACTTTGGTCCTTGTTTCTTGCTGAAATACAATCAAATAAACAGGTTTTACCTGCAAATCAATCAATTCACCAAATCGGTTTTGTAAAACGGAAAATATTCCGTTACAGTGTATTTTCCCAATAGGAAGATTGCCAGCATGGACCGACTATACCCGGCACCAAAATGTACTGAATTGCCACTCAGTAGAAATACGTGTCCAGTCTCGCTTTGACACGCACTGCACCAGAGATATGGAGGGCCGTCTCTGAAAGATGGTCTTCGATGAGCCTGGTAAAGCAGTTTGCTATCGCCAGCTTTTTTACTTTACTCATCGGTATGGTTAGTACCGCGTCGTGGGTGTCCAGTCGCATAGAAAATGGAGTGGTGAGTAACTCTGCTTTGTCCGCGGCCCTTTTCATGGACAGCTTTATTGCGCCTTTACTGCAGGGAATTGACAGCAGCAATCAGTTGTCTGAAGCCAGTCAACGTGCCCTGGGGCAATTGATTGATAACGCCCCATTGGGCGAGCAGGTACTGTCGTACAAGATATGGGGTAGGGACGGGATCATCATTCACAGCAGCAACGCGGCACTAATTGGCCAGCAGTTTCCGGTTACCGATACACTCAATAACGCCTGGGGTGGCGCTGTTCAAGCTGAGTTCGATAATTTACATGACGAAGAGGATGTTGTTGAGAAGGCGTTTAATGTGTCTTTGCTGGAAATCTATAGTCCTATTAGAAATAAATCCGGCAAGGTCATAGCGGTGTCAGAATTTTACGCCAATGCAGAGCAACTGGAGAGAGATCTATTTTTAACCGGGCTTCAGAGTTGGATATGGTTCGGCATGGCCGGATTAACAATGTTTGCAGTACTTTCAGGTATCGCGCTTCGTGGTAGTCGTACCATTGATAGCCAGCAGAATGCTCTAAAAACGCGCGTTTTAGAATTATCCGACTTACGCAAACGCTTACAGCAAGCGTCACGTCGATCAACAGAATTAAATGAGAGCTTTTTACGCCGTATCGGTGCAGACCTGCATGATGGCCCGGCACAATTAATCGCATTCGCTCTGTTAAAACTTGAGGAGTTGTCGTCAGAGTCAAAATCATCGAAAGATCGAATGGCCGTGGGACAAAGCATCAAAGAGCCGTTGCAGGATGCGTTGACAGAGATACGCAATCTATCCGGTGGATTGACCTTGCCCGGGTTTGACGGATTGTCGACGCAAGAGGTTCTCGACAAGGCGGCCAATAGTCATGAGCGAAGGACAGGTGTACAGATTCATCGTGATATCGATCAGCAGCTTAGCGGGTCTTATTTGCCGCAGTCGATTTTGATTTGCGTTTATCGATTCGTGCAGGAAATCCTTAATAATTCTTTTCAGCATGGGCAAGTAGAAGAGGTATTTCTGTCTGCAACCATGAGTCAACAAACATTCACGGCAATTGTTGCTGATCGTGGTATTGGATTTAATCCCGACCTCATCGCGCGTGAAAGTCCTTGTTTGGGTTTGGCTGGATTGAGAGAGCGTATTGAAAGTGTCGGCGGTACGTTCTCTATCGTGAGTGATTTCAAGGAAGGAACCAAAGCATGTGCATCCTTTTGTCTTGATGCGCATAGCGACGAGGGCAGCTAAGTGAATGTCAAGACAACACCACGCTTCGAAATAAAAGCGTACGGAGTTAATATATGAACGATCCAGCAGAATGTAAACGCGTTGTTGTTGTTGATGATCATCCACTTTTTCTAAGGGGTGTTATCCAAACACTCGACGCAGAAAGCGATATTTCAGTGATAGGTAAGGGCTGTAATGCAGCAGACGCACTCAGTTTGGCAGTTGATAACATGCCAGACGTTATTCTATTGGACGTTAGTATGCCTGGTGGTGGTATTACTGCAGCCAAGAGCATTGCCTCGGCTTGCCCGGTTGTTCGCATTGGCATGTTAACGGTATCGGAAAGTGACGATGATGTTGTTCAGTCGCTGCAAGCCGGCGCTCATGGGTATATCTTAAAGGGTATAGGCGGAGGTGAATTGGTTAATGTTGTCAGAGCCTTGCATGCGGGAGATTTGTATGTGTCGCCAAGTTTGGCAGCTCAGTTGTTAACTGACTCAAAAAACGCAGACCACTCGAAGCAATCGCAGAATAGCAAATCAATAGAGAATCTAACGCCCAGAGAAGAGCAGATTCTAGAGGGAATTGCAGAGGGGCTGAGCAATCGTGAAATTGGTGCTAAGTTGAATCTTTCAGAAAAAACGGTAAAAAACTACGTGACCAACGTGCTTCAAAAGCTGCAAGTACGAAACCGGGTTGAGGCGGCAATGTTTGCTCATCAACAAGCAGTCGGTTAGTGCTGTTTCCACGAATTATTGAATCGGTGCTTGTGTGAATTCGCAACGCGTTATCCAGCAGGCCTTTTATCGAATTTTGCGTGCACTGGCAACGGTTGCGATACGCTACGGGGTGTCTGCAGGGTCGATGATAGAGCTAGTCAGACGGGCATATGTAGATGCTGCGGAAAGATCATTAATCGAAGACAATAAGAAACCACTCACCACCCGTCTATGCGCGCTAACGGGCTTTTACCGAAAAGAGATCGTTCGGATAAAAGCATTGCCACCCGTTGGCGACAGCACAGCGGATGATCGTTATAACCGATCTGCCAGAATTGTCAGTGGATGGTTGAGGGATGCTGAATTTTGTACCAAAAACGGACAGCCGGCAGTTTTGAAGCTGGAGGGTGATGTAAGCTTTGATACGTTGGTAAAGCGCTATAGTGGTGACATGACGCCAAATGCCATGCTGGAAGAATTGGTGCGGCTGGAGGTGGTCGAGATGACCGCACGAAAGGCTATAAAATTAAAAACACGCGCCTATATACCGCAAGCTAATGAGCTGGATATTCTACAAATTATGGGTTCAGACACCGCTGACTTGATCGCAACCATTGACCATAATATTCGTTGTAGTGAACAAGAACGACGTTTTCAGCGAAAAGTCAGTTATGTGCATATACCTGAGCGCCAGGTATATAAATTCAAAGTGTACGCTGCTAAGGAAAGCCAGTTACTACTAGAGAAACTGGACCGTTGGTTGGCGCAAAGAGATACCGAGGAGCGATCATTGGGTACGCCGGGTTCCCGGTTGGGCTTGGGTATCTATATGGTCGAAGAAGAAAATCAGCACGCCACGTTAACTGGCGATGCTTACGAAGTGTTGAAAACGGATAATAACGATGTTTAATAAGTTCGGTGCAATAGTGTGGTTGTTCATGGCGCTGGCGGGCTGCGGTTCCGACGGTTCCGGTGGAGGTATTGGTGGCAGTGGTATCACCATTCTGACAGAGACTGGCGCGACGTCTGGCTCGATCACAGGGTTCGGCAGCATAGTAGTCAATGGTGCGCGCTATGATACTGACAACGCAACGTTTTTCAATAACGATGAACCTATCTCACAAGGCGAGTTACGTGTCGGGATGAATATTCTGGCATCCGTTGATTTTGCGAATAGTGTAGCGAGCCAGGTCGATTATGTACCCTCATTGATAGGGCCGGTCGAATCCATAAACCCGACCGACAATTCAATTCAGTCATTGGGTCAGACCATACGCTTAGGACGCGGTACTTCGTTTAATAATCTTTCTTTCGGTGAGATTGCGGCTGGAATGGTGGTAGAGGTCAGTGGATTGCGTAATGCCACCGGCGTAATCTTCGCAACCTTCATACGACCCGCGCAGGACACAACACGTTTTCAGCTAGTAGGAGCTATTTTGAGTAACCTGAGCGAGGATCAGTTTACACTGAACGGCCTTGACGTAAACATTGCACAAGCTGATCTATCACAGATCTCTCCAGGTGAGTTGGAGTTTGGAGATAAAGTCTATGTCACCGCTGACTCCTCGGCGTATGATTTTACCGGCAATATCCTTGCGGTAGACTCGGTCCGCGTCGCATTGGAACCGATGGTAACAGTTGGGGAACGCGTAGAGTATGAGGGGATTGTGTCGGGACTAACCTCTCCGTTCGAATTTGATGTTTATTGGCAACCGATTACCGCCAGCGATCAAACGATTGTTGAATACCAGGATGGAACGCCAGCTGATCTCCGAGACATCAGGCGCAATTCTCGATTGGAGGTCGAAGGGATTGTTCAGACGGATGGCTCGTACCAGGCTTTGAAAATCATTTTGATTGCCACGGAAAATTCAAAATTAGTGGGGCAGATTGAACGGATTACGCCTGAAACCAGTTCGTTTACGTTACTGGGTCTGGATATTCAGGTCGATAACAGTACACGCTTCGATGGGTCGTCAGATGCCGGCGGAAACCAGGACATCACCTCTTTTGATCAGCTAAGGGCGGGGGACTACGTAGAAGCCGAAGCAGCTTTCGTTGGTACTCGGCTTATCGCGAAGGATGTGAAAGTTGATGATGTAGATGAGAGAGCCATATTGGAAGGCCCGGTGACAGCGCTAGATATAGATTCGCAGAAATTGGACGTCATCAACCAAACTATTGGGGTGGCTGCAGGTACATCTTACGAAAACCGCAATGATGAAGAAATAGGTCGTGAGGCGTTTTTCGAGTTACTCCGGATTGGTGGTGTAGTAAAGGCCAGATGGGATAACTTTACGTCAGTCGGGCAGCCGCCGGATAGTCTTCAGATTGAATAGCAGCTTGTGTCACGTGGTTCGGTTATCGAAATAAGGTGATCCATTCAATGGTTGGTCTGGACAGATTTTTCGTAGGGGACATAAGCGCAAAGCGCATTCACAAAAATAATTGAATTCATACCAATTCATAAGACCAGAGTTCCAGGCCACGCTACGTAACAATTGAAGCTCAGAGTATTGGTGGATACGCTTTCAGCTTATCCTCCTACGAACCGGTGATACCTAAACGCCAGGGTCGTAGGTGAGTTCGGAGCGACAAAAGAAACCCGACGCGTGAGCGAGTGCCATGCCACGGAGATTTTCAGTTCGTTTTACGAGGGTCGTTTACTTTTGGCCTGCAACTTCGCGGCGCTGCCTATATATTCTAGCCCAGTCTCTTTGCACTTACGGCTCTGAGTGCTCATTTCATATTTCTCCTTTCTATAAATTCCTTTCTCTCAATTCGTAAGGACCATTTACTAAAAAAAACGGGACTTTTGACTCCCCCATGTCTCGACTCATGACCCTGTTTTCATGTGCCCGTAGATTGTCATTATAAGGCTCGCTTGATTGACCTTGTTTGAGTTTCCGACTCTGCAGCCAATCTTTCCTAAGCATTCACGATGTGGGAGTTCTCATGACAACCATAATTACTAGCGCAAAGCATAAAGTCGATGCAAGTTCAGTTGTAAGCGTTGGTCCACCCAAACTTTCACTACCAAAATTTACCATTGCCGCCGTATTTCTGGTGCTGGTGAGTATCTACGCATTGGTGACGTTCGGCGTTAATCAGGTTGCCTTAATTGTATCAATAGCCTCCGTAGCCGGAGCCTATATGGCGATCAACATTGGTGCTAATGATGTTGCTAACAACGTTGGGCCTGCCGTGGGATCTGGTGCTCTGACGTTGGGTGGAGCAATCTTCATAGCAGTGATCTTTGAGAGTGCTGGAGCATTGCTGGCAGGCGGTGATGTGGTATCTACCATTTCAAAAGGCATTATCGACGCATCACTCATTCCTGACTCAACCACCTTTATGTTGGCGATGGGTGCGGCTTTACTGGCTGGTGCTCTTTGGCTGAACCTGGCTACCTGGCTTGGTGCACCAGTCTCCACGACTCACTCTATTGTTGGCGGGGTACTAGGTGGCGGAGTTGCCGCGGCCGGATACAACGTTGTCGACTGGGAGGTTATGTCGAAGATTGCAGCTAGCTGGGTAGTATCGCCGTTATTAGGCGGGTTGATCGCGGCTGCATTTTTAGCAGGTATAGAAAAAACGGTTTTCTCTAAACAAGACATGATCGCGGCGAGTCGTCGCTGGGTTCCGATATTTCTGGGTGTGATGGTAGCGGCTTTTACCATGTACTTGATGATGAAAGGTCTTAAGAAAATATGGAAGCCCGGTCCGTCAATTATATTGGGTGTCGGGTTGGGTGGTTTCGTAGTAGCGCAAATGATCCTTCGTCCATTGGTATCCAAGGCCTCACTTTCTCTTGAAAATCGTCGAGCGGGTGTTAATCAACTATTCAATATCCCGTTGGTGTTTGCGGCCGCCTTATTGTCGTTTTCGCATGGTGCAAATGACGTTGCCAATGCGGTAGGGCCCTTGTCGGCAATTGTCAGTGTAGCTAGTTCAGCAGAAGTTGCTTCTAAAGTGGGTATCCCCCTATGGGTTATGGCAATCGGTGCAATCGGTATATCGCTAGGTCTGTTTCTATTTGGTGCCAAGTTAATTCGCACGGTGGGTAAACAGCTAACGGCACTTGATCAAACGCGAGCGTTCTGTGTGTGTTTGTCAGCAGCGATCACTGTGATTGGCGCTTCCGCGCTGGGTCTACCGGTGAGTTCCACTCACATCGCCATTGGTGCAGTGTTTGGTGTTGGATTCTACCGTGAGTTTTGCAGTAACACAGGGAGCAGGTCCAGGCCTGGCTTCGCTGCCCGTATTGATCAGGTTATTGATCGTCTTATTCGTGGTGATGCGGCCAGAGTGACAGCGGTTGAAAAGCGGCGAAAACCGAGGAGGCTTGTTCGTCGAAGTCAGCTTCTGACGATACTGGCGGCCTGGTTTATTACTGTACCATCGGCTGCTGCCATCTCTGCGTCGCTGTTTTATATCGTTCAAGGGATAGCAAAATGATCTCCCAACCCTCGAAGGCAGATACTGCAGTAGCTTCGGAAATTACAGGTCTAGTACTCCAACCGGCTGAAAATAACGCCGTGAAATCTTTCGATCCCAACTCCATAGAGTTCACATCCGATTGTTATCTTAACCGTGAACTGAGCTGGATTGAATTTAATCGAAGAGTTCTAGGTGAGGCTGGTAATCCACGTACGCCGTTGTTGGAGCGGGTTAAGTTTCTGGCAATTGTCAGTGCAAATATTGACGAGTTTTATATGAAACGCCTCGGTGGATTAAAACAGCAGATTGGTGCTGGCGTAACAAAGTCTACCGTTGACGGTCGGTCACCGCAGGTGCAACTCGAACTGTGCAGACAGATGCTTTTGTCATTGCAAAAAGAAAAGGAGACGATCTATCACACGGTAGTCGATGAACTGGGTCGGCACCAGATCGAACTATGTTCTTACAGCACGTTAGATAGTTTTGAAAAGCAAGAGCTTCAAGACTACTACGAATCGTCAGTGGAGCCGATTCTGACTCCCTTGGTAGTGGATCATTCCCATCCTTTTCCTTTTATTTCTAATCTCTCACTCAATTTGCTCGTGGCGATGAAGCGCGAGGATCATCCGGGGGTTTTAACGGCACGTATCAAGCTTCCGACGGGGGATGGTGTACCGCGGTTTGTGCGTGTTGGTGCGGGGTACAAGTTTGTTCGCCTTGAAGAGCTAATCATCAGTCATATTTCAAGTCTGTTTCCTTGCATCGATATTATCTCATGCGATGTTTTTCGAGTGACTCGAAACGCAATTACAGATCGTGATAGCACTGGTATGGGAGACATGCTCGAGATTATAGAGAGTGAGCTACGTAATCGAAGGTTCGCGCCGGTGGTAAGGCTCCAGACAAGTACGCGGATGTCTCAACCACTAAGACGTTCGCTGGCAAATCAGTTGACTCTGGACGAAGAGAACGACGTAGTGGAGAGTGCTGCGATGGTGTGCATGTCAGATCTACTGGAAATAGCATCGCTTGAAATCCCGACTTTGCACGACACTGTGCATCAACCCATAGACAACATTCAGCTCGAAGATGTTTCTATTTTTCATGCCATTAGATCAGCTGGATCAATCCTTCTCCAGCATCCGTACGAATCATTCGTTAGTTCAGTTGAACGTCTGGTCTGCGAGGCAAGCAGTGATCCTCAGGTAGTGGCTATCAAAATGACGCTGTACCGAACCTCCCCAGACACCAGAATACTGGAATATCTGGTTAACGCTGCTATGGATGGAAAGCAGGTCGCTGTCATCGTTGAACTAAAAGCGCGCTTTGATGAAGAGGCGAATATTCGCTGGGCCACGCATTTGGAACAAGCGGGGGTACATGTAAGTTTTGGTGTTGCTAAGTTGAAGACGCACTGTAAAACTATATTGATTGTTAGAAAAGAAAAAGGTGGTCTACGCCGATACGCGCATGTCGGTACCGGGAACTACCATGCAGGTACAGCGTGTCTGTACTCTGATATCGGACTACTCACCTGTAACGATCAGTTAACCGGAGACTTAACAGAGTTATTTAACTATCTCACTACAGGTTGCCATCCGCAGCGAAAATACGCTCGGATTATGGCGGCACCGCAAATCATAAAAACGGCCTTGCTGGAAAAAATTGCAAGAGAAGTGACGGCGCACTCCGACGCATCTCCGGGGTTAATCAGACTTAAAACTAACGCCATCGAAGATCCGGATATCACTAACGCTTTATATGGGGCATCTCAAGCAGGTGTGAAGATTGAACTTATTGTGCGTGATATCTGCAGATTGAGACCCGGAATAGCACATCTGTCTGAGAATATTAGTGTCAGAAGTATTGTCGGTCGTTTTCTAGAACACAGTCGGATCTATTACTTTCGTAACGGTGGAGAAGAGGAATTCTACATCGGTTCGGCTGATCTGATGACCCGAAACCTTGAACGGCGTGTGGAACTGCTGGTTCCAATTGATAACCTCGATGCCAGACAAACGCTGAGTGAGATATTAGAAGAACAGCTTGGTGATAACTATTGCGCCTGGGAGATGCAGTCAGACGGTAGCTATGTGCAGCAGCAATCCCATGACTCGCTTAAGTCGAAAAACTGTCAGGAGATGGCGATTGGCAACGCCCGCATACGGCACGGTACACCTCGGCATATAAATGCGTCGGCACAGCACAACTTAACCAATCGCTGGCTACGTCTCTGTTTCTAACATACTGGAAATAGAGTTCAGAACAACTCAATCAACTAATGCATAACATTACTAATTAGGGACGGATCATGGCTAAAGCATCGAAATCTTCTAAAAAACTGGAATTGGTAAAGCAGCATAAGAAACAGTCTGAGGGGATACCAGTAAAGATTGGTAGCGCTCGAGGTATTGAGTCGATGTTTAGAAATAGCTATCGAACACAGCTCGACATGATTGCTTTGGCTGCGACTAAAGCGAATATTATGATTTCTTTAAACGGCTTGCTGGTGTCCATGTTATTGCTGTCCGGAGCGTATTTTCTAAACTCTGATCCTCTACTTTTGATTCCAGTCACGCTGTTTTTGGTTACATGTACTATCGCCATAATATTTGCTGTACTCGCGGCCAGACCAGATATCGATAGAGAGATCCACACAGTTGAGGATTTTAAATCTGACAAGGCAATGCTGTTATTGTTTGATCAGTTCGCATCATTGTCTTCGGATGATTATATCGATGCTATGCACGAGATGATGCAAAATAATGATCGAATATATTCCAATATGACATCTCATATCTATACATTGGGATGTATCGCTGATAAAAAATTCACTCGGCTCTACGTGTCGTACAATGCTTTTATTATCGGGCTTGTGATTAGTGTAGCGTGCCTGATAGCCGTCATAGTTTTTCGTGCCTCCACTGTGGGAGTCGTTCAGTGAACATGTTCGGCTTACGATGGTTATTAAGCACAATTACAATTATGGTACTGACGGCTAGTTGGGGAATAGCAAGTGAAGCGAAATCGCGATTCAGTTTCGAAGGTGAGATTGAACAAAGCCTGAGTACAGACTGGAATTATAACCTTGACGCTGACGATGAAGAGGGAGTTCTGAAAATAGAACCTGGCCTTTCCCTGGAAATGGAATATGAGGTGAATAAAAACACATTTGGATTTATCAGTTTGCAATCCGGGCGTGAATTAAAAATAGATATAGAGGACGATGAACGCGAGAGAAGTTACAAGTCGACTTTAGAGATAGAGGAAGCCTACATCCACTTGAAAGGCCTGTCTGATGCCGATGATATAAAATCATCACTGACTATTGGTAGATTCAATCTTAACGACAATCGCGAATGGCTGTACGACAAAAACCTTGACGGTATTTTAGTGTCGTTTGAGTTTAAAGAGATTGATACAGAAATATCTCTATCAATCAATAAGGAGGAAATAATAGGGTCGGACTTAATTCGTCACGATGATGAAGATACTGTTAAAAACTACTTCCTTATAGGTGAGTACGAACAATCCAAAGAACTGGAGTTGACCGCATACACTATTGTGCGTGACGATCGCCATGAAAAAAACGAGAATCAAATATTCTATGGGCTGACTACGAAGGGGGAACTGGCGGACAAGCAATTTAGCTTCTGGGCTGATTTCGGGTGGTCTCGTGGAAAAGACGATGAGAAAAAGATCAATGGCTATGGTCTGGATGTCGGGACGACGATGTTCTCGCATAAAGCCCCCGGCGCTTATTTAACACTTGCCTATGCATACGGTAGTGGAGACGGGGACAGAGACACAGATTTCAGGCAGACGGATCTACAAGGTAACTCCGACAAATTCGGTGGTGTTACTTCGTTTAAGTATTATGGTGAGGTATTTGACCCGGAGCTTAGTAATCTACACATTTATACCGCTGGTATAGGTTATCGATTTAACCGTTCAGCGTCGGTGGACCTGGTCTACCATCACTATCAACAGGATCAGGCGAGTGACAAACTTCGCAGTAGTGATCTTGATTCCGACCCAGATGGTATCAGCAAGAACATCGGCAGCGAGTTAGATGTTGTAGCGGGCTTTAGCTTTGCAGCCAATATTGAAACTGAGCTTGTACTAGGCTATTTTCAACCCGGATCTGCCTTCGATGACAATGCTAACGGTGCAGTCAAGATCGAAGCTAAGATTAGCTATAGCTTCTGACAAGTTGATGAAATATACAAAAAGGAATAATTCTCACCATTCGTGCTGTTGTTTAAATATATGGTGTAAGAAGGCTTTAATCAAAGCGGCGACCTTTTGCAGGGTATTTTCTGTTTCTATTTCAGTTCTATGGTGTATTCAAGCTTCGGCTGAATCACGTCTATCTGAATCGACACTAATTGAACGGCTATTCGAACCATCTGGCGTTGTACAGCTCGATGACGGACGCATACTGGCTGTAGAAGATGAGCCCACCAGCCCGTTTGTCATTTTAACACCGGCATCCAATGGCGAGTCCTTTGATGTAAGTAAACTTCGGCTAAATACGCTCCTTGATCCGGCGGTGGGGGCTGTCAACGATCTGGAAGGTGTGACGAAAGATCTCAACGGTGATATTTATGCGATCACATCCCAGTCACGAAAAAGCAACGGCAAGCGCGATCGTGGTCGGGAGAAAATAATTAAATTTTCAATTGCCGGAGATCAGATTCAGGAGGTAAATGTACGATACGATTTTCGTAAAAGATTAGTGAAAGCCTTTCCAGCGCTTAAAGAAGCTTCGAAAAAGCGAAATGTCAAAGATGAAAATGGCCTCAACATCGAGGGGCTCACGTTTAGTCCTGATGGCAAGGTATTGTGGGTGGGTTTACGTGCCCCTATGTTTGATGGAAAATCGATCCTGGTTGCTATATTAAACCCGCGGCGGGCACTGGAAACCGGCGCACGCTTTCAATTTTCTGAAAAGCTCGTTCTGCTTGACTTGAATGGTGGAGGAGTGCGTGACATAACCTATGATCCGAAGCTTTCGGGTTATCTAATCCTTAGCCAGCGTGAGAATACAAAGAAAACAAAAGGCTTCAAACTATGGCTGTGGAACGGTAGCTCACAGTCATTACCAAGTAGAGTGCGTATTGCCGGAGTCAAGAAACTGAAGAAAACGGAAGGTATCGCACCCGTCCGTTTGCATGAAAAAGATCAGCTTTTGTTGTTAAACGACGACGGAAGTAGAGCTGCCAATACACCTGCCAGTTATCACCTCATTGACTATCTTCAGCTGGATGTTAGTGTCACTCAATAGAACCCGGAGAGCTGGTACAGCGTACGATGTCTGTTCTGAGAAGGGTAAGTTTTAGCAAAGTCTCCAGCTGGTGTGAGTGGTAAACTCGGTTGCATGAGCAATGCAATCAGAAGGGGACACCCATGGTCCGCGATCCGCGCTACGATGTACTGTTTGAACCGATGGCTATTGGTCCTGTGGTGGCAAAAAATCGCTTTTACCAGGTGCCCCACTGCAATGGTGCGGGTTACCGTGATCCGTCGGCTGCTGCCGAGATGCGCGCCATTAAGGCAGAGGGTGGTTGGGGGGTTATATTTACCGAACAGTGTGAGATTCACCCAAGTTCCGAAATCACGCCATTCATAGAACTGCGCCTGTGGGAAGATAAAGACATTCCACAACTGGCATTGATGGCAGAGAAGTCAAAAATGCATGGCGCTCTGGCCGGAATCGAACTCGCTTATTCCGGTATCAACGGGCCAAACTTATATACCCGTGAAGTGCCGCTGGCGCCCACCGCGCTGCCGATTCGCACCTTTACTAATGACCCGGTGCAGGCCCGTGCGATGACACGCAAAGACATTAAAGATCTACGCCGCTGGTTTGTGAATGCATTTAAACGATCGCAAATTGCAGGGTTTGATCTAATCTGTTTATATGGTGCGCATGGGTTCGGTGTGCTGCAACATTTTTTATCCCGTGCAACGAATCAACGCACGGATGAATACGGTGGAAGCCTTGAGAATCGAGCAAGGTTTATACAAGAAGTGGTTAACGATGCTCGAGATGCCGTCGGGGATACAATGGGTATCACGTTGCGTCTGTCTCTTGAAGAGATGGGTGATCTCGGTTTCTCCAACGAAGAGGTCAGAGACTTTATTGAGATGAATAAAGATCTTCCAGACCTTTGGGATCTGGCGCATGGCGCGTGGGAAGATTGCTCGGGCCCGTCGCGCTTTGTTGAAGAAGCCGCGCAACAGAATCTTGTCAGTGGGATTAAATCCCTGACAGACAAGCCGGTGGTAGGTGTTGGACGCTTTACCTCTCCGGATGTGATGGTGAAGCAAATTAACTCAGGTAACCTTGATTTTATTGGTTGTGCCAGACCATCAATTGCAGACCCTTTTCTGCCCAACAAAATCGATGAAGGCCGTGTCGAAGACATACGTGAGTGCATCGGTTGCAATATTTGCATAACAGGTGACATGACCATGTCTATCTCACGGTGCACACAAAACCCGACCTTTATGGAAGAGTGGCGTAAAGGCTGGCATCCGGAACGCATGCAGGCAAAGGGCGCTTCTGAAAATGTATTGATAGTGGGAGCCGGGCCTGCCGGACTTGAGGCTGCGCGCGCACTGGCATTGCGTGGTTATGATGTTGCATTGGCGGAGGCAACTACCACACTGGGTGGCAGGGTCGCTAAAGAGCGTCAGTTGCCCGGCTTGTCAGCATGGGGCAGGGTCGCAGACTACCGCGAGTATCAGTTAAGTCAAAAGCCTAATGTTGAAACTTACTTTGAAAGCGAACTCAGTGCGGATCAGGTACTCGAATTCGGCTTTCAGAATGTAGCGCTTGCGACTGGCTCCACCTGGAGGCGCGATGGTGTGGCTCGACGCCACGTGGTTCCAATGGCTATTGATTCAAACATGTCGTTGTACACACCGGATGATCTAATGAACGGCATTGTCCCGAAAGGGAATGTGGTGGTATTCGATGATGATCATTACTACATGGGTGGCGTACTGGCTGAGCTGTTGCAGCGTGCCGGTGCGAAAGTGACGTTAATCACTCCGGCGGCCTATGTTTCCGAGTGGACCAATAACACCCTTGAGCAAGCGTCAATACACAAGCAGCTGGCAGAGCTTGGGGTAGAGATTGTGCTAAATCGTGATGTCGCGTCTATCGCTGCAGATCATGTCATCAGTGACTGCACATTTACCGGTAGTTCAAAGTATATTGAAGCTGATGCGGTTGTGCTGGTCACTTCGCGTCAGTCTAATGATGCTGTCTGGCAAGAACTTAAGGCTCGTGAATCAGAGTGGGCTGATGCCGGTATAAAAAGCATTAAAACGTTTGGCGACGCCGAAGCGCCAGGCCCGATAGCATGGGCGACCTATGCCGGCCATCGCTACGCTCGTGAACTTGATATGCCGGACATTGGTGATGCACTATCGTTCCGCCGTGAGATCACTGAGCTGCAACTTTGAATTTCAAAGTAATAGTGTCAGACGCTCTGATTTAGTCATAAACCCAATAACCATTGCCAGAAGAGGGACAATCCATGATTCACACAAGAATAAGGCCGTTTAACACCAAAGAGACTTACCCGGAGCAGAATCTGGATAACGATTTGTCGCATGCGGTGATCGCCGGTAATACAATTTACCTTCGTGGCCAATGCCCGCAAAATCTTGATGATGCAGTCAATATTTCGAGTAATGATCCGGTTGAGCAAACCCACAAGGTGATGCAGAACATTAAGCAACTTATCGAAGAATGCGGTGGCACCATGGAGCATCTGGTTAAGGTAGTGGTATACATCACTGATGTCCGGCATCGTGAAGCGGTTTATCGAACCATGGGGGAATATATTAAAGGTGTGCACCCGGTATCTACGGGTTTGGTCGTGCAGGCGCTGGCACGGCCGGAATGGTTGGTAGAGATTGATGCTACTGCGGTACTTACTGATTGAAGTCTTTTGCGGGCTTACGAGTCGGGTTCCCTTGAGGGCTACAATCCAGTTCGTCAGTGGTTCGCTTTTGGAAACCCGGCGCGTTAGCGAGTGGGCAGTCGTGTGCTGTTCTGATTCTCTGATGGTAATAGTTATACGTAAATTCCAAGGCGTTGCTTTTTGTATTGGTAAGACAGCAAATGACGTTGGCACATGCTGGCTTGCCACTCGCTCACGCGTCGGGTTTCCTTGGGGCTGCTTTGCGGTTCGACAGTGGTTCTTCGTGTTGGTAAGACAGCGAGTGACGTTGGCACATGCTGGTTTGCCACTCTCTCACGCGTCGGGTTTCCTTGGGGCTGCTTTGCGGTTCAGAGGTGCCCAAGAGTGCCTTAGGGTATAGCGATCGATCTCATTAGAGTGATGAGTTCGTTGAATGTGGTGACGTACAACATCCTTCGTTAGAGATTGGCGCACAGGTAGCGTCTTTTCATTGTTGCTTGGTTCGATGCTGATTCGGTGGTATATATCAACTTTACAAAGGAAAGTCCCGAATGGCGACCTTAAAAACAGCTGATGCGCTTGATCGTGTAGAAGCTCCCGCTGCGATTTTAATCACCGAGTTGGGTCGAAAGCTTCGAGCTGAAGGCCGAAGTGTCGTATCCTTGAGTATTGGAGAGCCTGATCTAAACACCCCGGAACACGTGGTGGAAGGTGCGCACCAGGCGGCACTTAGAGGTGAGACGACCTACTCCCCGATTGGTGGTATTCCTGAGTTAAAGCAGGCCGTGCGTGACAAGTTCCTGCGGGACAACGGCCTCACCTATGCAGAGAACGAGGTCACGGTAAGCTCAGGTGGAAAGCAAGTGCTCAACAATGCCTTGTTTGCCACAATTAATTCGGGTGATGAAGTCGTTATACCGGCACCGTTCTGGCTTGCCTACTCGCAAATGGTGAGGTTTTACGATGGCACACCGGTGGTGGTGGATACAACACAAGAGACCGGTTTTAAGATCACACCTGAAGCGTTAGATAATGCCATCACTGATAAAACCAAGTGGTTGATACTTAACAGCCCGGGCAATCCATCGGGCGCAGTGTATTCAGAGCAGGAGCTAAAAGCACTCGGGGAGGTATTGCTACGCCATCCACATGTCTGGATTCTGTCTGACGACATGTACGAACACCTGATATACACCGATGCACCCTTCACCACCATGGCGCAAGTGGTGCCAGACCTGCGCGATCGGACGCTTACCTTGAACGGGGTTTCCAAGGCCTATGCAATGACAGGCTGGAGGGTCGGGTTTGCCGGCGGCCCTACAGAGCTGATTAAAGGTATGGAAATGGTGCAAAGCCAGATGACCAGCGGTACCAGCAGAATTTGCCAGTGGGGAGCGGTCACGGCGCTCAACGGACCTCAGGATTCATTGGCCGATAACCTTGAAATCTATCGTAAGCGCCGAGCACTAACTGTGGAGGGATTAAACGCTGTTGATGGTGTTGACTGCGTGTGGCCTGACGGTGCGTTTTATGCCTATCCATCGTGTGCAACATTTATTGGCGGTACAACGGCGGCAGGTAAGAAACTGATGTCAGATGTCGATTTCTGTATGGCCTTGCTGCAAGAGCATGGTGTGACTACCGTGCACGGTACGGCGTTTGGTGTAAGCCCTCACTTTAGAGTGTCGTATGCGGCGTCTGAGACTGATATTAAAGAAGCGATTGCTCGTATTGCTGACTTTTGCCAGTCTATTCAACACCTGTCTTGATATATTTATCCAGCGATTTTGTGTTCAAAACTTAGCTAAGTAGCGCAGCAGGCTTTAGCCTCAGGTATTTCTTCTCGACGGATATCCCGGTAAGTACCGAAATAACGGTAGGATCCGTGGGAATTTAACTATGCAACTTTTAAAAACCGCTTTTCATCCGGATGTATCCGAAAATGATGTCTCGGCTGCCAGTCAGCTGACGCTGATTGTTCGCCACGCTGCACGCGGTATCGTGGTTAAAGGTGAAAATATATTGCTGTTATATACACAGCGTTATGATGACTACAGTCTGCCCGGTGGTGGCATAGATGACGGTGAGAACGAAGTAGCGGCCCTGATACGTGAGTTACAGGAAGAGGCGGGCGCGCAGGGAGTACGCAATGTAAAACCCTTTGCACGTTATGATGAATACCGTCCGTGGTATAAATCTGATGCAGATATCATTCATATGATCTCTCATTGCTATGTTTGTGATATTGATGAAGAGTTGGGTGAGGCATCCCTGGAATCCTATGAAGTAAGCAATGGCATGGTACCGCTTTGGATGAATATTTATGAAGCCATTACCCACAATGAAGCGGTGATCGCTAGTAGTGATAAGAAAGGGCTTTCAATTGAAAGGGAAACCTTTTTGCTGAAGGTGATTTTGGAGAAGTTGATGGTTTAACCAGGTACAGCGTTGCTGCAGAGCAGACAGCTGACTGTATATTGTCGGCGATACCGATTAGGTAGGCGACGACCTTAATCGTCAATACAAAAGGTGGTGAAAGTGGCTGAAATCGAAAAGCTAAATAGTAAAGTGGTCTACCAAAATAAATGGATGACGGTACGTGAAGACAGTATTCGACGACCTGGCGGTGGGGAAGGCATATATGGTGTTGTGGATAAACCGGACTTCGTGGCGATAATACCGGTTCAAGATGGACATATTCATATCGTAGAGCAGTATCGCTACCCGGTTCAAAAACGCTACTGGGAGATACCTCAGGGCTCGTGGGAAACCGACCCTGATGCAGATCATGCCCTGGTGGCAGCCGGCGAGCTGCGTGAAGAGACAGGTCTGCTTGCTAAAACCATGCACTATGTCGGGCACATTTATCAGGCCTATGGATATTCGAATCAGGGGTTTCATGCTTACTTAGCGACTGATTTTGAAGAATCGGTGCAGCAACTTGATGAAGAGGAAGAGGGACTAATCACAAAGAGCGTCAGCGTTGAAGAATTTGAGAATATGATTGTCACGGGGGTAATAAAGGATGCTACTACCATCGCTGCCTATCATCTGGCAAAGCTGAAAAATCAGCTACCCCTGTGACCTGAGGCTACCGCGCCGTTGACCCAGACGGTAGCAATGTCTGTTCGAGTGGCGGCGTAGAGCGTTTTTTGAAACAGATCTGCCTGAGAGTCAATTTCAGGGAAGAACAACAGATTGCTGTTGATCGCTGAGGTATCTATATGCAAGGCATCAAAAGCATAACCTTTCCTGAACATACCAATGGGCTCATCGAGCATGACACCGCCGCCGGTTGTTGCGAGGTAAAAAGCTTCTATATAGTCAATCCGTGCATTTTTGATTCCACGCGTATCGGCTTTGAGGTTTGCATCAACTCCTGACTCGAGCATCCTTGATGCACTGATAGCATGACGACAGCTGTCAAACTGAGAGGCACTGGGACCCCCCGAAATGTCTGTGCCGAGGCCTACATGTACCCCCAGGTTTAATGCTTCACGAAGTGGAAATACACTGCCTGCAAAGTATTGATTAGATAAAGGACAGTGGGCAACCCCCGCGCCTCTGTTCTTGATAATTGACATATCGGAGTGATTGATAAAATTGGCGTGCGCCAAAACGGTGGTGCGAGTGAGCAAGCCGAACTTATCCAGAGCCTCTGTGTCTCTCAAGCCGGTGCGATCAATCACGTATTGGTGCTCCCAGTCACTCTCAGAGCAATGCGTTTGAACTGAGCAATGATGCTGTTTTGCAAGTTCACCCAGGCCTGCAAGCATTTCATCGGTGCAGCTTGGGATAAATCGCGGAGTAAGGATTGGCTTTACACGTTGTGACTCATTGCCGACCAGTTGCCTGATGGTGCGTATGCTGTCGTCGGAATCACGCAGTCCCTGGTCAGTGGAGGAATCACGATAGTAGTCAGGACATTGTTGTTGATCATCCATCGCGACACGTCCCACCCAGGCGCGCTGTCCTTTTTCTACACAAAGCTCCGCAAGTATCTCTGTTGCGCGAGTATGTGCCGTGGCAAAGTAGACCGCACTGGTGGTGCCGTTTGCCAACAGGGTTTCTACCAGCGAGGTATACATAGCGGTTGCAAATGCATTGTCCTGATATTTGGATTCCAGCGGGAAGGTGCAATCCATCAACCAGTTTTCTAATGGCAGATGAAGTGCCTTGCCAAGCTGTGGCCATTGTGGTGCGTGAATATGAGTGTCAACCAGGCCGGGCAGGTAGAAACCATTATCGCCTATCGAGGTAAAGTGCTTGTGTGCTTTAGCAACATCAAGTGATTCACGGTAGCTCGGGTCATCGGGGCATACCACGCTGAGAATAGTGCCAGCGGCATCAACGCTGATCAGTGTGTCATGTAGAATTTCAAGCTGATCCAGTGCCGGTGTGTGCATGAAAGTGCCAAAGAAATACTGTGTAGCGGGGTTTTTCATGGCAACTGGAATGTAGTGTTGGGCGGCATTGATCTGTCGGTGTGAATTGACGGCGTTGTTACCGGAGTGCTAGCACACTCCGGTAACAGGTACTGTCGGCCTTTATTTGGGCAATCGGGTTTCGACGCCTTTAACCAGCCAGTTAATCGCCAGCAGATCACCGTCTGCCATGGTTTCACCGTCTTTGATCATGACATCGCCGTCCTGATTAACGATAGGTCCGGTAAATGGATGGAACTTACCTGCTGAAATCTCGGCTACTTTGCCTTCCAGTGCTGCAAGTTGCTCAGCACTTAGATCATCGCTCCATGATTCCATGCTGACGGCGTTATCTGCCATGCCACCCCAGAACGCTGTGCCTTTAAAAGTGCCGTCAAGCACTGCCTGAGTCTGCTCAACGAAGTGATCCGCCCAACTGATTTGCATAGATACCAGGAGCTTGGTCGGGGCATATTTTTTCATGTCAGAGCTTGTGTTAACCACATAAACGCCTTCTTCTTCAGCGACTGTAACGACTGACGGGGTGTCCTGATAAATAGAGAAAATCACATCAGATTTTTGAGCGATTAAAGAGCGGGCAGATTCCTGTGCTTTACTGGGGTCAAACCATGAATTTAACCAGACAACCTTCATAGTCGCATCAGGATTAACCGACTGGGCGCCAAGGGTGAACGCGTTTATGATGCCGACCACTTCCGGGATAGCGTAGGCTGCCACCATGCCGACTGTATTGGTTTTAGTTATCTGACCTGCCGACATGCCTGCAAGATAAGCACTTTCGTAATTGCGGGTCTGGAAGTTGCCCATGTTCTCGGCAAGCTTGTAACCACTGGCATGGATGATTTTAATGTCCGGGTATCGCTTGGCGAGTTTCAATCCGTCATTCATGTAGCCAAATGAACCGAGCATGATCATTTTTGCGCCTTGTGCGGCAAACTGGTTCATGATGCGCGCCGCGTCCGGGCCTTCCGGGATATTTTCTACCACCATTGATTCAACTTTATCGCCGAACGCTTCTTCGATGGCGAGTCTGCCGCGATCAAGTTCATGCGCCCAGCCTACATCACCGGCAGGTGATGGGTAGATGTAGCCGATTTTTAGTACGTCTGCAGCAAATGCCTGTGAAAGTGGCAGTAGCGCCAACGCTACGATAGTGCCGAAAAGCACCTTTATTTTCCTGGTCATAAAGTTCACTGGTTGTCTCCTGATGGTTAATTATTCGCCGCTTGTATACGGAACACCCAGCGAGGCCGGGTGGTTGAGTTTAATGATACGTGCATCTCTTGAGATGATCGCAAGAATGATGATGGTAATAATATAAGGCATCGCAGACATCAACTGCGAAGGAATCGCAAAACCCTGGCCCTGCACGAAGAGTTCAAGCAGGGAAACCGCGCCAAACAAATAGGCCCCGAGTGCTATGCGTGGTGCTTTCCATGTGCCGAAAACGACCAGTGCCACGACAATCCAGCCACGCCCGGCGACCAGCCCCTCAGCCCACAGTGGTGTGTAAGACAAGGTTAAGTGTGCGCCGCCAATACCTGCCATGGCACCACCAAAAGCAATGGCACAAAAGCGCACCAGAATGACCGGATAACCAATCGAATTTGCCGCCTTCGGTGATTCACCGACAGCACGAATAATCAGCCCGAGTTTGGTTCGGTTAAGGACCCAGGTGATGAGTACCACCGAGGCTATGCCGACGTAAACCATGGGATCTTGTCCGAACAGGGTTTTACCAATGATGGGCAAGTCACTTAAAAAGCCAAGATCAATATTAGCAATGGGCTTGATGGTAGCGCCTTCGTATTGCTTGCCAATAAGCACAGAGGTACCGAGTCCCAGTATGCCGACTGCCAAGCCGGCAGCCACCTGGTTGGCGAGAAAGCCCAGAGTGAGTGCTGCGAAGACGAACGATAAAAGCATTGAAGCGAAGGCTGCGGCGGTGAAGCCTGCTACTGCAGAGCCGGTAACAGTGGCGACGACGAATCCGGTGGCCGCACCAGTGGCCATCAGGCCTTCTATGCTGAGGTTAAGCACGCCCGACTTCTCAACGACTAATTCACCCATGGCGGCAAATATAAGCGGGGTGGCGGCAGCCAGTGTGCCTGCGAGTAGAAAGGTGAGTGAATCAATCACTGTGTTGATCCCTCCCTGCCACTGCTAGCACTTATTAGTTGTTTTTTACTTCTGCGTTGCAGGCGATAATTGACAAACAGATAGCAGGCCAGGTAAAACACCAGCAGCATGCCCTGGAAGATAGTGGTCGAGGCGTTGGGCAAGCCCACCGACACCAGTGACATATCGCCACCGACATAGATTAACGCCATAAAAAATGCTGCGAATAAAATGCCTATCGGGTGCAGCCCACCAAGAAAGGCCACAATGATGGCGGCGAATCCATAACCCGGTGATATGTTGCGCTGCAATAAGCCCAGTGGTCCGGCCACTTCTCCGACACCCGCCATACCGGCCGCCGCTCCACCTATCAGCAAGCCCAGCCATACTGCTCTGTTTTCTGAAAAACCTGCGTATCTGGCGGCTTGTGGGGCAAGGCCGCTAACCAGAAGCTTATAGCCCGGTATGCTGCGTTGAACAAATATCCACGCCACGATGGTCACAGCAAGTGCTAAATACAATGAGGTATTAACACGAGTGCCGCTGACTAATGGTTCAAATAATGCGGCATCCCCAAACATGGCGGACTGTGGAAAACTCATGCCCATGGGATCGCGTAATGGACCACTAACAAGATAATATAAAAGCTGCAACGCCACACTGGATAGCATAAACGTCACCAGAATTTCGTTGGCGTTAAAGCTGGTTCTTAGCCATGCCGCGATCGCCGCCCATGCTGCTCCAGCTAAAGTGCCGCCCACCACCATAGAGGGCAGTAACCATGCAGAGTCTGACGTTTCAAACTGCAGTGCAATAGCTCCGGAGACTATAGCCCCGAGTAGCAGTTGCCCTTCGGCGCCAATGTTCCATACCTGCGCACGAAAACCGATGGCAAGGCCTTGTGCGATTAATAACAACGGCCCCATTTTTAACAACACTTCGCCGATGCCATAGCGAGTGGTTAAAGGCTCTATAAAAAAAGCATAGAATGCTGCCGGTGGTGATTTGCCAAGCAGCATAAACATCACTGACCCTGCCACCAGGGTGAGTATGATAGACACTACCGGAACAAGCAGTTGTGCCGCCAGTGATTGTTGTGTGCGAGGTACGAGTTGAAAGGGTTTCATGATCAGGAGGCGGCAGCGGCCGGTGTGGAGGGCACAAACGACCCTGTCATCCAGTGGCCGATTTGTTCAGCGTTGGTGCCGCGTGTTGGCAAGCTGTCGGAAAGATGCCCGTTAAAAATGACATGAATTCTGTCGGTAACTTCGAATAGTTCCTCGAGTTCTTCTGACACCAGTAAAATGGCAACTCCGGCATCGCGTAGCTTGATTAGGGCTTCGCGAATAGCAGCCGCGGCCCCTACATCAACACCCCAGGTGGGCTGAGATAGTACGAGCACTTCCGGCGTCAGCGCCATCTCCCGGCCAACAATAAATTTTTGCAGATTGCCACCGGATAAACTGCTTGCACGAGCGCTATTGCCGCCACAGCGCACATCGTTTTTGGCAATGCACTCATCGGCCATGGCTTTCATTTTGCCAAAACGAATAAAACCCATGCTGGACAGGCCGTTTTCAAGGCCGGTAAGCAAGCTGTTGTAGCCGAGGTTAAGGTCGGGCACAGCACCGCGTCCCAGCCGTTCTTCAGGCACGAACGAAAAGCCCAATCGACGACGCTGCATGGGTGCAAGTCTGCCTGTATTTTGACCGCAGAGTGTTATCTGACCGTTTGATGGTGGCTTTAGCAAGGTTTCACCGGAGATGATACGCATCAGTTCGTTCTGACCGTTACCGGATACGCCCGCGATGCCAACAATCTCTCCGGCGCGCACCTGCAGTGACACTGAATTCAATGGCGTGCCGAACGGATCTTTGGGGGTGTGATTTACCTGTTCGATACGTAGCTTTACTTCACCGTCTTCAGTGGCTGCTTCATGGCTGGCGTGCGGGATTTCCCGACCGATCATTAATTTTGCCAGCGACTGTGATGTTTCTTCTGACGGCTTAACCGTACCGACCAGCTTGCCGTCACGCAGTACCGTTGCCCGGTCGCAGAGGCTGCGAATTTCATCCATCTTGTGGCTAATGTATAAAATGCTGCATCCGTCTGCTGCCAGCTTGCGCAAGGTGTCAAACAGCATCTCAACCCCTTGTGGTGGCAAAACGGAAGTAGGTTCATCCATGATCAGTAGTTTCGGGTTCTGCAAGATGCAACGAATAATTTCAACGCGCTGACGTTCACCTACCGATAGCGAGTTTACTAATGTATCAGGTGAGACAGGCAGACCGAATCCTTCCGCTGCCTTTATGATTGCTTTTGATAAATCACTTAACGAACCAGGTACCGCAAGAGAAATGTTTTGCACAACGGTCATTGATTCAAAGAGTGAGAAGTGCTGAAACACCATGCCAATTCCTAATGCACGCGCATGCGCCGGGTTTCTAACCTGAACCGCTTTGCCACGCCAATAGATAGTGCCTCGGTCAGGCTGACTGACGCCATAGATGAGTTTCATTAGTGTTGACTTACCGGCACCGTTTTCGCCGAGTATCGCGTGTATCTCACCTTTCTCTATAGACAGATCAATGTTGTCATTTGCCACTACCGACGGGTAGATTTTACTGATGCCATCGAGCTTGAGTAGTTCAGTCATAGCAAGCGGCTCATGTGGTCTGTGCCGGGCCGGCTGGAAATACACCCGGCATCACAGTAAAGCCCGGGATGCGTTTTATGCGATCTGTCCAGCGACGAATGGCGGGGTAGTCCTGCCGCATAATGCTGCCTTCTTCCGACAAGATAACGTAGGGAAAGCAGGCGATGTCAGCGATGGTCGGTTCAGCTCCCGATACCAGCCATGGTTGATTCTGTTGTTCTGCAAACCATAGGTGTTCATCGAGAATGCGAAATAGCTGGTGCGCACTGGCGCGGCAGGCTTCTGCATCAAGCTGATAGAAAAAACCTTCTGCAAGCCGTGCCTGTGAAGCAGAGCCGGTAATGCTGTCTGCGAAGGCCAGCCACTCGGTAACTTTCGCAAGGGTTGCCGCATCACCAGCAGGATACCAGTTTTCGCTTTTATCGTAGCGCGATGCAAGATACACAAGAATGGCGGCAGAATCTTTCAGTGTTAAATCATCGTCAACCAGTACCGGCAAAGTGCCCAGCGGATTGATGCTTTTAAACCAAGACGTCTTGTGTTGCTGTGCCGGGTAAAATTCTACTGTCTGGCTTGTGTATTCGATATTCAGCATCGACAATAGCAAGCGTACTTTATAGCAATTGCCGGACAGCTCGTAGTCGTAGAGAGTAATCAAGGTGTGCTTAGCCTGCATTATTCATGAGGATTCGGCACTCAGAGTCACAACGCTAAACAGGTCATTAGATCGCGCGCAAACGCGGCTCGCCACTAGCGATGCGGATCTGATGAGATGTAACGCGTTGTGCGCTCTGGGGTCGAATAGACAGAGTGTTTTTTGCTTGTACATAGTTTATTGCCTTTAAACACTATAAAAATAAGCACATCGTTAATTGTCTTGGGTCGCCACATGACTAATGCAGGCTAAATATCAAGTGTCAGTGAATCGGTTTTTGCACGCGATACGCAAGTCATCATACAGTCGCCTCGTTGCTGCTCTGTGTGGCTGAGGTATACATCCTGATGTAGAGGTTCACCGGCGGTAACAGCCACTCTGCAGGTTCCGCAGGCGCCTTGTTCGCAAGAGGAGGGCAGATCAACATTGTTCTCGCGCAGCACTTCGAGCAGGGTTCTTCCCGATGGTACTTGCAAGGTCAAACCAGAGCGCGCAAGGGATACGGTGAACGGCACAGTGTCATCTTGTGTCTGAGTGTTTTTAAAGTATTCAAAGTGAACCGAATTATCAGGCCAGTGGTTTTTCTCTGCGATCGATCGCGTCGCATCCAACATGGGCCCGGGGCCGCACACATAGACATGATGTGCGTCCTGATAGTCTTGCAGGATTTCGTTCAGTCGGGACTGTGTTTCAGCGGGGTCTAACGCGGTGTGAACGATCAATGATGTTTCAAACCTGCTGAGCACTTCGGAGAATGCCTGGTGGTCTTCCCCTTGTACAAAATAGTGCAATTGAAATGGCTGCGCTGAATGATGCATCGCGGTTGCCATGGAAAGCAGGGGAGTGATGCCGATCCCGCCGGCAATCAGTATGGTTTTTACAGCGTCGCGCCGTAACGGGAAGTTATTTCTGGGAGCAGAGATGGCGATCACGTCGTCTATTTTTAGACTGTCGTGAATGTATGACGATCCTCCGCTTGAGTGCGATTCCCTTTTTACACCAATGATGTAGCGATCCGTCTGCCCCGGCGCATTGGTTAATGAGTATTGCCTAATTAGACCGTTGGGCAGGTGAACATCTATATGTGCTCCAGCGTGAAAGGTGGGTAGTTGATCCTCGATTGAAACCAACTCAAGAGATTTTATTGCGGTGGCAGTGTTATCAGTTGACGCTACTTTAACCCGCAACAATCCATTCGCTCTGTTGGATGCCTCGGGCATGTGGGCCAATAACTCTGAAACAGGCTTTATCACAACTTCCCAAGGTTCGGGTGTTTCCAGCCGCTGCATTTCATTTTCTGCAAGCTCACGGATTTCGGTCAATGTTGTGTTGTACCTGTACAGATTATGCAGTTTGTCCGATTCATTCGTGTTGCTCTGCACACCAGACAATATTGCTCTGATCACAGTACGGTGGCTGTCAACCGGTTGTAGAAAGAAATCGATTTGATGATTATCGTGTTGGTCATTGATCGACAGTGATACATGAGTGGCATGTGGATTTGTTGATTGCAGATTAATGTTGTCACGGTTGTCTGCGTGATCTGTGAGTTGCTCCAGAAGCACGTCAACTGTTGCGTTGACTGGTATGGAACGAAGCACCAGTTTTTCGCCAGATAGAAAACCGGTGGATGAATATTCCGGCTGATCATCGGCCATGCAGCTCCAGATAAGACCGTCCTTTTCTATTACCGGATATTGGTTGTTGCAAATAGTGCGTGCCGGTGCATCAGCAGGGTGTGCAGGTATATAGGTGCAACCGGCGGTCCTGTTGGCGTAACGCCAGCCATGGTACTGACAAACAAGCTCGCGACCATCGTTAATCCCTATGGATAGTCTGACCCCGCGATGCAGGCAACGGTTCTCCCAGGCGTTTACATGCCCGTCATCGGCTCGCCATACAGCAAGCTCACGACCGAATAGTTGGGCGTGGAAAACATGCCGTGGTATCAAATCGGTGCTTGCGGCAATCGGCTGCCACTGTTGTTTAGCTAGTTGAAGATTCATGTTCTATGCAGCTGCCGGTATCACACCGTATCGAATGCCCTGTTTGCTGAGCCAGCGCCGATAAACAATGGCGGATTTATCTGCTCTGATTGGTGTTTCTGCGCGCGGGTCGAGGGGCAGTTTCTTTGGTAGTTGGTTTTCCAGAATCGGCTTGTCTTGTCCGAATATGGTTTGCTGGAACATACGAATCGCAATAGGCGCGCTGTTTTTATCGATAACACTGACCAACGCATGAGCGCGAACATTGATTTCATCCATCGGTTGCACAAAAAGCGCAATGACATCCATGCGTGACTCATCGTCAGGACAGGATTTATACAGCACCGAACAATAAGGGTGGGGCACACGATAGACGTATTCGACCAGCATTCCCCCTTCTGCACCAGCTGCCGCCTGCGGTTGGTAGAAGCGGCAACGGGTTGCAATGACTTCATTGGTGTCTTCGGTCACTTCGACGTCATATTCTCTCACTTCCGTGTGAGGTTGCTCACCTAGAATGCCAGTGTGCACGTAGGGGAAATGCCCCATATCGAGGAAATTCTCTACTGCACGCGGGGCGGATACTCGCACCCCGATACTGGCGGCACATACATTGGTGCGGTCGGACTCCAGGTATTCTGGGAGCTCGAATAAAGGCAACGGTGTACCGAGACAAGTCCAGATATACCCGTAAGCGCAGGTGACAGGCAATGGCAGCGTGTCAGCGTCAGATCGGCACACGCGCACAGTTTCATCGACGATACAATAGGTTAATTGTTCACCCAGTAAGCGAGTGTGAGATGGGGCCGAGCTTGTGTCTTCAATGGCTGCAATGGCGTGCCATTGATTCAGTATCACCAGGTCATCGCAGAGGTTAGTGCAGGTGCTGCTCATTGGTGAATTGCTCGATTCCGGATTAATCGCGATGAACAGGTCAAAAATTGCCCATTTCCTCAGGCGACAGAATCATATACGGGCATGTGAATGTCAACAGGATGAACCGAACTTAGCGATATATTGATGTAATGACGCATAGGAGCTTGTCCGAGAGCTAGGGTCGTGGCGAGGGTGTGAGATTTAAGGTCAGATATTTCGATCGTTAGAGGCGAATAGTCATTCTTCATTAACGAAAAGGATCGAAATGGCTGGCCAAAATATCGCGGCCGCAGTAGATCCTAGTTCTCGGACAAACTCCTAGGAGGCTGTGCGGTAGGAGTCAGCGTAGATCAAAACGGTCCGTCGTGGTTTGCGCTCGCAGGAGCAGAGGTTCTGCCGTGCAGACGCCCGGCACATTACTGCATCTTGACTGCATCTTGGTTTTACGGTGTTGACTGATTTTTTGCGGTTTCTGCTGTTTGCCCGAATGAGACCTTGCGTTCTGCATCTGTCATGGGTCGATTGGCTTTTAAGTCTTTTCCCAGATCTACACCGCGACGCACGGATGGCCTGTCCTTAATGGCCGATCGCCAACGAGTCACGTTGGGAAAATCATCCAATGGTTGCTGCATCGCCTTCGCGATCAGAATCCACGGCCAGGTAATCATGTCAGCGATGGAATAACCGGAATCGAGTAAGTAGTCACGTCCTTCCAATCGACGCTCCAATACACCTATGCAGCGGTTGTATTCGTTTTTATATCGCTCTGCGCTGTAGGTATGTTCGCCTTGTGCATAGTTGAAAAAATGGCTGTGCTGACCTGCCATAGGCCCAAGGTTCCCTACCTGCCAGAACAACCACTCGTTTAATCGGATCAGTTCACGCGGATCTTCTGGAATAAAGCGGTTATGTTTCTGTGCCAGATAAAGCATGATGCTGCCGCTTTCAAAAACGCTTATGGGTTCACCATCAACATCGTGATCGACGATCGCAGGCATACGGTTGTTCGGGCTGATGGCAAGGAAATCGTGTTTGAACTGATCACCGGCACGGATATTCACCGGGATCGTGTTGTAGTCGATACCCAGTTCCTCCAGCAGGATAGAAACCTTCCACCCATTGGGGGTGGGCCAGTAATAAAAATCAAGCATCGTATTGATCTCCTAGTGCAGCTCCGGTTTCTATCAACTGGTCAATTTTGCTTTGTTCAATACCAGCCTCTGCAAGCACTTCATTGGTGTGCGCACCCAGTCTTGGACCGCCCATACGATATTCGGTAGGCGTGCCACTAAACATTGCCGGTGGTCGGGTCTGGCGCAGTGGGCCAGCGTCAGGATGTTCGTGTTCAACCACCAGATTGTTAGCTTCAATCTGCGGGTGCACAATCATTTCTCCACGCGTTAACACAGGCGCGTGGGGGACATCGTATTGATCGAGTATATCGATCCAATCACTGGTGGTGCGTTTACGCAAGGCATCCTGCGTTAGCTGCAATCGTTCATTTTTGAATTCTTCAAGCCCTGGTGTGGTCAGGAAACGGCTGTCGGTTTTCCACACTGGCTGCTCGCAGGCATCGGCCAGCTTTTCCCAGTCTACACGGCGAAACGCAGCCACCGAGATGTAGCCGTCAGCTGTCTCATAAATTAAGTCGATAAAGCTCTGTGCGGTTTCTGCCTCTAACTCATCGCCAATAAAGGTATGCCCTCCCAAATCTGACGACCACAGAAAGTGGACTACAGTGTCTAACATACTGAGCTGAATATGTTGACCAACACCGTTGCGCTCTCGAGCGAACAACGCTGCAGAAACTGCTTGCGCTACGGTGAACCCGGTCAGTTTGTCCGGCACAATGGTTCGCACCAGAGTAGGGCGCGCATCGTTTGATCCTGCCTGAACCGTAGTTAAGCCCGAAAGTGATTGCACGAGTGGATCGAACACCGGCTTGTGAGCGTAGGGACCGGTTTGCCCGAAGCCACAGATAGAGACATAGATAATTTTTGGATTGATTGCCTTGGCAGCCGCATAGCCGATGCCAAGGCGATCCACCACACCCGGTCTGAAATTCTGGATTAACACATCTGCGGTGCTAATCAATTGATGCAATGCTTCGGTGGCGCCGTCTTTCTTAAGGTCTAGTACTACTGATCGCTTGTTGCGGTTGTTGTTAAGAAACGATGCGGAGAATCCGCCGCGGCGTGTAGCAACATGCCGCGAAGAATCACCCGCCGGGCTTTCAACTTTAATAACGTCAGCACCTTGATCGGCCAGTATCATCGCGCCGAGTGGGCCGGAAATCATACTGGAAAGATCGAGTACACGAATGGAGCTAAGCGGGCCGGGCATTCGATAGTTCCTCAAATGTAGTTAGCAGGTTGTGGGATGCGCTGGCATTGGGTGAACCAGGCTCACTGATAGTAACGTTCAATCGTTCTCAATAATGTATCGACATCTTTTGCCTCTGTGTTCCAAGCGGTGACAAATCGAGGCGGTGCAGTACCATCAAGTTCTTCCTCGTTAATGGTAAAGCCATCTATGGTAAGAAACTCGATTAATGGTCGTGGAAATTTTACGAATATTTCGTTGGACTCTGTCGGGTAGGCCAGCTCAATATCCGGGAATCCGGCAAGCCCCTGACTGAGTCGTGCAGCAAGTTGGTTCGCATGCCTTGCGTTGCGTAGCCAGACATCGTTTGAAACAAAGGCTTGCAGCTGGGCTGAAACGAATCGCATTTTTGAAAGCAATTGTCCGGAGCGCTTATGCAGGTAGGGAAAAGCATTTGCTAATTCTGGTTTAAAAAATATTACCGCCTCTGCAGCCAGGCAGCCATTTTTAGTACCGCCAAAAGAAAGCACCTCAATACCGGACTTCCATGTAATTTCAGCAGGACTGGCACCGAGTGAAACCACGGCGTTCGAGAACCTTGCGCCATCCATGTGAACATGCAAACCATGTTGGCTCGCGACTTCAGAGATAGCTGCAATTTCATCTAACTGATATAACGTTCCTGTTTCACTTGATTGGGTAATGCTGACAGTGGCAGGCTGCGCGGCGTGTACATTTCCACGTCCACGGATGACAGAAGTGAGAGAGTCAGCGTCAATTTTTCCAGTGTTGGTAGGAATGGGAATTAGCTTTGCACCCCCGGTAAAAAACTCGGGTGCTGCACATTCATCAGTATTGATATGCGACATTTCGTGGCAGAATATTTTCCCGTATGAAGGGGTTAACGCAGATAACGCCAGCGCATTTGCCGCAGTGCCAGACACAACCGGAAACACGCTTACTTCGGTTTCGAACACTTCACTGAGCTGTTGTTTCAATTGGTCTGTGTATTTGTCATCTCCGTACGACGTAGCAATGCCATTGTTCGCTTCAAGTACGGCATCCATGACTTCCGGGCAGGCACACGTGACGTTGTCAGAAGCGAAGCTGTTTAGTGTTGAATTTTCAGGCATTGCGTCACTCTTAGCTTCCGTTTTTTATCTTCGTTGATGGTATTTTAACTCTGGTTTTGCTAAGTCCCTCACCAGAGCGCCAACGGATTGGTTTTAAGGTTAAGACACACAGTGAAGTTATAAATGTTGCTTGTCAATTGTCCTGATTAGATTCATGATTAAATCATGACAATTTGGACTCTGACAAAAGCCGACCTTAAGCGACCCTATTATCAGTCACTGGCAGATTCAGTGGTCAATGCCATAGACTCCGGCTCGCTGAAAAAGGGCGACCAATTACCGACGCATCGCCAACTGGCAGACGAGCTCGAGCTGAGTGTACAGACGGTGAGCCGTGCCTTTGAAGAACTGATAAGGCTCGGTTTTGTAAAGGGTGAGGTGGGTCGTGGCAGCTATATCGCAGCGAGCAATAAAGAAGCACGCACTCCGTTTTTATCTGACAGCCAGTACGACAGCGTAATTGAATGCTCTATTCTTAAGCCTGTTTCTGAAGACATACATCACGATATCATGCAGTCTGCACTGCGTTCACTCGCAGATGACCTGCCGCGTTCGGCTATTTTTTCTTTCCGGCCCAACGTGGCCACAGAGCGGTACCTTGGCCCTGCTACGAAATGGCTCGCCAGATGCGGCATAGAAACGTCACCAGACACAGTACATGTGACCAACGGTAATACCTCTGCAATGACTATTGCGCTACTTAGCGCCACCAATCCGGGTGAGCTTGTTGTCACCGAGGAGATCGGTCACCACACATTAAAACCTCTAACGCAATATCTTGGTCGCCGGCTAACTGGAATAGAAATAGATGAACAAGGTGTCGTACCGGAAGTGCTGGATAGTTACTGCAAAAAAACAGTGGTTAAAGCACTGTACGTAATGCCCGGTGGTGCAGGCCCTACTGCATCCGTTATGTCTGTAGAAAGACGCAATAAACTGGTAGAAGTGGCCAGAAAGCACGACATTACCATTATTGAAAACGATGCTATGGGGCCGCTGCAACCTGATCGGGAAGCCCCCGTTTATGCAATGGCACCGGAGCGCACGCTGTATTTCACAAGTTTCACTAAATGCATTATGCCCGGCCTTCGTACCGGTTACCTGGTGGCACCAAAAGCGCTATCGCAAACAGTTGCCAACCGACATCTTGTCACTAACTGGATGGCAACGCCGATAATGGCGGAAATCGCATCGAGGTGGGTCGACGACGGTACCGCAGAGACATTACTTAAATGGCAACGGCATGCGCTGTCAGAACGCTACAAAATAGCGACAGGTATACTTCCCGATTGTTTTAAAGCTACACCATATGGAATGCATCTATGGCTCACGTTGAGCAATTCGTGGACTGAGGACAGCTTTCTCAGGCAATGCCAGCTGCAGGGCGTGGCGGTTGCCCCGGGCTCTACGTTTAACTTGTCCGACCAACCACAAGCGGCTGCCGTTCGTGTTTGTACCGGTTCGGTGCCGACCGAGCAACTACGACAGGGCTTGCAAACGGTTAACAGGGTATTGCATAGCAACCCGAAAACAGTTGCCGCCACTCAGTGATTATCATTGTCATGATTCAATGTTCTGATTGACAGACCCACATGATTGGGACAATCTGAAACGTCTATTCTCGGTCGGCGTCAGAGTTTATGGTGCGTACCCCCATTATTCGTTTCGATAAAGTCTCCAAGAGCTACGGTGACCTCGATGTCCTTCAGCAATTGAGCTTTGATGTATCGCACGGAGAAAAGCTCGCACTTATAGGCCCATCCGGTTCTGGTAAAACCACAATTCTGCGTATTTTAATGACATTGGAGTCTCTTGATAGCGGCTCTATTTTCATAGAAGGCGAAGGCTTGTGGCATGAAGAGAACAATGGTCAGAGGCAAGTTGCGAGTGATGCACATTTGCGCCATATGCGCTCAAAGATTGGTATGGTCTTTCAGCTGTTTAATCTTTTTCCGCACAAAACGGTACTCGAAAACGTAACGCTGGCACCCGTTCTTACGGGGGCTATGAACGCATCCGAAGCCCGCGTAAAAGGGCTGGAGTTGCTCGATATGGTAGGGCTTTCAGATAAGGCCGAGCAGAAACCGGCGCAGCTCTCAGGTGGCCAGAAGCAACGTACTGCCATTGCGCGTGCACTGGCTTTACAGCCACGAATTATGCTTTTTGATGAAGTGACCTCAGCGCTTGACCCTGAACTGGTTGAAGAGGTGCTGAACGTGATGCGAAAACTCGGTGAGGAAACTGACATGACCATGTTGCTGGTGACACACGAAATGAGTTTTGCCAGAGACTTCGCAGACCGGGTAATGTTTTTCGATAGTGGAAAAATTGTGGAATCGGGCACACCGGATACTTTATTTTCCAACCCTCAACATGAACGAACACAAATGTTTCTAAAGAAAGTGATAGCTGCGGGTTTACGTGTTTAACGTGATCAACACAATGTGCTAACGCATATGGTGTTGTTAATAGGTGATGTAAATTAAACGAGAGGAAAACACATGATTAAGTTTGTAAGACAACCAGTATACGGCGCTGCATTTCTATGCTCATTAGGTATCGCGATGCTGGTGAATGGTTCAATAGCGCATTCAGCGGACTTGGCAGGACTCAAGGAGCAGGGGTTTGCTCGAATCGCCATTGCCAATGAGCCACCATGGACTCAGGTGAATTCTGACGGCACTGTTGCGGGTGCAGCACCTGACCTTGCTCGTGCTGTGTTAAAAAAAATGGGTGTAGAAGATGTTGTGGCGTCGATCTCTGAATACGGAGCGATGATCCCCGGTGTACAAGCAAGACGCTTCGATATGGTTGCCGCAGGATTGTTCATTAAGAAAGAGCGCTGCGATGCGGTCCTGTTTTCCGAACCTGACCTCTGTGATGCTGAGGCCTTTATGGTAAAAAAAGGTAATCCCATGGGACTTAACTCCTTCGCAGATATCGCCTCAAAGGGTGCCAAGGTGGGTGTAGTAGGTGGTGGTACAGAAGAGAAACTGGCGATAGAAGCAGGCGCTGAACGAAGCAACGTGATTGTTGTACCGGATCCACAGTCCGGTGGCAAGATGCTGCAGGACGGACGTATCGATGTTTATGCACTGCCTGTGCTGTCAATCAGTGATCTGATGAAAAAGGCCGATGATCCTAACCTTGAAATGATTGCACCTGTGGAAGGCACTCCCATATTTTGCGCAGGCGTTGCGTTTCGAAAGCAGGATGGCGACTTGAGAGACGCCTACGACAAGGTGCTGGCTGAGATGAAAGCGAGTGGTGAGTTTGCTGCCATAGTTGAACCTTATGGTTATTCAGCAGATGCTGCCATGCAGACCAGTCGTGAAAAGCTTTGCGGAGGTCCGAACTAACGACGAGCTAAGCATCGGCATGGCTGACGTTTTCAGCCATGTCGACGTTTCCAGGTAAAAACTACCGCACAGTACAAATAGTGGGCAATGTGTATGAGCATTTCGGGTGAGTGAATACTGGGTCGGTTACCTCAGCCTGATTTTCAAAGGTGCTGTCGTCACCGTTGAAATAACTTTGATGGGTTGCGCGCTGGCACTTGTTATGGCTTTTGTAGCCGGGTTGGGCCGCCTTTCTTCAGTACGGCCTGTTCGTTGGCTGGCGACTGCGTATATCGAATTTTTTCGTGGTACATCAATTTTTGTGCAATTGTTCTGGGCTTATTTTGTATTGCCGCTGCTTGGTGTTCCATTGTCACCGCTGCAGGCCGCAGTACTGGCTCTTGGTTTAAACGTCGGGGCTTATGCCGCAGAGGTGGTGCGCGGTGCCATTGTCGCCGTGCCGAAACCTCAGTATGAGGCATGCACAGCGCTGAACTTGACGCGCTTTCAGGAACTGAGGCACGTTATTGTTCCGCAGGCTTTTGTGATGATGCTGCCCACATTTGGTAACAATGCGATTGAGTTGCTCAAAGGAACAGCGGTAGTGTCGCTGATCTCGCTTGCAGACATGACTTTTCAGGCACAGGTAGTTCGCGTGCAAACCGGCTCCACTGCCATGCCATTTTTTACCATTCTTGTTTTGTATTATCTGATGTCGAGCGTGATTGGCTACGCCATGCGTCGACTTGAAGATCGCGTCACACGCGGCCTCGATATGACGAGGAATTGAAGCGATGGAATGGGACTGGGCATTTGCTTTTGAAATCTTACCAACCCTTGGAAAAGGTATTGTCGTCACCATTCAGGCAACGCTTGCTGGGTCTGTGCTTGCGATGGTGGTAGGGCTCGGGCTTGCTATTGCTCGTCGTGTGAAGAATAGATGGATAGCGATGCCTGCCAGTTTTTTCGTCAGTTTTGTACGTGGCACTCCGTTGTTGGTTCAGTTGTATTTTTTGTTCTATATACTGCCAGACATTGGAATACTGTTATCACCACTGACGGCAGGTATCGTTGGTCTGGGTTTGCACTATGCCACCTATACAGCGGAGGTTTATCGTGCAGGTATCGACAATTTACCGCGAGGCCAGTGGGAAGCTGCCAAGGCAGTCAACCTTTCAACTCGCGCCACGTGGCAGCACATCATAATCCCCCAGGCGATACCGCCGATGATTCCTGCGCTGGCTAATTATCTGGTCGCAATGTTTAAAGAAACACCGTTACTCGCAGCCATTACGGTTCTGGAGCTGATGAACCAGGCTCGTTCAATTGCCAACTATCACTATAAGTACGTTGAACCCATGACCATGGTAGGGGTTTTCTTTCTATTGGTCAGCATTCCCTCTGTCATATTTCTTCGCTATCTTGAGCGTCGTTTTAGCACGGTGAGTCAATGAATAATTCTGAACTGGTTAAACTCTCCAGTGAACCGGTGATCTTTAATGATCCTGCAGCAATAAAGAAAATTGGATTGATCGCCCTGGCGACAGATCTCACCAGTGAGCGTGATTTTGCACGGTTGTTGCCAAAAGACAAAGCCGCCGTGTACGTTAACAGAGTCGCTTATCAGAATCCGACCACCCCTGAAAACCTGCGGCGCATGGCACCACGACTCACCTCTGCTGCTGATCTTATCCTGCCGGAGGTGTCTCTGGATGCCATCTGTTATAGCTGCACTGCTGCGTCTGTCGTTATTGGTGATGAGGCCATACGAGACAGTATCCATACCTCGCGCCCGGGCGTACCGGTGATTACCCCTAGTGATGCAGCTTGTCGCGCTTTGCGAGCGCTGGGGGCGACGCGAATTTCGATATTGACGCCATATACCGTTGAAACCAGTCAGCCGTTTGCCGAGTATTTCAGTGCGCAGGGTTTAAATGTGCTGCGTCTGGAGTGCCTGGGAATTGAGGATGACCGGGATATGGCGCTGGTCTCTGATGACACAATCATACAAGCATCGGTCACACTCAATACAGATGACACTGATGCGCTATTTATATCCTGTACCGGTCTGCCCGCGGTTAATGTTGTTGAAGAAATTGAAAGGCAAATTGGCAAACCGGTGGTCAGTTCGAACCAGGCCAGTATTTGGATGAGCCTGCGTGCTGCTGGTCTTGATGATTCTGTTGCGGGCTTTGGAAGCCTGTTTGACAAAGCACTACCGGATCCGGTGATAAGCAAGCTAAAGAATTAAAGCTGTAAAAAAATTCAACAAGCATCGATGGGTAAAAATACAGCCGATAGCAAATTCCGGTGGCTGTATTTTCTAAACGCAAAGGTAACAAAGTGACAACCACGCCAACATTGTATTTCACCACAGATGAATATGCTGCACGAATAGCCAAAACCCGTGCCTCAATGGAAAGGCAGAACATAGAACTGCTCATTGTGTCTGACCCTTCGAACATGGCCTGGCTAACCGGTTATGACGGGTGGTCTTTCTACGTTCATCAGTGTGTTGTATTAAGTCTGGAAGGAGAACCCTTATGGTTCGGCCGCTCGCAGGATGGCAATGGCGCGAAACGCACTAGCTTTATGCAGCACGATAATATTATTGGCTATCCTGATCACTACGTTCAGTCAACTGAACGACACCCTATGGACTACCTTAGTGAACAGCTAAAATCGCGCCGGCTGGATACCTTGCGCATTGGCGTAGAGATGGATAATTACTGGTTTTCTGCAGCCGCCTTTGCGAGTCTGAATAAACACCTGCCAGACGCTACCTTCACCGATGCAACCGCACTGGTTAACTGGCAGCGTGCAGTCAAGTCAGAAAAAGAACTTGAGTACATGCGTGTGGCCGGTAAGATTGTTGAGCGAATGCATCAGCGCATTGTTGACAAAATAGAACCCGGCATTCGCAAGTGTGATCTGGTGGCCGACATTTATGACGCCGGACTGCGATATGACGAAACGATTGGTGCCGGGGGAGATTATCCTGCAATCGTACCATTGTTACCTTCAGGCCCTGCAGCAGACGCACCGCATCTGACATGGGATGACGAACCGATGAAAAGCGGCGAAGGTACTTTCTTTGAGATCGCGGGCGCTTATCATCGCTACCACTGCCCGTTATCCCGAACCATATTCCTCGGCAAGCCCACTAAAACGTTTTTAGATGCAGAAAAAGCCATACTTGAAGGTATGGATGCAGGGCTTGAAAAAGCACGTGCGGGCAACAAGTGCGAAGACGTAGCCAATGCATTTTTCAGTGTGCTGAAAAAGCATGGCATCGAAAAAGACAACCGTACCGGTTACCCGATAGGTTTGTCGTATCCGCCTGACTGGGGCGAGCGCACCATGTCACTACGCCCGGGTGATAAAACCGAATTGCAAGAAAACATGACCTTTCATTTTATGACCGGCTTGTGGATGGATGGCTGGGGTTTTGAAATAACCGAAAGCATTGTTATAGGTAACGGTGAGCCGGAATGTCTGGCTGACTTCCCGCGCAAGCTATTGGTGAAATCATGAAGCAGAATCCCATCAGTCCCACCATTGCCTATGATCAGGATGGCGTGCATCATGGTTTCTTACGGTTGCCTTATAGCCGAGATGACTCCGCCTGGGGCAGTGTGATGTTACCCATCAGTGTGGTTCGCAATGGCGAAGGCCCTACTGCATTATTAACCGGAGCGAATCATGGTGATGAGTATGAAGGCCCGATCGCGCTGCAGGAACTTGCCTTAACTCTAGACCCCAAAACCATAAAAGGCACAGTAATCATTGTACCGGCATTTAACTACCCGGCTTACCTTGCCGGTACACGTACCTCACCTATAGACAAAGGCAACATGAACCGCATGTTCCCCGGCAAACCTGATGGCACCGTTACAGAGAAAATCGCAGACTACTTCCAACGTACTCTGGTACCCATGGCAGATATCGTTCTTGATTTCCACTCGGGTGGTAAAACACTCGACTTCATTCCGTTTGCAGCATCACACGTATTGGACAACAAACAACAGGAGGCGGCCTGCACCGCAGCAGTACACGCGTTTAATGCACCTTATTCAGTCAGGCTTCTGGAAATTGATAATGTCGGCATGTACGACACTGCCGTGGAAGAGCAGGGCAAAGTGTTTGTATCAACTGAGCTTGGCGGCGGCGGTTCCAGCTCTGCTAAAACAGTAGCTATTGCAAAGAAAGGCACAAGGAACCTGCTGATACACGCGGGAATACTTGAAGGTGAATTGGAGGTAGGTCCTACCATTAATCTGGATATGCCGGATAGCGATTGTTTTGTGTTCTCCGAACACAACGGATTAATTGAAGCGATGATTGATCTGGGTGAACCGGTTA